>NZ_JAVKSG010000001.1:0-301090 GCF_039583785.1 Mycobacterium sp.
AGATCATCCCCGGGAGGGTGCGCCCACTTTCACGCCACCTCGCCGAGGCTCATCCACAGGTTTTGATCATTGCTCGTTGTTCAGCGGTATAGTGTTTCAGAAAGAAGCGCAGTTGACCCGACGATTTCAGCAATACCTGGAGGCCCGCCAGCGGAAGGTCATGCGGTACAGGATTATTCCCGCCGGTTCCACCGGTGTTGGGCGACAACAGTCCGATTGCACATGGAACGGTCATTCACGGCGATCATCTCCATTCCTCGTTCCTTGCCGCTCTGCGCCGTGGCGAGGAGAGAGTCGAAGTGGAGTCCCCGCAGCGAAGCGAGCAGAACCGACCTTGACGCCCGACGGGCGGCGGCCACAATCGGCTACGAGGAATGGTCGTGAAGGGCCTCGCCGTGAGTGTCTCTTGCTGCGAAGGCGATGGTGATCGGAAAACAGCGTGGCCCGGCTTCGGTCTTAACGACCCGCGAAGTCACCGACGGCGGTCATCTTGTTGCCGTCCGAGGCTACTGCAAAGCCGCCTACGGTGAATGCGCAGTTCAAGATGATCGCTCGATGTGCAGGACTTTCCATCCAACGGTCGAACGCTGCGTTCGGAGTAGCAGCGGATCCAGTGCCCCAGTAGACGATCTCACCCGTGTAGCCGGTCCTGGTGTAGCCCGTATCCGCGATACGCGCCTGCGGTGAAGAGCCGTCCGAACCGATGTGGCCGCCCAAACCGTTCTTGAGCATGTCGTCGGCGTGCCGCTGCGCTGCTACCGTCAAATCCGGGTCGTCGCCGATCACCCCGCATGTCTGGCGAAGCCGGTTGACGCCGCTGTATATGGCGTTCCCCAAATCGTCTGCGCGCGCGGCAAAGCCAGCAATGGTGCCGAGAGCCGTTATGACAACGGTGCAGATCGGGATGACGGCGACGATCTTGACTTTCATTGTCGTGATGCCTCTTGCCACTCACTCGTTTTGCTGTTCTAGCAACCAAATGCTATTCACTTTCGACCCGGAAAAGTCGAGAATCATCAATCCCGCCCCCGGGCCTTCGAGCGTCCACCTTGTCCCCGGCCTCATGCCAGGGTCGTCTCATCATCAAAAAAGTGTTGGCCCTACCGATTACTCAACCCGCAACAGCTGGTAACCGCCGCCGGCTCAGGCGGCGAATGCCGTGGGTGTCGGGCTTCCGAACACCGCCCGTGTCACGTTGGTTGGGCTGATGGCCGCGGTGGCCTTGCGCGCGAAGTCATTCGGGAGAGAAAGACGGAAAACTTTCTTCCACGCCGAGGCGACCTGCTTGGGCAGCGGACCGTTGACGTAGTCAAGTCCGTAGCGTTCGAAGAGCTCCTGCACCTTGGGCGCGATCTCGTGATACCGGTTGCTGGGCAGATCGGGAAACAGGTGGTGCTCGATCTGGAACGACAGGTTGCCCGTCATGAAGTGCATCGTCGGGCTGCCGGAAATGTTGGCCGAGCCCAGCATCTGGCGCAGGTACCACTGGCCGCGGGTCTCGCCCTCGATCGACGTTTTCTCGTAGGTTTGCACACCCTCGGGGAAGTGGCCGCACATGATCACCGAGTGTGTCCACAGGTTGCGCAGGAGGTTGGCGGCGAGGTTCGCGGTGAACGTCGCGGGCGCCGATGGCCCCGACAGCAGCGGGTGCAGGACGTAGTCCTTGCGCATCTGCCGTCCGATTTTCAGCAGTACGTCCTTGGCCTGACGGCGGAATATGTCCTTGTCGGTCTTGCCCTTCAGGTACCGGCCGATCTGTAGGTCGTAGCCGGCGATGCCGTACTGGAAAATGCAGGCGTTGACGAAGTTGGTCAGCGGCTGGGCGAGGTAGAACAGCTTCCAGCGCTGGTCCTCGTCGACCCGCATGATGCCGTAGCCCAGGTCCTGGTCCTTGCCGAGCACGTTGGTGTAGGTGTGGTGCAGCTCGTTGTGCGAGTGCTTCCACATCGCCGAGGGGGAGGCGCTGTCCCACTCCCAGGTGGTCGAGTGAATCTTGTTGTCCCGCATCCAGTCCCATTGACCGTGCATGACGTTGTGCCCGATCTCCATGTTTTCGACGATCTTGGCGACGGTCAGGCCGGCGGTCCCTGCGATCCAGGCCGGCGGGAATAGCGAGAAGAGCAGCACGGCACGGCTGGCGAGCTCGAGCTTGCGTTGGCCGTCGATGACCTTGCGGATATATGCGGCGTCGCGCTCGCCGCGGCTGGCGATCACCTGCGCACGGATGGCGTCGAGCTCGGCGCCAAGGTTCTCGATGTCCTCGTGGCTCAGGTGGGCGATCGGGTTGTCGGCCTTGCGTTGCAGAGTGGTCATGTCAGTTCTCCTGTTGTCGAAGTGTTGAAGTCTCAGAGATCGATATCGCAGGCGCCCGCCGCGGCGGACACACAGGTCTGGATGGCGACGTCGTCGCCGGGTGCCGCGGTGGTGAGGTCACCGGTACGCAGGTCGCGCACGGCGCCTTGGCGCAGCGGGACGACGCAGCCAAAGCAGATGCCCATCCGGCAGCCCGACGGCATCAGGACGCCGGCGGCCTCGCCGGCATCGAGCAGAGTCTGCGAACCGTCGGCATCGACGACTGTCCCGGACTTCGTGAACTGCACGGTGCCACCGTCGCCGGCCGCGATCACGGTGGGCCGAAATCGTTCCACGTGCAGACGGTCACCGATGCCCTCGGCATTCCAACGCGCCTGCAGCGAGTCGAGCATTCCAGCGGGACCACACGCCCACGTCTGCCGCTCGGCGACGTCCTCGACCAAGTGGCCGAGGTCAGCGACATCGAGCTTTCCATCGACGTCAGTGTGTCTCTCCAGCAACCGAATTCGACTCTGTTTGGCCATCATCCGCAGTTCGCCACCGAAGATGACATCCTCGGCGGTCGGCGCAGAGTGCACCACCACCACGTCGGACTCCCCAGCGGCCATATTGCGCAGCATGCCCATCACCGGGGTGATACCGCTACCCGCAGTGAGGAACAAAATCCTCGGCGGCTGTGTGCCATCAAGGGTGAAGTCGCCGGCGGCCTGGTCGAGTCGTACGACCGTGCCAACGGTGACTCGCCGGACCAGGTAATTGCTGACGACCCCGCCGGGGATCGCCTTGACGGTGATGGCGATGTGGTCGTTGGCCCGTCGCCGAGTGCTCGAGGTCAGCGAGTAGGCCCGCCACTGCCGAACCCCGTCGACGTCGACCCCGATGCGGACGTACTGCCCGGGGACGTGAGTGCGCCAGGTGCGTCCCGGCTTGATCACCACGCTGACCGCGTCGCGGGTCTCAGGATGGATCGCGACGACCCGCCCGCGCAGGTCGCTTTGCGAGCGCAGTGGATCGATGACGTCGAGGTAGTCGGACGGAACCAGCGGCGTGGTGAGCCGCTCGGCAAGTTTGATGACCCGGTCCCGCAACGCGCCGACGGCGGTAGGTCGGGGTGCTGTTGTTGTCATATCTCTACTCTGGATGAGCACGACGTATAAGTCTTGGCTGTATGGTGTGAATAAATACGGGCGTTTTGTGCGTAAGGAACAGATTTGTCAGAATCCGCGCTGCGTTTCACCGGTTTGGAGCTGGCCGACGACGTGGCCGCCGCCCTACAGGCCGTGCTCCCGAGGATGGCCGAGCGCACGGTCGCCGCAGTGACCGTCGAGGTGCCCAGCTACACCGACGCCTTCAGCGGGCGAATGGGGCAGAACATCGAGAACGCCGTGCAGATGGCGCTCGGCGCCTTCCTGCGACTGGCCGTGCAGGCGCAAAATTCCGATCCGGCCGCGACCCTGTCGCCCGCGCTCGACGGCGCGTACGGGTTGGGCCGCGGCGAGGCCCGCCAAGGTCGCTCCATCGACGCGTTGCTGTCGGCATACCGGGTCGGTGCTCGGGTGGCCTGGCAGGAACTGTCGGCCACCGCTGTGGGCGCGGGTCTGACCGCCGACACCATCGCCCGGTTCGCCGAGCTGGTGTTCGCGTTCATCGACGAGCTGTCGGCCTCCAGTGTGTCCGGCCACGCCGACGAGTTGGCCACCAGCGGCCGGGTGCGGCAACGCTACCTTGACCGCCTAGTTCAGCAGCTGCTCGCCGGCGAGCCGACCGAGACGTTGCGGGCCAGCGCGGAAAAGGCGGGTTGGAACCCGCCGGCCTCGCTGACCGCGATCGTGCTGGCCGAGAGCCAAACCCGCGGCTTGTCAGCGCGTTTCGGCACGGCGACCCTACAACTGAGTGAGGACCTGCCGGGTGTGGAGCCCACCGAGGCGCTGGCAGTGCTTCTGGTTCCGGATCTGCACGCCCGGGCCCGCAGCCAGCTGCGATCGGCCCTGCAGGGACGACGGGCGCTGGTGGGGCCCGCCCGGCCTTGGACCGCGGTGCGGTCGTCCTATCAGCGTGCGCTACGGGCGCGTGACCTCGCGGTGCCCGACGAGGTCGACGTGGTCGACACCGACGACCACTTGGTCGAGCTCGTCTTGACCGCCGACCGCGCCGCCGTCGAGGATCTGCGTCGACGAGTCCTCGCACCACTAGCCGGACTACGTCCGAGCACCGCCGAACGGCTCACCCACACCCTGCGATCCTGGGTGCTGCACCGAGGACAGCGTGAGGCCGTCGCAGCGGACCTTTTCGTGCACGTCCAGACGGTGCGCTATCGCATGACCCAGCTGCGTGAGCTCTACGGCGAGCGGCTCGACGACCCGCACACCACTCTCGAGCTGACGGTAGCCCTCGGAGTGCCGCCGCGTCCTTCGCAGGACCTGAACTGACGGACGCCGACCCGAGATGCGGCCCGACCAGAACCACCCGTGGGTGTCGAGGGCCCACACAAAGGAGCCCTCGTCGACCGCGGCGAATCGGGCGACCCCGTACCCTTCCCTGGTGAATGCGATCGACCCGGACAAGCTCAACGTCTGCCTGCAGGTGCTCGCCGATATCGAGTCGTTACCGCCTGAGCATCCCGACGCAGTGGCCGTGCGTCGGGCCACGGCCCGCATCTTCAAGTCGGTCAGGAAGGCCCGCCGCGACGCCAAGCGCGACGAAATCGCGGCTGCCGATCGCGCTGTTGTTGCCGCTACCGCCACCGGCGCGGCCGGCCGCATCGACGACGAGACGCAAGGCCTGCCGCTGGTATCGACGGCGGTGGGCGCCTCCGCGGGCACCTTGCTCCGCTCGCGTGCCTGTTACATCTGCAAGAGCCATTACACGGTGGTCGACGTCTTCTACCACCAACTCTGCCCGGCGTGCGCCACGCGCAACCACGCCAAGCGCGACGCTCGCACCGACCTCAGCGGTAGGAGCGCTTTGCTCACCGGTGGCCGCGCCAAGATCGGCATGTACATCGCGCTGCGACTGCTCCGCGACGGCGCTCACACCACCATCACCACTCGCTTTCCGAACGACGCCGTGCGCCGCTTTGCCACGATGCGCGACAGTGCCGAGTGGCTGCACCGGCTACGTGTCGTAGGTATCGACCTGCGCGACCCATCTCAGGTCGTCGTGCTCGCGGACACCGTGGCCGCACAGGGCCCGCTGGACATTTTGATCAACAACGCCGCCCAGACGGTGCGCCGCGCGCCCGGTTCGTACTCGGCGCTCGTCGAAGCGGAGCGCACCCCGGCACCGGAAATCGTCGACGTGATCACGTTCGACCGCGTCAGCGACGCCCATCCCGCGGCACTGACCGGAAGCCTTGCCGAGCACCAAACTCCGCACGCCCTCACCCAACTGGCCCTCGCCGCCCGAAGCGCGTCTCCAGACCGGATCGCCACGGGTACCGCCATCGACGCGGGCGGTCTGCTCCCCGATACCGCGCCGGTCAACAGTTGGACCCAACGCGTGCATGAGGTCGACGCGATGGAACTGCTCGAAGTCCAACTGTGCAACCAGACCGCGCCGTTCATTCTGGTGAGCCGCCTGCGCCCGGCGATGGCCGCGTCAACGTCCCGCCGCAAATACATCGTGAATGTGTCCGCGATGGAGGGCCAGTTCAGTCGCGCATACAAGGGCCCGGGGCATCCCCACACCAACATGGCGAAGGCCGCCTTGAACAT
Organism: Mycobacterium sp.; assembly: GCF_039583785.1. Classification (GTDB taxonomy): domain Bacteria; phylum Actinomycetota; class Actinomycetes; order Mycobacteriales; family Mycobacteriaceae; genus Mycobacterium. Next base: position 6,027 of record NZ_JAVKSG010000001.1, read on the forward strand.
GCTCACCCGGACCAGCGCGGCTGAAATGCTGGCCCAAGACGGCATTCTCATGACCGCCGTCGATACGGGCTGGATCACCGACGAGCGGCCACACCCGACCAAGCTGCGGCTGGCCGACGAAGGTTTTCATGCCCCACTCGACCTTGTCGACGGCGCTGCTCGGGTGTACGACCCGATCGTCCGCGGGGAGTCCGGCGAAGATCTGTACGGCTGTTTCCTGAAGGATTACTCGCCGAGCAGCTGGTAGGAGCGACGCGAAAATTCGTTGCGCAGGCTACTCGACAGGTCGGGTTTGATTTTCTGGGCCAGACGTAGCAGCGCGCCGACGAGGGCGCGCTCCTCGATCTCATGGGCGTCGGAGGCCCTGCCGTCACTCTGTCGATCGGGGATGGATTGGCATGCGAGCCCGGGAAATCTGGTCGATCGACGCGGTGACCGCCGCTAGTTGCCGACCTCGATAGCCGCAACCCGTGCGGCGGCGTCGGGTCCGCAGAAGCGCTCGAGATTCACCCCGCCAGTCGCGAGCAGCACGTCGATGCGGCGCTTGAGGTCGCCCGAGGACAGGTGGCTGTAGAGGTTCGCACCGGGGCACGACGTCTGAGCGAAGTCCCGATGACCGGCCAACGTATCGGTCTTGAGGTGAAAATTCTGAGCAGCCCACGCGAATGCCAGCGCAGTTCCCTGAAGTTGCGCCTCCGACACTGCTTCCTTGTCGAAGTCGCCTTCGCACAGCACCAAGAAGTGCCCGGTGGTGTCATAATCGGTGGCGGTGTCGCCGGCTAACTCGGTGCTGCGTAGTTCGTAGAGGTTGCCATTGCGGTCGACGCCGACGTGATACGCGATGTCGATCCAGCCCTTCTGGTCCTGGTGATACAGCTGGTCTTTGCGCAGGCGTCCAGGCGCATTCCGATTGTCGCCGAGCAGCACTGCCTCATGATGCAAGGTCATCCGGGTGATGGTGTGGCGCTTGCCGCCAGGGCGGGCGGGACGTGCGCCCCACGCTTCGCGGCACAGCAGCAAGGCCGATGTGGCGCTGGTCAAGCGGGTGCGAACGGTGAACGTCGCAGCGCTGGAACAGCCGCCGATGGTGGACACCAATGCTGCGCTGCCGGCGAGCCCGAGGAGTTGACGACGGTTGACCTCATCACGGCGCGCGTCCATGCGCCCACGGTACGGATCGCGATCTCAGCAACGGCCCGCTTTTTCAGGGTCAGTCAGTTCCCAGTGATGATCCGTTGCTCGACGTAGCGGCCGGTGACGACATTCGCCGTGGGCAGGCTCGCCATTCGTCGTGCTTCCCGCTTGATTCGCCGGTTCAGCACCCGGTCGTCGCGTCGAGTCAAAGCGGCACCGCGCTCGCTCAGCAGATTCAGTTGCTTCCAGCTGAGCCCATCGAGATCGCCGACGGAGTCGTGAGTAGCGACCACAACGGCGCCGAAAAGAAGCGGCACGGTTTTTGCGGTGAACTGCGTGGTTGCCAGCAGCATTTCGGTCGCGTTGCGGTTGATCTTCCGTGGGCAGCGGCGCGTCGAAGGGGTGAACCAGAAGTCGAACTGCCGATCGGCACTCGTCAGACTTTCCAGCCCATAGTCGTGGACGAGCCCGACGATATCGGCATTGCTATAGGCGCTGGTTTCGTAAACGACGCCGTCAGGGCTGAAGTAGAGGATCGTGTTCATATCGGTTGTCCTTTCTCGACTCTGGGTTGGACTATCTCAAGGTGAGTAACGGCGAATCACATTGTTGTAATTCCCGTTATCACAGTTGGGTTAAACATCCCTAACGAATAAAAACGATTCGGATCGCGGAGGGTGGCTCGAGAGTGACACCGCGCGCGACGGCGACGGTGCGATCGGTCGCGATGCGGGCCGCTTGCCGGCAGGAGCACGACGCTGATCGCGCTCAAGCATGTGGGTTATGTGGCGAGTAGCGCGCCAAGCTCAGTCGGCAGTGTGCTCGCGGTCGACTGAACCAGCTCGGGCATGTTCGCCCATTCCGCCGTCGCCAAACTTCCCAGTTCAGTGGGGAAGTCGTTGTTGGCGCTCAGGATCGCTGTCGCCAGATCGTCGCGGGCATTGAGGAAGCCGGCGATGATCCCGGTATTCGGGTCGAGAACTGTGTCGCTGAACAGGGATCCGAGTTGCTGAGGGAGTAGCAGCGACAGGGCGGTCTGGCCCACCGCCAATTCGGTCGGCAGGCTGATGTCGCTGGCCGCCAGGGGCAGGGTGTTGACGATCGCCTCCAGGCTGCCGACCGGATTGGTGAGCAGGTCGTGGTCGACGGTGGCCCAGTCCGGGGACAGCGCCGGGGTGAATCTGAGGTCCAACGGGATGCTCGGATCGCTGCCGAACACCGCGGCGAAGTTGTCGGCGCCCATCACTCCCTGCAGACCGTGCAGGAGCAATTCCTGGAGCACCCAATCGGGTTGGACGTTCTCGCGGGACGAGTCCAGGGCGAAGTCGTAGGACAGCACGCGCTGCGACATGTCCGCCGCATACTCCGCCGGGCTGACCGTGGGAGTGTCGGCGGGCAGATAGCTGGCGACGTCGGCCACCGGCACCACCTCCGTCGTCACCGGAAGGCCTGTCGGATCGACGCCGTCGGGGAGATTCTCGTACCGGGCGAAGATCTCACCGCTGCTGACACCGCTGCTGTCAAGCCAATTCGCTACGCCGGGATTGGTCGCGCTGACCACGTAGTAGGTGTATCCATCCGGATCGGCGAACGCCGTGGTGTTGTTCAAAGTGGTCTGCGCCAAGGTGGACGGCAGCCCGGCTCCGAAGACGTTCATCAGCTCGATCCCGCTGTAGCCGGATGGCACGTCGGGCACTTGCACGATCAGGGCCTGGCCGGGATTCAGGTCGAAATTCCCACCGGAGACCTCTGCGCTGGGCAGACCCGTTGCGAACAAACTGGTTTCAGGCGCCAGCGCGCCCATCGTGTTGGGCGGCAGATCGATACCGGCGATCTGGGCAAGGCCCATGTTCTCCTGGTTGAAGGGTCCGACGATGTTGCTGAACGCGGTGAACAGCGTCGTCAGCAGCGAGTCGACGGAGGTGATGTGGGTCGTGGAAGGTGCTGCCAGAGCGCCTATTTCGGCTGCAGACTCACCCGCGCTGGGGAAGATGCCGGTGCTCGGGATGGCAAAAAACGCCGGACAGTCGGACACGCAGTGGATGCTGAGGCTGCTCGGGCCTTTTGCCCAATCGCCCAGCGCATCTCGAATCAACAGGGAGGCGTCACCGTGGGTGGTGGCATCGGTGTCGTTGATGAAGTTGACCGCGCCCGTTGGCTCTGTGGGCCCGATGTCGACGGTGAACGTGCCGTCCGGTTTCACGACCAGGCCGTGGTCGAGTTCCAGACTCTCCTTGCTGACAGCGGTCGAGCCGGTGACGGCTTCGGTCGCAAAGGCGAGCGCTTCGGTGCCTTTGCCGACGGTGCCGGTGAGCTCGTAGGTCGCACCGGGCGCCAGTCCGGCAGTCACGTGGTAGTAGATGTCAGGGGTGAAGAACTGGAAGTACTGACGGGAATCGGCGGCATCAGTGGCTACTGCTTCCGGTGACTGGAAGAAGACGCCGTTGAAAAGCTCAGTGACTCTGGATAGTCCAGCGGAGAGCAGTTCATAGTTGGTGTTCTGCAGACCGGTCATCAGCATGGTGTCGCTGCCGGCAGTCGCAAACGGCAGGCCGGCGTCGTAGGCCGCCGCCTGATGCATGGCCTCGAGGAGCTGGTCGAGCGCCGGTTGGTAGGCCGGATCAGATTTGGCGTGCGGCGCGGTGATCGCCATCGCGACTGCGCCCGCCAGCGCGGTTGCCGCCAATCCGAGGGAACGCATCCAACCCGGCGGAACTGAAGTCGCAGTGATGTTGCGCGTCGCGGAGACCATGCCGCTCCCTTCGTTGCTATGCGATGCAATTATTGGTCAAGCCGTTTACGAATGGGACGATTTCAGCGTTACGGGCTCGCAACTCGCGCGGCAAGCTGAAGGCGTGCAGGGCTGGTTGGATGTGGCGGCGTTCATCGTGGGCGGGGACGGTGATGCCCTGCTGACGTCGAGTGCGAATTGGCGACTGCGCTGGTGGGCATAAGGCTTGGGCGGAACAACAGCCGGTCAGCCCCGCCCCCGGCTGGAATCGGCCTCTGTAGGGTTATTGAGGTGTGTGGAGCCACCGGTGAGGTTCGACTCGATGGTCGAGCGCCCGATGTAGCGGCGGTGGCAGCGATGACCGCCGTCATGGCGCCGCGGGGCCCGGACGGCTCGGGCGTGTGGTCACAAGGTCGAGTCGCGCTAGGGCACCGTCGACTGAAAATCATTGACCTGACCGAAACCGGCGCGCAGCCGATGGTCGACTCCGACCTCGGCCTGACGATCGCCTGGAACGGCTGCATCTATAACTACCAGGAATTGCGCACCGAGCTTCAGGGCTACGGTTACCGATTCTTCTCGACCAGCGACACCGAGGTTCTACTCAAGGCCTACCACCGCTGGGGCGACGACTTCGTCAGCCACTTCATGGGCATGTTCGCCTTCGCCATCGTCGAACGCGACAGCGGCCGCGTGCTGCTCGGTCGCGACCGCCTGGGCATCAAGCCGTTGTATGTGACCGAGGACAGCCACCGGGTCAGGTTTGCGTCGTCGTTGCCCGCACTGCTGGCCGGCGGGGGCGTGGACACCCGGATCGATCACGACGCGCTGCACCACTACATGACGTTCCACTCGGTCGTCCCCGCGCCGGCCACCATCCTGCGCGGCGTGCGCAAGATCCCGCCCGGATCGCTGCTCGCCATCGAGCCGGACGGCCGGCGCGTCGCCACCACGTACTGGCTGCCCGATTTCACCCGGCACCAGGACCGCTCCGGCTGGTCCGCATCCGACTGGGAGGACGCTGTGCTGGCGTCGCTGCGCACCGCAGTCGAGCGCCGGCTGGTCGCGGATGTTCCGGTCGGGTGCCTGCTCTCCGGCGGAGTCGACTCCAGCCTGATCGTCGGATTGCTCGCCGAGGCCGGGCAACACGGGTTGTCGACGTTTTCCATCGGCTTCGAGTCCGCCGGCGACATCAAAGGCGACGAGTTCCAGTACTCCGACATCATCGCCGAGCGCTTCGAGACCGAGCACCACCAGATCCGGATCGGCTCCGACCGGATGCTGCCCGCTCTCGACGGGGCCATCGGCGCCATGAGCGAGCCGATGGTCAGCCACGACTGCGTCGCGTTCTACTTGCTCAGCCAGGAAGTCGCCAAGCACGTCAAGGTGGTGCAGTCGGGGCAGGGTGCCGATGAAGTGTTCGCCGGCTATCACTGGTATCCGCCGATGGGCGAATCCGCCGCCGCCACGCTCGAGGGTTCGGTCGCCCAATACCGGGGCGCATTCTTCGATCGTGACGAGGCGGGTCTGGCCGCGATTCTCGCCGAGAGCTACCTAGCGCCGGGCGATCCCAGCCTGCGGTTCGTCACCGAGCATTTCGCGCGGGCCGGCGCCGAAACCGGCATCGACCGCGCGCTGCGGCTCGACACGATGGTGATGTTGGTCGATGATCCGGTCAAGCGGGTCGACAACATGACGATGGCGTGGGGCCTCGAGGGTAGGGTCCCGTTCCTGGACCACGAACTGGTCGAGCTGGCGGCCAGCTGCCCGCCGGAGCTCAAGGTCGCGCACGGCGGCAAGGGTGTCCTCAAAGAGGCGGCGCGACGTGTCATTCCGTCCGAAGTCATCGACCGGCCGAAGGGCTATTTCCCGGTTCCCGCGCTGACCCACCTGGAGGGTCCTTATCTCGACATGGTTCGCGATGCCCTGCACGCACCGGTCGCCAAGGAGCGCGGGTTGTTCGATACTGGCGCAGTGGACGCGCTGCTGGCCGACCCCAACGGCCGCCTGACCCCGCTTCGCGGGAATGAGCTCTGGCAGATTGCGCTGCTGGAACTCTGGTTACAACGACATGGTGTAACCGGGCCGGCGGCATGAGCTCCTTTGGTCCCTCAGAGGACCACCCCGAGGCGATCACACTCGGCTTGCACGATGCGTCACCGCCGCACCTCGTCGACGCGATGTCCAAGGACGTCGAGCTTGAATTGGGTTGGGGGAAACTCATTTTCGGCCAGACTTTTGCCGATGCCAGCACGCTGGCCGAGGCACTCCGACGGGAGGCGCCCGGGCGGCGGGACATCTGCATCTACGCCCGCGAATCCCAAGTCGTCGTCGCCGGAGCACCTTCCGAGCTTTTCATCGACCCAAGCCACACTTATCGGCTGCGCTTTGCCGACGACTCTGACGAGGACCAGTCGACGCCGTCCCCGGTCGGTGTCAACGTGCGCCCGCTCGATGACTCGTCCGATGCCGACGCGATGAACCGCGTCTTCGTCCGCTGTGGCATGGTTCCCGCGCCGGTCGACACGATCTGGCGCAACAATCTGCACGATCCCGCCGTCACCTACCTGCTCGCGGTACGCGAGGACGACGGTGCCGTGGTCGGCACGGTGACCGGTGTCGACCACGAGCTGTTGTTCAACGATCCCGAGCACGGCTCGAGTTTGTGGACGCTGGCGGTCGATCCGGCTGCCGGAATCCCCGGAATCGGCATCGCGCTGACCAAGAAACTGGCCTCGAACTTCCGGCATGCAGGCCGCGCCTACATGGATCTTTCGGTCACCCACGACAATTCGGCCGCGATCCGACTGTATGAAAAGCTGGGCTTCCGCCGCGTCCCGGTGTTGGTGATCAAGCGAAAGAATGCGATCAACCAGCCGTTGTTCAGCCCGCCGCCGGAGACCATCGACGACCTGAACCCCTACGCGCGCATCATCGCCGATGAGGCTTTGCGTCGCGGCATCTGGGTGGAGGTGCTCGACGCCGAAACCGGCGAGATGCGCCTCAACCACGGCGGTCGCAGCGTCATCACTCGAGAATCGTTGTCGGAGTTCACCTCCGCCATCGCGATGTGCCGTTGCGACGACAAAAGACTGACCCGCCGGCTGGTGTCCGACGCGGGCATCATCGTGCCGCGTGCTCGCCTGGCGACTTTCGACAACGACGACTATGCCTTTCTGAAACAGGTGGGTGAGGTCGTCGTCAAACCCACTCGGGGAGAGCAGGGCAAGGGCATCACGGTCGGTGTCACCGCCGGCAACGGCCCCGGGGATCTCATTGCCGCATTGGCACGGGCGCGCGAGCAATCCCCCGAGGCGCTGATCGAGCAGCGCGTTGTCGGGGACGATCTGCGACTCGTGGTGATCGACGGACGCGTGGTTGCCGCGGCGTTGCGGCTGCCGCCTGAGGTCATCGGCACCGGCAAGCACACGGTGCGGGATCTGATCGTGGCAGAGAGCCGACGGCGCTCGGCGGCTACCGGTGGTGAGTCGAACATCCCGCTGGACGCTGTGACGGAGGCGACGGTCTCCGAAGGCGGATGGCAGATGGATAGCGTTCTGCCCCAAGGTAATCGGTTGCGCGTGCGTCATACCGCCAACCTGCATCAGGGTGGAACCATCCACGACGTCACCCCGGACGTGAATCCTGAGCTGTGCCGGGTCGCGGTGACGGCTGCCGAGGTGATCGGCATCCCGGTGACCGGTATCGACCTGCTCGTTCCCGATGTCACCGGCGAGGAGTACGTCTTCATCGAAGCCAACGAGCGGCCGGGTCTGGCGAACCACGAACCACAGCCCACCGCAGCGGCTTTCATTGACTACCTATTTCCAGGTCAGCCGGGTCAACCGTTGGCCTGGACTCCCGACGAATCGCCCCGCGTGCCTGACGATTCAGTCATCCGATAGGTTCACCAGGGTGAGGGCAGGCCGGCGCGGATACGGCCGACCTCCGAACGCGCGAAGCGCACCCGGTCGGTGTCGGCGCCCCGCGCGGCGGCCACCTGATCGGCGAGGGCATATGCAGCGTTGAGGATGTAACGGGCGCGGCGGCGTTCCTGACGGTTGCGTCCGGTTTTGCGATAAGTTCTGCGGGCCTTGCGGTTACCGGACATCGCATCGAGTTCGGCCGGCGTGATGACGTCACGGGCTTGCTCGGGAGCCATCACGTCGCGGACGAAGTCGCGTTCGCGGGCGACGGTCAACTTGTACACCCGCGCGACGATGATCAGCGCGACGATGATCGTGCCGACCAGTAGTCCTATCAGCGTCGCCGTATTCTGGCCGGCCAAGGCGGCCACCGAGTCCCAGGTCCCGTGCAGCAGCATCGGTATCGCAATCAGGATCAGTCCGCGACCGATTTTGCGCGGCTCGGCGGGCCGGCCGAGGAGGTAGACCACGCCGGCGCAGAAGATGGCGCTGTACAGAATGTGCGCGGCCACCCCGGTGAGCATACGAAGAATGATGGTGCCAATCGATGCGCCAATTTGGTTGGCGCCGAACTGAGTACCGGCTGACGTCATGGCGTAGGTGATGTCCTCGACGATTTGAAATCCGAGGCCGATGAACGCGCCGAGAATGAAACCGTCGAAAGCGGTTCGGATGTGCCGTTGCGCCAACGCGATGAGCAGCAACAGCCCCGAACCCTTGGCCAGTTCCTCGGTGAATGGCGCGGCCAGTCCGGCACCCCAGTTCAGCGCCCACACCTGGCCAAAGTTCTTGCCGTACAGGGCCAGGAGCGCATGGTTGGCGTTGGCGGCCATCGCCCCGGTGGCGGCGAAGCCACCCCACAGGAACGCGACGACCATCAGTTTGTGGGGGAGTTTGGCGTAGCGGTCGATCCGATCGGTGAACCACCAGAACAACGCCGCATAGCTGGCAAAGGAGGTGACCGCGAGTCCGATCGCTTCGCCGTACGCGTTGTATTCGCGCGCCAGCGTCGAGAAGAATGTCAGGACACCTACTCCCACCAGCGTCAGATATCCCCAGAAGGCGAAGTTGCGCGGTTGGTAGAAGACGAACCGCCGGCCCCACCCGGAAATGTCGAGGGCGACGTCGCGCGCGCGATCGAGGTCGGCCAGAGTCGTCATCGCTGTTCCTGGCTGGACTTGTTGATACTGCCGATCATCCGCAGCACCGCGGCGCTCTGCGTGCTACCGGCGTCGGTCGGTCCGGTCGCCACCGCTTCGACTCCGCGGTCGCCGAACACGAAAGCGGCGATCAACCCGCCGGTGTGCGGTCCGGTGACTCGCACGGTCGCGCCCTGCTTGCCCTGCGCGGTGACGATCGTGGCGGGTGTGCCGGTGATGTGCACTCCGCGCCCCCGGTTCAACGCCTCGGATGTTGTCTGAATCTGATCGAGAAGCTGGTCGGCGTCGCCGCGGAACGACCCGGTGCGCAGGGTGAACTTCAGCGCGCCGTCTTCGACGGTGGCGGAGGCGGGATACTGCCCGGACATCGGGGGGTGACCGGCGCGCACGCCCGAGGTGATGCCCCAGCCGGCCTCCGGGACGAAGGTCACGTCACCTTCGATTTGCATGACATCGCCGGCTCTGACGATGTCGTGGTAGGGAACAGCTGCGTTGATCACCGGCAACACCACCGACATCGCGACGACCAGGGCCAATACCACCAGAGTCGGGCGCAGGGTGCGCCGGTCCAGGCCGAGCCGTCGTTCATCGGCGGGCACCCAGCCCTCGTCAGGCTCGAATCGTGGTGCGCAGGCCGCGGGGGATCCTTCGATCATGACCTGAATTCTGACATCCCGCTGTGAGCACGAACGTCGACATGGTGGGAAATATCGCTCGATAACGCCCAACAACTCGACCCTCGGCGAACCGATAAGCTTGGATACCATGACAATCGACCGTGCGGCGCTGGCCGTGGGTGCCATCCGACTTGCCTCGGGCATTTCGTTTCTCGTCGACCCCCTGCGGGCGAATCGCATGTGGGGCGACCCGGATAAACCTTCGGCCACCGCGCAGCTATTGCTGCGGTCGATGGGCTACCGCGACGCATTGATCGGCGGGTTGCTGGCCGCGGCGTCGTTGCGCGGCAGGAACACCCGCGGCTGGTTCCTGGCCTCCGCCGGCGCTGACGCCGCCGATCTGCTGGGCGGCATGAGCGTGCGTCACGAGATGAAGCGCTCGCAGCAATTGATCGGGCTGGGCGGCGCCATCGTCGGCGTCGGCACCGGATTGTGGGGAGCGGTCCGCCACACCACCGGGTCGAGCGAGGCGTCCGCGTCGGTCGACGGCTGAGCCCGTGCGGGCGCTGCGCTTCACCGAGTTCGGCGACCCAGGCGTGTTGCCCATTGACGATGTGCCCGACCCCGTCGCCACCGCGGAGCAAGCGGTGGTCCGAATAGCCAAGGGAAAAAACCGATGTCACGCATACCGCTCGCTCCTGTCGAGCAGCAGCCTGCACCCATTCGCGAATTCATGGCACGCCGGGGTGCGCTCAACGTGTTTCGCGTGCTCGCCAACGCCCCGGACGTCTTCGTCGGCTGGACGCAGATGGTCGACGAGTTGTTCGACAGCCCCACGTTCACCTTGCGGACCAGGGAACTTGTCATCCTCCGGGTGGCCCGATTGCAGAACTCCCGCTACCAACTCAGCCAGCACATCGACATCGCCCGCGATGCGGGCCTCACCGAGCAGCAGATCGGCGCGATCGTCGAAACCGACGAATTCGACGATTTTGACGACGAAGAACGCATGCTGCTCGACGTGGTCACCGAATTGTGCAGCACCCACCGACTCAGCGACGCGTCGTTCAGCCGCGCCCGCGACGTCTTCGGCGACGAGGGACTTACCGAGTTGTTGATGCTCGTCAGCTGCTACTACGGGCTCGCGTTGGTGCTCAACGCGGTCGACGTCGAGGTCGACGCCCGATGACGCGAATCGCCTACCGCGAGCCGGGTGACATGACACCGCAGGCCCGCGAATTGACCCAAGCCCGAGGCAATCTCAACGTCTATCGGACGCTGGCCAACGCCGACAAGGTATTCACCGGCTGGATGGTGGCGGGAAACGCCGCCCTGACCAGTCCGACACTGCCGACCCGGCTGCGTGAACTTGTCGTGCTGCGCACGGCCTACCTGATGGACTGCGATTACGAGCTCGGCCAGCATCGCGACGTCGCCCGTACCGCGGGTGTCAGCGTCGACGAGATCACCGCGATTCTGTCCGAGAATGACTGGTGGACAAACCCGTTCGACGGAGACGAACTCGCGGTGCTTCAGCTGACCACGGAACTGCTGACCACCCGCGGCGTCACGGCGGAAACCTTCGACCGCGTGCACCGGGCGCTTGGCTCGGAGGCCACCGTCGAAGTGCTGATGGTCATCAACCGCTACGCAGGCCTGGCGCTGATGCTCAACGCCCTCGACGTCGACCTCGACGAAAGTGCGCGGCTTTCCATCCCTCCGCGACGCCAGTCGACCTGACCTGCATCGTCACGGATGGCTGTCCGCGCGGCGCTACATCGTGATCGCCGGTATCAGTCTGTCGATGTTCCACAGCTGGTCTCGTCTGGCCGATAGGCACGAGACTCCGATCGCGACAGCCCAGATCCCGATCAGGACCGTGATCGCCTGCCACAGCCGACCGTCGATGCCGCCAAGGATGAGCTGCCGAAGCCCGTTGACGCCGTAGGTCATCGGGTCGAAGCGGTGCAGGAACTGGAACGGCTTGGAGGTGGTCTCCACCGGGTACATGCCGCCGGCGCTGACCAGTTGCAGCATGAGTAGCGCCATGATCAGCACCCGGCCCACCGCCGGGCCGACGAGCGCGTTGATCGCCTGCGTTGCGGCCACGAACGCGAACGAAACCAGCACCATGAAGCCGAGCATCGAGGCCGGGTGCACGACGTGCATGCCGAGGCCGAAACGCACCACGCAGTACAGGATGATCGCCTGGAACATCGCGATTGCGGCAGCGGGAAGATAGCTCGCCAGCACCACCCGGATCGGAAGCACCTCGGCGGCGATCGCGCGACTCTGCAAGGGCCGAAACACCATCCAGAGCACCAGTGCTCCGAAGAACAACGCCAGCGTGAGGAAGAACGGGGCCATGCCGGTGCCGAAGTTCGGTGCGGCATTCTCGTGCGAGGTCTCGAGTTGAACCGGGCCGCCGATGGTCTCGGCGAGGGCATCCTTCTGCTGTTGGGTCCAATTGGGGACCTGTTTGGCCCCGTCGCTCAGCTTGGTCGCCAGCTCCGCCGACCCGGACTTGAGCTGATGTGCGCCGTCGTCGAGTTTGGCTATCCCGCTTGCCAACGCAGCGTTGCCGTCGGCGACCTGCTTGGCGCCGTCGCGCAGCTGGGTGAGTTTGTTCGTCAGGTCCTGCCCTTTACTGCCGGCGTGGTCGAGCGCCGATGCTAGCGGGCTGCCCGGTGCGCGCAGCCCGGACGTCATGTTGATCGCGGCGTTCTGCGCGTCGGTGAGGCTCTGCCGGATCTGCGGTGTGAACTGGTGCTGGCGCAGCTGATCCTGCACACCGCGCAAGGTGTTCGCCAGAGGATCCTGTCTGGCGGCGAGCTGGTCTATTGCAGCCGACAGCGCACCGGCGGCGTTGTCCTGCGCCTTGGCAATCGCGCCGATCTGATCTCCTGCCTGCTGCAGCGCGGTGGCGCCCTGCTGCAACTGCTCGGTGCTGCCGCCGATTTGGGACAGGGCTTTGCTCACGGTGAGCAGCGGCTCGGTGGCCGAATTGATTCCGTCCGAGAGCTGTTGCGCACCGGTCGCCAGGGTCGCCGAACCTGACCGGGCGGTGTCCAGACCGTCCGCCAGTTGGCTGGCGCCGTCGGCGAGTTGGGCGGCGCCGTCGGCTGCCTGTTTGATGCCGGATCCCGACGAAACCACCACGGACAGCATCTGATTGACCGCCTGCCCGGAGATCCGCGACGAGACGGCGTTGATTACCTGGCTAATCGCGGTACGGCCGATAGTCGTCGAGATGTAGTTGTTGGCGTCGTTGTAGACGACGATCAGGTTGGCTTTCTTCGGTTGCCCGGTCACCGGCGACGCGATTGCCGCGCTGAAGTCCGCTGGCAACTCGACCATGAAGTAGTACTTGCCGTGCTCGACTCCATTCCGTGCTTCCTCCTGGCTGACGACATGCCAGTCCAGGCTGCCGTCGGCGGTCAGGCTCTTGGTGATCTCGGCTCCCGCGTTGAACTGCTGCCCGGACACCACCGCACCCTTATCCGAATTAACTAGTGCCACAGGCATTTTGTCCACATGGCCGAACGGGTCCCAAAACGCCCAGAGGTACAATGCCCCGTATACCAACGGCAGCAGCATCAGCACGACGATGGCCACCCGGGTCAGTCGGCTGCGGCCGAAACGTTTGATTTCCGAGCCGAATGCGAGTCCAGCGAGCATTGTCAGTCCCCTTTTGTCAAGATGCGGTGATCGTGCAATCCGTGTTCCGGTGCGTCGCTACCGAGGGGATTGGTCACCCCGACCACGACGGTGCACTGCTTGGCGAGTACGCCCAGGCGCTCCACGGCGATCGCCCGGCGTGCGTTGTCGCGGACCTGCTCGAGGTCGCCGACCACCAGGATCGGACGATTCGACAGCGTCGCCAAGGTGATCCGCAGCAAAAATAGTTCCAGATCGGACAATTCGACGATGTAGGTGCCGGGGGACGGCGGCGGATTGTCGCCGAACACGTCGGTCATCGTGGATTGGCCGGCTTCGCGGGGTATCTGTGCATACCAGGGTGCGAGCCAGCGCCGCTGCTCGGCGAGCACCGTCTGCACGGTCACTGATTCCTCGAGTTCGTCGATGTCGGGGAACGCGGCGATTGCGCAGTGCCGGCGAATCGCGCGTGGCGTGGTGTCGCCGCGAACGGTCAGGGTGCCGTGGGTGGGTTTGAAACGACCCGCCAGCGTCATCAACAGCGTGGTCTGTCCGGGCCCGCCGGGCATCTGAATGGCGTGAAAGCCCTCGGGAAGCGCCAAGTCGATACCGGAAAACAGCGGCCCGTGCTCGCCATCGACGCCCAGTCCGGTCGCGGTGATCAGTGCCGTGGCGTCCTTTTCATCATGCGCATCCATGTATTGCTCCTAATCGCCGCGGACGGCAACAGATTCCAGCAGGGCGGTGATCAGTTGGGCGAGCAGGTCCGGGTCGATCGTCCCCGGCCGCAGGACTTCTTCCATTGCGATACCCAAGTTCAGCGTGACGACGAGTTGGGCAAGTTCGGCCAACGGCCGACCGGACGGCACTGCGGCCGCCGATTCGGCGAAGTTGTCTGCTTGCTCGGCAGCCGCGGCACGCCGACGCGCGATCAACCGCTCCCGCAGGCCCGGATCGCGCACGGCGCGCAGCCAGTACTCGACGAAGAGAACGTAGTAGTCGGCGTGATCGTGCACCGAGTCGAGCACCGACCGGCTCAACGACCGCGCTGCCGCGTCGATGTCGCCGCCGCTTTCCAGCGCCGTGGCGATCTGCTCACCGCGAAGCTCGAATTCACGGTCGAGCAGGGCCAGGAACAATTCGTCTTTGGACCCGAAGTTCGAGTAGACCGCCCCCTTGGTGAATCCCGCCGCCTGACCGATCGCGTCGATGGTGGCCCCGGCGAAGCCTTCGGCGGCGAAAACTTTCGAGGCTGCTTCCATTATCCGGTCCCGCACCTCACCCCGGGTGGGGCGGATTCGCGGCGGCTTGACAGGCGACATGCGTAAAAGCATACTCGACGGTATCGATTGGATACCCAAAAGTATCGAAAGGCGTGGTGTGATGTCGAACTTCGAACTGGTCATCCGTGGCGGGACCGTGTTCGACGGAACCGGTGCGGCGCCGATCACGGCTGACGTCGGGATCCGCGACGGAAAGGTGGCCGCGGTCGCCCAGGGTCTCCCGGAGGGCGCCCGGACCGTCGACGCCCGCGGTCGGTGGGTGCTGCCCGGGCTCATCGACGTGCACACCCACTACGACGCCGAAGTCCTGCTCAGCCCCGGACTCGGCGAATCGGTCCGGCACGGGACTACCTCGGTCGTCCTCGGCAACTGCTCGCTGTCGACGGTGTACAGCGACGCGAACGATTGCGCGGACATGTTCGCGCGCGTCGAGGCGCTGCCGTGGCAGATCGTGCACGACTCGGTCGGCGAAGCGAAAACCTGGAGTGGCCCGGCCGAATACGTCAAGACGATTGACTCTTTGCCGCTCGGGGCGAACGTCGCCGCGTTCATCGGCCACTCCGACATCAGGGCCGCGGTCTTGGGTCTGGGCCGGTCAGTTGATGCCGACTACCGGCCGACCCGCGCCCAGATCGGTCAGATGAAGCAGATGCTGTCCGATGCACTCGATGCCGGCTTCCTCGGGCTGTCGACGCTGCGCAGTTCCTTCTCCAAGCTCGAAGGCACCCGCTTTCCGGCGCGGCAATTGCCGTCGACCTACGCCACCTGGTCGGAGTTCAGCGCGCTCAACGCCGTTCTGCGGCAACGGGGGCGCGTACACCAGAGCACCCCGAACCTGGCGCGGCAAGTCGAAGTCTCGCGCTACCTCTCCCAGAGCATCGGCCGCGGATTCCGCGGACCCCGGAAAGCTTTGAAGACCACCTTGATCGCCGCCGCCGATGTCAAAGCCGACCGCAGGGCAGCGCGACTGACGTTGCTCGCTGCGAGTCTCACCAATCGGGCAGGTGGCGACTTCCGCTGGCAGCACCTGCCGGTGCCGTTCGAAATGTACGCCGACGGAGTCGATCTCGTCGTTTTCGAGGAGTTCGGTTCCGGCTCGGCCGCACTCAACTTCCGCGACGAGACCAGTCGCGGGAAGCTGCTCGCCGACGAGTCCTACCGACGCCAATTCCGCAGAGACCTGGCCAAGCAGTTCGGCCCGCGGGTCTGGAGTCGCGACCTGTCCGACGCAGAAATCGTGGCGTGCCCGGACAATTCCGTCGTCGGGCAGTCTTTTGCCGACGTCGCCGCGACCCGGGGAATCGAACCCGCCGATGCACTGCTTGACCTGGCCGTCGAGCACGGTGCCAGGTTGCGCTGGCGAACTGTCGTCGCCAACGACCGCGAAGAGGTGCTGGACCGCATGCAACGGTCGCCGAACGTCCAGATCGGCTTCTCCGATTCCGGTGCGCACCTTCGCAATATGGCGTTTTACAACGCTGGTCTGCGCATGCTGGAACGCGTCCACCGTCGCCGTTCGATGGCCGTCGAGACCGCCGTCCGGCGCCTCACCGGTGAGCTCGCCGACTGGTATGGGCTCGACGCTGGCTACCTCCGCAACGGAGCACGGGCCGACATCGCGATCATCAACCCGGCCGGATTCGACGGGTCCAGCGCCGCGTATGCGGAAGCCCCGTACCCCGGGGCGCCGGGTGTCAAGCGCATGGTCAACCGCAACGACAACCTCGTCAGCGCGACAGTCGTCGGCGGCCACATTGTCTACGACAACGGCGAATTCGCGCCCGGCTTCGGTACCGAACTGCAGGCCGGCCGCTTCCTGGAAGCCGCCAGTCGCTGAGACCGGAATGAGAGCCCCGCGTAGACGATCTGGTGGTTGTCGTGCCGGTGCGCGGGGATCCGGTCGCCCGACGCGAGACGCAGGGTTCGGGTCGGAGCGGTCGGCTGGTGGCGGACTTTCAGCATCAAGGCACGCATTTATGGAAAATCCGACCGGTCGGCCGCTCGGTCAGGTCACCGAGGCGGCGTAGATCTCGTCGATATTCGCCTGGAGCTTCTGGTCGAATTCGGCATCGCTCTGGTCGACGGTGAGGCCTTCGGTGAGCGCCCGCGAGAAGCTCGCGATCAGGAGGTGATTGCGGGACAGAATGTCGGCGCTGTGGGCAAGGCTGTAGCCGCCGGACAGGGCGACGACCCGCAAAACCCGAGGATGCTCGATGAGCGGCTGGTAGAGGCCTGCCTCGTCCGGCAACGTCAGCTTGAGCATCACCTGCCGGTCGTTGGGAAGTTCCTCGAGCTTTGCCTGCAGCGCTGCCACCAACAGTCGGTCTGCCGTCGATTTGTCGGCGCATTTGATGCTGACCTCCGGTTCGATGATCGGCATCAGGTCATGTCGCGCGATGGCCTCGGCGACCTCGAATTGCTGGTCGGCGATCGCCCTGATCCCACCGTCATTCGGCTCCTGGATGAACGAACGCATCTTGGTGCCGAAGACGCCCTTGGCGACGGCGCGCTCGAGCAGCCCATCGAGTTGCGTCAACGGCTTCATGAGCTGGACGCCGTACAGCACGTCCGCGAGCCCCTGGTCGACCTTGACGAATGGCACGATGTGCTTCTGTTTCCAGAGGAAGTCGACGCTGTCCACGCCGTCGATGGTCCGATCCATCGTCTGCTCGAAGAGAATCGCTGCCAGAATCTTGTCGCCGGTGAAGCTGGGGCTCCGGATCAGCCGGGCGCGTGCCTGATGCATGAGGTCGAACATCTGTACCTGGTTGCCGTACGCATGCTCGGGAATCCCGTAGAGAGCCAGCGCTTTGGGGGTGCTGCCGCCACTTTGATCCAGCGCGGCAATGAAGCCGCGGCCCGAGCCCATCTCCTCGAGTTGCTCTTCGTTCATTGCGATCCTTCCGCACTCCGATAACCGACCCGCTGAATCCAGCATTGCGCAACCTCAAGGTCGCGGTTACCACTTCTGACACATCGGCAAACCACGCCAGCCCCGTCGGCGGCGTCGATCGCTAAGGTGGGCAAAAAGGGAGGGACACCGATGGCGCAGCTCGACTTGGACACGACCGACGGCCTGTTGCAGAAACTGTTGTGGACCTACGGGCCCTGTGGCCAGGAGGACGCGGTACGCGACGTGTGCGCTCAAGAGCTGCAGCCCTTGGTCGACGATATGTGGATCGACGACGCCGGCAATCTCATCGGCTACCTGAGCTCTGCCGAAAATTCGTCACAGTCGACCGACCACCGGCACCGGACGACGTCGGTCGCCGGCGGGGCCGCGACCCGGGTCATGGCGCACATGGACGAACTGTCCATGTTGGTCAAAAGGGTCGAACCAGACGGCACGCTGCATATGACTCAGCTCGGAACGATGTACCCGGGGAATTTCGGGTTGGGCCCGGTCGCTCTGCTCGGCGACCACCAGACACTGACCGCCGTGCTCACTCTCGGCTCCGAGCACACCACCCAGGAGAGCCCAAGAATCTGGGAAACCAAACCGGACCAGGGTGACCGCTCGCTGGACTGGCAGCACGTCTACGTGTTTACCGGGCGCACTCCCGGAGAACTCGCCGCCGCGGGGGTGCACGCCGGAACTCGGGTGTGCGTCGATCGAAGCAAGCGGGACCTCGTCGAGTTCGGCGACTACATCGGCTCGTACTTCATGGATGATCGTGCTGCCGTCACGGCGCTACTGCGCGCGGCGCGCCTGATTCGCGAACGCGGGCAACGGCCGGAGCAGGACGTGTATCTGGTCTTCACCACCAACGAGGAGATCGGCGGCGTCGGCGGCTCGTACGCGAGCGCCACGCTGCCCGGCACCCTCACGATCGCGTTGGAGGTTGGACCGACCGAACGCGAGTACGCGACAACCGTCACCGGCGGTCCGATCATCGGCTACAGCGACGCATTGTGTGTCTACGACAAAGATGTTGCCGATCGATTGATGGGGATTGCGACCGTTCGCGGCCTGTCGCCACAACCGGCGGCGTTGGGCGCCTTCATGTCTGACGCTTCGCACTCCAAGGCCAGCGGGCTGACGCCACGGGCGGGACTACTGTGTCTGCCCACGCTCAGCACGCATAGCTTCGAGGTGATTCCGCGCGCCGCGATCGACGACATGGCCGGGATCGTGGCGGATTTTCTACTGGTTAGCTACTGAGGCAGCGTCGCGAGCAGCGCGCCCAGCCCGTACTCGAATACCGCGTCGTAGTCGGTAGGGGATTGGAGCGCCCGCACCAGCGCCTGATCGGGCCAGTCGTCGTCCCACAACGAAGGGTCTTCCTCTTCGTGTTTGGCCCCGCGCACCGCCGAGAACTGCATCACCGCCGACGAGATGACGTGTACCTGCACAGCGCGCAGAACAAGGGCGGCCTCGGTCCCGGTTATGCCCAACTCCGCGAGTAAGGCGGCCAGCTTCTGCTGGATCGGCAGAAACAGCGTCGGCGTCCGGTCGCGTTCGTGCGCGATTGCGAGCAGGTGTTGCCGGTCGATCAGCGCCCGGCGCTGCGAACGAGCCAGGGAGGCAATACGTTCCACTGGTGTGCGGCCCTCGATGAGTAGATGCGCCATCTCGCTGAGCAATCGGTCGATCAGGTTGTCGAAGAGCTTGTCGCGGCCGCCCACATGCCAGTAGATCGACGTCACCGCCACGCCGAGTTCTTCGGCGAGGCCCCGCATGGTGAACGCATCGACGCCCAGGCGTTCGATCAGGCCCGCGGCGGTGTCCAGGATCCTCGCCGCGCTAGGTGCTTCCGGCACTCGGTTCACCTCCGCGGTGCATGGCGCCGCTCCTTCATCTGCACACCACGTTGAAGCCCGGCCAGCACCGAATTATCGTGGCTCAAAACCAGACCCGGCTCGGCCTGGTCTGCGGTGAGCCTCACGTCGGCGGGTGTGCCGCGCGGCGCGCCGGGTGGCATGCGCATCCGCAACATCATCACCGGCTCGCCGTGGTCGGGATCGGGTCTTGGACGGGAGCACATCACCGTCAGGTCAGCGGGCACCAGCGTCGGCCGCCGTGGTGGCGTACCGATCGCATCGTCGCGCCGGACATCAGGCGATGCGTGCGTGGTCATCGAAGCACTCCCGGGCCTCTGTAACGGTGTTACAGTCCTGTAGGGGTCACTGTAGCCTGCCGGGCGGCGCAATCAAGGGAGTAATCGTGTTCGACCTCAAAATCACCGGTGGCACCGTCGTCGACGGAACGGGCGCGGACCGGTTCGCCGCCGACATCGCTGTCAAGGGCGGCAAGATCGTCGAGATTCGGCGCCGCGGGCCGGATAGTCCGCCGCTGGAGGGTGAGGCCGCCGAGACCATCGACGCGACCGGCAAGATCGTCGCGCCCGGCTTCGTCGACATCCACACCCACTACGACGGGCAGGTCAGTTGGGACGCGCTGCTGGAGCCGTCCAGCGGCCACGGGGTGACCACCGTTGTGACCGGCAACTGCGGCGTCGGGTTTGCGCCGGTGCGGCCCGGCCAGGAGGACTGGTTGATCGGATTGATGGAAGGCGTCGAGGACATTCCCGGCACCGCGCTCACCGAGGGCATCGCCTGGGGCTGGGAGAGCTATCCCGAATACCTCGACGTCATCGGAAAGCAGGAGTTCTCCATCGACGTCGGCAGCCAGGTGGCGCACGGGGCGATCCGCGCGTACGCGATGGGGGAGCGCGGTGCCCGCAACGAGCCAGCCTCACCTGACGACATCACGGCGATGGCCTGCCTGGTTCGGGAAGCGATCGAGGCTGGGGCACTGGGCTTTTCGACCTCGCGCACGCTCGGTCACCGCGCCATCGACGGCGAACCGGTGCCGGGAACGTACGCCGCGCAGGACGAGCTGTTCGGGCTCGGCCGGGCGATGGCCGCAGGTGGCCAGGCGGTGTTCGAGTTGGCTCCGCAAGGCGTGGCCGGCGAAGACATCATCGCGCCCAAGAAAGAACTGGAGTGGATGCAGCGGCTGGGCGGCGAGATCGATCGCCCCATCTCGTTCGGCATGATCCAGGTGGATGCCGCCCCGGACCTCTGGCGCGAACAGCTGGACATCTCCGCGGCCGCGCATGCCGCGGGTAGCCGACTGTACCCGCAGATCGCGGCGCGTCCGTTCGGGATGTTGTTTGGCTTCCACGGGCACCACGCGTTCACCCACCGCCCGACGTTCCGCCGGCTGAAGGCCGAATGTACCCGCGACGAGCTCGCGCAGCGGCTCGCCGACGTGGGCGTCAAGGCCGCGATCCTTGCCGAGGACGACCTGCCTCCGGATCCAAATCTGTTGTTCGACAACATGTTTGCACTCGCTCAGTACGCCATGGGCCGAACCTACGCGATGGGCGACCCGCCCGATTACGAGCCGACCGACGAGCGCACCGTGAAGAAGATCGCGGCTGACCGCGGCGAAGACCCGCTGTCCACGCTCTACGACCTGATGCTCGAACACGGCACGACGTCGATGCTGATGCTGCCGTTCTACAACTACGCCCACGGCAACCACGACGCGATCCGCGAGATGCTGACCCATCCGGCCGGTGTGGTCGGGCTTTCCGACGGGGGTGCGCACTGCGGCATGATTTGCGACGCGTCGTTCCCGACGTTTCTGCTCACACACTGGGCGCGCGACCGGCGGCGCGGCGAAAGGCTGCCGCTGGAATACCTGGTCCGCAAGCAGTCGAATGACACCGCGCAACTGTTCGGATTGTCCGATCGCGGTGTCGTCGAGATCGGAAAGCGGGCCGACGTCAACGTGATCGACATGGATGCGATCACCCTGCACCGGCCGGTGATGGCCTACGACCTGCCAGCTGGCGGGAAGCGGCTGATTCAGCGGGCGTCGGGCTACGACGCCACCATCGTCAACGGCGTAGTGACTCGCCGCGACGGTGCCGACACCGGCGCGCGTCCCGGACGGCTGGTGCGCGGCGCGCGTTAGGCCGGGGCATAGTCGATCAGCACCCTGCTGACGCGGAAATACGCCACGTACGTTGCCCGACAGCGAAGTTCGTGGCACCAACAAGTTAGGTTCGGCGCCGCAATCGCATCAGATGCCGCGGGACGCGTGGTAGTCGCCGGGCTTCGTCACAAAGCTTTGGCGTACCGGCGAACGAGGTCGCTTTCACCGAATACGTTTGCGTAGTCGGCGCCTCTGTCGTCGCGGACGAAGAACGTCCACTTGCGGGGAGTCTTCTGCGGGGTGCTGATCAGCTTGACGGTGTAGCGCACATCGGTCTCACGCAGTGTGCCGATGGTGTCGCCAACACGGATCTGGGACGGATGGATCTCGGGCGCGTCACGCCAATTTTGAGTGAACACTAATTCCTAACCGTTTTCCTCATCCTACGCGCAAAAGTCCCACAGTGGTGTCCCGAGTGACCCAACCGTGCCGGTGGTGGCGTACCGTTGGTATGAGCCTTTTCGTTGTCAGCGGTAATCCATCGCGACACGTGAGCATGGCACTCACGGGCAATGGGATTCCTCCGCACCTCGGCGTTGGCAGGGGGCGACGCCAGCCGTGAAGGAATTCCGTTGAACAGCAATGTTTTCGTCTTAAATCGATCTGCTGTTAGATGACGCACTGGCGGTCGGCGAATCCCGTCCGAGTTTCGCTCGGCAGTGAGTTGGGCGGAGAAATCGATGGGGCATGGTGGCCGCGGGTGGACCGCATGACCCTCGAGTTGCCCGGTCTGATTCAGGCCCTGAACCCGTTGCTGGGCGACATCACCTCGATCAGTGTGAACTGGCCGCACCTGCAGCGACCGCCTGACTTCAATTGGCCGGGTTGGGAACACAAGCCGCAGCACGTCATTACCGTCAACGGCGACAAGGCGCGGGTCAACTTGTTGATCGTTTCCTACACCACCCACAGCGGGCTCGCGCTGATGGTGCTCCGCCGGGCTGCCGGCCTGGCGATCGTTGCTGCTGATCGCGACAAACCCGCATTCGTGACTGCCGGCTCGATCCTGCAGGTCGCGCAGAAACAGCGTGCCGCGCTAGCTCAAGTACCGCAGAACGTGTGGTAGTCGCCGAAATCGTCGGGTGCCGGGCGGGAATAACGCTCCAAGCCCGGTCGCTCGTCGTACGGGGCGCTGATCGCAACGAGCAACTGCTGTAAGGGATTCAGGTCTCCGGAGGTTGCTGCGGTCAGCGCCTCCTCGACGAGATGGTTGCGCGGGAGGTAGATCGGATTGCTTCGGTCCATCAGTGCCCCACTAGGGTTCAGCATTCGCCAGCGCGAGATCCACTCGCCGGTGCCAGGGACGTCGAGGCGTGCGGTGTCGCTGCCGAGGGTGCGGAAGAACGAGGTGTAGTCAGCTCGCCCCACCGTGAGCAGCGTGAGCAGATCCTCGGACAACGACGCGACAGTTGCGGCTTCGACGTCCGCGGCCAGGCCGAGCTTGGCCCGCATCCCGTCGGTCCAGGTGGCGTCGTACTGGTTGCGGAAAACCTCGAACGCCTTGTGCGCGAGGGCGACGCCTTCGTCGACGGTGTCGGCCAGCAGCGGCAGCAGCGCCTCGGCGAACCGAGCGAGGTTCCACCCGGCGATGGCGGGCTGGTTGCCGTAGGCGTAGCGACCCCGGTGATCGATCGAGCTGAACACCGTGTCGGGGTCGTAGGCCTCCAGGAAGGCACACGGTCCGTAGTCGATCGTCTCGCCGGAGATCGTCATGTTGTCGGTGTTCATCACGCCGTGCACGAAGCCGATCAGCATCCACCGGGCCACCAGCGACGCCTGTACCGCGGCCACCGCTTCTAACAGCGCGCGGTAGGGGTTGTCGAGCATCGCGGCGCCGGGGTAGTGGCGGCTGATCGCATGGTCGGCGAGGCGACGCACCAGGTCGAGGTTGCCGGTCCCGGTGGCGTATTCGAAGCTGCCCACTCGCAGATGGCTGGCGGCGACGCGGGTGAGCACGGCGCCGGGCAGCGGCGTCTCGCGCTGCACCAGCTGGCCCGTCGCCACCACGGCCAGTGATCGCGTGGTCGGGATGCCCAGCGCATGCATCGCCTCGCTGACGATGTATTCGCGCAACATCGGCCCCACCGCCGCCAAGCCGTCGCCGCCGCGAGCGAATGGTGTGGGACCCGAACCCTTGAGGTGAATGTCGCGGAGCCGCCCGTCGGCGTCGGCGAGCTCGCCCAGCAGCAGGGCTCGACCGTCGCCCAACAGCGGCACGTATCCGCCGAACTGATGCCCCGCGTAGGCCTGCGCGACCGGCGCGGCGCCGTCGGGAACGTGGTTGCCGACCAGGAAGCGCAGCCCGTCGGGACTCTGAAGCCACGCCGGGTCGAGCCCCAGCTCGTCGGCAAGCGGCGCGTTGAAGGCCAGCAGTCGCGGGTCGGGGAAGGCCTGAGCTTGCCAACTGACGCCCATCTCGGGCAGGTCGCTGGCGAAGCGGTGCTGCAGAGCAACTCCTGTGTCCGGCGTGACGCTCATCGTGCCCAGCCTACGGGCGACTCGGCCTGTGACCAGCGTGACTACTATCGACCAGGCAAACCTTCTGCCGATAGGAGCCGTCACCGGAATGCTGGAGCCGCACGAGGTCGACCGCCTCTTTCCCGCCGAGCTGCCCGAACCGGGTGAGTGGGAACAGCGCTACCCGCCCCGCGAACTGCCCGCCGATGCTCAGGTGACCCGGTTGGCCCCGTCGCCGACCGGCTTCATCCACCTCGGCGGGATCTACACCGCGATGATCGATCTGTCGGTCGCGCACGAGGCGGACGGCCGTTATTTCGTGCGGATCGAAGACACCGACCAGTCGCGGGAAGTGGCCGGCGCATACGAACAGTTCGATCGGGCGTTTGCCTACTTTCGGGTCATCCCCGACGAGGGCGTCGGCGCCGGCGGTGACTACGGGCCATACCGCCAATCGGAGCGGGCGACGATCTATCTCAGCTATGTGCGCGAGATGTTGCGCTCCGGCACGGCGTACCTGTGCTTCGCCACCTCCGATCAGCTCATCGAGATCCGCACCCGCCAGCAACAGCTCAAGCGTCCGACCGGTTACTACGGCGAATGGGCCATCTGGCGCGACGCCGACGATGCTGCCGTTCGCGAGCAGCTGGAAAACGGTGCGCCCTACGTCGTGCGCTTCCGTTCACCCGGTCGCACCGGCGGGCGGGCGTCCTTCACCGACGCGATCCGCGGCAACCTGTCCATGGAGGACAACTACAACGACGTGGTCATCCTGAAATCGTCTGCGGCCGTGCAACTTCCGACCTATCACTTCGCCCACGCCGTCGACGACCACCTGATGCGATGCAACCTGGTGATCCGTGGCGAGGAGTGGTTGTCGTCGACGGCGCTGCACCTGCAGTTGTTCGAGGCGCTGGGTTTTCAGCCGCCCACCTATGCGCACATCGCGCTGCTGATGAAGCAGATTCCCGGCGGCAAGCGCAAGCTCTCCAAGCGCAAAGACCCCGAAGCCGACGTCGACTTCTACATCCGCTCGGGCTACCCGGCCGACGCGGTGCTGTACTACCTGCGCGGTCTGGCCAACGGGCGCCTGGCCGAGGTTCCGCTGCCCGAAGCTCTCGCTGCGCCGATCTCGCTGGCCGAGTGCGGCGGCGCGGGCCCGTTGGTGGATCTGGTGAAGCTGGAAGACATCAGCGCCGACCACATCGCGACGCTGAGCGGGCAGCAGATTTATGCTGCGCTGACGGTGTGGGCGGCCGAGTTCGATCCCGAGTTGCTGGATGTGATCGACGCTCATCCTGAGCAGACGCTGGCCGCGCTGGCCGTCGAGCGCGACGGCGTGGACAACCCGCGCAAAGACCTGCGCAAGTGGTCGGATTTCCGCGATGCGTACGGCTTTTTCTTCGCCGAACTGTTCACCACCGTGGCCGCTGACGACCCTCGGCTGGGTGGGTCGCCCCGCGAGCTGGTCCGGTCGTTCGCCGGCGAGTTCGTGGCGAGTTATCGGGATCTCGACGACTCGGTTCAGTGGTTCCAGCAGATCCGCGACCTGGCCGCCAAGTTCGGCTTCGCGGCCAACGCCAGGGACTACAAGAAAAACCCCGAGGCCTACCCCGGCTCGATTCGGGAGGCCTCGCAGCTGATCCGCGTCGGCTTGACCGGTTCGACCAAGAGCCCGGACCTGTTCCAGATCGCGCGCACCCTCGGCCGCGACGAAGTAATTCGGCGGATCACCACCTTGACCGCTTAGGGTGCCGCGGTTCGCCGACGTAGGCGGTGAGTTCGAGGCAGGACTGGTTCACAGCAGGCCACCGATCCACTGCCCGCACAGCGCCGCGCCGATGCCCAGGACGACGCTGACGAAGATATTGGCGACGGCGTGGCGGACCTGCCGCTCCTCGCCGAGGCGCAGGGTTTCCAGCATCCAGGTGGAGAACGTGGTGTACGCGCCGACGAAAGCGGTGCCGGCGAGCAGTGCGGCGTAGCGATTCAAGGCCAGCGCCCCCAGAAACCCGAGCAGTGCGGCGCCGCTGATATTGACCACCAGCGTCCCGAACGGCAGGGTTTCGAACACATGGGACTTCGCCGCCCGGCGAGCGACCGCGCCGTCCACCAGGAACCGCAGCACCGCCCCGAGGCCGCCCGCGACAATCACCCCGATCCAGATCATCGTCAGCGCACCGCGACCCGGCGAACCAGCGCCGACGCCAGATGCACTGCGAGCAACCCTAAAACGATGCTGGCGCAGGTGTATCCGATCGCGAGGCCGTAGTGCCGGTATTCGATCATCGTCAGCGTCTCGACCTGCATCGTGGAGAAGGTGGTCAGGCCGCCGCATGCGCCCGTTCCCCAAAGTGGGCGGCGGTAGCTCGACAGCGGCAACCGCTCCAGCAGCCGCGTCGTGAAGTAGCCCAACAGGAACGCGCCGACGATGTTGACGGTGAAGGTCGGCCAGGGCCAGCGCGACGGATCGGTGGTCGCCAGAAGGCTCAGACCGGTGCGTGCCGACGTTCCCACCGCGCCCCCAACGAACACCGCGGCCAACTCCCGGTAGTCGCGCGGCGACGCAAAGCTTGCCACTCGTCGAAAATTCCTTTCGTTGCCGGCGAGGCGTGCTCTGGCAGCTTATTCGGCAGAATTGGTGGCATGGTGGCCCACCCTCGCGCCGGTCAGCCGGCGCTACCCGAAGACCTCGTCGATCTGCCGCACCTGGTCACGTCGTATTACGCGATCGAACCGGACCCCGACGACGTCGCCCAACAGGTGGCGTTCGGGACGTCGGGACACCGCGGCTCGGCCCTGAACGGCGCCTTCAACGAAGCCCACATCCTGGCCATCACTCAGGCCATCGTCGAGTACCGCGCCGCCCACGGCACATGCGGTCCGTTGTTCGTCGGCCGCGACACCCATGGGCTCTCGGAGCCGGCGTGGATGTCGGCGCTGGAGGTGCTCGCCGCCAACGACGTCGTCACCGCCGTCGACTCTGCCGACCGCTACACACCCACTCCGGCGGTCAGCCATGCGATCCTCAGCTACAACCGCGGCCGCAGCGACGGACTGGCCGACGGCATCGTGGTGACGCCGTCGCACAACCCGCCGTATGACGGCGGCTTCAAATACAACCCGCCCAACGGCGGCCCGGCCGACACCGACGCGACCAACGCAATCGCCAACCGCGCCAACGAGATTCTGCGCAAGGGCGAGGCGGTGAAGCGGGTGCCGCTGGCCCGGGCGCTGCAGGCCGTCCAGCGGCACGACTACCTGGACGCCTACGTGGCCGACCTGCCGAACGTGGTCGACATCGATGTCATCCGCAAGGCGGGCATCCGGATCGGTGCCGACCCGCTCGGCGGGGCCAGCGTCGACTACTGGGCCGCGATCGCCGAGCGGCACAACCTCGATCTGACCGTGGTCAATCCGCTGGTCGACGCGACGTGGCGGTTCATGACGCTCGACCACGACGGCAAGATCCGGATGGACTGCAGCTCGCCCGACGCGATGGCATCCCTGATCGCCAACCGCGACCGCTACCAGATCGCCACCGGCAACGACGCCGACTCCGACCGGCACGGCATTGTCACGCCCGACGCCGGGCTGATGAACCCGAATCACTACCTCGCTGTCGCGATCGACTACCTCTACACCCATCGGCCGTCCTGGCCCGAGGGTGTGGCCGTCGGCAAGACCGCGGTCAGCTCGTCGATCATCGACCGGGTGGTGGCCGGCATCGGGCGCACGCTGGTCGAGGTGCCGGTCGGCTTCAAATGGTTCGTCGACGGTCTGATCGGCGGCACCATCGGCTTCGGCGGCGAGGAGTCCGCGGGGGCGTCGTTCCTGCGCCGCGACGGATCGGTGTGGACCACCGACAAGGACGGCATCATCCTCGCGCTGCTGGCCAGCGAGATCCTGGCGGTCACGGGGTCCACCCCGTCGCAGCGCTACCAGGAGCTGACCGAGAAGTACGGCGCCCCGACCTACGCACGCCTCGACGCGCCCGCGAACCGCGAGCAGAAGGCCCGGCTGTCGAAGCTGTCGCCGGAGCAGGTCAGCGCCACCGAGTTGGCCGGCGAACAGATCACCGCCAAGCTGACTACGGCGCCGGGCAACGGCGCACCGCTGGGCGGACTGAAGGTGACCACCGCCAATGCCTGGTTCGCCGCGCGGCCGTCGGGCACCGAAGACGTGTACAAGATCTACGGCGAGTCCTTCCGCGGGCCGGAGCACCTGGCCGAGGTCCAGCGAGAGGCGCAACAGGTTGTGGATAAAGTCATCGGGTGATCCTCGTCTCTCCGCGCGCCCGCTACATGGCGTGGCGCCGCGACAAGACGAGCCTGCCGCGTGAAGCGTGGGTGCTGATCGCGGCCAACGTGGTGGCCGCGCTGGGCTACGGCGTGGTGTCGCCAGTGCTACCGGCATACGCCCGCACGTTCGGCGTCAGCATCGAGGCGGTGACGTTCGCGATCACCATTTTCTCGGTGATGCGGTTGTGCTTCGCACCGCCCAGCGGGCTGTTGGTTCAGCGAATGGGGGAGCGGCCGGTCTACCTAGCCGGGCTGTTGATCGTCGCGGTATCGACCGCCATGTGTGCATTCGTGCACAACTACCAGGAGCTGTTGGTGTTCCGCGCGATCGGCGGCATCGGCTCGACGATGTTCTTTATTTCCGCGCTGGGCTTGATGATTCGGATCAGCCCGCCCGGTGCCCGCGGCCGGGTCGCGGGGCTGTTCGCCAGCTCGTTCTTGGTCGGCTTGGTCGGTGGTCCGCTAATAGGCAGTCTCACAGCGGGTTTCGGTCTTCGGGCGCCCTTCCTGATCTACGGCGTGGTGATGATGCTCACCGCGCTCATCGTCTCCTACAGCTTGCGAGGGTCGGAACTGGGCGCGCCGGCCGAGCACGTCGATCCGCCGGTGACCCTGCGTACCGCGCTGCGGCACCGCGCCTATCGCTCGGCGCTGCTGTCGAATTTCGCTACCGGGTGGGCGGTGTTCGGACTGCGGATGGCCGTTGTGCCGCTGTTCATTTCGGATGTGCTGGGTCGCGGGCCGCAGATGACGGGTGTGGCGCTGGCGGTCTTTGCGGTCGGCAACGTCATCGTGGTGATGCCCAGCGGCTACCTGTCGGACCGAATCGGTCGGCGCGCGCTGCTGATCGGTGGTCTGCTGGCCTGCAGCGTGGCGACGGTCGGGTTGGGCATTTCGTCGTCGCTGACGGTGTTCCTGGTCGCCGCGTGCGTGGCAGGTGCGGCGTCGGGGGTGTTTGCGTCACCGCAGCAGGCCGCGATCGCCGACATTCTCGGCAACGCGGCGCGTGCCGGCACCGCGGTGGCGACCTTCCAGATGATGGCCGATCTCGGTGCGATCGCCGGCGCCATGGGGGTGGCCAAGATCGCCAAGCACTTCGGCTTCGAGTGGGGCTTCATCGCTAGCGCGTTCGTCCTGCTGTGCGCCGCGGTCGTGTGGATGTTCGCGCCCGAAACTCAGCACCTCGACCCGCTGACGCAAAACGACTGGGAACCGGCGGCGGAGCCTGCCTGAGCAGCGACTTTGAAGGCAGGCAGACCGTGGTGTAACTTCGACAGGCACATCTTCGGGGCTATGGCGCAGTTGGTAGCGCACCACACTGGCAGTGTGGGGGTCAGGGGTTCGAATCCCCTTAGCTCCACTGAACTACGCGAGGTCGAGCACATCGCAGGCCGAACTTCGGCGCCGCGAGCCCGGCGGTGTCGCGGTAATGATCGTTATGACGACCGCGCCGTCACCGGCCGCCGGTCGTCGCAGAATGTCGGCTGGCCGCGGCGGACGCCGCGTGCTCAGCCGTTGGGCGCGCTCCTAACCGCCCGGATCAAAAGTCCGGGCGGTGCTGAGGTGCGAGATGTGGCGGGTGAAGGTGCTCTCGCATTTCACCCCGATCGGGGCATCACTGGGGGACGTTGATCGTCGGCCGAGGGCCCCGGACGCGTATCTGGGACTTCAGGGTCGTCTCGCGCTGTGTCGCTGGATTGCGAGCGCGGATCTATCTTGTCCGCCCGCGCGAACTGCTGGTTCAGCTCGTCACGGGACGTCGCTACCTCGTCACGTTGCGCGGCGGCTTGCTGTTGCAGACCCGAAGCTTGGGCCGCCTTCACATCGGCTTCGGCCTGGGCGGCGCGGGCCTTGGCGGCGGTCTCGTCGGCGAGCGCTTCCCGCTGCTTGACTCGGAGCGTTTCCTCTCGGGCCTGATCTCGGATCTTGCCGGCTTCGACGTGGCGATGCTGGTTGCGCTTGTTGCGCGCCACCAAAACAACAGCGGCGATGAGCACAATTACCACCACCGCGACAACGACGACCCAAACGATAGTGCTGGTAGCCATGTTGGCTCCTTTGAGTTTTGGTTGAAATGGTCGTTAGTTCGATCAGCGGTGGCCGTTTAGTAGTAGTGGCGGCGGCCGCCGACAGCGTGGCCCATCCTCCCCGCGACCATCAGTATCAGACCGATGACAAGCAGGATGATCCCAATGACCAGGCAAATGTGGGCATAGGCGAAGGTAGGGACCAGGGCAGGCAGCACCAGCCCGAGGATAATAAGGAGGATTCCGAGACCAATCATGACGTTTACCTAGTTTCGATGTCGGTCGGGTTGTACGGACAGGGTAATGGGATACCCCCGCGCGCGTTCGGCAAACCGCAGGAGTTTGCGAGAGATGCTGGTTGCAGACGCAATCGCCGCGCTGATTCCGGGCGTCTTGTGAAGAAAGCGCCCGCGAGTCTACGAGCCAAGTCGGTGGTCACCTGAACTCCAAGGGCAACCTCGACCGGAGGACCGGGTACCGGCGATGGGCCGTACCCACAGAAAGCCGGAAAGACAACGGAGGCCGACGGGGGATACCTGGGCACCGTTGAAACGTCAGGCCCCGCGGACGACCGGAAACCGTGGTTTTTGGAGGCTCAAGTGCAGATCGTTGAACTGGGCAGCGATCTTCGGATGTGCGGTTGAGCGGCGGCGGTGCCAATTGACTGATTCAGTCCCTGCTATCTGACTGATTCAATGCCTGCGGTACGCCAGACGCATCATCGACGACGAACTGGACGAGCTCTTCGAACAGGTACCGGCGATCGCCATCGACGGCCCGAAGGCAGTGGGAAAACGACGACAGCCGAGCAGCGAGTCGTCGGCCTGCTGAGACTCGATGCAAAGCCCAACAGTGAGGCGGTGCACGCCGACCCGGGTCTGCTGTTGACTCGGCCGCGGCCACTGCTCATCGACGAGTGGCAGCAGGTTCCCGAGGTGTGGGACGTCGTACGGCGTGCCGTCGACGCCAGTCCGCCTGGTGGCCAGTTTCTGCTTACCGGGAGCGCTTCAGCCCGTCACGGGGCGACGGCCCACTCCGTGCGGGGCGTATTGGGCGGCTACGGATGCGTCCCATGACCTTGACGGAGCGAGGGATCGCGTCACCGACTGTCAGTCTTGCCGAATTGCTCAGTGGGAGAGGGCTACCGCTCGACGGGGTGGCGCAGGTCCGGTTGGCCGATTACACGCAGGAGATCGTGGCAGCGGATTTCCCGGGCATGCGGTCTCTCGGTGTGCGGGCATCGAAGTTTCAGCTTGGTTCGTACCTGCGAACCGGTCGATGCCGAAACTGTGGATTGGTCAACCCAGGATGACCCCCGAAGCCGTCGCGGCAAAGGGCCTGCGCCACACCGTCACCGAGGCCACGGTGTTCGTCCCGGAGTGCTACTGCCTGGACTACTCCGCCGCTGGCTTGGCGCTCAGTGAGGAGTTCGAGAACTCTGCTCGCGTGCCACGTCGAGGCGACGAGTCTACGGGCACAGTGGATTTCGACAGCCAGGACGACGACGCCAAAGCGGCCGGTGAGGCTGTGGCGGCGCAGGCCAAACTGGATGCCGAGCGGCGGGAGCGGCGCAAGGTGATTGCTTTGAACAAGCTCGGTGAAGCGGCGTTGTACCTGCGGCGTGACTTCGTGACCAAGCTGCTCACCGGCAAGCCCCCGCCCACCGGTGCAGCGATGTTCGTGGCCGACTGCCTGGCACGCGACAGCGCCTTATTGAGCGAGTATCAAGCTCAAGACACCGCTGCCGCGCTGTTGGGAGTGGACAACGGGCCGGCCGTGGCCAGGCTGGTGGCCGATTTGCCGGCCACCGGTGACAGCCGCGCCCAGGTCATCGCTTTGGCGTTGGTGCTGGGAGCACTGGAATCCCGGACACCAAGGACGCGTGGCGCGGCAACGCCGGCAATTGCTGGGGCCGTCACGTCGGCAGCGGGGAATATCTGCGCTGGCTGGCCGACAACGACTACCAGCTCGCCGCCGTCGAGGAAATCGTGACCAAAGCCAGGTCCGCCGATGAGGTTTACGACGACTACCTCGCCGAGGCCACCCAGCAGTAGGGCCGCGCCACTGCTGGGTGGGATCAGATCAGTTGGTCCCACCCAGCAGCCAGCCCCACCCAGCCGGGCAGCATGCCACCCTGTTCACAAGCCGCCCGCGACAAAACCGCGCGAATAGGGCTCGTCCCGCAACCGGTCAAAGAAAGCGCATACCTGTACTCGGAACAGGGTGACGGCATGTCCGATCCCAATTATCAGCGGTGACCAGTTCGCGTCGGAAGTTCGCATCTGCGGCCCGGTGGCTGCGAGTTGGTCGAGGTCGAATTGGCAGGGTCCCAGCGCCGCGCCAGCACCGGCTGGCAGCCAAGGCACACCCCTGCAGCCCGGCACCGGACAACCCGCACCCAGCCCGGCCACCCCCCAGCCGCCGGCAGCTCCGGCCGCGAACACCCAGCCATCCCCAAGCCCGACACCCACACCACCAGCTGGCTGACTCGCGACGGCCAACAAGAGGCGGACTTAGACGGCGATAATGTCGATTAGGCCGTCAAGACCGCGGAAGTCGTCCGCGTTACAGGTGTAGAGCGTGGCTGAATTCGCGTGAGCCGTCGCCGCGATCAGCAAGTCCATGGACCTGCTGCGGGGTTGACGCCCCGCATCGACGACCGCGGCCGCGATCTGGCCGTAGCTTGCTGCAACAGCCTCATCGAGCGGGAGCGCATCAAACGCCCGCTGGAGCACAAGAAGTCGGCGCAATCGCTCAGCGCGTACGGCGTGATTCCTGGCGACGAGGACACCAAAATGCAGCTCTGCCAACGTGACTGCGCTAATCGCCAGGTCGCCATCGAGAGGGGCAACCTCGGCTGCGATGACCACACTGGTGTCGAGCAGCGACCTCATTTGGCCCCCCAGGGATCGCGAACATCGTGGGCTATCTCGTTGCGGTCGGTGTCCCAATCGGGGTCCACGGGACCAGCGAACAGCTCGGAGACATCATTCCAGCGCCGCCAGGCCCTCGGCCTGGCCGGTACCAACCTCGCGCCGGGTCTGCCGGCCACGGTGATGGTGATTTCTTCGCCTTCTTCTACGCGGCGCACGAGGTCGGAAGCATTCTGGCGCAGCTCACGCAATCCCACGGTTTCCACGCGACAACGATAGCACAAGTGCTACACTGGATGGAAAGCAGCCATAGGCTGTCGGTCCGCGGGTGAACAATGAAGGCAGCGGGAAGAAGCGCCACCAGGCACATTCCCGAAGACCGACGTGGCTAATTGACCAGTTGTCGTAGCGCGCAAACCCGGCCGTTCAACTCGACGATGTCGGCTCGCGAGGCGCTCTACCAGTACACGGTGCGGTTGCTCAATCAGATCGCCGCCAACCCCGAAGGTGCGGCGGTGTACTTCCAGGAGCAGCCCTACATCACCGAGTGGTTCACCGAAGAACAGGTCGAGGAGGTCCGCGAGAAGGAGATTCAGGTCTACGAGCACGTGCACGGGCTCATCGACCGCGGCATCACCAGCGGCGAATTCTGCGCGTGCGACTCACACGTCCTGGCGCTGGGCTACATCGGTATGACGCTGGGCGCCTACCGCTGGCTGCGCCCGAGCGGACGCCGCAGCGCCCAGGAGATCGCCGCCGAGTTCAGCACCGCGCTGCTGCGCGGCCTGATTCGCGACGAGGAGGTCCGGGTGGAGTCACCGCTGGGTGTTCGGACCGACATCGGCACCGCCGGACGCTGATGACCGATCTGCTCCGACTCGCCGGGCAGGGCAGCGGCAGTGGTCGGGTCAGAAGAGGTTGATGAGGTTGGCGACGTCGAGAATGGGGATGGTGTTGACGAGGTCGCCGAGCGCTTGGAAGTCCGCCGTGAACAGCGACGAATCGGCTGCGTCAAGGCCAGAACCGCTGGCGAGAGCGGCTTCGTAAGCCTGGTCGGCGTGCAGCAAAGCTGCGCTGGTGGTGTCCCAATCCTGATTGAGAGGATCGAAAAACAGCTGGCCAACTTGGCTGGACAAGGAGCCGTCGTGCGCTGAGACGACGGCCTCAGCCGACTGCAGTTGCTCGACAGCTTTCTCGGCGATGCCCTGGCCAAAGCCCGCCCCGAATGCCCCGTCGACGACCCCGGACAGATTCAAGATCACAGCGGGCGACACGTCCGGCGTGGCGGTGATCACGCTGTCGGCCTCGGTCAGGTTCGTGCTGGCCTGGCTGAGTAGGTCATCGGGGTTGGCCGTGACAGCAGCGTTTGCTGCGGCGTCAACGACACTGGCGGGGTAAGCCTGAGCGCTGGCCGCGCTCGACGGGTTGATGCCGAGCAGGTCGTCGAACAACGTCGTCGCCTTGCCGAAGTCTGCGGCGTCACCGGTGAACACCGCCGTGCCGAGGTCGTTGAACAGCGCCCCGTCTTGCGGCGATGCCAGCTGTACTCCGCCTACGTCGATCGGGCCGGTGGAGTCGGGGTTGAACAGCGGCGGAGCGTCGTGGGCGGCGAAGTTGACCAGATCGACGACCTGTTTATCTCCGTCGGCGGGCACTAGGAACGCGAGCACGTTGTTGTCTTTGCCGGTTTGGACTGAGACCTCCTCGATTCCGGGCAACCAGTTATCTTGGATGGCGAGGTTGTCCGGCGACCCGATGGTCGAAAGCGGCGTGGCAAAAAGCTCGTTCGATCCGATGCCGCTGAGCGGAGTGGCCGGAACACTGTCAAAGCCGCCCGCTATCGGTGAGGTGCCCAGTCCCAGCGAATCGCTGGGGTCCGACAGCATGGCCGGGGGCAGCAGGACCACATCACTACCGCTCGTCGGTGTCACCGTCCACCCGTTGATCTCGTCGGCGTGCGCGACCGCAACTCCGAGCATCGCGGCAGCCACGGCGGCTCCCCCGGCGAGCCCCACCCCGACACGGCGAACGGACATACCCGCAACCTTACACAGCTGAATGTGTTAACGCCGCGCACCGCCCCGCACGCGCAATTAACGGCAACAGCCCTACCTGTGGAGTGGCGGCTTCGGTGCGGCTGGTTGATGCTGCCGGCGGTCGCAACCGTCGCCAGCCACGCGGGCGTCATCCGCTAACCGAACCGAGTCCCACCGGGCAACGCGCAACAGTGAACCGTCGTGTTACCTAGACTACCCAACTAGTTGATTGACCCCGCGCATGTCCCGGACCAGCACGCCCCACATTCGATGAGAATGCTGCCCCAGATTCAATGAGAATGGACACTCAAGTAGTCGCAGAATCAAGCTCGCGCCATGGGTTCGCCAGCCGAATGAGCGGTCACCGTTTCGCGGGCACTTTTACGTGAGGCACAGAGGATGTTTCGCGGGCAGTTTTGGTGAGTCGCAGCCTGGACAAGCTGATTGTGCACATCTACGGTGCGGAGATGACGCTGTCCGAAAAAACCATCAAGGGCACTCTGTTCGGCTCGGCCAACCCGCAGTACGACATTGTGCGGCTACGGCGGCTCTACGACGCCGGTCAGCTCAAGCTCGACGAACTCATTACCCGCCGCTACACCCTGGAGCAGGTCAACGAGGGCTATCAGGATCTGCGCGACGGCAAGAACCTTCGCGGCGTCATCGTCCAAGACTCATGGTGCTGACGGCTAACCGGCGTCCGCTGCGCCAGATGCGCCCGGAAGACCCGTCGATTGCGATCGGGACCCTGGACCGCAACTACCTGGATCTGGACTGCGGGCGGGTGGCGTACCTGCGGCACGGCACCGGGCCACCGCTACTGCTGGTGCACGGAATTCCGACCTCCTGCCGGCTGTGGGAGCCGTTGCTGGGTGCGCTGGGCGAGCACTACGACTGCATCGCACCGGATCTGCTCGGCCTGGGGCGGTCGGTACCCAACCCGGACGCGGACCTGTCCAGCCCCGGTCAGGCGGCGATGCTGGCGCAACTGCTCGACGCACTCGGCATCGTCGAAACCGATGCGGTCTTTCACGATCAGGGCGGCGCGCACGGCCAGCAGTTCCTCAAGCTGCACGGCGCGCGGATCAAGGCGGTCGTCTTCACCGATGTGGTCTGCTACGACAATTGGCTGGTGCCGGTAGTGGCGATGCTGGTGTGGCTGGCCAGGCACGGCCTGATCCCGGTTTTGGGTCGGCTCGGCATCCTGCAGCTGATGTTGAAGGCGCATACCTTGCCGCTGACGGTGGTGCGTGGCCGTTTCCCGCCGGCGCTGGCCGCAGATTGGTTTCATGCCCTGCGGGTTGGCGGGCAGGCACAGCGGGACTGGATCCGCTATGTGATCGCGCAATCACCGCGCTGGACGTTGGACGCGGTCCCGGCTTTGCGGGCCTGGACCAAACCGACCCGGGTGATCTGGGCCGCGCAGGACTACTTCCTGCCGCCGTCCTGGGGGGTGCGGTTGGCGCACGACATTCCGGGTTCGCCGGACGACGTCAAACTGCTGCCGTTTGCCGGCCACTTCTGGCAGGCAGAGATCCCGCAGACCGGCGCGGCCGCCATCGTCGAGTTCTTGGCGGGCCTACCCGATACAAGCGGTAGACAGCAGCGCGCGGGTGGGCAGTTGTGATGTCGCCCTCATAGGCCAGGGGGGCACTGGTCCGGACATGAATCGGCGATTGTTCGGGCCAGGAACACCGCTGGCTGGACGCTCCTTCGGACCAAACGGCGATTCACGCGATGCTCGCCTGCTGGCGCATATTGTCCATGGAGGTAACGGCCCGGCGTTGCAGGAGGGCGAGCTTGCCGGAGCCCAACAGGTAGCGGTGTGGCGCCGCGTGGTGGCCGAGGTACAGGCGGCTGCGGCGCAGCCACAGGGGCATGTGCCGGTTGCAGTTGAGCATGTTCTGGGCGGTGGTGACCAGGGCGGTCGGCAGATCCTGCTTGAGCTCTGGGTGCGGCACGGCGGCGCAGATCCGGTTGCGGCGCTCGTCGCTGAGACTGAGCAGCTCCAGGTGAGCGATCAGCGCCGCACTGAACGTCTGTTGACACATGAATACGGACTGCAGAGTGACGTGACCCGCGGAGAACAGCGGCCGCGCATCGACTTTGGCCAGACCGTTGGCCGAGCAATCGACGAACAGGGTGTCTTCGACGACGCCGATAGTTCCGCGATCGAGGCGGATCCCGCTGCCGCCGACATGCTGCACCCGGCCCAACCGGATCACATTGTCGATCCGACGCAGCTCGGCAAGCTCCCTGCGGTCGACCGTGGCGCAGCGCCACTTGGTCGGCAGGCTTTGGGTGTCCAGTCGGAAGACGATGCCTTTTCGTTCGAGTTGCAAGAAGGCATCGTCGATGTTGGTGGCGTCGGCGATGCTGCGCACCATGGACACGACGGTGTCCAGCACCAGCCCGGGCTGCATCATGCCGCGATCCAATAGCCAGGAGTCGTTCGACACAATCCACTGAATTCGGTCCGGCGAAACACCGTTGTCCAGTAGGAACAGCAGCGAGTCGATTCCGGTTTTCCCGGCGCCGATAATTACGTAGCGCTCGTGCGGCCGCCTGATCTGGGCCAGGCCGTTGGGCGGTATCACGGTGGCGTCGGAGTCGATTGTGTAGCGGGGTGGGCAGATCGACGGCACCTTCACCTGCATGTAAGTGCCGTCGACGATCCGGCGGTTTGCGGTGACCGTGGTGACCCGGTCGCGGTCAACGGTGGAGACGATCCGGCCGTCACCCTTGTGCTCGCTCATCGAAAGGAACCGCACCCGGCCGGTGTGTAAGAAGCGGTCCATCGCGTCCCGGTAGTAGGCGACGATATCGGCAACCGAGCTCAGGTCTTCACCGCCCTGCCCGAGGTGCGTCGAGTTGAGACCATAGAACGCGGCCGGCTGGTGCAACCTGACGAATGGGTAAGCGTCGTTCCAGTGGCCGCCCGGGTTGGCGTGCCGGTCCACCATGATGATGCGCGCCACCGGGTCCTCGGCGAGGATCACATCGGCGAACGCCATGCCCATGGCGCCGGCGCCCAGAATCAAATAGTCGGTATCCAAGTGCTGTGTTGACATTGCGGGACTCAGTTCCTCACTGGCGTGTCGGTGATCGGTGTATGGGTGGCGTTGATCTCAGCCGAAAAATAAACCGTAGATCGACCCTGGCGACGGGTTCTTTACCATTCGGGGTGCACCTTGTCGTCATTCGGGGGCAACTCGCTTTATTTCGCGGGCCGGTGCCGCTTACATCGGATCCATGAGCATCCTCACCAACGTCGCGGCCACCCCCTCCAGCCGCGTCACCGCTTCTAATCGGGCCACCTTCAACACTCCGCCCCGTCTTGCAGACTTCGATGTGATCGGGGACGACATCGCGCTGGTCGAGGCCATGAAGGCGTTCGGGGCCGCCGAGCGGGTGCCGGAATGCAGTGTTCTCGGGCGCGCGCTGGGGTCCGCCGACGGGCTGGAGGCCGGGTTCGCCGCTAACGAGCACCCGCCGCATCGTCGCCGTCCAGCCCGCGGTGCGGGTCGGGGACGTCCCGGGCAACCTGCACCACATCGAGGGCATCGTCGGTCAGGCGGTCCGTGAGCACTCCCCGGAAATGGTGTTCCTACCGGAGAGCGCCAACCACCCCAACATCCACGGCCGCGTCATGCGCGACGTCACCGAACCGGTCGACGGTCCGACCCTGGCCGTGCTTCGGGGCCTCGCGGCGAAGCACGACTGCATTGTCGGCGGCGGCTACCTCGCCGTCCGTGGCGGCCACGCGTTCGGCACCTACGCGGTCTGCGAGCCCGATGGCTCGGTCTTTTTCCACGACAAGGACCAGCCTTCGATGTGGGAAAACAACAACTACACGGCCGGGGACGACCCCGGCATCGCCGACACCGCAGCCGGCGCCATCGGAGTCGCCAACGGGTTCGAGTGGCTACGCTCGCGCACTGCTGCGCGCCTGCGGGGACGTGTCGGCCTGGTCGCCGGCGGGGATGTACTTCCCCTCGTTCCCCGGCTCTCGTCGTCGTGACCGCGACCAGCGGTGCCGGCAAACGAACCGATGGGGTTGTGCTGGTCTTAGTCTTAGCACTCGGGCCTTGGCCTGCTCGCTCCAGAGGTCTGGCTAGCGCAACTGAGCCTCGGGGTGCGCTGCGTGCCACTGCCTCTCGATGCTGTTCACCCTGCGGTGTTCGACGACGAGCCATAACGCTCCGGCGAGCGCTCCGAGTGCCGCGATCAATACCGTCGTGCCGAGCCACTCGTAATGTCGATACGCCGCGGCCGCCACCGTGGCGATCATCCCGAACACAGATACGGCCAGCAGGATCAACCCAGGCCAGTAGAAGTTGTCCTTCATGGCGAGGCCGGCATGCGGTTGCGTGGTCCGAGAGTGATCCGTCGGATCGTGATGAGTGTCGCCCATCTCACCTTCCTCCGTCGTCGGACGCGATGGTAAGGATGCTACTCACCCAGCAGGCTTGCCGAAATGGTTATTCCGGCGTCAGGTCGAGCCAGTTTGCTGCGGACCCAACAGCTCGGGCAGTGCGACTGCCCCAATCGTGGTCACCAGCCACACCACCAGCGTCGTGGCCACCCAGGACGCCATCCCACGAATGGTGAACCCGTGCGTTTCTGCCGTGGCGAGAATCAGCGCAAAAACGGTTATTGCCAGGCCGGTGCCGCCCAGGAGTAGCGACGCATATCCATGGGGCAGCCGCAAGAGAAACAGTGACAGGGCCGCCTGCGCTATAGAGAACACCGCGACAGCGACGATGAACCCCGACACCGACAACGAAACTCCGGGAACGACCTGCGCGGCCACCAGGAGTCCGATCGCCCACGCACCCAGAAGTAGAACTGCGCGCACCACGATTTGCCTCATCGATCAAGGATAGGTGGCAGAAGCGTGGCCGTGAAGGACTCGACCGCCTGAAACTGGTCGAGTCGCCGCAATCATGGTCCAGCAGGGACTCGACGTGTGGACGCCGGAGTCAGCGACCGAGCTTGTTGGCGGCGTAGTCGGCCGCTTGATCAGTCATGCCGTTCGTCTTGTATTCGCTGTGCGCGGCCCGACTGAATCCCTGGCCCGACGAACACACCGGGTCCTGGGGCGTGCAGAGCTCGAGTGTCTTGTGCACGTAGGCCGGGCCGATGGTGATCGGCGGGGCGTCGCGGTCGACAAGATTGAGGAACCCGTTGGAGGGCTTGCCGAACAGGGTGACGGCGGCCACATGCGACGCGACGTTGGGCGGCAACGGGCCGCTGATGCCGGCGGGGAGGGCGTAGCCGGGCGGGACATTGTCCGAGGTGAGGTAGGCGGCGATGGCAGCGCCCTGCGAGTAGCCGCCCAGGACCATCTTGGTGGCGGGGCAGGTGTTGACGGTTTCCATGACCTTGTTGGCGGCGTCGGCAACGCCGTCAGCAGCCTGCGAGAAGTTCAGCGAGGCGGGGTAGTTGACCGGATACACATCGACCGAGCGTCCGCCCAGGCGCGAGGTGAGGGCGTCGGA
Organism: Mycobacterium sp.; assembly: GCF_039583785.1. GTDB lineage: Bacteria > Actinomycetota > Actinomycetes > Mycobacteriales > Mycobacteriaceae > Mycobacterium. The sequence goes on from NZ_JAVKSG010000001.1 coordinate 46,676, forward strand.
GAATTGCTGCCCGACGGTCCCGGGCCCGGGGGGCTCGAGAGTGCCGCGCGCGAAGATGACCTCGACGTCCGGGCACTGTCCATCGCCGGCGGCCTCGCTGACGGCCGGGGTCGTGACCGCCGCGGCATACAGCATCGTGACGACGGCTGCCCTCTGCAGCAGCTTCGTCATCGGCTGCGCGCACCATGTCAACGGCGATATGCCAGATCGGGTCGTCTCATGCACAGAAGAACCTTTCGTCAAAGCGAGATCGCCTTTTTTGCAGCGTAAGTGGTGGAAGACTCCACCGCAGCGTGGGCTTCGGCGTCGGTGCCGTTGGTCATCGTGATATCCGAAAGTCACGCTGGTCAAACTCAACATGGTGTAACACCGGGGGCGTCGCGGTTCATTCCCGGCGCGTTGACCGTCAGAAAAACTGCCGTGACGACCGGGATGGCGGATCCACCTCCACGCGATAAAACCGCAGCTCAGGATGGATTTTTCAAGGTCGAGTCATCGATGCTCGTCGCCGATTAGGTTTTCGCCTGTGTTCGCAATACGCTAGCGCGCGGTTTGTTCTCGACTCAGGAAAGCGGCCATGCCCATTCAGCCCGTGCTGGTGCGCCCACGTCACGTGCGCAGCGCCCAGCGATTCGCTTCCCGCGTTAAGTGCCCGACGGTCGGTCAGTGCTTCGACATCGAAGTCACTCGCGATGCGGACGGGTGGATGATCCAGATTCCCGAGATCGGCAGGGCCACCCGCACGCACCGTCGCGCCGCGGTCGAATTGGCGGCGCGGGAATGCATCGCGATGTGGACCGGTATCCCGATCGGTTATGTCGCGGTCAACCTCGACAGCGAGATCGGCTAGCGCCTACCTCGCGTATTGGCCGAGGCGTGTCTCGCGTGTGACCTCACCGCGACGGTGCGCAGAAATGCTCGGCTAGCGGCATCGACGTCTTGATCAAGATCGCTGGGCGCACGGCGTGATCGAGAACGCTCCCGACCCAGACACGGGCGAGCAGGGGCCTGCAACATCGTCGATGTCAGCGCCATCGCCGGCGTCGGATGTGGCGACGTGATCGTCGCACTCCATCAGGCGGCGCGTGCCGACCAGGTAAAGCTCTGCAGTTCCGGGATGCGGGACGTGAGGATTGCGCAGACGCCGCGACCGATCTCATCCGCCGCAGCAAGCGAGGTCTCGGAATCGAGGAAGCCCTCCACCTCTACCCGCAGCGTCCGCCCTGTCCATCGGGCGCGAGCGTGTGCGTGCTGGACCCCGGCGACCTCGAGGGCAGCGAATTCGGCGGTGGTGATGATCTCGGGGTCGACACCGTCGAGCAGGCGATGGGCGATGTCCGCGGTCACCTCCCAGCCGACGTGGCAGATGAACCCGGTCACGACGATACCCGCGACGGCGTCAGCCCACGTCCAGCCGAGAGCGACAGCGATCAGGCCCAGCATCGCTCCGGCAGACGACAGCGCGTCCAGCCGCGAATGTTTGGCATCGGCCACCACGGTCGCGGACCGGATGCGACGGCCCACCGTCAGTTTGTAACGAGCCACGAGTTGGTTGCCCGCGATGCCGACCGCCGCGGCCGCGATGCCCCAGCCGACGTGGCCGGTGCTGCCGTGGTTGATCAACTTCTCGACGCTCTCCTGGCCGGCAACGATTGCGCTACTCCAAATGACCAGCGCCACACCGATTCCAGCGAGATCCTCGGCGCGCTCGTAGCCGTAGGTGTATCGCTCGGTGGGGAGGCGGCGTGAGGCTCGGAATCCGACGAACACCAGGGCGCTGGTCGAGACATCCGACAGGTTGTGCAACGCGTCGCCTAACAAAGCCACCGAGCCCGAGACCACGGCGATGACCAGTTCGATCAACCCGGTCAGCGCAAGTACTAGGGCGCTGATCCCGACGGCCCGGTTGGCCTGTCGGCGTTCGCCTGCATCGTCGGTGGTGACGGGGAGTGGGAAGCTCGTCGCCGGGTCGCGGACTCCGTTGATCTGATGCATCCGACAAGGATGCCTTTCGCCCATACGATCACGAAGCCCGTTCTCGAAATGAATTGTGATTGAGGTTTCAGCGTGGTCGCCGTGGATCGCGCAGATCCAACCAGGCCAGCGCAATTGGCCTCGATCGGCACTCTCCGATGTGCCCGTCACTCAGCGCATTTCGAAGAGACCGTCAGCTTCTGACGTTCGAGATTCTCGGGGCCACTGAACCGGCGGCGGTCGGCACCCGCGAGCCAAACCGGTTTAATCTCATCCGCATCGGGCGCCTCGGAAAGCGGACGGCCACCGGGGTCAATACACCGGTGGCCGTCCCAGGTTCAAGTTCGTGGTCAGTGCTTGAAGGCGTCCTTCGCCTTCTCGCCGGCGTCCTTGACCTTCTCGCCGGCGTCCTTGAGGCTCGCTTTGGCCTGGTCGAGCTTGCCCTCGGCTTCGGTGCCGTGGTCGTCGCTGGCCTTGCCTAAGGCCTCTTTGGCCTTCCCGGCGACGTCGTCGATCTTGTTGCTCACTTTGTCGTGGGCTCCCATGCGCTTCAGCTCCCTTCACTGGACACTGCTGCTTCGCGTCGGGTTTGTACCCGGCCGGTCTGGGCGCCAAACCTGGTGTGCGAGATTGGCAGGATGCGGGTCGCGATCCTCGACGATTACCAGGACGTCGCACTGTCCATGGCCGACTGGTCGCAGGTTGCCGAGCGCGCCACGATCACCGTGTTCAACGATCACCTCGCCGATGCGGACGCCGTGGTCGAGCGACTCAAGCCATTCGACGTGGTGTGCGTGATGCGGGAACGCACACCGCTGCCCCGGGGCGTCATCGAGCGGCTGCCCCAACTCAAGATGATCGCGTCCACCGGGCCGTTCAACGCCGCCATCGACACCGCGGCCGCCCAAGAACGCGGCATTTACGTCAGCGGCACCGGCGGCTACCTGGAGTCGACCGTCGAACTCACCTGGGCGCTGATCTTGGCGACCGCCCGCCGGGTCGTTGACGAGGCGGTATCGGTGCGCGACGGCGGCTGGCAGATCTCCGTCGGCCGGCAACTCGGCGGCACGACGCTGGGCGTGCTGGGATTGGGTCGGATCGGCGGCCGGGTCGCGCAGGTCGGTAAGGCGTTCGGGATGGACGTCATCGCGTGGAGTACGAACTTGTCGCCTGAGGCCGCCGAACAGGCCGGGACGACCTACGTGTCGAAAGACGAGTTGTTCTCTCGTGCTGACGTTTTGACCATCCACCTGGTTCTCAGCGGACGGTCCCGCGGTTTGGTCGGCGCCGCCGAACTGGCGTTGATGAAACCAACGGCGTTGCTAGTAAACACTTCTCGCGGTCCTCTTGTCGACGAGTCGGCTCTCGTGGATGCTCTGCGGTCGCGGCGCATCGCCGGTGCCGGTCTCGACGTCTTCGACACCGAGCCGTTGCCGGCGGGGCATCCGTTGCGCACGTTGGACTCCGTCACCGCCACCCCGCACATGGGCTACGTCGCCGAACAGGTCTACCGGGTCTTCTATGGGGAGGCTGCGACCAAGATCGCCCGCTGGCTGAGTCGCGAGAGCTGATTTCGAGGCACGACGGCGCGACCACCACGAGTCGACGAGAGCCAGCACCGTCGACACCGCGGCGGCAGGCGCCCGGCCCGACGGGATGTCGACGAGGAAGGGTTCGGCGGGGTACACCAGCACGAAGGCCATCGCCAACGGATAGGGCAGCAAGGCTTCCCGACCACGCCGGTGCGGGCTTCTATGCGACAGTTGCGAATTCGTATCCGAAAACCTGCCACGCTTGCGGGCGGTCGCACTGCTGCCGAACAAGCCCGAGACGGGGTGCACGTGGCGTGATCGCACAGATCACGGACTGGCAACGGGACACGCCGAATGGGCCGCTGGCAGTCTAATCCGCGTACATGGCCCGCACCGTGTCGAGGGTGTCGGCCTCGTCGGCTCGCTTGTCGTCGCGGTACCGTTGTACCCGGGCGAACCTCAACGCCAAACCACCGGGGTAGCGCGACGACTTCTGCACGCCGTCGAGCGCCACCTCGACCACTTGCTCCGGCCGCACCTGGACGACGTAGTCCTCGATACCGCCGACGGCCAAGGCCTGAAACCGTGCGGTCTGCCACTCCAGCATCGCGTCGGTCATTCCTTTGAATGTCTTGCCCACCATGACGAGGTCGCCGGTGGCGGAGTCGCGGGCGCCGAGATGAATGTTGGACAGCTTGCCCTGTCGCCGTCCAGATCCCCACTCCACGGCCAGCACCACCAGGTCCAGGGTGTGCACCGGTTTGACCTTCAGCCAGCCGGCCCCGCGCCGGCCTGCCTCGTAGCGTGCGGTCGGCGACTTGGTCACCACGCCCTCGTGGCCGGCGGTCAGCGTCGCAGCTAGAAACTGTTGTGCCACAACGGTATCGGAGGTTATCAACCGGTCGACCCGCAGCTGCGGCGGCGCGATCTCGTCGAGCGCTGCGACGCGCTCGCTGGTCGGCGCGTCGAGCAGGTCGATGCCGTCGCGGTGCAGGATGTCGAAAAAGAACACCGATAGTGGCTGGGCGGCGCGGGCGGCGGCCACATCCACGGACCGGCCGAAGCGTGACCCGGTGACCTGGAAGGGCTGCGGCCTGCCGTCCGGGCGGAGCGCGATCGCCTCGCCGTCGACGATCAGATCGCGCACCGGCAGCGCCAGCGTCGCCTCCACCACTTCGGGCAGTCGCGCGGTGACATCGTCGAGACTGCGGGTGTACACGGTGACCTCGTCGCCGGCCCGGTGGACTTGGACTCGGGCGCCGTCCAACTTTGCTTCGAAAACGCCCTCGCCGCCCAGCTTTTCGAGTGCTTCGCCGACGCCGGCAGCGGTCTGCGCCAGCATCGGGCCGACCGGGCGGCCAACCTTCAGGGTGAAGGCTTCCAACGCCGCCGCCCCGCCGGACATCCCGGCCGCGGCGACCGCGGGCAGGGCGCCACCGAGCATCGCCGCGCGACGGACCGCGGTGGCTGGGACTTGGGCCGCTGCGGCCACCGCGTCGGCCATCACGCCGGCCAGCGCGCCCTGACGCAGCTCACCGGTCAACAGGCGACGCAGGAATGTCTGTTCCACTTCCGTTGCCGCCGAGAACAACCCGGCGACCAGTCCCGCGCGACGGGCCTGTGAGCCCTGGCCTGCGACCGCACCGATCTCTGACAGCGTTGCGTCAACGCCGTGCACGGTCAGGCTCGGTTGCGCCGCGGCGGGCGGGATCGACCGCAACGTCGCCCAGCCCACCCCGATTTGGCGCTGTGGCAGATCACCGGATAGCCATGCCACGACGATTGCGACCAGCGCGGGATCGGAGCTGGCGTAGCCGAGCAACCCGGCGATCCGCGCGATCTTGGCCCGCCGCGAGGCCGAGCCGCCCACGTCGACAGAGGTGGTCGCGACGTCGATCAGCAGCACAACTCACCTTTACACGCCTGACCGACAACGTCACGCGCCGTCGCGATAACGTGCAGCTGACGCACGGGCTGTCGGCCCCGTACAAGGAGGTATGGATGGAGATCAACGGCAAGAAGGTCATCGTGATCGGCGGCGCTTCCGGGATGGGCCGCGCCAGCGCCGAGTTGCTGGCTGCCCGCGGCGCCAGCGTCGCGGTGCTGGACCGCGAGGGCTCCGACGGCAAGGACGTCGCGGCTGGAATCGGCGGCGACTTCTACCCGGTCGACGTCACCGACTTCGCCGGCACCGAGGAAACGCTGAAGACTGCCGTCGACAAGCTCGGCGGCCTGCACGTGACGGTGACCACGGCCGGTGGCGGTATCGCCAAGCGCACGATGTCGAAATCCGGTCCGCACGACCTCGCGTCCTTCCAGGCCGTCATCGATCTCAACCTGATCGCGTCGTTCAACATCAGCCGGCTGGCGGCCAGCTACATGAGTCAGAACGAGCCCGAGGACGACGAGCGCGGCGTCATCATCAACACCGCCTCGATCGCGGCGTTCGAGGGCCAGATCGGGCAGGTCGCCTACACCGCCGCCAAAGCCGGCATCGCCGGCATGTGTCTGACCATGGCGCGTGACCTCGGGTCGTTGGGCATTCGCGTGCTGGCGATCGCGCCGAGCCTGTTCGCGACCGGTCTGACTAAGGGCATTCCGGACGAATACGCCACCGCGCTGACCAAGGACGCGGCGTTCCCCAAGCGCCTCGGCCGCCCGGAGGAGTACGCGAAGCTGGTCGCGGCGATCGTGGACAATCCGATGTTGAACGGTCAGTGCCTGCGTCTGGACGCCGGTCAACGCTTCGCGCCCAAGTAGTCCGTCGCGCTGGCGAGGTCCTACGCCTGGACGCCGCCCGACCGACCACCCGGTTGGGAGGCGCTCGCATTTAAGTACACTCTTTCCGACCGGCCAATGCCGTCCCAGAGGAAGGCCCTGCAATGGGTATCGCACTTACCGACGACCATCGCGAACTCGCCGAGGTAGCCCGCGGGTTTCTCACGTCGCAGAAGGCTCGCGCCGCCGCGCGTTCGCTGCTCGATGCGCCCGAGGAGGCCTTGCCGCCGTTCTGGCAGGCCTTGGTCGAACTCGGCTGGCTGGGCTTGCACATCGACGAGGAACACGGCGGCTCGGGATACGGGCTGCCGGAGCTTGTCGTCGTCATCGACGAACTCGGTCGTGCGGTGGCACCCGGTCCGTTCGTGCCGACCGTCATCGCCTCCTCGATCATTGCCAAAGACGGCTCCGCGGAACAGAAGTCACGGATGCTGCCGGTCCTTGTCGACGGCACCACCACCGCGAGCATCGGCCTGGGCGGTGACGTGAGCGTCAGCAATGGCGTCGCCGACGGTGATGCGGGCATCGTGCTGGGGGCCGGTCTGGGCGACCTGCTGCTGGTCGCGGCCGGCGACGACATGCTGGTGATCGAGCGCGACCGCTCCGGCGTCTCGATCGAGGTGCCGGAGAACCTGGACCCGACCCGGCGCTCCGGACGTGTCCGGCTGGACAAGGTCAGCGTCAGCGATGAAGACATTCTTCCGGCTGCGCACGACTCGGCGCTGGCGCGCGCCCGGACGCTGCTGGCCGCCGAGGCGGTCGGAGGAGCGGCCGACTGTGTCGACTCCGCGGTCGAGTACGCCAAGGTCCGGCAGCAGTTCGGCCGCACCATCGCCACCTTCCAGGCGATCAAGCACCATTGCGCCAACATGCTCGTCGCCAGTGAGTCGGGTATCGCCGCGGTGTGGGACGCCGCGCGGGCCGCGTCCGAGGACGAGCAGCAGTTCCGGCTGGCGGCCGCGTCGGCTGCGACACTGGCGTTTCCGGCGTACGCGCGCAACGCGGAGTTGAACATTCAGGTGCATGGCGGTATCGGGTTCACCTGGGAGCACGATGCGCATCTGCATCTGCGCCGCGCGCTGGTGACGACGGCTCTGTTCGGCGGTGACGCACCCGCCGACGACGTCTTCGAGCGCACCGCCGCCGGTGTCACCCGGGAGAACAGCCTGGACCTGCCGCCCGAGGCCGAGGAAATGCGGACCCGGATTCGCGCCGAGGTCGCCGAGTTCGCCGCGCTGGACAAGCAGGCGCAGCGGGACAAGCTGATCGAGACCGGTTACGTGATGCCGCACTGGCCCAAACCGTGGGGACTGGCCGCAGATCCGGTGCAGCAGTTGGTCATCGAAGAGGAATTCCGCTCCGCGGGCATCAAGCGCACGGACTACGGCATCACCGCCTGGGTGGTCCTGACCCTGGTCCAACACGGAACACCTCGGCAGATCGAGCGTTTCGTCGAGAAAGCGCTACGCAAAGACGAGATCTGGTGCCAGCTGTTCTCCGAACCCGAAGCTGGTTCGGACGCCGCGTCGATCAAGACCAAGGCCACCCGGGTGGACGGCGGCTGGAAGATCAACGGACAGAAGGTGTGGACCAGTGGTGCGCACTACTGTGCCCGCGGTCTGGCCACCGTGCGCACCGACCCGGACGCGCCGAAGCACGCCGGCATCACGACGGTGATCGTCGACATGAACGCCCCCGAGGTCGAGGTGCGGCCGCTGCGTCAGATCACCGGCGGGTCGGACTTCAACGAGGTGTTCTTCAACGACCTGTTCGTGCCCGACGAAGATGTCGTCGGCGAGCCCAACACCGGTTGGACGGTGGCGCGGGCGACGCTGGGCAACGAACGGGTCAGCATCGGTGGCAGCGGGTCCTTCTACGCGGGCCTGGCCACCCAACTGCTGGAGCAGGTGAAGGCTCAGCCGGACCGGTTGGCGGGCGGGCGAACTCGGGTGGGCAGCTACCTGGCCGAGGAGAACGCGCTGCGACTGCTGAACCTGCGCCGCGTCGCGCGCAGTGTCGAGGGCGCGGGCCCGGGCCCCGAAGGCAACGTCACCAAGCTGAAACTGGCCGACCACATGGTCGAAGGCGGCGCGATCTCGGCCGCGTTGGCGGGCCCCGACACCGCGTTGTACGACGGCGCCGGCGCACTGGCCGGCCGACTGGTGATGAGCGCCCGGGCCATGGCGATTGCCGGCGGCACCTCGGAGGTGACCCGCAATCAGATCGCCGAGCGGATCCTCGGGATGCCACGCGACCCGCTGATCAACTAGGTCGGCCGGGGAACCGCCGCCGCGAGCGACTGGCCGAGCCGGCCCGGTACGGCCTGGAAAACCGTCCTGGCGTTACGCTCGCGGAAATCCGCGCCGCTCAGCCAGTGCGGGCAAACCGCGGTGCGCCGCCCGGGCCTCGCTCCGGCAATGCTTCCACCGGCATGCCACATGTCACTGAATCCGGTTCGCAATCAACGATATTCGCGGCTACCCGCAGCCCGTCCTGCTCGGCGAGCTCGACCAGCGCGATCACATAAGGCGTCGGGATCTCCGGGTTGAACGCGTGATAGTTCACGGTGTAGGTGAATACCGAGCCCTGCCCCGACACCGGCTTGGCCGCTAACGGACGACCGCAATTGCGGCAGGTGCCGGCCGCGGGATGAACCCAGAGCGCGCAGTGGTCGCAATGCTCGACCAGCAGCTGAGAAGAAGACGTCGCCCCGGTTGACACGGGCAATACAGTACACTCAACTCCCCTCGGGTTGGTCTAACGGACGGCGTGGATGAGCTACTTCGAAAAAGACGCGATCATTTCCGGTATCGGGATCTCCCGAATCGGCCGTCGTACCGGCATTCCCGGGCCCGACCTCACGATGGAATCGGTCCGGGCCGCTATCGAGGACGCCGGCCTGGCCCCCAGCGATCTCGACGGGATCGCCACCCTGGGTGACACCCCCGCCGCCGAAGTCAACGCCGCACTGGGCATCGAAGCCCCCGACTGCGGGACGGGTTTCAGCACCGGCGGTCTGATGAACCCGGTGATCTCGGCCTGCCGCGCGGTCTCCGAAGGGCATGCGGGACACGTCCTCATCTACCGGACCGTCCAAATGCTCGGCGGCACAGTCCCGGTGAAGCAGAACGAGAACGCACCCGCCCCACCGCTGGCGCGGATGTTCGACACACCGGAAGGCGAGCCGCCACCGGTCGTCGGCCCGATGGACGACGTCAACGATCTGGTTGCCGCGCAAGCGTATTCGGCCGCGAACTGGCTGGCGCTGGCATGCCGCCGGCACATGGAGCTCTACGGAACCACCAAAGAGCAGCTGGGCTGGCTGGCCATCAACAGCCGGCGCAATGCTGCGCTGAATCCGCGAGCGGTGTACCGCGACCCGATGACCATGGCGGACTACCTGGGCGCACGCCCGGTGTCGCTGCCTCTGAGTCTGTTGGACTGCGACGTACCGATCGACGGGTCGATCGCGCTGGTGGTGTCGGCCGCGAGCTACGCCGACGACTGCCCGCATCGGGCCGTGAAAGTCGAGGCGGTCGGCGGCAGTAACGGCGCCGGCGGCTGGTTCCACCGCCCGGACTACCCGAAGATGGCGTCGGTCGACGCGGCGGCGCAGATGTGGTCGCGGACCGATCTGACCCCCGCCGACCTGCACCTCGCCGAACTCTACGACGGGTTCACCTTCCTCACCTTCGCCTGGCTCGAAGCGTTGGGCATCTGCGGTGACGGCGAAGCCGGACCTTTCGTCGAGGGCGCCGAACGGATCGCGCTGGATGGTGCCCTGCCGTTGAACACCTACGGCGGCCAGCTTTCGGCGGGGCGCATGCACGGCTATTGGCTGCTGCACGAAGCCTGCCTGCAGTTGCGCGGCGAGGCGGGCGAGCGCCAGGTGGCCCGCCGGCCGGAGGTCGCCGTGGCCGCAGTGGGCGGTGGGCCGATCGCCGGATGTCTGTTGCTGACGTGCTGAAAACGTCTGTGCGGGAGGGCAATTGAGAGTTGGGGCGCAGGCAGACAAGCGAGCTACCCGGATCGCCCGCCGTATCGAGGCCGACATCATTCGACGGGGCTGGCCGATCGGGGTGTCGCTCGGCTCGGAGCAGGCTTTGCAAGAGCGTTACCAGGTCAGCCGATCGGTGCTGCGGGAAGCGGTTCGACTCGTCGAGCATCACCGGGTGGCGCGCATGCGTCGGGGCCCCAACGGCGGGCTGCTGATCTGCGAGCCGGACGCTGCCCCGGCCACCCACGCGCTCATCATCTATCTGGAATACCTGGGCATCACGGTCGGCGACCTGCTGGATGCCCGACTGCTGTTGGAGCCGTTGGCCGCATCGCTCGCCGCCCAGCGCATCGACGAGGAGGGCATCGATCGACTGCGTGCGGTGCTGCGTGCCGAACAAGACCGGCAGCCGTCGAACGACGAATTCCATACCGTGCTGGCCGAGCATTCCAAAAACCCAGTGCTGCAACTGTATATCGACATCCTGATGCGGCTGACGGTCCGTTACGCCGAGGACTCGCGACTGGATTCCGCCAGCGATGCCTTCGAGGCGATCGAGCACCGTCACCGTGATCACGCTGACATCGTGGACGCAGTTACCGCGGGCGACGCGGCACGTGCGATGGCGCTGAGTGAACGTCACGCGGAATCGGTGACGGCGTGGCTGCAAGACCATCACCACCCGGTCGGCCGGCCAAGCGGCGAGCCACCGGGCAAGCTCGCCGAAGTGCTGGCTGCCGCCATTCGCGACGACATCGTCAGCAGCGGCTCCCAGGTGGGGGAAGTCTTCGGGACCGAAATGGCGTTGCTGGAACGCTATCGGGTCAGCCGATCGGTATTGCGAGAAGCGGTGCGGCTCTTGGAGTATCACGCCGTGGCAACCATGCGGCGTGGACCCGGCGGCGGGCTGGTGGTGGCGGAGCCTCAGGCGCAAGCCAGCATCGACGCCATCGCGCTGTATCTGCAGTACCGGCAGCCCCGCCGTGCGGACCTGCGGATGATCAGCGACGCCATCGAGATCGACAATGTCGTGAAGGTCGTCAGACGCAGCGACACGCCGCAGGTGCGCGCGTTCCTGCAACAGCACCGGCTGCTTTTCGAGCAGGCCGGCGACGACTCACGCCAGGTCGCTGCTGCGGTATTCCTGTTCCACAGCGGCCTGGCCGCGTTGGCCGGCAACGCCGTGCTGGAGCTGTTCCTGCGGATTCTCGGTGAGCTTTTCCGCCGGCACTGGGCCAGCAGCGACCAGCCGGTCCTCAGTCACACGGATCTGGTCGAGGTGCGGCACGCGCACCTGCGCATCATCGAGGCGATCGACCAAGGTGACGACAGCCTGGCCCGTCACCGCATCCGACGCCACCTGGACGCGGCCGCGTCCAGGTGGCTGTAAAAGAAGTTGCATCGGTCGCCCGTCAGCGTCTAACGTCGATGATCGTGCAACATCTTCTCGTAGTAGCCAGCACCCGCAGCGGGGTCTGATCCAGACCGACTCCCCGCTGTGGGTCGGAGGCTACTACCCGTCGGTCACTTCATGACGACCAGAGAAGACCGGCACATGACCATCACCTTTGCTTCATCCGAATCGTCGACACTGCTGTTCGACGGCATGCCGCTACCGCGCGGACTCCGCGAAGACGCCGACACCCTGTCGTGGAGCGCGTTCACCGCGACCTACGCGCCCAGCGGCGGGCCGCTGCGCCTGGGGCAATGGCACTGCACCGACACCGGCCGATCGGCCACCCGGTTGGGGCCGCGAACATTTCAGGCCACGCTGGCGCTCGGCGATCGCATCGAGACCGCGACCGCCACGGCGAACGGCCCGGTCGCCGCGCTGACCGCGATGCTGCACGAGCGCGGTGTCGCCGTGGAGATGTTGCAGTTCCATCAGCTGCAGTCCGACGACACGACCGCGACGTTCATCCAGGGCACCGACGGCGCTCGGGCCGCCTGGGCGATGGGCTGCTCACCGGACCCGTTGCAGTCCGCCCTGTCGGCGGTCATCGCCTGCGCGAACCGGCTGTACGGCTGATGGGGTGAGCAGACGCAAAATCGCCCAAAACCGGTGGTTTTAGGGCGATTTTGCGTCTGCTCGCGTTGCGGCTAGAGACGCCGCAGCACGATCGGCATGCCGTCCATCGGGATCGGCATGCCGCCGTAGTCCCACTTGGGCTGGTAGCCGGGCCGGGCGAGTTCGAGGCGGTAACGGCGCAGCAGCCGGTGCAGGATGGTCTTGACCTCGAGGCGGCCGAACACCATCCCGATGCATTTGTGGGCGCCGCCGCCGAACGGCGCGAACGCGTAGCGGTGCTGCTTGTGCTCCGAACGCGGCTCGAGGAACCGTTCCGGGTCGAACTTCAGCGGATCGGTCCACAGCTCGGGCAACCAGTGGTTGGTGCCCGGCCAGGTGACCACATTGGTGCCGGCCGGTAGGTAGTAGCCCAGCAGGTCGGTGTCGCGAACGGTCTGGCGCATGTTGAACGGCAGCGGGGTGACCAGCCGCAACGACTCGTCCATCACCAGGTCGAGGGTCTCTAGCTTCTCCAACGCCTCGATGTCCAGCGGGCCGTCGCCGAGACGGTCCGACTCTTCGCGGCAACGCTCCTGCCAGTCCGGGTTGGCGGCCAGGTTGAAGGCCATCGTCGTGGTGGTCGACGTCGAGGTGTCGTGGGCGGCCATCATCAGGAAGATCATGTGGTTGACGATGTCGGAGTCGGTGAAGCTGTTGCCGTCCTCGTCCTCGGTGTGGCACAGCACCGAGAGCATGTCGGTGCCGTCGGCGTTGCGGCGCTGCTCGGACACCCGCTCGACGAAGTAATCCTCGAGCACTTTGCGGGCCTGCAGTCCGCGCCACCACTTGAACGGCGGGACGCTGGTCCGGATGATCGCGCCGCCGGCCCGGGTGGTGGTGGTGAACGCCTGGTTCACCTTGGTGACCAGGTCGTGGTCGGTCCCGGGCTGGTGGCCCATGAACACCACCGAGGCGATGTCGAGGGTGAGTTCCTTCATCGCCGGGTGGAACAGGAAGCGGGCGTCGTCGGTCGGATAGCCGGCCACCACCGCCGACGCCACCTGGTCGATGTGGTCGACGTAGCCGGTGAGCCGGCTGCGGGTGAACGCCTCCTGCATGATTCGCCGGTGATACATGTGCTCCTCGAAGTCGAGCATCATCAGGCCGCGGTTGAAGAACGGCCCGATCACCGGGTGCCAACCTTTCTGCGAGTAGTCCTTGTTGCGATTGGAGAAGATCGCCTGGGTGGCGTCCGGGCCGATCGCGACGATCGACGGCAGGGCCGGCGACTCGGCGTAGAACACCGGGCCGCGCGTCTTGTAGAGGTGCAGCGGAAATTCCGGGCCGCCGCGGAACATTTCGATGATGTGGCCGAGCACGGGCAGGCCCCGGTCGCCCATCACCGGCCGCAGGCCGCTGCCGGGTGGCGGCATGGCCAGTTCCCGCTGCTTCCAGTCGAAGTTCAGCAGCCGTCTTTCCAACAGCCCCATGCCGGGGATGGTGTTGACCGTGGGGGTGAATCGGCGCTTGGCCTGGTCGAGCAGATATTCGGTGGTGCTGATGGTCGCCTGGGACAATTAAGACACTTCCTCTTAACGGGGCGTACGGCCGAGGTCGATCGACAGTGTGGCAGACATCACCATCTGCCATCCTTCGGGGAAACTTGACGGCTGTCAAGTTTCCTTTTGGGTGTGGCGTGGTGCAAGGTCATACGGGTGCGAATCGAGCAGGGGGCCGAGCAGGCGCCGGTTCCGCGGCGCCGCGGTGACCGTCAGCGCCACGCCATCGTGCGAGCGGTGCGTGAGTTGCTGGAGGAAAAGCCGTTCGCCCAGCTGTCGGTGAGCACGATCAGCGATCGCGCCGGGGTGGCGCGGTCGGGCTTCTACTTCTACTTCGACTCCAAGTACGCCGTGCTGGCCCAGATCCTGGCCGACGCGACACGGGAACTCGAGGAGCTCACCGAATACTTCGCCCCGCGCGGCGTCGACGAGACCCCGGCCGCGTTCGCCAAGCGCATGGTCGGAAGCGCCGCGGCGGTCTACGCCCACAACGACCCGGTGATGTCGGCGTGCAATGCCGCGCGCAACACCGACGCCGAAATCCACGACCTGCTCGACCAGCAGGTCGAAGGCGTCGTGCAACAGATTATCGGCGTCGTCAAAGAAGAGTTACGGGCCGGCACCGCCCACCCGATCAGCGACGACATCGCGACGTTGGTGCGTACCTTGTCGGTGACCACCGCGCAGATGCTGTCCGGGGATTCCGCCTATCTGGGCGACCACGGCGACGTCCAGCGTGGTGTGCGGGTGCTCGAGGCCTTGTGGCTCAACGCGCTGTGGGGCGGTCCGGTCAAAGCCTAGCGTTACCGCGCCCGGCCAGGATGGGTAGGTATCGTCATTGCTCATGTCGAAGGAGACGTTTGCGGGTAAGCGGTGTCTGGTCACCGGCGCGGCCAGCGGCATCGGCCGCGCTACCGCGCTGCGGCTCGCCAGCCAGGGTGCCGAGTTGTATCTGACCGACCGCAACGCCGACGGCCTGGCCGAGACGGTGAACGACGTTCGCGCGCTCGGCGCTCGGGTGCCGGAGCATCGCGCACTCGACATCGCGGACCACGACGAGGTCGCGGCTTTCGCCGAGGCGATTCATGCCAATCACCCGAGCATGGACGTCGTGATGAACATCGCCGGGGTCTCGGCGTGGGGGACCGTGGACCGGCTGTCGCACGAGCAGTGGGACAAGATGATCTCGATCAACCTGATGGGTCCGATCCACGTGATCGAAAACTTTGTGCCCCCGATGGTGGCGGCGCGCAACGGCGGGCATGTGGTCAACGTGTCCTCGGCGGCCGGCCTGATCGGCTTGCCCTGGCATGCCGCCTACAGCGCCAGCAAGTTCGGTTTGCGCGGGCTGTCGGAGGTGCTGCGGTTCGACTTGGCCCGCTATCGCATCGGGGTGTCGGTGGTGGTGCCCGGTGCGGTGCGGACTCCGCTGGTCAACACCGTCGAGATCGCCGGAGTCGACCGCGGCGACCCGCAGGTCAGCCGCTGGGTGGATCGCTTCAGCGGCCATGCGGTGTCGCCGGAGAAGGCTGCGGACAAGATCCTGTCCGGGGTCGCCAGGAACCGGTTCCTGATCTACACCTCGCCCGACATCCGCGCCTTGTACGCGTTCAAACGTGTTGCGTGGTGGCCCTATAGCGTCGCGATGCGGCAGCTGAGCCTGGTATTCACCAAGGTTCTCAAGCCGGCTCCGGTCGTGCCGTCGTGGCCTCCGACGATGACGGGCCGGCCCACCGGGTCGGGGTGACGTCCCAACTCCACCGAGGCCAGGACCTGGTCGAGGTCGACGTGCCGGATCCAGCGCGGCTTCATCGTCCACAAAGCTTGTGCGCCAGGCTTTCCCACGCATCGCCCTGCGCCTGCAGAGATTGATCGCGTTCCATCAGCTGGTGCTCGACGTAGTCGGCCTCGAGCAGGGCCAGCAGGGCATCGGTCTGGGCGTCCAGATCGCCGGTGGTGCCGGCCGAGGTCAGCAGCATCCGGACATGGGTGTGCAGCACCGTCGCCGCCGCGCCGTAGCGCGACGCCGGATCGCGGTTGGCGGCCAGCAGCAGTTCGTGGTGAGTGTGAGCGAACTTCAGCCGTGCCCGGCCGAATGCCAGAAGCCGCTCCAGCGGCGGCCCGTCGGGCCCGAGCGGTGCCGGGCCGAACATGAACGCATGTTGGTTGGCCTGCTCGTCCCCGTCGAGTAGCACCATCATCAAGCCGGCCCGGCTGCCGAAACGCCGGAACACCGTGCCTTTGCCGACGCCGGCCGCCGAGGCGATGTCGTCCATGGTGACCGCGTCGGCGCCGCGCTCGTCGATCAATCGTCGGGCCGCGTCCAGCAGCAGGGCGCGGTTGCGGGCAGCGTCACCGCGCTCCTGCGGCACGGAAATCGGCAGGTCGCGAACCGGGTCGACGGCATTCACGAAATTACTGTAGCGTCATCGGAACAAAGCGGACTACGGTCCGGTTGATTCGGTGCAAGGATAGGCACCAGCCAGTGAAGGGACTGAAGATCATGCCGGACACCACAGTGTTGGCGCTGTTAGGAAGCTTGCGCGCCGCGTCGGTCAACCGCCAGATCGCCGAACTGGCCACCGAGGTGGCCCCCGTGGGAGTCACCGTCACCGTCTTTGAAGGCATCGGCGATCTGCCGTTCTACAACGAGGAGATCGACGACGTGATGAACCCCGAGGCCCCGTCCCTGGCTCCGGTGGCCGCGCTGCGAGCGGCCGCGGCCGACGCGGACGCCGCCCTGGTGGTGACGCCGGAATACAACGGAAGCTATCCGGCCGTCCTCAAAAACGCGATCGACTGGTTGTCCCGGCCATTCGGCGACGGCGCGCTCAAAGGTAAGCCGCTGGCGGTGATCGGCGGATCGTTCGGCCAGTACGGCGGAGTGTGGGCGCACGACGACACCCGCAAATCGTTCGGGATTGCCGGTGCCCGGGTGATCGACACGATCAAGCTGTCGGTCCCGTTCCAGACGCTGGGCGGTCAACACCCGCGCGATCACCCCGAAGTGGCTGACAACGTGCGTGACGCGGTGGGCAAGCTGGCTGCCGAAGTCAGCTGATTTCTCCGACCCGCCCCAGCGGTCACACGCCGTTGGGGCGCTTTGCTGTGCCAAGCCCGGCGGGGCCCGATGTCGGTGCCGGATGGTAATCCTGTCCGTACGCCGTCGCGAGGCTGTGTTGTGACCTGCGACACGCCGAATACACGTCCCGCCAGGGCTTACGACCAGGGAATTTCATGAATGTTTTTCCGAACATCTTGTATCTCCACTTATTGTCGACCACTAGGTGTAGTGTTTCGGACACCGACGGACCCCAGGTGCACCTGGTCAGTCGGGATGCACCAGCCGACAGCGGCGACCGGGCTGAAGCGGACCGGCAAGACGGGAATTCCGCGGCGCGGCGGCTCGCTGAATAGCAGTACATGAGTAGTTGCCAGCCTCGCCCTGTTCATCTCAAGTCTCACCAGTCAAGTCGCACCAGTCAAAGAGAGGTCGTACCGCCGATGAGCGTCACCGTCTACACCAAGCCGGCCTGCGTGCAGTGCAACGCCACCTACAAGGCGCTGGACAAGCAGGGCATCGCCTACGAGAAGGTCGACATCACCTTGGACTCCGAGGCCCGCGACTACGTGATGGCGCTGGGCTACCTGGCGGCCCCCGTCGTGGTGGCCGGCAACGACCACTGGTCGGGCTTCCGTCCGGACCGGATCAAAGGGCTCGGCGCGGCCGTCCTGAGCGCCTGATCGACACAACGGCGTAGCAGGACAAGGAGGGGATCGCCGTGCCGTCCTCCAACTTGGTGTACTTCTCCAGCGTCTCGGAGAACACGCACCGATTCGTGCAGAAGCTGGGCATCCCGGCGACGCGGATACCGCTGCACGAACGTATCGAGGTGGACCAGCCATACGTGCTGGTGCTGCCGACCTACGGGGGCGGCCTGCGCAACCCGAGCATCGCTGAGATCGAGCGCGGTGGCTATGTTCCCAAACAGGTCATCGCCTTCCTGAACAACGAACACAACCGATCGCTGATCCGCGGCGTCATCGCCGCGGGCAACAACAACTTCGGTGCCGAATTCGCCTACGCGGGCCAAGTGGTCTCGCGAAAGTGCGGCGTCCCTTATCTCTATCGCTTTGAACTGATGGGCACCCCGGACGACGTGGACGCCGTCCGCGCGGGTCTCGCTGACTTTTGGAAGGAACAGACGTGTCACCAACCGTCGCTGCAGAGCCTGTAACCTCCGGCACTCGCCCCTCCCTTCCGGGAGGCCCGCCCGAGACGGACTACCACGCGCTCAATGCGATGCTGAATCTGTACGACGCGGACGGCAAGATTCAGTTCGACAAGGACCGCGAAGCCGCGAATCAGTATTTCCTGCAGCACGTCAACCAGAACACGGTCTTCTTCCACAACCAGGACGAGAAGCTCGACTACCTGGTCAAGGAGAACTACTACGAGCGCGAGGTCCTCGACCAGTACAGCCGCAACTTCGTCAAGACGCTGCTGGATCGCGCGTATGCCAAGAAGTTTCGGTTTCCGACCTTCCTCGGCGCGTTCAAGTACTACACCTCGTACACGCTGAAGACGTTCGACGGCAAGCGCTACCTCGAGCGTTTCGAAGACCGCGTCGTGATGGTGGCGCTGACGCTGGCCTCCGGCGACACCGGGCTGGCCGAGAAGTTGGTCGACGAAATCATCGACGGCCGCTTCCAGCCGGCGACGCCGACGTTCCTCAACTCCGGCAAGAAGCAGCGCGGTGAGCCGGTGAGCTGTTTTCCAGCCGGAACTCCGGTGGACACCCCTGAGGGGCCAAAGGCGATCGAGGTTCTGCAGGCTGGTGAACGGGTGCTCTCGCATGACGGGTCTTTCTCCATCGTCGAGTCTGTTGTCGAGAACCCCAACGACCAAGCTCTGGTGTCGATCTCACACTTCGGGCACAAGGAGCCGATCCGCTGCACTCCCGAGCATCCGATCCTGGTGTGGACGAAGCGCGAGGTCGAGAGTCTCATCGAAGGCGATGGTGCCGATCCGTTTAGCGGATTCGTGTGGTTGGCGGCAAAAGACATTCACGCAGAAGACTTCATCGTGACTGCGGCACCGCTCGACGGCCGTGAGCGGCGTGTGTATGACCTGATGGAGTACGTCGGATCGGGCGAATACGAAGAGGTCGACGGCCTCATCCGCAAGGTCAATTGTGACCGGAAGCATCGCAACAAGCAGCGTCACAACATGAACTTCGTATCAGTGAATCGCCTCGTTGAAGTGTCCTACGACCTCGGTCTTCTCCTGGGCTGGTATGTCGCCGAAGGTCACGTTTCCAAGCGATCTGGTTCCGCGGGCCCGACACCCAACGGCATTCACTTCACGATCGGCACACACGAACTCGAGTACCAACAGGAATTGGCGACGGCATTCAAGCGAGTGTTCGCGGCCGATCTTTCCGTTTACCAGAGTGTGTCGGACCAGTCGGTGCGCATGATTTGCGACAGCAAAGTCGTTGCGTCACTTTTCCTGTCACTGGTCGGCACTGGATATCACTCAAAACGGTTGTCTCATGATGTCCTCACCGCCGACGACGAGTTTCAGCGCGGATTGTTGGCCGGATTGTTCCGCGGGGATGGGTGCAGTACCGCTGGCGGAATGGTGCTCGACTTGGTGAATCCTGATCTGATTGACCAAGTTCAGCTTCTTTTGCGCCGAATCGGAATCCTATCCAGGGTCCGCCAGTACGTGAACCAATCGGGCAACGTTACGGGACAGGTGTTTGTGCCCGGCTTGCCCGGCGCCAATGAAGAGTTCATCTTTGACGTCGGCAAGAACCTGCACAACTATGTCGGCCAGAAGGGTGCCTCGCGCACGACGTATCAGGTCGTGCACGGGCGGCACGTGTATGGCATCCGCGAACTGAAGTGCACACAGGAAGTTCCGGACAAGGTCTACAACCTTCACGTTAAAGACACGCATACCTACACGATTCGTGGCACGGTCGTCCACAACTGCTTCCTGCTGCGCATCGAAGACAACATGGAGTCGATCGGGCGCTCGATCAACTCCGCGCTGCAGCTGTCCAAGCGCGGCGGGGGAGTCGCGTTGCTGCTGAGCAACATTCGCGAGCACGGCGCGCCGATCAAGAACATCGAAAACCAGTCGTCGGGCGTCATCCCGATCATGAAGCTGCTCGAGGACTCGTTCTCCTACGCCAACCAGTTGGGAGCTCGGCAGGGCGCCGGCGCGGTGTATCTGCACGCGCATCACCCCGACATCTACCGTTTCCTGGACACCAAGCGGGAGAATGCCGACGAGAAGATCCGGATCAAGACGCTGAGCCTCGGTGTGGTGATTCCGGACATCACCTTCGAGTTGGCCAAGAACAACGAGGACATGTATCTGTTCTCGCCCTACGACGTCGAACGTGTCTACGGGGTTCCGTTCGCCGACATCTCGGTCACCGAGAAGTACTACGAGATGGTCGACGACGCGCGGATCCGCAAGACCAAGATCAAGGCGCGCGAGTTCTTCCAGACGCTGGCCGAGTTGCAGTTCGAATCGGGCTACCCCTACATCATGTTCGAGGACACGGTGAACCGGGCCAACCCAATCGAGGGCAAGATCACCCACTCGAACCTGTGCTCGGAGATCCTGCAGGTCTCCACCCCGTCGTTGTTCAACGACGACCTGTCGTACGCCAAAGTGGGCAAGGACATTTCGTGCAACCTGGGTTCGCTGAACATCGCCAAGACGATGGACTCGCCGGACTTCGCCCAGACAATCGAGGTGGCCATCCGCGCGCTGACCGCGGTGAGCGACCAGACCCACATCTGGTCGGTCCCGTCGATCGAGCAGGGCAACAACGACTCGCACGCGATCGGGCTCGGGCAGATGAACCTGCACGGCTACCTGGCCCGGGAGCGCGTCTTCTACGGGTCCGAAGAGGGCATCGACTTCACCAACATCTACTTCTACACGGTGCTCTACCACGCGCTGCGCGCCTCGAATCGCATTGCGATCGAACGCGGTTCGCACTTCAAGGGCTTCGAGAAGTCGAAGTACGCCTCCGGTGAGTTCTTCGACAAGTACACCGAGCAACTCTGGGAACCCAAGACCGAGCGGGTACGGGAGCTGTTCGCCGACGCGAAGATCCGCATCCCGAACCAAGACGACTGGAAGCGGCTCAAGGAATCCGTGCAGACTCACGGCATCTACAACCAGAACCTGCAGGCGGTGCCGCCGACCGGGTCGATCTCCTACATCAACCATTCGACGTCGTCGATCCACCCGGTCGCATCCAAGATCGAGATCCGTAAGGAAGGCAAGATCGGCCGGGCCTACTACCCGGCGCCGTATCTGACCAACGACAACCTGGAGTACTACCAGGACGCCTACGAAATCGGCTACGAGAAGATCATCGACACCTACGCGGCGGCCACTCAGCATGTGGACCAAGGGCTGTCGCTGACGCTGTTCTTCAAGGACACCGCGACCACCCGCGACGTCAACAAGGCGCAGATCTACGCCTGGCGCAAGGGCATCAAGACGCTGTACTACATCCGGCTGCGGCAGATGGCGCTGGAAGGTACCGAGGTCGAGGGCTGCGTCTCCTGCATGCTGTGACCCTTGCTGCCGAATGTGAATTCGGCGACGCGTAAGCGGCGTGTCCCGTCGCGATATTCACACTCGACGGCGAAAGGAATGCCAGGTCAGCGACCGCACCGGGGTATGGTGCTTGACGTGGTCAGAATTCCCCGGCCTGCGCTGCCGCACCCCGGGTCCAAGCCTGGGGTGAAGGTCGACGCGCGCAGCGAACGCTGGCGCGAACACCGTAAGAAGGTGCGCGCGGAGATCGTTGAGGCGGCGTTTCGCGCCATCGACCGGCTCGGACCCGATCTCAGCGTTCGTGAGATCGCCGAAGAGGCCGGCACAGCGAAGCCCAAGATCTACCGGCACTTCACCGACAAGTCCGACCTGTTCCAGGCGATCGGGGAGCGGCTGCGCGACATGCTGTGGGCGGCGGTCTTTCCGTCGATCGACTTCGCCAACGACTCGGTGCGCGCGATCATCCATCGCACCGCAGAGGAGCATGTCAGCCTGGTCGACGAGCATCCCAACGTGCTGCGGTTCTTCCTCCAGGGCCGCTTCCCCGAGCAGTCCGAGTCGACGACGCGGACGCTCAGCGAAGGCCGCGAGATCACGTTGGCCATGGCGGAGATGTTCAACAACGAGCTGCGCGAGATGGAGCTCGACCCGGGCGCCTTCGAACTCGCGGCGTTCGCGACGTACGGCTGCGCGGCGGCGGCCACCGACTGGTGGCTGGGCTCCGACGTCGACAGCCCGCGACGGATGCCCCGTGAGCAATTCGTCGAGCACCTGACCACGATCACGATGGGCGTCATCAGCGGTACCGCCGAGATGCTCGGCATCAAGTTGGATCCTGACCGGCCCATTCACGACGCGATGCCGCGCAACTCCGCTGCCAGCTAGCATCGGGCGGCGTTGACGGGGCCGAGGTCATTCGAGAAGAAAGGCTGATTCACCGTGAGTATTGCCGAGTCGACTACCCAACCCGACGCGCCGCCGGCGCCGATCCGCACCCGCGCACTCATCATCGGGACGGGATTCGCCGGGTTGGGCATGGCCATCGCGCTGCAGCGCCAGGGGGTGGACTTCGTGATCGTGGAGAAGGCCGACGACATCGGTGGCACCTGGCGGGACAACAGCTACCCCGGGTGCGCATGCGACGTGCCGTCGCACCTCTACTCCTTCTCTTTCGAGCCGAAAGCGACCTGGAGCAAGCTGTTCTCGCCGCAACCGGAGATCCTGGACTACCTGCAGGGCGTCACCGACAAGTACGGCCTGCGCCGATACATCCGCTTCGGGCAGAAGGTGAGCCGCGCGCACTGGGACGACAGCGAATACCGCTGGCACGTGTTCACCGAGGCGGGCGACGAGTACGTCGCGCAGTTCCTCATCTCGGGCGCCGGCGCTTTGCATATTCCGCGCACCCCGGACATCGAGGGCATGAATGAATTCCGCGGCCCCGCGTTTCATTCGGCGGAATGGGACCACAGCGTCGACCTGACCGGCAAGCGCGTCGCGATCATCGGCACCGGCGCCAGCGCTATCCAGATCGTGCCGGAGTTGGTGCGACGCGACGCCGGCGTAGCCGAGGTGCAGCTCTACCAGCGCACACCGCCGTGGGTGGTGCCGCGGCCGAACAGCCTGCTGCCCGACGCCGTTCGCAAGGCCTTCGCGACGGTGCCCGGGCTGAGATTTCTGGTGCGCTCCGGTATTTACTGGGGGCTCGAAGGCCTCGGGTTCGCGATGACCCAACGCCCGAGCCTGCTACGCGCCGTCGAGTTGGTCGGCCGGTGGAACATTCGCCGCTACGTCAAAGACAAGGAACTGCGTCGTCGGCTCACCCCGAGCTACCGCGCCGGCTGCAAGCGAATTCTCTACTCCGGCAGCTACTACCAGGCGGTCGCCAATCCGAAAGCGACGTTGATCACCGACCGGATCAGCCGTATCACCGCCACCGGCATCGTCACCGGCGACGGTGTCGAGCATCCCGCCGACGTCATCGTCTACGCCACCGGTTTTCACACCACCGACTCCTACACCTATGTCGATGTGAAGGGCCTGCGCGGCGAGGATCTGGTGGATCGCTGGAACCGCGAAGGAGTCGTCGCGCACCGCGGGATCGCGGTGGCCGACATGCCGAACCTGTTCTTCCTGCTCGGTCCCAACACCGGACTGGGTCACACTTCGGTGGTGTTCATGATCGAGTCGCAGATCCATTACGTAGCCCGGGCGATCGCGGCCGTCGACAAGGCGGGGGCACAAGCGTTGGCGCCCAGCCGTTCTGCCCAGGCCCGATCCAACGCCGAACTGCAGAGCAAACTGGCCGGCTCGGTGTGGAATACCGGCGGCTGCAGCAGCTGGTATTTAGACGAGCACGGCGTCAACCGGACGTTGTGGAGCGGCATGACCTGGCAGTACTGGCGCGACACCCGCTCGCTCACGCTTGCCGAGTACAAGTTCTTCGGGGTGGGCACTGGTTCGCGTGCGACGGTCAGCGCCTGAGGAGTTGCGCGAAGGCTCGTGCGGCCGCGTCGACGCCGGCCTCGTCGACTGTGCCCGGGACCATCCGGTCAAATAGGAGACGGCACGATCGCGTTCGATGACGCTGGTCGCGTCGTCGCCGGTGCCGAGAAGCGGGCCGGTGAGATTGATCAACCGCAGAACATTGCGGTCGTCTACAGTGACGGCAATCTGGTGACGCACGTGCGGATGGATCGACAGTATCGACATCAGCGTCAACAGGGCTTGGACCGCAAGGGCTTTTGACAGCGAGACCCGAGTGATCAAGGACGACAGCCAGCCTGACGGGCCGTTGTTCGGTATGCACCCGAGTTTCGCGGGCCGGGTGATGATCTTCGCCGGGGAAGCGCCGTCGCGGCGGGACGGCCAGATCATCAGCGCCGCGGCCGGTGCTGCGGCGCTGTGAGTGTTCCGCGTGCGACACGCGAGAACACAACCTCTTGTGTTGCGTTGCCATGTCGTACCCCAGGGGTAGTGTTTGTGGCCTACGTAACGTCGGCAATCCGTCCTGGTGAAGTGGGGTTCTGGTGACTGATGGAATGAAGCTGGTCGACCGGGTCTCCGCGATCAACTGGAACCGTCTGCACGACGAGAAGGACGCGGAGGTCTGGGAGCGGCTGACCGGAAACTTCTGGCTGCCCGAGAAGGTGCCGGTGTCCAACGACATCCCGTCCTGGGGGACGCTGACAGCAGGCGAGAAGCAGTTGACGATGCGGGTGTTCACCGGGCTGACGCTGCTGGACACCATCCAGGGCACGGTCGGCGCCGTCAGCCTGATTCCCGACGCGCTGACGCCGCACGAGGAGGCGGTCTACACCAACATCGCATTCATGGAGTCGGTGCACGCCAAGAGCTATAGCTCGATCTTCTCGACGCTGTGCTCGACTGTCGAGATCGACGAGGCCTTCCGCTGGTCGGAGGAGAACCCGAACCTGCAGCGCAAGGCCGAGATCGTGATGGACTACTACCGCGGCGACGATCCGCTCAAGCGTAAGGTGGCCTCCACGCTGCTGGAGAGCTTCCTGTTCTACTCCGGGTTCTACCTGCCGATGTACTGGTCGAGTCGGGCCAAGTTGACCAACACCGCCGACCTCATCCGGCTGATCATCCGCGACGAGGCCGTGCACGGCTACTACATCGGCTACAAGTTCCAAAAGGGCCTGGCGAGCGAGGACGCGGCCCGGCAGGCCGAACTCAAGGAGTACACCTACGAACTCCTTTTCGAGCTCTACGACAACGAGGTCGAGTACACCCAGGACCTCTACGACGAGGTCGGCCTGACCGAGGATGTCAAGAAGTTCCTGCGCTACAACGCCAACAAGGCGCTGATGAACCTCGGCTACGAGGCGCTGTTTCCGCGTGACGAAACCGACGTCAACCCGGCGATCCTGTCGGCCCTGTCGCCGAATGCCGACGAGAACCACGACTTCTTCTCGGGTTCGGGTTCGAGCTACGTGATCGGCAAGGCCGTCAACACCGAAGACGAGGACTGGAACTTCTGACCCTGCCGCTGACCCGGCAACGTCTGATTGGTGAACTCGGTCTGGATGCGGTGGTTACCGGCGAAATCGCTTGACCAGTAGAAGCTTTGCGATGCTGGTCGCTGCACCGGCGGATCCGCCGACATAGGCCTGCACCGTCGGCGCGATCGATGGCTGGCCGGCGGTGGCCAGAGCGGCTAGCCACCGCGCAGCGTCGTCGCGGTGCGCGGTGTCGAAGACCCGCACAGGGCAGGGCATTCAATTGCCGATGCTTCGTCCCGGGTCTCGTATCCAATCGATGTCTGTGCCCATCGCGCAACCGTCAAGGACGGGCAGGTAGCGAGCGCCGAGCCTACTGTCGGCCCTGAGGGCTCTCGCCGGCCGCCGTGGCGATGCCGGTCGACCAATGGCGCGAATACTTGAGAATAATCGTTCGAACCTTCACGCAACCAAAGCGTGACCAAGAATCGCCAAGCAAAATTCAGAAAGACTGCGGGTCAAGGAGGTTCAGCTGTGTACAGACGTGTCATGAACGGCGTATGAATTGTGCACACAGGCGGGCGCGAAAGTGGCGATGCTGACCACACAGCCACGACACTGGCGCGGTGGCGATTACCCCAGCTTCCGCGGTCAACTTCTTCCGCTCCGTGATCACGTGGCTGCAGGTCGGTTACCCCGACGGCGTCCCGGGGCCCGACCGCGTCGCGCTACTGGCGCTGCTGCGCAGCACGCCGCTGACCGAGGCAGAGATCACCGAGGTGGTCGACTCGATCGACGAAGAAGAGCTGTCCGACAACGACATCGACCGCGATGTGATCGCCGACTTCATTTCCGACGTGACGCACTACGACGCGGGCCCGGAGAACATCGCGCGGGTGGCCGCCCGACTGGCCGCCGCCGGTTGGCCGCTGTCCGGCATCGGCGACCAGGCCGGCACGCCGGGGTCCTGAGGGCCCAACTCACAGAGTCGATACGTCGATCACGAAGCGGTAGCGCACATCGCTGGCCAGCACCCGCTCGTAGGCCTCGTTGACGTAATCCGCTGCGATGACTTCGATTTCGGGCAGCGTGTTGTGCTCTGCGCAGAAGTCCAGCATCTCCTGGGTCTCGGCGATGCCACCGATGTTGGACCCGGAGAGGCTGCGCCGCGCCAGCGCCAGCGGGAAGACCGGCACTTCCATCGGGTGCTCGGGAATGCCCAGCTCGACCAGCGTGCCGTCGACGTCGAGCAAACCCAGATAGGCGCCGAGGTCGAGGTTCGCCGAGACGGTGTTCAGGATCAGGTCGAAGCTGCCCCTCAGCTTCTTGAAGGTGTCCCGGTCGGCGGTGGCGTAGTAGTGCTGGGCGCCCAGGCGCAGACCGTCTTCCATCTTCTTCAGCGACTGCGACAGCACGGTCACCTCGGCGCCCATCGCGGCACCGAGCTTGACGCCCATGTGCCCCAGGCCGCCCAGGCCGATGATCGCCAGCCGCGTACCGGACCCGGCTTTCCAGTGCCGCAGCGGCGAGAACAGGGTGATACCGGCACACAGCAGCGGCGCCGCTTTGTCCAGCGGCAGCGAATCGGGGATGCGCACGACGAAGTTCTCGTTGACGACGACGGCCTGGCTGTAGCCGCCCTGGGTGATCGTGCCGTCCTTGTCTTTGGCGTTGTAGGTGAACGTCGCACCGTTCTTGCAGTACTGCTCGAGGCCGGCGCTACAGCTGCTGCAGTGGCCGCAGGAGTTGACCATGCAGCCCACGCCCACGTGGTCGCCGACCTTGTGCTTGGTGACTTGCGCGCCGACGGCGGTGACGACGCCGGCGATTTCGTGGCCGGGCACGATCGGGTACTTGGGGACGCCCCACTCGGCTTTGACGGTGTGGATGTCGGAGTGGCAGATGCCGGCGAACTTGATGTCGATAGCGACGTCGTGCGGGCCGGGGTCGCGGCGCTCGATCGTGGTCTTGGTCAGGTGCCCCGACTTATCGGAAGCGGCGTAGGCGGAAACGGTGCTCATCAGCGATCCTCTGCAGTGCGCGAAATTTCGTGTCGAATTCCATTGAACGCCACCCATATTAACATAGGCAAGCTATGCATTTCGATGAGTGAGGTGGACCTCACACCGAGAGCTAATTGATCGGCGCGTTGATCCAGCGCAAGTCGTCGATGATGCCGCGGGCGGCGACCACGCCTTCGCCGGTTTGCCAGATCTCGTTGTTGACCACGAAGACCCGGTTGTCGCGGGCGGCCGACAGGCGGCGCCACGCGTCGCTGTCGAAGATGGTCGGCGCGCGGTCTTTGGCGGCCGCCGAGTCGAACGACACGTAGACGACGTCGGCATCGGCCGCCGCGAAGTTCGCGTTGCCCGAAAGGTCGTTGTCGGTGCTGCCCACCTCGATATAGGTCTTGTCGGTAAACCGTTGCGCCGCAGGCCGATCCATGCCGACGGTGGTCAAGACGCTGCCCGGGAAACTGTCGGCCCCGTAGATCCGCACGGCGTTCTCGGTGAACTGCACGACCGACGCCTGGTAGTGGGCGGCGTCATGCGCGGCGCCATCGTCGTGGGCCATGGTGGTGAAGCGGTCGATCACACCGTTGGCGGCATCGGTCCGAGCGGTTGCCTCGGCGACTCCGCGAAAGTTGTTCTGCCATGCGGCCCCGGGTGCGCCGGTGAACACCGTCGGCGCGATTCCCGCCAAGTCGGCGTACAGCTTCGGCGTCAGGGCCTGCGAGCCGAGGATCAGGTCGGGTTTGGCGGCCTTGATGGCGCCGAGGTCGGGGTTGCTGCGGGTGCCCACGCCCGGCAGCTCGTGCACGACGGTGCCCAGGTATGACGGTTGATCCGACGAGCCGTCCGGCAGCGCCGCCCCGACGATGCGTGACTGCAGACCCAGCGCGCACAGCGCGTCGAGTTGGTCGCCGGAGAGCACGATGATGCGCTGCGGGTCGTCGGGGACCTCGGCGGTGTCGGGCTGGACGCCGGCCGCGTTGTGAGCGATGCGCGGCGACGCCGGGGCGTCGAGGCCGGCGGGTTCGGGGGCGCAGGACTCGTCTGGTCGACGTTGGTTGCCCAGTACGCCTGCGCCGGCGATTTGGGTGGTGCTGGTGATCACCGAGGACTGAGACGACTTGTTTCCGCCGGATGAATCCGAGGTGCAACCGCTGCAGCCGACGGCGCAGATGGCTGCCGTGGCGGCAGCGGCGAGAGCGGGTCGTACACCCCTGATCGGCACGGCTCCGACGTTAACATCCGGCCAGGTAAAGCCGCGTCCGGCGAGTCCGGGCACAAGTGTGCATCCGCTTATTACGACAGTTTGTAGGACCTGGCCGTCGCCGCGGCCGTGCAGAGGCTAGACTCGCTACCCAGTGACCGCGGTTGCCCTGCTCGACGTTTGGAGGAGTTCTTGACTGCCGAAGCGCCCCCGCTGGGAGAACTCGAGGCCAGTCGCCCGTACCCGGCGCGCACAGGTCCTAAGGGCAATCTGATCTACAAGCTGATCACCACCACCGATCACAAGATGATCGGGATGATGTATGTGGTGACATGCTTCGCCATGTTTTTCACCGGTGGGTTGTTGGCGCTGTTGATGCGGGCCGAATTGGCCGCACCCGGACTGCAGTTTTTATCAAACGAGCAGTACAACCAGCTGTTCACCATGCACGGCACGATCATGCTGCTGCTCTACGCGACGCCGATCGTGTTCGGCTTTGCCAACCTGGTGTTGCCGCTACAGATCGGCGCGCCGGACGTGGCGTTCCCGCGGCTCAACGCCTTCTCGTTCTGGCTGTTCCTGTTCGGCGCGCTGATTGTGCTGGGGGGTTTCATCACCCCGGGGGGCGCGGCGGAATTCGGCTGGACCGCTTATACGCCGCTCAGCGATGCGATCCACTCGCCGGGCGTCGGTGGCGACCTGTGGATCGTGGGCTTGATCGTCGCCGGTTTGGGCACCATCCTCGGCGCGGTGAACATGATCACCACGGTGGTCTGCATGCGGGCACCCGGGATGACGATGTTCCGGATGCCGATCTTTACCTGGGCCATCCTGGTGACCTCGATATTGATCCTGCTGGCCTTCCCGCTGCTGACCTCGGCGCTGTTCGGCCTCGCCGCCGACCGGCAACTGGGCGCCCACATCTACGACCCGGCCAACGGCGGAGTCCTGCTGTGGCAGCACCTGTTCTGGTTCTTCGGACATCCCGAGGTGTATATCGTCGCGCTGCCGTTCTTCGGCATCGTGACCGAAATCTTCCCGGTGTTCGCCCGCAAACCCGTCTTCGGCTACACCACGCTGGTCTACGCGACGCTGTCGATCGCCGCCCTGTCGGTCGCGGTGTGGGCGCACCACATGTTCGCCACTGGCGCGGTGCTGCTGCCGTTCTTCTCGTTCATGACCTACCTGATCGCGGTGCCCACCGGCATCAAGTTCTTCAACTGGATCGGCACCTTGTGGAAGGGGCAGTTGACCTTCGAGACACCGATGCTGTTCTCGCTCGGCTTCCTGGTCACCTTCCTGCTCGGTGGTCTGACCGGCGTGCTGCTGGCCAGCCCGCCGCTGGACTTTCACGTCACCGACAGTTATTTCGTGGTCGCGCACTTCCACTACGTGCTGTTCGGCACGATCGTGTTCGCCACCTACGCCGGCACCTACTTCTGGTTCCCGAAGATGACTGGCCGGATGCTCGACGATCGCCTGGGCAAGCTGCATTTCTGGCTGACGTTCATCGGTTTCAACACGACGTTTTTGATCCAGCACTGGCTGGGCGACATCGGCATGCCGCGTCGTTACGCCGACTACCTGCCCACCGACGGGTTCCAGCCCTACAACGTGGTGTCCACGATCGGCGCCTTCATCCTAGGTATCTCGATGCTTCCGTTCGTCTGGAACGTCTTCAAGAGCTGGCGCTACGGCGAGGTCGTCACCGTCGACGACCCGTGGGGTTACGGCAACTCGCTGGAGTGGGCGACCAGTTGCCCGCCGCCGCGACACAACTTCACCGAGCTGCCGCGCATCCGGTCCGAGCGCCCCGCGTTCGAGCTGCACTACCCGCACATGATCGAGCGGATCCGCGCAGAGTCTCACGTGTTTCGGTCGGACGGCGACGTCGCCCGGGCCGACGACATCAACGTCCGCACGTAATGCCTTATCGCGGAGGCCATCTGGGGTGAGCAGCCCCCGCAAGGTGTCGGCACTGATCACCGTCACCGGTCACGACAAACCAGGCGTGACGTCAGCGCTGTTCGAAGTCCTCTCCAGGTACAACGTCGAGCTGCTCAACGTCGAGCAGGTGGTGATCCGAGGTCGGCTCACGTTGGGTGTGCTGGTGACGGCGCCATCGAAGGTCCTTGACGGCAAGGCTTTTCGGGACGAAGTCGAGGCTGCCATTCACTCGGTAGGGCTGGACGTCACGATCGAGCGCAGCGACGATTTGCGGATCATCCGCGAACCCCCGACGCACACGATCATGGTGCTGGGCCGTCCGATCACCGCTGAGGCGTTCGGCGCCGTCGCGCGCGAGGTCGCGTCGTTGGGCGTCAACATCGACCTGATCCGCGGTGTGTCCGACTATCCCGTCACGGGTCTCGAGCTTCGGGTCTCCGTGCCGTCGGGCGTCGGGGGACAGCTGCAGGAGATGTTGACGCGGGTCGCTGCCGACGTCGGCGTCGACGTCGCGCTGGAGGACTACAGCATTGCGCGTCGGGCCAAGCGGCTCATCGTGTTCGACGTCGACTCGACGCTGATCCAGCAGGAAGTCATCGAAATGCTCGCGGCGCGAGCGGGCGCCGAAGACGCTGTCAAGGCGATCACCGACGCCGCCATGCGCGGCGAATTGGACTTCGCCGAGTCGCTGCACCAGCGGGTCGGCACGCTGGCCGGCCTGCCCGCCGAGGTGCTCGACGACGTCGCCGACGACGTGGAGCTGACTCCCGGTGCGCGGACCACCATCCGCACGCTGCGCCGCCTGGGTTACCACGTGGGTGTGGTCTCCGGCGGCTTCCGGCAGGTCATCCAGCCGCTGGCCGACGAGCTGATGCTGGACTTCGTCGCCGCCAACGTGCTCGAGGTCGTCGACGGCAAACTTACCGGGAGGGTGCTCGGCGAGATCGTCGATCGGGCCGGAAAAGCCAAGGCGCTGCGCGACTTTGCGAGTCAGGCCGGGGTGCCGATGGCGCAGACGGTCGCGGTCGGCGACGGCGCCAACGACATCGACATGCTGTCGGCCGCCGGCCTGGGCATCGCGTTCAACGCCAAGCCCGCACTGCGCGAAGTCGCCGACGCGTCGCTGAGCCACCCCTACCTGGACACCGTGCTGTTCCTGCTCGGAGTGACGCGCGGCGAGATCGAGGCCGCCGACGCGCTCGACGGCGTGGTGAGCCGCGTCGACATCGAAACGGAATAACTGCCGAGCAGCTGTCAGGCGAGGTAGCCCGGCAGCCGTCGTGGCGCCGCGGTACGGCACGATGGTCGGATGGCCGAAAACGTTGGTGAGGCAGTCGACCCCGATCTGCTGATCGACTTCGCCGACGTGTCACTGCGTCGCGACGGCCACACCCTGGTCGGTCCGGTGACCTGGTCGGTTGAGCTCGACGAACGCTGGGTGATCATCGGGGCGAACGGCGCCGGCAAGACGTCGCTGTTGCGCATCGCCGCGGCGGCCGAGCATCCCACCTCGGGGGTCGCCCACGTGCTGGGGGAGCGGCTCGGCCGGGTCGACATGTCCGAGCTGCGCTCACGGGTGGGTCTGAGCTCCTCGGCGCTGGCGCAGCGCATACCCGGCGACGAGGTGGTGCGCGACCTGGTCGTCTCGGCCGGCTACGCGGTGCTGGGCCGATGGCGGGAGCGTTACGAAGACGTCGACTACAACCGCGCCGTCGACATGCTGGAGAGCTTGGGCGCTGAGCATCTGGCCGACCGCCGTTACGAGACCCTGTCCGAGGGTGAGCGCAAGCGGATCCTGATCGCGCGTGCGCTGATGACCGACCCTGAGCTGCTGTTGCTCGACGAACCCGCCGCCGGCCTCGACCTGGGCGGACGCGAGGAGTTGGTGTCCCGGCTGGCCGACCTGGCCGCCGATCCCGACGCGCCCGCGCTGGTCCTGGTCACCCACCACGTCGAGGAGATCCCGCCCGGCTTCAGTCACTGCATGCTGTTGTCGGAGGGGCGGGTCGTCGCAGCGGGATTGCTGGCTGATGTGCTGACCGCAGGAAACCTGTCCGCGGCGTTCGGTCAGTCGATCGATGTGGACGTGATCGACGGGCGTTACTTCGCCCGTCGTACCCGCACCCGCGCGGCACATCGGAGGCGTTCATGAGTGACGACACATTTGTCCCGTTGCCGGTGCGCCCGGCTGCGACGGTGATGCTGGTGCGCGAAAGTCTGGCGGGCGCAGAAGGTCTAGAGGTCTTCCTGATGCGGCGCCACTCGAAGATGGAGTTCGCGCCGGGGACCATGGTGTTCCCTGGCGGCGGTGTCGACGACCGCGACCGCAACGCCGATATCGCGTGGAGCGGACCGCCGCCGCAATGGTGGGCGCAGCGGTTCGGTACCGGCACCGAACTGGCCACGGCACTGGTGTGCGCGGCGGCCCGGGAGACGTTCGAGGAGTCCGGGGTGTTGTTCGCGGGCCGGGCCGACGACCCGGACGGAGTTGTCCGCGACGCCTCGGTCTACGCCGACGCCCGCCGCGCCCTCGATGACCGGACGCTGTCGTTCGCCGACTTTTTGCGCCGGGAAAACCTGGTGCTGCGCTCGGATCTGCTGCGGCCGTGGGCCAACTGGGTCACGCCCGAAGCCGAGCGCACCCGTCGTTACGACACGTATTTCTTCGTCGGTGCCCTGCCGGCTGGGCAGCGGGCCGACGGCGACAACACCGAATCCGATCGCGCGGAGTGGACGACGCCGCAGGCCGCCATCGCCGACTTCGAAGCCGGCCGCTGCTTCCTGTTGCCGCCGACCTGGACCCAGCTGGACTCGCTGATCGGGCACCCGGTGGCTGATGTGCTGGCGGTGGAGCGTCAGATCGTCACCGTCCAGCCAAACGTCCACATCGACGGCGAAAACTGGATTTTCGAGTTCTTCGACTCCGATCGCTATCACCGGTCCCGCCAGGCCGGCGGAATGCGATGGCGGAATTGAGCGAGTTCGTCCACGTCCATCTGGACGCCGACCGTCGCGGCATCGGGACCGTCGTGCTCTCGCGACCGCCGACCAACGCGCTGACGCGGCAGGTGTACCGCGAGATCGAGCAGGCCGCGGACGAGGTGGGCCGTCACGATGGCATCGCCGCTGTCATCCTGTTCGGCGGCCATGAGATCTTCTCCGCGGGTGACGACATGGCGCAGCTGCGCACGCTGACCGCGCCGGAAGCCGAGAGTTGGATCCGCGTGCACCGCGCCGCCGTCGACGCCATCGCGGCGATTCCCAAGCCCACTGTCGCCGCGATCACCGGATACGCGCTGGGCGCCGGGCTGGGACTGGCACTGGCTGCGGATTGGCGGGTGAGCGGGGACAACGTCCGGTTCGGTGCGACGGAGATCCTGGCCGGGCTGGTTCCCGACGGGGACGCCATGGCGAGGCTGGCCCGCATGGTCGGGATCAGCAAGGCAAAGGAGATGGTGTTTAGCGGCCGGTTCTTCGGCGCCGAGGAGGCCAAGGAGCTGGGGTTGATCGACGAGATGGTGGCTCCCGACGGCGTGTTCGACGCAGCCGCGACGTGGGCGAGTCGCTTTGGCGACACCCCGCGATCCGCGCTCGCCGCGGCCAAGGCCGGCCTCGACGACGTCTACCGGGTTGCGCCGACGCAACGATGGGATGCTGAGCGCCGGCGTTATCTGGAAGTGTTCGACGCACCCGACACCCAGCCCGCAGCTGAGGCGACATAGGGCTTCGTCGCGGCAGCGGCAGGTATCCGCCTGCCCCGCGTCTGCTCGCGGAGCGTCTTGTCCAAGAAAAGCCTGAGATTAATCACCAACGATGAGATGCTTCTCGTCGAGTGCCACGCTGACTTCGCGTGGCGCCCGAGCTATCCGGTTGATGGCGTGTTGAACTGGTCTTATCCCTGCCCCCGAGCGGGCTGCGCCGGTAACATGGGCGGTTCTGAGATCGGCATTGACAAAATAATTCCCACCCGGTAGATATCCGAACCAACGCCTAGACAGAGTCCAAACCTGAGAGTAGGCACAGTGATGATCGCATCGAACAACGGTCGTCGTCAGGTAGCAAGGGCTCGCGGTCGTGTGCGGGGCGTACGCACCACTGCGGGTGCATTTTTGACATTCGGTCTGATACCACTGACTGCGACGCCGTCGGCTAACGCCGATATCGGGGACGTGGTGGCGGACCCGGTCGTCACTGCGATCACCTCGGCGTTGACGGGTGCGACAGACGCGCTTGCAGGCCTTGATCCCGCGGCGGGCCTGTCGGCCCTCGACCTGGGTACCGCGGGGCTGGACACGGGTGCGGTCAGCGCGGCCGCTGCGGATCTGGCCGGTAGCAGTGCGTCAGCCTCGGCGGTGTCGGATTCGGCGACGGCCGCTTCGTTCGACTCGGTGCTGCACACCCTGGAACAGGAGTGGATCACCAGCGCGGCCGGGATCAAGTTCGACGACAACGTGAACACGCTGTGGACCGACTTCGGCGGTAGCGGCATGTTGATCGGCGACGGCCCCAATGGCGTCGATGGCGGAACCCTGGCCGAAGCCACCGGCGGCAACGGGGGGTTGCTTTTCGGCGACGGCGGTAACGGGGCCACCGACGCCGCCGGCGTCGGCGGTGCCGGCGGGGCTGCAGGTCTGTACGGCGACGGCGGCGACGGTGGCGCCGGAGCCGACGGCGGCGCCGGCGGTGCCGGCGGGGCTGGCGGGACGGTGCTCGGCGACGGTGGCAACGGTGGCAACGGCGGAGAAGGAGTGACCGGCGGCGCCGGCGGCGACGGCGGGGCGGCCACCGGCCTGTTCGACAACGGCGGTAATGGCGGCGACGGCGGGGCGGCCACCGGCTCCGGTGTGCTGCCGGCGCTCGGCGGCGCCGGGGGCAACGGCGGGGTGTTCGGCGACCACGGCGCAGCCGGCGGCTACGGGACGATCGCGGGTGAATCCGCGCCCACATCCACCCAGGCCGCGATCCCCGACAACGGAACCAACACCGACGTCGGCGCGGTGTTGCCCCTGACCACGACCGGCACCTACCTGACCGACAGCACCGGACAGGTCGTGCTACTGCACGGCACCAACCTGGTGATCAAGGTCCCGCCCTACACACCCGAAGGCGCCGGATTCAACAGCGCCGATGCCCAGTTCCTGTCGGAGAACGGCTTTAACGCAGTGCGCCTCGGAATCGACTGGGCTGCACTGGAACCCGAGCCCGGTGTGTATGACACCTCGTATTTGGCCTCGATCGAATCGACCGTCCAGACCCTGCACCAAGACGGGATCGTCAGTATCCTCGACGTGCACCAAGATGGCTACAGCACCGAATTCGGCGGCGAAGGCGCACCCGCGTGGGCGACCGAATCCAACGGGGCGGCCAATCCCGCCCTGCCCTTCCCGTACATGGAATTCTTCAACCCCGCAGAGACCCAGGCGTGGGATTCGTTCTGGTCGAACAGCGACGCGCCGAACGGAATTGGGCTCGAGGACGACTACTCGCAGATGCTGCAGTACCTCGCCAGCGCCTTCAACGGCAACCCCGCGATCGCCGGCATCGAGATCATGAACGAACCTTCACCGGGCTCGGACACGCTCTCGACGCT
This sequence comes from Mycobacterium sp., assembly GCF_039583785.1. Classification (GTDB taxonomy): domain Bacteria; phylum Actinomycetota; class Actinomycetes; order Mycobacteriales; family Mycobacteriaceae; genus Mycobacterium. Next base: position 82,833 of record NZ_JAVKSG010000001.1, read on the forward strand.
GCTGGGCAGCCAATTCTTCGACGCCCAGGAATTGACCCCCTTCTATGACCAAGCGTCCTCGGCGATTCGGTCTGTCGACCCGACCACACCGATCTTCTTCGAACCCGACGCGATCACCACTGAAGGTCTGCCGATCGGCCTGGGCACCGTCAACGCCACGGGTACGGTGCTGTCGTTCCACGACTACACCGGGGCCAGCTCAGTGCAGAACGCCTTGGAATACGCTCAGGCGCATGATATCCCGGCATTCATGACCGAATTCGGCGCTACCGACAACCAGGCGACGATCGGCAGCATCATGGATGACGCCAACAAGGATCTGACTGGTTGGACCGAGTGGGCCTTCACCGGCCAAAACGACATCACCACCACCGCGTCCCCCTCGAGCATCGAGTCGCTGGTCTACGATCTCGCCCAGGCGCCGACCGGCGACAATGTCAACACCGCGACTCTGGAGACCTTGGCTTCACCATATCCGCAGGTCATCTCGGGCACCCCGGACTCGTACTCGTTTGCCAACGGTGTCTTCCAATTCAGCTACTCCACCGAAGCGCCCGACGGACTCGGCAGCTTCGCCGCCGGGTCACAGACCACCATCTCGGTGCCGGCCGTCGAATTCCCGCACGGCTACGCGGTGGCAGTCACCGGCGGCGAAGTCGTGTCAGCGCCCAACGCCGCCGAATTGGTCATCGCCTCCGATAGTGGTGCAAGCACCGTCAGTGTCACCGTCAGCCCGACAACGTGATATACGCGTTTGATAACCGAAGCCCACCAACCGGTCGACACCAGCGCTGCGCAATCCCCGCGCCGTGGTCGCCCGCCGCAGATCAGCCGCGAGCAAATCGTTGCCGCGGCGCGCAGCGTGCCACGCGACCAGCTGACGATGAAGGCCATCGCCGACGCCCTGGGCGTCAGTCGAAAAGCGTTGCACCACCACGTCGGTGACAAGCAGGGCCTGCTGAATCTCGTCGTCGCCGACCTCTTCGAATCCGAACTTGCCGACATCGACCTGCCGGATGCGGATTGGCAAGCCGTGCTGCGCGCGTGGGCACATGCGTTCCGCGACGGCGCGGTGCAGGTCGGCGTCGCGACCACCTACGTCCAATTGCACGGCATGGCGGGGATAACCGCGATGAAACTGACCGAGCGCGTTGTCCAGTCACTGTTCGATGCCGGGTTCGACGAAACCCTCGCTCGCCGAGGATTATCTCTCATCTCGAATGTGGCGATGACGCACGCGAACATCGATCTGGTCAAAATCCAGCATCAGGGCAGGTATCCCCAGGAGGCGGAGCTCACGGATGTGCTCGGCCGCGCCACGGCCGAGCAGTTCCCCGGCCTGCGCCGAATCCTCGCTTCCGTACAGACCGAGGCACCCGACGACCAGTTTGAATTCGAACTCGACCTGGCGATCGCGGGTCTCAGACAACTCCTGGAATCCACCTGAGACCGCCGCCGCGGCAGGGGACTGGAGGCTACCCAGAGCCAGGATGCCCGCCGGCCCGCTCGGCCGATAGGCTGGGCGACCATGACCAGTACCGATCCGGCGCCGCAACCGCACGCCACCGCCGAGCAGGTCGAGGCCGCGCGTCACGACAGCAAGCTGGCCCAGATCCTCTATCACGATTGGGAAGCGGAGAACTACGACGAGAAGTGGTCGATCTCCTACGACCAGCGCTGCATCGACTACGCCCGGAACTGCTTCGACACCGTCGTTCCCGACGACGAGATTCACCGTTTGCCCTACCACCATGCCCTCGAACTGGGCTGCGGCAGCGGGTTTTTCCTGCTGAACCTGATCCAGTCGGGGGTGGCCCGGCGAGGATCGGTCACTGACCTTTCACCGGGCATGGTCAAGGTCGCGACCCGCAACGGGCAGTCGCTGGGATTGGACATCGACGGCCGGGTCGCCGACGCCGAGCGCATCCCCTACGACGACAACTCCTTCGATCTGGTCGTCGGACATGCTGTGCTGCACCATATTCCGGACGTCGAGCTGACACTGCGTGAGGTGCTGCGGGTGCTGCGGCCGGGCGGCCGGTTCGTGTTCGCCGGCGAGCCGACCACTGTCGGCAACGGCTACGCGCGCACGCTGTCGACGCTGACCTGGCGGGTCGCGACGAACGCCACCAAGTTGCCCGGACTCGACAGCTGGCGGCGTCCGCAGGCCGAGCTCGACGAGTCCTCCCGCGCCGCGGCGTTGGAGTCCATCGTCGACCTGCACACGTTTTCCCCGGCCGGTTTGGAACAGATGGCCAGAGCCGCCGGTGCCGTCGATGTCGACACCGCCACCGTCGAGTTCACCGCGGCGATGCTCGGCTGGCCGCTGCGGACCTTCGAATACGCGGTGCAGTCGGACAAGCTGGGCTGGGCGTGGGCCAACTTCGCGTTTACCAGCTGGAAGGTGCTCAGCTGGGCCGACGCCACCCTCTGGCGCCACCTGGTACCGAAGGACTGGTTCTACAACGTCGAGATCACCGGGATCAAGCCGTCCTGAACTTCGGTCTCGACGACGTTGCCTACCTGGCGTCGGACGAGGGCTCGGCTGCGCTGGCTGTGGTCGGAGCGCTTCCGCTGACCGACCGCGTCGGTGATATCGCAACGCTACGAACGCAATTCGGCGACCGCACACCGGTGTTGGTGGAGACGGTGCTGCTGCGCCGGCGCGCGCTACGAAAGCTCGCCGAGTTGCCCGGAACTCAGGATTGGCTGTACACCGACGATGCGCTGCAGCAGGCCAGCGCCGGTCCGGTCGCCCTGCATCGGGCTAAGCGTCTGCACGGCAATGTCATTCACGACGTGACCTGCTCAGTTGGCACTGAGCTGGCGGCGCTGCGCGGATCGGCCGCTCGGGTGGTCGGCAGTGACATCGACCCGGTCCGACTGGCGATGGCTCGGCACAACCTCGGCGGTACCGCCGACCTCTGCCGCGCCGACGCGCTGGATCCGATCACCCGCGGCACGGTGGTGATCGCCGACCCGGCACGACGAAGCGGCGGTCGGCGGCGGTTCGATCCGCGCGACTACCAGCCCGCCCTGGACGAGCTGATCGAGGCCTATCGGAGCCGTAACCTGGTCGTTAAATGCGCCCCAGGAGTCGATTTCGATGCGCTGACGCAACTCGGGTTCGACGGCGAGATCGAGGTGACTTCGTATCGCGGCTCGGTGCGAGAAGCCTGCCTGTGGTCGACGGGTCTGACCGAGCCGGGTGTACGCCGACGGGCCAGCATGCTGGACCGTGCTGAGCAGGTCACCGACGCCGAGCCGGACGATTGTCCGGTGCAAGCGGCGGGCCGGTGGATCATCGACCCCGACGGGGCGGTGGTGAGAGCCGGTCTGGTTCGACACTTCGCCGCCCGGCACGGGCTGTGGCAACTCGACCCGATGATCGCCTACCTGTCCGGCGACCAGTTGCCGTCGGGCGTGCGTGGCTTCGAGGTCCTCGAGCAGTTGAGGTTCGACGAGCGCCGGCTCAGGCAAGCGTTGTCGGCACTGCATTGCGGCGTGCTGGAGATCCTGGTCCGCGGTGTGGACGTCGATCCCGATGCACTGCGCCAACGATTGACTCTGCGGGGTGTTCAGTCGCTGGCAGTGGTGATCACTCGGATCGGGTCGGGTGCGGCAGCGCGCAGGACAGTGTTCATCTGCCGACCGTCGCGCTGACGATGCCCGCCGGGGCGACGGTCGACTGGCCGTTATCTCTGTGTTAGATCTTGTGCCGCCTATGCCTTCGGCACCAACAACTACGCCAGCGTGGACGGCACCGGTTCTACGGCGGTTGCCGGTGCCACTAACGCCGACACGGCCGGCAGCTCGGCGGACAACACGGCATTCGTCTTCGGCGACCAAAGTTATGAGTTGGCTGGAACAACCGACCCCGCAAACCCGGGCAACTTCGACTACACGGTGATGTTCGGCAACGGCGAACCCGCGTTGGCCGGCGGCGACGCCGCAGGTGCGGGCAGCTACGACGGCTCCTACGTCGAAGGTAACGATCTCGCGACGGCCGACGCGCAAGGCAGCGACTATCTGTTCGACCTCGTGAAGTTTTATGGCGGCAGCGGGTCGGCGTCTACCTTCGCAGCTGCTGAGCCCACCAACCACCTGGCCGACCTGTTGTCGGGCACAGCCGCATCAGGTGCCCTGGCCGACGGCAGCAACCTCTGGACTGACCTGGTCTCGGCCTTCGACGGCGCCGGGATCGCGGCGGATGTCAGCAACGTGTGGACTGACCTCACGGCTCTGTTCTCACGGACCCGGGCAGGCGCTCTGCAGAGCGACATCTGCAGTTCGGCCGGAGGGGGCCAGGTACGCTGGCGGGACGGCATGTCAGCCGTTCCGAGTCTGCGAGGACGAGTCGACCGATGCGCAACATGATGTCGGCCGCGATGATAGCGGCCGGAGCCCTGCTGAGCTGGTCCGGCGGCGCGGTCGCAGCCGCGGACTCGGCATGCGTCAGCTTGGGCGGCACGCTCCAGGGCGACGATAACTGCAACGTGCACACGGTCACGTCCACTTACACGGTGAACATGACATTCCCGGCGGACTATCCAGACCAGTCGCTGACCGATTTCCTCGGCCAGAATCGGGACGGTTTCATCAACGTCGCCCAGACGTCGTCGCAGACCTCCGGCCCGCGTGATGTGCCCTACCAGATGGATGTCAGCTCGGAGCAGTACCACTCCGGCCAGGCGCCCGGCGGAACCCGTAGCGTCGTGCTCAAAGTCTTCGAAGACCTCGGTGGCCCGCGGCCGTCGACTTTCTACAAGGGCTTCAATTACGACTTGGCAGGGCAGAAGGCCATCACTTTCGACACGCTTTTCGCGCCGAACACCAAGCCGCTCGATTCCATTTTCCCGATCGTGCAACGGGAGCTCGGAAAGCAAACCGGACTCGGTGCCGTAATTTCGCCCGGGTCTGGACTGGATGCTTCGCATTATCAAAACTTTGCGATCACCGACGACGAGTTGATTTTCTACTTCGCGCCCGGCGAACTTTTGCCGTCATTGGCCGGCGCTAGCCAGGTTCACGTTCCGCGCAACGCCATCCCGCCGCTGGCGATCAAGAGCGGCTAGCTCGGGGCGAAGCTGTACACCTGGCCGTCGCTGGTGGCGGTGACGACGCGGCGATCACGACCGATCGAGACGCCCACCGGGTAACCCGTCGCCTCCGGCAGCGGGTAGCTGTTGAGCGTTCGGCCGCTGCCCGGATCGAAGACCAGCAGCGTCATGCCCCGCGCACCTTCACCCGGCCCACCGGTCACCACGGCGTAGCCGACTCCACTTCCAGCCAGGCTCGACGTCGACAGCGGGCTGACGTCGTTGCGTCGCCACACCTCGTGCGCATGGTCGCCGACATCAGTGAACGCGACCAGGCGGGTGTCGGGGCCGCCGCCCGATACGATCAATCCGTCCGGCGTCACCGACGGCGGCGTCTGCGCCAAAAATTTCAGCGGAACCGACCATTTCGGCTTGCCGTCGGACGCATGCAGTGCCCACAGTCGCTGGTCGCGGCCGTTGACGTAAATCGTAGAGCCGTCGCTGGACACCACTGGGCTGGACTGCACACCGTCGCCGACGGCATTGCTGGTCCATTCCCGGGTCAGCAGCGGATTCTGGCCGGGGTGGTACTTCAGCCCGACCAGGCCCGGCGCCGGCGCACCCGGTTCCCACAGGCCGATCACCACCAACCCGCTCTCCTTGGCGAACGCCGGTGCGGCCGCCACCGGGCACCCTTCCTTGGCCGGTCCACAGTCCGCAAGCCCACGGGTGAAGTCGCTTGGGTCGACGTTGTCCACCAGGTCCACCGAGTTGCCGACCACCGTGCCGCGATGGCCGTCGAAAACCTGCACCTGGCCCAGGTGCGTGACCACTAAGACCTGACCGTGCCCGAGAATCCTTGGCGTGGAGGGCAATCCCATCACCGGCCGTCGCCAACGAATCCACTGGGTGACCGGGAAGGACAGGATGGCCCCGGGCTGGCCTACGTAAAGGTTGTCGAAACCGTCGAACAGAGGGCTGGAAATGCCGCCGCCCTGATACAGCCGGGTGCACCACCGTTGCCGGCCGTTGTGGTCGTTCTCCCACTCCATCAGCGAACAGCCGCCCGGCGTCTGCGCGTTGGCGGCGAGCCAATTACGCGAGCTGAGCGCCACGGACGACGCCAGCGACCCCTTGACCGACCGAGTCCAGCGCAGGCTCAGCCGGTCGGCGCCAGGTGTGGCGCTGTAGCTGCTGTTCGCGGCGTCGCCGTACTGCGCGGGCCAGCCCTCGGCCGGCGCGGTGTCGACCCAAGCGTCGGTGTTGCCGCATCCCGCTGCGACTGCGGTAAGAAGGATCGCCGACACCATCGATGACCAATGCCGCAGTGCACGGAGGGCAATCGGCCATGACACGGTGTGGGTTCCCAATCCTTCCCGGAACGCGGCGGCGCGGCGGCCATCAGCAGACATCGAGTACAGCCGAGGGTAACCTGTGCCAGCTCAGGTACGGCCTATTGCCCGGCCGTGCGTCCGTTGATGGTCCGGCTCCTGCGCCCACCGTTGGGGTGCGCATCGTCTAGGCTTTCCGCCCATGACGAGCATGTGGGGCGCCCCGATCCACCGCCGCTGGCGGGGCTCGAACCTGCGCGACCCACGGCAAGCCAAGTTCCTCACGCCGGCCTCGCTGAAATGGGTGCTGCGCAACCGCGCTTACACCCCTTGGTATCTGGTGCGCTACTTCCGGCTGCTGAAGTTCAAGCTGGCCAACCCGCACATCATCACCCGCGGCATGGTGTTCATCGGCAAGGGTGTCGAGATCCACGCGACTCCCGAACTCGCGCAGCTGGAGATCGGGCGCTGGGTCCACATCGGCGACAAGAACACCATCCGTGCCCACGAGGGCTCACTGCGATTCGGCGACAAAGTGGTCTTGGGCCGTGACAACGTCATCAATTGCTACCTCGACATCGAATTCGGCGACTCGGTGTTGATGGCCGACTGGTGCTACATCTGCGATTTCGACCACCGCATGGACGACATCACGCTGCCGATCAAAGACCAGGGAATCGTCAAGTCCCCGGTGCGGATCGGACCCGACACCTGGGTCGGGGTGAAGGCCACGGTGCTGCGCGGCACCGCGATCGGGCGGGGCTGCGTGCTGGGATCACACGCCGTCGTCAGGGGTGAGGTGCCGGACTACTCGATCGCGGTCGGGGCCCCGGCCAAGGTGGTCAAGAACCGCCAGTTGGCGTGGGAAACCTCGGCCGCCCGGCGCGCCGAATTGGCTGCCGCGCTGGCCGACATCGAGCGCAAGAAAGCCGCCCGCTAGCTCATCTTCTGGTAGCGGCGCAGTGCTTCACTGCGCTCCGAAGTGTGGTCGACCATGGGTTCGGGGTAGTCGCTCGGCCGGTCTCCTTTGGTCAACGTGACGTCTTTGGCGCCGGCAAGTTCTGAGACCCAGCGGCGGACGTAATCACCTGCCGGATCGAACTTCTCGGCCTGTCTGGTGGGGTTGAACACGCGGAAGTAGGGCGCCGCATCGGTGCCGCATCCGGCCGACCACTGCCAGCCGTGTTGGTTGCTGGCCATGTCACCGTCGACAAGTTGGTCGAGAAACCACCGCGCTCCCCACTGCCACGGCAGGTGCAGGTCCTTGACCAGGAACGACGAGACGATCATCCGTACCCGGTTGTGCATGAAGCCGGTCTCGCTCAGCTGGCGCATGCCAGCATCGACGATCGGGAAACCGGTCTTGCCGGCTTTCCAGGCTTCGAAGCGTTTCTCGGCTTCCGTCCCGTCATCGACCTCGATGGAGTCGAAGTCGCGGTTCCAGTTCCGCCAGATGCTGTCGGGCCAGTGATGCAACACCGTGGCGTAGAAGTCGCGAAAAGCCAACTCCCGCAGATACGCTCGCGCGCCATCGCGCGACTGGTCCAGGTCGGCGGCCATCGTCCGGGGGTGAATCGTACCGAATTTGAGATGCGCCGACATTCGACTCGTACCGTCGTGGTCCGGCCGGTTGCGGTCGTCGCCGTAGTTTTCGAGTCCGGAGTCCAGGAACTTCTTCCACTGCCGTCGCGCCGCTTCCTCGCCCGCGGGATGGTCTAGCTCGACTGCTGGGTCGGGAATCTCCACTGGTTTGGCGCACTTGCCCAGTTGTCGGGGATCGACCCAGCTCGCGGCCTTGGCCCCGGTGCGGGCCGCCGGCCGCCAGCCGATGTCGCGCCATCGGCGGAAAAACGGCGTGAACACCTTGTAGGGCTCGCCGTCGTCCTTGGTCACCCGCCCCGGTGACACCAAATACGGCGACCCCGTCGCCACCAACGGCACGTCGCCCAGCGCCTCGCGCACCCGGTCGTCGCGTCGCCGGCCGTACGGTGAAAAGTCCTCCGAGATGTGCACCGAGGGCGCGTCGATCTCCTTGACCAGGGCCGGGATTCGTTCCTCTGCCCGGCCCCGCGTCACCAGCAGGCGACCGTCCAGGTCGGCACGCAGCTGCCACAGCGAGTCGCACAGAAACTGCATCCGCCGGCTGCCCGATGACGCCTCCAGTTTCGGGTCGAGCACGAAGCACGCCAGCACATCGTCGCTGTCGGCGGCGGCTCGTAGCAGCGGTGGAAGGTCACGCAATCGGAGGTCGCGACGGAACCACAACAACGCGGCCATCAGCGGCTCACCTGTTTGATCGGCGGTTGAGAACCCAAATATGCCCTGACATCAATGTGGCGAAGGTACACCACAGCGGATAAGGAATCAGCGCGGCGCCGGCTCGGGGGTCGGCGGCAACGGTTCGCCTGGCCAGATCGGCGCTGCTGGCGGCCAGTACGGCTGCTCCTAGCGCTGAGGCGCCCAGCTTGTGGTACTTGAAGAACAGCCAACTCCAGCCGGCATTGAGGATCAGATTGGCGGCCAGCGCGACGGTGTAGCTGCGGGCTTCGTCGTGACGGCCGGCTGAACGCAGGCGGTCGATGGCGGTCGCGGAAGTCACCGCGATGTCTCCGTAGAGCGTGGTCCACGCGACGGGAAATACCCCGTTGGGTGGAACGTAGCGCGGTTTCTCGAGCCGGGAGTACCACCGGGTGATTCTCGGTTGGCTGGCGATGCTGCCAATACCTGCGGTTGCGCCGACGGCGAGAGTCGTTGCGGCCAGTGTCTGTCTGTTCACCTGAAGTCCCTTCGGCTCGACCAAGTCTTTCAGTTAATTAAGTATTAATCAACTGAAGTAATGGCACAATACCGATAAGCTGGTCTTCGTCATGGGCCCCGAACAGATCACGGGCGGCCGAGCCGCACTCGAGCAGCAGATCTTCGCATATCTGCGGGTGATGACGGCCGAGTCCGAGCAGATCGGCCGGGCCTTCGCGGCGTTACATGACGTGCGGCCCACTGACTTTCGGGCACTGCTGCACGTTATGGTGGCCGAAAGCGCCGGAGAGCCAGTCACTTCCGGTGAACTACGTCAGCGGATGGGATTGTCTGGCGCTGCGATCACCTACCTGGTAGATCGAATGATGGCATCCGGTCACATCACCCGGGAGTCCGACCCCGCCGATCGACGCAAGGTGATCTTGCGTCACTCGGACTCCGGGCTGGCAACTGCACGGGCGTTCTTTGCCCCGCTGGGAAGCCATTCTCATGAGGCGATGGCAGACTTGCCCGACGCCGACCTGCACGCGGCGGGCCGAGTGTTCACCGCGCTGATCGAGGCAATGCGGAGTTATCAGAACCATCTCGCATCGTGCAAGCTACCTGTGCCGCCGGTCGATTGAGGATTATGAGGAGGGCAGGTGCCGTGCCAACCGACGGGATCACCACGCGCAAACGACGCCACATCGACGTGTGCCTCGACGAGCGGGTCACCTATACCGGGGTGACGACCGGGCTGGAGCGTTACCGGCTTCCGTACAACGCGCTGACTCAGACCAGCCTCGCCAGCGTTGACCTGTCCACCCACTTCTTGGGCGCACCGTTGCGGGCGCCGATATTGATCGGTGCAATGACTGGCGGCGCCGAACTGTCGGGAACGATCAACAAGAATCTGGCCGCGGCCGCGCAACAAATGGGTGTCGGGATGATGCTCGGCTCGCAACGCATCATGCTGGACAGCGCGTTGGGGGAGCAGGCCGCATCCAGTTTCACCGTTCGAGACGTCGCGCCGGATGTGTTGCTGTTCGGTAATATTGGGCTGGCGCAACTGACTACTGCTGCTGTCCAGGATATTTCGAATGCGCTCACTCGCGTCGGCGCGGATGCGCTTGCGGTGCACACCAATCCACTGCAGGAGGCGGTGCAGCGAAACGGCGACGGCGACTTCTCCGGATCGCTCGACCGACTGCGTCGAATCGCTGGTGTGTTGGAATATCCGGTTCTGCTCAAGGAAGTCGGCCACGGTATCGGCGCCTCGGCGGTCACGGAATTGACGATGGGATCGCAAGAATTGCCGGTGGCCGCGATTGACGTTGCCGGCGCGGGCGGGACGTCGTGGTCGCGGGTGGAGCAACTGGTCCGGTATGGCGAGGTCCGGTTCCCCGATTTGGCCGACTGGGGCATACCGACGGCTCAGGCCGTCGTGGAAGTGCGCGGGGTGCTGCCGGCCATCCCGTTGGTGGCCTCCGGTGGCATCCGCACCGGCATGGACGCAGCCAAAGCGCTCGCGTTGGGGGCAGACGTGGTGGCCGTCGCCCGCCCGCTGCTGGCCGCAGCGATCGAATCGACTGCGGCGGTGGTGGATTGGCTGCAACATTTTATCGACGAATTACGGATCTGTTTGCATGGCGCCGGTGCCGCGGATGTTTTGGCGCTACGCCACATCGGCCTCACACCGGTTTAGATTTCTTGCAGGTCAGCGGTAGCGCGCTGGGTGTCGCGCGCCGCCGATGCCGCCTTCTGCTGCGCCACGAGCTCGTCCTCGAAAACGGACATTGCAGCGATCATGGCGCTGAAGGCCCGATGCGCGGCGGCAAGATCCTTGTCGGGCAGCCCTGCGAGCGCGGCACGGAGGTGCACGCCGAGTGGCGTGAAAAATTCGCGCGCCAGGTCCATCCCGCTGGCTTCGTAGCGCAGCAGCGTTTTGCGCCGATCAGCAGGATCAGATTCGCGCCGGATGTGGCCGGCGTCGATCATCCGGTCGACAAGGTAGGTGATCGCTGCCGGTGAGACGTCCATCCGCTGACGGAGCTGAGCCATGGTCATCGGCGTTCCCGCCGTCTCGGCGACCATGACGTGCAGCAATGCGTGGAAGTCGTTGCCGCTCACGTCGTGCTGGCGCGCGAAGTAGCGACCAATCCGGTCGGATTGAGCCGTGACTGCCCGCATGTCTGCCGACATCAGCTTTTCCAGCTGTGGTCTGCTGGGAGGTGGACTTGTGCCCCGCTCAGTCACCTGACTGCATCCTTAGTTAGCGACTCTGGACCCAGGCTATCGAAAACCACCTGGATCAGCGATGCTACGCGGGTGCCATACCCATGGTGGTATCGACTGTCTGTTGAAGGGTGCCGTCGGTTGCTACGACGACTCCTGTCACGGTGTTGGGAATTCGCGATCTTCGATGAGATCGCGAGTGCGGCGGCGTCAAAACGAACCGTTAGATCATCCCGTCTTCGGCCTGACCGATGCCGTCGCGGGAGACCAGAGCGGCGCGGCATTGCTGGTTACGGGGTGGCGGCGAGTCGCCGAAGCAATCTGGGCGAGAGGTCGTCGCGGGGTGACCGGGAGGCGGGCACACCCGGGCGCCGGGTACCAATTCGGTCGTGACCTCGATCAAGCCTGGCAGCAGTGTGAATCCGCTCCCCACTTGAGAAGATGTGACTATAAATTTAACTACTGATAATTCGGAGGAGATGCAGGTCGACCGTCCCGGACGCCGAAGCGGCTTCGCGAAACCGGGTACACCCACCCTGCGGTGCCCATCGCCGCGACGATCGTCGCCGTGACGAAGCTCTGCGCAAGGCAAGGAGTAAGCGATGCGGTGCGTAGTGCTCGGCTCCACCGGTTACCTCGGAGTACGCCTGGTTTCGGTACTGCTGGCTGCCGGTCACGAGGTCAGGGTGATGGCCCGTACGCCGAAAAAGCTCGACGGCGTGCCGTGGCGTCACGCTGTCGAGGTCGTCCAGGGTGACGTGACAGATGCCGACAAGGTGCGACGAGCGCTCGACGGGCAGCAGGTTCTTTACTACCTGGTGCACTCGATGCTGAGTGCGAACTTCGTCGACGTCGACGCGCGGGGCGCCTCGATCGTTGCTGACGCCGCCGCGCAAGCGGGCCTGATCCGCATCGTCTATGTCGGCGGCATTATCCCCGAGCACCAGGACCTGTCCGACCATTTGGCGTCGCGCGCGGAAGTCGGCCGCCTGCTTCATGACTCCGGAGTTCCCACCGCCGAACTCCGCGCCGCGGCCATCATCGGAGCGGGGTCGGCGAGTTTCGAGATGCTGCGGTACCTCACCGAGCGGCTGCCGGTGATGGTCACCCCTCGCTGGCTGCGCACTCAGGTGCAGCCGATTGCGGTCCGCGACGTGCTCTACTACATGACGAAGGCGGCCGAGCTACCGGCCGATGTCAGTCGGGCCTTCGACATCGGCGGTCCTGACACCTTCACCTACACGGAGATGATCCGGAAGTACGCGGCGATCGCCGGCCTGAAACGGCGCATCGCCATTCCGGTGCCGGTTCTCACGCCGTTGCTGTCCTCGCATTGGGTGAAGCTGATCACCCCGCTGCCTCGATCATTGGTCTCTTCGCTGATGGAGTCGTTGGAGAACGACGTGGTGTGCACCGAGCACGACATCGCCAATCACATCCCCGACCCCGAGAACGGCTTGACGCACTACGAGGACGCCGTCGAACTGGCGCTGGAGCGGACTCGTGAGAGGGTACTGACCACCCGGTGGTCGCGCCCGGGTGGCGACGAAGCCCCGTCGCAGCCGTTACCCACGGATCCGGCTTGGGCCGGCGGTTCGCTGCACGAGCGGGTGTCGGAACGACGTGTCGATTGCGACGCCGAGACGCTGTGGCGGGTGTTCGAGTCGATCGGCGCCGAGCACGGCTGGTCGGCAGCGCCACCGACGTGGGCGCTGCGCGGCTGGACCGGTCGAAACGGCAACGGCCAGAAGCGTTCACAGCGACCGCGTCAACTTCACCCCGGCGAGGCGCTGGACTGGTGGCGGGTCGAGCATGTCGATCGGCCGCGGCTTTTGCGGCTGCGGGCTGACGTTTCGCTACCCGGACGGTTGTGGCTGGAGCTGTCGGTCTGCGCCTCGGGTAACGGTCATTGCCTTTTTCGCCAGCGGGTGTTGTTTCAGCCCTACGGCATTGTTGGAGAAGCATTTTGGGCGGTGTCGACGTTGTTACGCGACGCGGTGTTCGCCGGTATCGCCCGTGACATCACGGCGAGAGCAAGCGGCGCTGACACAGCGGCGCCGTCCTAGCTGCTACGCGATGCCGGCCCGCAGCTGGTAGCGACGCTCGGCGTAAGCGAGGTCGTCCTTCCACAGCCGGGCCGCCGCTATCCGCATGAGCGGTGTGATCAACGGAGCGGCGGACAGTGCGCGCCGGAACCCAGTCCGCTCGGAATGTGCGACGGTCGCTTCGATCACCGCGGTCTGTGGCAGCTTATCAGGGCCCAAACCGATTGGAGTGGCATGAGTTTCGACCACGCTGCCCACGCCTTCGCCGTCCACGATGCGCATCACGATGGTCCGCGCTTCCGGGCTGGTGAACTCAGCCACAGTCGGTACGCCGACACGGCCGATCCGGAATGTCACCGCAACAAGGAAGCTGTCCGTCGCCTCGGTGGGAGTGCTGAGCACTTCGAGTTTGGTGAACGAGTAGGGGTGATACCACGCGCCGTGCCAGGGGTCGAGCCGGTTGGCGATGATGTCGGATGGTTCGCAGGTTCCGACCATTACCGCCACGGCGTCCAACGTGTCGCCGGTCGGCCGGGTCGGGATCACCGGATAATCCAGCGGGTCTTCACCTCCGACGGCGTCGAGGCGGACCCATGCCAGCACGCCGTCGTCGCAGCTTGGCAGGAGCCGCCAACGGTATTCGTCGGTGTCGCGACCGAGACACAGCCCGTGCCATCGGCAGATCAGGTCGCCGTTGTGGATCGTAGCCGTCGCCAGGTCGGCGCCCAGATGGGGGCAACTGCGCGGGCCGACGCACAGCCGGGACTGTTGATCGCGCCACGCGACCAACTCGACACCAGCGACGGTGAACCCGAGCGGTTTACCGCTGCGGACGTCGCGGCTCGCGGCGAAGGTGTACCAGTTGCCTGTCGGTCGGCGTTGCGACCGGTCCAGCGCCGCCTTGATGATCGCCGGGGACGCGTCGCGGTAGGTCGGACGCTGCTCCGACCAGTGACCTGGCGGGATGGGCTGCAGCGGCCAATCTTTCGGCCAGCGGCGTCGTACGGTGTCGCGGATGCTCATCGTTGCGAAAGCCTCCCTCGGCCGGCGAGATGGCGTAGCAGTGCCGAGCGGCCCTGGGTGGGGACCGTGCACAGCTCGTGGCCGGTGAGGCCCCATCGCTGCAGTATTTCGTTGGCGGCCGTCCAGCCGGTGGTGGCAGCACGTTCCATCAGTGCGACCGGTAAGTCGATGCGTACGCCGTCGCCGGCCAGTAGCAGCCCCGGCTGCGGGGTGAGCACACTGGGCCGGTGTGGGTAGGCTCCCGGTGCGAAGAGCGGACAATCGTGGTGCTGCAGCATGCGTTCGTGGACGATCCGCGCGCCTTTGGTCTCCGGGTACAGGGTGTGCAGTTGACCGAGCATCGCATCGTGCGGCTGAGCGGATTCAACCGCATACGAATGTAACTCGACCACGGAACCGCCGGTGCGCTGGGCCCAGTCGGCGGCTTGGCGCTCATAGCGGTCCAAGACGCTGATGTTGTCGACCGGCTCGTGGCCGGAGGTGCCCAAAAATGCGGCCCGGCCAACGGCCACCGGGCGGTCCAGCCACAACCGCTGCACGAGGAACGGCGGGGCGGTGCGTAGCCGCTTGATTCGGGCCCGCCACGGGTCGTCGCCGAGACCCGGTGATGCCTCGACGATCCGTTGCAGTCCGGCGACGTCGGTGGCCAGGACGACGGCATCGGCGTCGAGTTGATCGTCGGCATCGGTGTGGACGCGAAACGTCTGACCATCGCCGCTGCTGACGCGCGATACCGAAATGCCTTGATGGAAGCGGACTCTGAGGCCGACGAGGTACTGTCGGAGCGGCTCCCACAGTGCGGTGTCGAAGTTGGAGTTGGCGACGTCGAAGATCAGGCCCTCGCTGGAGCCGAGGAAAAAGATGTGGAACATGGTGGCCAACTCCGCGGCGGACAGCTCGGCGGGGCTGGCGAAGAAGCTGCGGGAGAAGACCTCGAAGGCCAGATGTCGGGCCGCCTCGGGGAAATTGATGCTCTTCAGGAACGTCTCGGCGTCGAGGTGGTCAAGGCGGTCGAAGATATCCGGCAGCGACACCGCGGCCAGCGGTGCGGCGGCGCCGGCGTCGATCCTGAGCAGGTCAGTGAATCGAAAAGTGGGGCTGCGCAGGGCGAATACCAGCGCGTTCCATGGCGGCGTCTGGGGGAGACCGCGAAAGGTGTCCTGGCGACCGGCGCCGTCGACGAGCGGGTAGTCGTCCACCGCGGTCAGCATCGACAGCGTGGGGTCGACGCGGCCCAGGAGTGCCCGCAGGTTGTAGTACTGCCGGAAGAAAGCGTGGAAACCCCGGTTCATGGCGAGTTCTACGCCGTCCACCTGCTCGGTCCAGGCGCCGACCCGTCCGCCGAGATACTCCTGGCGTTCGACGACGTCGACGCCGATGCCGCGTTCGGCCAGACCGGTGGCTGCGGCCAGGCCCGCGATGCCTGCACCGACGACGACGGCTCGCGGCTGCGACGACAGCGCGGTGGCGCTGGGCAGGCCCTGCGGTGCCGGGAATGTGCGGCGGTGCCGATCGGTCATGACGGCGCGTCGCCGAGGAAGGTGTGTGCGATGTGGGTCTCCCAGCCGGGCATGGTCTCGCTGTGCACCGCCACGAAACCCGCGTCACGCATCCGTTGCCGCAGACGTGTTGCGCCGTCGAATGTCAGCACGCTGCGCCACAGATGCCGATACAGGGTCGCGTCGCGAGTTTGCCACCATCCCGAGGGGATGATGATGCCCCAGCATACCGCGTTCCACACTGCGGTGGCGGCGCGCGAGTCGCGCACCGAGTAGTCGTGCACCGCCAGAGTGGCGCCGGGCGCCAGCAGGTCGCGCAGAGCCCTCAGTTGGGTGTCGGGATCGGCCAGGTTGCGGATCAGATACGCGGCCAGGATCCCGTCGAAGGGACCGACGACGCCGTTCTCGGCGAGGCCTTCAACGGGCGTGTGCACGAATTGGACCGACGGAGGCCACGACTTGTTCTTCGCTTCGTCGAGCATGCCTTTTGACGCGTCGATCGCGACGATGTCGGCGCGCGGGGCAACACTGAGCAGCGCCGCCGTCGATGCGCCAGTGCCGCATCCTGCGTCCAGTAATCGCAGCCCGCGCCCCTCGTGGGGCAGCCGCAATCGCTGTGCCGAAAGTCGAAGGTGGGCATGGTATCCCGGGCTGGTACCGACGAGGCGGTCGTAGGTCGAAGCGCCGACGTCGAAAGCGGCCGGCACGTCTTCGCGGGACAGACCGGTGTTACTGATGTTCACGTTGTCGCTCCCATAGCAGCAGGACTGCGGTGACCAAGGCAAAACCGAACAGGAAGTCTTCGATCGGGATGTCGAACGGGAATCGGATACCACTGGTTTGCCGGTTGTCGTAGATCACGATCGGGGCGCTCAGTTTGGTCAGCCAGCCGTCGACCAAGATCTGGAAACCGATCACAATCACCATCGACAGCCAGTAAGCCGGACGTCGAAAAAGGCCGGTGCGCAACAACATCAATTCGAGTACGCAGACGGCCAGCGCCGACACCACGGCAGGGACGGTGTAACCCAGGCCCATCATCGGCGATTGGCCCGTCGCAGGATGGCGCTCACCGCGTTGTAGGTCAGCAAAGCGCACAACGGAATCACCAGAAAGAACAAGACCTCTTCAATCGGCATGTGGAAAGGGATGTCCACGCCGGTGACGTAAGTGGGATTGTAGGTCCAGATATGGGCGGCAATCGCTACTTCGTCCCACAGCACGAACGCGGCGGCAACTGGTAACACAGCGCGCGCGGTGCGCCACGCCTGGCGGTACACGCCGGGGCGAAAGATCTCGAGCGGCAGCGTGATCGCCAGGCAGGCACCGAGCACAATCAAATATTGCCAGCGATCCACTACGCTGCACCAGATTTGGGCGCCGTTGAGGTGACGGGATGTGATCGCCGTGCCCGCCACGAGCGGATCAGACCGGCACCGGCGACGCGCAGTCGTCGCCCGTTGCCCACCGTGGCGCGGTGGCTGAACACCGCGAAGTCGCTGTCTTCGATGCGGTCGAGGATTTCGGCGTACAGCGTCAATGCGGTCGCGACGCACGGCCGCGACCGCGGCTCCAGCAGGGTGACACCGTCAGCGGCGTAGCGATAGACGCCGCGGGCGATGTCGTGCTGGTCGGCCAGCGCAGTGCGTACCCGGTGGTCGGTGGTGCGATTGGTGTGGCACCACATCAACAGTTCGCGGTCGACGTCGTAGGACGCCAGTTCATCGGCCGGCAGGTAAACCCGCCCACGCACCAGATCCTCGTCGATGTCCCGCAGAAAGTTCGTCAGTTGAAACGCTCTGCCCAGCGCCGCGGCGTGCGGTGCGGCCTCGTCTGCGGGGCCGATACTGCCCAGGATCGGAAGCACTTGCAGGCCAATTGCTTCCGCGGACCCTTTCATGTATCGGTTGAGCGCGTCGCGGTCGGGATAGTCGGTGATCGTGAGGTCCATCCGCATGGACGTCAGGAAGTCGTCGAACAGTTCGTCGCCGATCGCGTAACGCTGCGCGGTGTGCCGGACCGCGGCCAGCACCGGGTTGCTCGGATGCTCGTCGGCGGCGAAGAACTCTTCGGACAGTTGTTGCAGGCGCGCCGCCCGGGACTGGGTGTCCAACGACGAATCGAAGTCGTCGAGAATGTCGTCGGCGTAACGGGCGAAGCCGTAGAGCGCGTGGATCGGCGGGCGTTGATCCGGGGCGAGGAGTCGGGTGGCGAGAAAGAAGGTACGGCCGTGCGCGGCGTTCAGTGCTCGGCAGCGCTGATATGCCTCACGCAAGTCCGGATCGTCAATACCTGCGGCGCTCAGTTCGGTGCGGATCATGACTGGCCGGCTTCCGAGGTCAGGGTCTGCTTCGATTGATTGGCGTTGCCGGTGACCCGGTCGGCGGCCAGTCGGCCGGAGATCATTGCGGTGGGCACGCCGACGCCGGGAACCGTCGACGACCCGGCAAGCACCGCATTGTCGATGCCCCGCACCGTGTTGGCCGGGCGAAACGGCCCGGTCTGGGCGAACGTGTGAGCCAGCGCAAACGGCGTGCCGGCGATCATCCCCTGAGCGGCCCAGTCCTCGGGGTTGACGACATGGAGCACTTCGGCGCCATCGCGGAAGCCCGGAATCAGCCGTGCGCCAACGGTATCGATGAGCTGCTCGGTGTAGCTTTCGCCGAGTTTCGACCAGTCCACCACACCGCGGTCTAGATTCGGTGCGGGGGCGAGCACAAAGAACAATTCGTGGCCGTGCGGCGCCAGGCTGGGGTCGCTGGCCGTCGGGCGGGTGACGAGCAGTGACGGGTCCCGCATCAAGCGGCCGTCCCGGATGATGTCGTCGAAAGTCTGGTCCCACTCCTCGCCGAAGATGATGTTGTGGTGTGCCAGTGACTGATCTGTCGGCTCGGACTGGCGCCGGCCGATGTGCGCGACAACTGCCGAGGGTGCCGGTCGCAGGCGACCGACACGTCGTGGCTGTCGGCCCAGTAGCGAGTATGTGGCGGGGAGTTCGGTGGTCAACACCACGGCGTCGCAGGCGAGGCGTTCATCGGTGTCGGTGAGCACGGCGGCCACCCGGCTGCCGTTGCGCTCCAATCCCGTAACCGTTGTGCCGTAGACGAATCGAACTCCGGCATCGGCGGCGGCAGCGGCCAGCGCGTCGGGCAGTGCTCGCATTCCGCCGCGCGGAAAGTAGACCCCGGAGATGGTGTCCATGTAGGCGATCACCGCATAGACCGCCAGCGCCTTGGATGGCGCAACTCCGGCATACAGCGATTGGAACGTGAATACGCGCTGCAGTCGCGGGTCGGAGATGTAGCGGTTGACCATGGTGTCCCACTTGCGGAATCCGCCCAGGGCCGTCAGCTTCGCCAGCTGTGGATTTACCAGTGCCAGTGGGGAATCGAAATTCTCGGCGATGAAGCCGTTGAATTCGGTGTGATACAACTTCGTCAGCCAGGCGCGCAGCTTCCGATAGCCGTCGGCCTGCTTGGCGCCGGCGAATTCTTCGACGGCATCCGCCATGAGGTCTGCGTCACTGTGTACGTCGAGGCTGCTGCCGTCGGCGAATTGAGCGCGATACGCGGGATCTACCGGCATCAAATCCAGTCGATCCGACAGTTTTTCGCCGACCGCGGCAAAGGCGTCGTCGATGATGTCGGGCATCGTGAGCACCGTGGGCCCGGTGTCGAGCTGATAGCCGTGAGTGTCGAGGCGGCCGGCACGCCCGCCGGGCCAGCTCTCCCGCTCGACGACCGTCACTTCACGACCCCGGCCGGCCAAGTGCAGGGCCGCGGTCAGTCCCGAGAGGCCCGCGCCGACGACGACGACACGGCTGTTGGGGCCTTGCACGCAGCGCATTATTCGGTTCGCTCCGTGCAGACGGCGGCCATGTTCGTCAGCGCGGCCCGCACCGGTTCGCTGATCCGGAGCTGGTCGAGCTCGTGGAGCGCCGCGGAGACGCGATCGCCGATGGCGTGTTCGATCCATTGCACCGCGCCGGTCGTGACGATCAGGGTCCGCCAACGCTCGATGGCGGCGTCGTCGAGTTCAGCGGTGCTCATCAGTTCGGTGAGCTGCCTGCGAGTGAGTGGATCGGCCAGCTGATAGGCGGCAGTGACGACGCTGGTGGCCTTGCGTTCGACGAGGTCCTGGCCGTCGGGCTTGCCGGTCACCGACGCGGCACCGAACACCCCCAACAGGTCGTCGCGAAGTTGGAAGGCTTCGCCGACCGCTTCGCCGTAGCGGCCCAAGCCCGAGATGGTGCGATCGCTGCAGCCGCTCATTGCCGCGCCCATCTCCAACGGTCGGCGCACGGTGTAGTTGCCGGACTTGCGCCGTGCCACGTCCAGGACTGTGTCCATCGAGGGTAGATCGCGGATATCGCTTGTGAGATCGGCGAATTGGCCGAGCGCGAGTTCGGTGCGCATCGCGTCGTAGCGCGGCCATGCCTGCTGCAGACTCCGATACTCCACGCCGCTTTCGCGCAGCATCTGCTCGGCCCAGATCAGGCAGAGGTCGCCCAGCAGGATCGCCGCCGATTCGCCGAATCGTTCGGCCGGCCCGGATAGCTTCCGGTTCCGGTGCCATTGGCTGAATTGAATATGCGCGGCGGGGCGGCCGCGGCGCGACGACGCCGCGTCCATCACGTCGTCTTGCAGCAGTGCGAAGGCGTGCAGAAGTTCCAATCCCGCGGCGGCGAACAGCGCTTCGTCGCTGTCTGCGGAACCCGCGAGCCAGCCGAGGTACATGAAGGTCGAGCGCAGGCATTTCCCGCCGGCCACGAAGTTCAGCAGGATGTCGCCAGCCACGTCCACACCCGACTCGGCCAGCTCGGCGGTGCACCGTCCGGCGACGAACTCGCTGAGGTGGGCGAGGACTTTTCGACGTAACTCGATTCGCCACACCTCGAACTGCTCAGGATCAGCCCACATTTGCTGATCCAGCTCAGCAGGAGCCGCGGATGGTGCTAACGAGAGTGCACGCACCTCACCCACATAGGCCCCTCTCGAACGCTCGGGTCAGTACCAAGCTAGTCATCTTCGGAGTCACACGCACCCATACCTCCCACCGGGCACACGCAAAGACGCGAGCCCGACCAGCCAGGTTCTCTTCACAAGGTTAAAGATTAACTTAATGAACATCTCTTCTGCTTGCCAGCGCAGTACCTCGCCTGGGGTGACGCCCACGACGCGCGTCGGCGACGATAGTTAGTGCGATCCCGAGCGGCAGGAGGAGCGGCGCCCGTGACAGCAGCGCAGCGCGAACAAAGTGTTCTGGTGGCCACCTTTCGCAAGGTGGGTCCGCATGCTCCGACGCTCTGCAACGGTGGAACACCACCGGCCGCGGTCAAGGTGGCACCGCGCGGTCTCTAACCGCGGCCCAGCAGGTGCCGCAGAGTGCGCTCGAGGGTGGACCGGCGGAAGTGATGATCGGCCTGTTGCAGTCGCGCGGGCAGCACCCGCTGGCTCGCCAGAGCGAGTTCGCGTGCACCCTGGTCGCCGAGTAGGACCTTCGGTCCCAGTGCCGGCACCGGCAGCACCGCGGGCCGGTGCAGCACATGGGCCAGCACGCGGGTGTATTCGACGTTGCGGACCGGATCGGCGGCGACCGCGTTGACCGGCCCGGACAGGTCGGTGTCCCACAGCGCGCGGTGGTAGACGTCGACCAGCTCGTCGATCCCGATCCACGACAACCACTGCTGACCGTTGCCGAGCCGACCGCCGAGCCCGGCGGCGAACAGCGGCCGGAGCAGACGCAGCGTCCCGCCGGCGGGAGACTGCACGATCCCGGTGCGCACCCGGACCACGCGGGCGCCGGCCTGCTCGGCCGGGATCGTCGCATCCTCCCAGTCGGCGACCACATCGGCCAGAAATCCGTCGCCGCGCTCGCTGTCTTCGGTCAGCGTCTCATCGCCGCGGTCGTAGCCGTAATAGCCGACGGCCGACGCGCTGACCAGCACCTTGGGCGCATCGCTCGATTGCGCGATCAGCTCGGCCAACCGTCGCGTCGGCCCGATCCGACTGTCGCGGATCGCGGCTCGGTGAGCGTCGTTGAAGCGGCCCGCGATCGAGGCGCCTGCGAGGTGGATCACCGCGTCGATCCCGGCCAGCAGGCCCGGATCCGGGCTGTCCGGATCCCATTGCCGCTCATCGGGTTTGGTAGAAGCGTGCCGAACCAGCCGGATCACCCGGTGGCCGCCGGTGGACAGGAAGGCGGCCAACTGCGAGCCGACCAGCCCGGAGGCCCCGGTGATGGCGACCGTGATCGGGGCCAACCCGTGGGCGGCCGCCTCTTGGTGCGCGGCGATGTCGTCGGCCAACTGTTGGTGCCGGTAGCGGAACATCGACCGCAGTGCGGCGCCGGGGACCGGCGTCGCAACCCTGTCGATGACCCGAGTCTGGTGGCCGTCGACCTCTTCGAAGTCGTGGGTGTGCCGCCAACGCACCGCCAGTCTGGCCGGCAGCGACGCCAGTCCGTCGGTGCCGATGCTGTCGACGAAACGGCGCGGCGGGTCGTAGCCGTCCGGTTGGTGATCGGCCACCCAGCGCAGGCCGCCCGGCAGGCCGAGCTCGGCCCGCCCGTTCTCCAGCGAATCAGCCTCCACGATCAGTCGCATCGGCGACCACGGCGGCGTCAGTCGGGTGAAGGCGCCGGGCCGGGTGTGCCAGTCGAATACCTCATAGATCGGTGCGTCGATGACGCTCGAATACACAAGTCCCATGACGCCGACGGTACCTGCGCGCCGACTCGGCTCGGCGATGAAGCCGGGCACCGCCTACCGGTCCGGTAGCGCGTGCTCCACGATGGGCAGCCGGGGCAGCGGTTGGCGTTCGGCACGCTTGGCCGCCAGATAGACCTGCGTGGTTTCGTCGGCCACCGTGTGCCAGTCGAAGTCCGCGGTCAGGCGTTGCCGCGCGGCCTGTGCCCGGCGCTGGGCGGACGCCGGATCGTCGAGCACTGCGATGACAGCCTTGGCCAGCCGCGCTACATCCCTTGGCGGGCAGGATATTCCGGTCTCGCCGTCGATCACCGCTTCGCCCAGGCCGCCGATGTTCGACGTTACCAGCGGGGTGCCCGCGGCAGCGGCTTCCAGCGCTGCCAGCCCGAAGGGTTCGTAGTGGCTGGGCAGCACCGCGGCGTCGGCGCGATGCAGCGCGGCCAACAGGTCGTCGTGGTTGAGCCGACCGGCGAAGTGAGTTGCCTTGAGCACCTTGTATTTACGGGCCTGCTCGACGAGCCAATCCTGCTGGGTACCTTCGCCGGCTATGGTCAGGGTGGTACCGGGGTGAGCCCGGCGGACCCGCGGCAGCGCCGCTATCGCCTCGTGCACACCCTTCTCGTACTCGAGCCGGCCGACGTACAGCAGTTCCGGTGGGCCGCTCCGCGGCTTGCGAGGTGCGAACGGCCATCGCGCCGCCTCGATGCCGTTGCGGATCACCGTAATCTCGGCCAGCCCGGGCCCGAAGAGTTCGGTGATCTCGTCGCTCATCGAGTGTGAACAGGTGATCAGCGAGTCGGATTCGCGCACCAGCCAGGACTCGACGGCATGCACTTGCCGGCTCAGCGATCCCGAGACCCATCCGGAATGCCGACCGGCCTCAGTGGCGTGGATAGTGGAAATCATCGGCACGTCGTAAAATTCGGACAGCGCGATCGCGGGGTGGGCGACCAGCCAGTCGTGCGCGTGAACCACGTCGGGCCGCCAGTGCTGGTCGCTGCGCGGTTGCTTGAGGGAGATCCCGGCGCGGATCATCGCGTGGCCCATCGCCAGCGTCCACGCCATCATGTCGGTGCCGAAGGCGAACTCGTGCGGATCCTGCGCTGCCGCGACCACCCGGACGTTTTCGTTGATTTCATCCGACGACGGGTGGGTGCTCGGGTCGGTGTCCGGCGGGCGCCGCGACAGCACTACGACGTCGTGGCCGGCGGCGGCGAGCGCGGTCGACAGGTGATGAACGTGCCGGCCGAGTCCGCCGATCACCACCGGCGGGTACTCCCACGACACCATCAGAATCCTCATCGCGGCAGCCTCCGGGCATCCAGCGCGCCGAACAGTCCGTCGGCGCGATTCCAGCCATCGGCCAGGCGCTGTGCCACCGCACGGCGACCCGCTGCCAAGGTGCCGGCGATTTCGCGGGTGGCGTGCGCGTGCAGATGTGCGCGATAGCGGGCGTAGTCGGCCGCCGAGTCCTTGCTCACCATGAACGGCCAGTCGCTGGACACCGTGAGCAGGGTCTCGCGCAAAATCTGGTCGGCGATGTGATCGCGGGGGATGGGCCCGTCCAACGACGCCGTCTGGGTCAGCGCCTTGTCGACGCATGCCAACGCGGTGTCGACGACCTCGGCGTTGAGCTGTACCAGATCGGCAACTTTGTCGCCCGACCACACTTGCCAGTCCTTACCGGAACCCCAAGAGCTGGGCGGCAATTCCACAGCATCGCCGACGAGACCCGCGCTGACGGCATCGCTGAGCGTGCCAACACGCACCCCTGCTGCGGGCAAAGCCCGCAACACCCGCTCCAGCCACGCCGGGCCCTCGTACCACCAGTGGCCGAACAACTCGGTGTCAAACGCCGCCACCACGTGGGCCGGCCGGCCGATGCGCTGCGACTCCGACGAAAGCCGGCGGCGCACCACATCGACGAAATCGGCAACGTGGCTGTCGATGGCACGCTCGGCGCGCTCGGGGTCATACGGCGCCTTCTTGTCCGAGGGCACGTTGCGGCCGGTGACCCGGGCCGGCTTGAGGCCGGTGCGGTGGTCGTAGGTGTGGAAGTCGCGGTAGGCCGCGTGGCCCGGGTAGCCGGACTTGGGCGACCACACCCGATAGCTCACCTGCAGGTCGCGCCCGAACGCGATGACGTGCGAGTCACCGACCGGCCGACCCAGCGCGGTATCGCCATGCAGCGACGGGCCGTCGACCATGAAATGGCCGACTCCCGCGGCGGCATAGTCGTGCTCCATGCCCGGGGCGTAGGCGCATTCGGGAGCCCAGATCCCAGTTGGCTTGTGCGACAACCGCTGCCGGGAATCTGCCAGTCCTTCGCGTAGCGCAAACTCGCGGAGTCGCGGATTCAGCAGCGGCTGGAACGGGTGGGCGAGCGGGCCGCCCAACAACTCGACGGTACCCGCGTCGATCAGTCTGCGCAGCAGCGGGCTGGCACCGTGGCGCCAGTAGGTGGTGAAATCCTCCAGCGCGTGCTCGGTTTCCGCCATTTCTCGAATACCGAAGGCGCGCAGAGCGTCCGGGGCCGAGGCAGGCGGACCGCCGGTGGCATCACCGGGGCGCAGGCTGGCGGCCTCGGCCGCGCGCAGGTGCCAGTTGGCCAGCCAATGATGCATCCCGTCAAGGCAATACGGGTCGTCGAGTTGCGCCATCACGACCGGTGTGACGCCCAGCGTTATCAGCCGGTGCCGGTCTTCGTCGGCCAGTCGGCGTAAGACCTGCAGCAGCGGCAGGTAGGACGCCGCCCACGACTGGTAGAGCCACTCTTCGCCGACCGGCCAGCGGCCGTGATGGGCCAGCCACGGGAGATGGGTGTGCAGCACCAGGGTGAACAACCCGGGGACTGTGTTCTCAGACGGCGGTGTCACTTGCGCCACGCCTCGATCCCGGCTGCGCCGGCATCATCGTCGCCGGCGGGGCGCACCGCGACCGCCACCAGGTCCAGGCTGTCGTCGATATGCCGCGCCGTATCGGTGCCGGCTTCGACGAGATCGAAGTCCGCGGCGGCGACCGCGGCGACATCGGCCAGCAGCTCCTCCGACCACGGCGCATCGGCAACCGCGCGCTCGATCTGGGCGTCGATGATCGAGCCGCCATGCCGGGCGTCTATCGCGAGCAGCCGCGGTCCATGGAAAACTCCGTACACGCCGTCGATCGCGAAGCCGGCGTGGTGCAGCAGCTCCATCAGCTCGTCTGCGTTGAGCTCCCGGGTGTGAAACGGATTGATCGGGGTGTCGCGGCCCGGCGAAAACGTGATCCGGTTGGGAGTCGACATCATCAGCAGTCCCGACGGCCGCAGGACGCGGGCACATTCAGCGATGAACTGTGGTTGATCCCACAGATGCTCGATCACCTGGAAGTTGACCACAACGTCCACCGACTGGTCCGGCAACGGCAGCTCGGCGAGGTTGCCGTGGATCACCCGCACCCGCGGATAACGGGCGCGCACGTGCGCAACGGTCGCCTCGTCGTAGTCCACCGCGGTCACGCGCCGCGCGACGTCGGCGATCAGGTCGGCGCCGTAGCCCTCGCCGCAGCCCGCTTCGAGCACGTCGCGACCCGCGCAACGCTGCGCTAACCGCTGGTAGACCACCTCATGGCGGCGAAACCAGTAGTTCTCCACGTCGAGACCCGGGATGGTGCGTTCACCGGTCAACGGCAGGGCGGCGTCCGCGGGCGTGCGCGGAACCTCAGGTGTGAATGCGCTCATTGCATAGGCAGGCTAACGCGTGGCGACGTGTTCGCGAATGCGTCACTTCGGGTAATCCAGCGTTGTTGGCAGCGGGCCTGCCCGCTTGTGGGGGCACGGGGGGCAGAACCTGCAGGACGACCCGCTATGGTGGGGGAGCAAACCACACTAAGTTACCAGCCAGTAACATGCGGGTGCGGTGCGCACAAGACGTGACCTAAGTTCTGCGGCTGCAGAGCGCACTCGAGGAGGACGAGCCACTCTCATGACGAACATCGTGGTCCTGATCAAGCAGGTCCCGGACACCTGGTCAGAGCGCACACTCAAGGACGGCGACTGGACGCTCGACCGCGAGGCTGCCGACGCCGTCCTGGACGAGATCAACGAGCGCGCCGTGGAAGAAGCGCTACTGATCCGCGAGAAGGAAGCCGCCGACGGTACCGAAGGATCAGTCACCGTGCTGACCGCCGGTCCGGAGCGTGCCACCGAGGCGATCCGCAAGGCGCTGTCGATGGGCGCCGACAAGGCCGTTCACCTGCTCGACGACGGTCTGCACGGCTCGGACGTGGTGCAGACCGGTTGGGCGCTGGCGCGTGCGCTAGGCACCATCGAGGGCACCGACCTGGTCATCGCCGGCAACGAGGCCACCGACGGCACCGGCGGCGCGGTTCCGGCCGTCATCGCCGAATACCTGGGCCTGCCGCAGCTGACTCACCTGCGCAAGCTGTCGCTGAACGGCGACAAGATCACCGGTGAGCGGGAGACCGACGACGGTGTGTTCACCGTCGAGGCCACCCTGCCCGCGGTGGTCAGCGTCAACGAAAAGATCAACGAGCCCCGCTTCCCGTCCTTCAAAGGCATCATGGCCGCCAAGAAGAAGGAAGTCACCACGCTCACGCTGGCCGAGATCGGTGTCGAGGCTGACGAGGTCGGGCTGGCGAACGCCGGTTCCAAGGTGCTGACGTCGACGCCCAAGCCGCCGAAGACTGCGGGCGAGAAGATCGCCGACGAGGGCGAGGGCGGCAACGACATCGCTAAATACCTGGTCGGCCAGAAGATCATCTGAAACCTGAACCTTTAACCGAAAGACACGGAACAACTCATGGCTGAAGTATTGGTGTTCGTTGAGCGCGCTGAAGGCGCTATCAAGAAGGTCACTTCCGAATTGATCACCGCAGCAAGGGTTTTGGGAGATCCGGCCGCCGTCGTGGTCGGCAAGCCCGGCACCGCCGAGCCGCTCATCGACGGGCTGAAGTCCGCCGGCGCCGCCAAGATCTACGTCGCGGAATCGGACGACGCGGAGAACTACCTGATCACCCCGGCCGTCGACGTGCTTGCCGCATTGGCCGAATCCGCAACTCCGGCAGCCGTTTTGCTGGCCGCTAACGCCGACGGCAAGGAGATCGCGGGCCGGCTCGCTGCCCGGATCGGTTCGGGCCTGCTGGTCGACGTGGTCGAGGTACAGCCCGACAACAAGGCGGTGTGGTCCATCTTCGGTGGCGCGTTCACCGTGGAGGGCCAGGCCAACAGCGACACCCCGGTGATCACCGTGCGGCCGGGTGCGATCGAGGCGGAGCCATCCGACGGCGCAGGTGAGAAGGTCGACGTCGAGGTGCCTGAGCCCGCCGAGAACGCCACCAAGATCACCTCCCGCGAGCCCGCCGTCGCCGGCGACCGCCCGGAGCTGACCGAGGCCACCATTGTGGTGGCCGGTGGTCGTGGCGTCGGCAGCGCCGACAAGTTCAGTGTTGTCGAGGAATTGGCCGACTCGCTGGGTGGCGCGGTCGGCGCCTCGCGTGCCGCGGTGGATTCCGGCTACTACCCGGGCCAGTTCCAGGTGGGCCAGACCGGCAAGACGGTCTCGCCGCAGCTCTACATCGCGCTGGGCATCTCCGGGGCCATCCAGCACCGCGCCGGCATGCAGACCTCGAAGACCATCGTCGCGGTCAACAAGGACGAAGAGGCGCCGATCTTCGAGATCGCCGACTACGGCATCGTCGGCGATCTGTTCAAGGTCGCGCCGCAGCTCACCGAAGCGGTCAAGAGCCGCAAGGGCTGATCGCTCGCCAGCGGGCCCCGCGCACTGCGGCCCGCGCGGTCGGTGGCGCAACCTGACCGAGCAAAGTTGCGGCATCGCTTTCGACTTGGCGAGCGTCGGCAACGTCGAGATCACGCAACGCGATGCCGTGGTCGACCTGAACCAGCCGCCGCCCGGGTCCATCCGACTCTGGATGAAAAAGCGCGTCGCGGTGTATTAATAGTTGCTACGTCGTTCTAAGAAAGGGCCCCATGATGAAGGCAATGACGCCGGCCGCGATCGCGATCGCCGCGGTTCTGTTCAGTGGATGCTCGGCTTCGCAGATTGTCAACACCGGTGGTGACACCAAGTGCAAAGACTTCACCACGCAGGACGAGAAGAAGCAGAACGACGAGATCAGCAAGATGCTGAAGGACAAGAGTGGATCCGACCCGTCGAATCTGCAGATCACCGCCACCCGGTTGTCCGCCGCAACCTTCTGCCAGACGCTGGGCAAGCCGGACAGCAAGATCTCCGAGGCGCCACACGGCTGAGCGGGAAATCCTTAGCGCCGGCGTCCTACTCGCCGCTGGCTTGCAACACCACCATCGCCCGCGCCGCCACCTGGACAGCACCGTCGGCCGTTGTCGATTGCGGGTCTAAGAGATTGCCAGCCGCGACCGCGGTGTCAACGACGCATGTCCAGGTGTGGCCGAATTCTTGTGGCGGCAGCGTGAATTCGATCGGCTCATGGTGGGCGTTGAAGCACAGCAAGAACGAGTCGTCGGTCACTCGCTGGCCGCGGGCGTCGAGGTCGGCGATACCCAGGCCGTTCAGGTAGACCGCGACTGACTTGCCGAAACCCGAATCCCAGTCCTCGTCGTTCATTTCGGAGCCGTCCGGTCGGAACCAGGAGATGTCGGGCTGCCCCTCCGTGCCGCGCCGCCGCACCGGCACCCCTCGAAAGAAGCGGCGCCGCCGAAACACCGGATGCGCGGCCCGTAGCGCGGACACAGATCGGGTGAACTCCAGCAGATCGGTATCCATCGAATCCCAGTGCACCCAGGTGATCTCGTTGTCTTGGCAGAAGCCGTTGTTGTTGCCGTTCTGAGTGCGGCCGAGCTCGTCGCCGTGCGAGATCATCGGAACCCCTTGCGACAGCAGCGTTGTCGCAAGGAAGTTGCGTTGCTGGTGGGCGCGCAGCGCGTTGACTTCCGGATCGTCGGTCGGGCCTTCGACGCCGCAGTTCCAGGATCGGTTGTGGCTTTCCCCGTCGTCGTTGTCTTCCTCGTTGGCCTCGTTGTGTTTTTCGTTGTAGGACACCAGGTCGCGCAACGTGAACCCGTCGTGGGCCGTGACGAAGTTGATGGACGCCACCGGCCGCCGGGCGGTGTGCTCGTAGAGGTCGGCCGAGCCGGTCAGCCGAGAGGCGAACTCGCCCAGTGTCGCAGGTTCGCCTCGCCAGTAGTCGCGCACGGTGTCGCGGAACTTCCCGTTCCACTCCGTCCACTGTGGCGGGAAGTTGCCGACCTGATAACCGCCCGGGCCCACATCCCACGGCTCGGCGATCAGCTTGACCTGGCTTACGGTCGGATCCTGTTGCACCAGTTCGAAAAACGCCGACAGCCGATCCACGTCATAGAACTCACGGGCCAGTGTCGCGGCCAGGTCGAAGCGGAACCCGTCCACATGCATCTCGGTCACCCAGTACCGCAACGAATCCATGATCAGTTGCAGCGAATGCGGATTACCGACGTGCAGGCTGTTGCCGGTGCCGGTGTAATCCAGGTAGTACTGCTTCTCGTCGTCGACCAAGCGGTAGTACGCGGCGTTGTCGATTCCGCGCATCGACAGCGTCGGGCCCAGGTGGTTGCCCTCGGCGGTGTGGTTGTAGACCACGTCGAGGATCACTTCGATGCCCTCGCAGTGCAGGGCCCGGACCATCGTCTTGAACTCCTGCACCTGGCCGCCAGGCGTGCTGCTTGAGGTGTACTTGAAGTCCGGGGCGAAAAAGCCGATGGTGTTGTAACCCCAGTAGTTCGACAATCCCTTGTCGATCAGAGTCGAGTCGTTTGCGAAATGGTGCACGGGCATCAGCTCAATCGCGTTGACGCCCAGACTTTTCAGGTGCTCGATGATCACCGGATGGGCGATGCCGGCGTAGGTGCCGCGCATCCGCTCGGGAATGTCGGGATGCAACTGCGTCAGCCCCTTGACGTGCGCCTCGTAGATGACGGTGTCGGCGTACTGGTGGTCAGGCGGACGGTCATTGCCCCAGTCGAAGTACGGGTTGATCACCACCGACTTCGGCATGTTCGGTGCGGAGTCGTCGTCGTTGCGGCTCTCCGGGTCGCCGAAGTT
The DNA here is from genome assembly GCF_039583785.1 of Mycobacterium sp. Lineage (GTDB taxonomy): Bacteria > Actinomycetota > Actinomycetes > Mycobacteriales > Mycobacteriaceae > Mycobacterium. The sequence goes on from NZ_JAVKSG010000001.1 coordinate 113,522, forward strand.
GTAGCTGAACAGCGACTGGTGCCACTCGAATATGCCGTCGATCGCTTTCGCGTACGGATCCAGCAGCAGCTTGTTCGGGTTACACCGCTGACCCTCGGACGGGTCGTAGGGCCCGTGCACCCGGTAGCCGTAGCGCTGTCCCGGCTCGATGGCAGGCAGAAAACCGTGCCAGACGAAGCCGTCCACTTCGTTGAGCGGCACCCGGGATTCGTTGTCGTCTGCGTCGAACAGACACAGTTCGATCTTCGTGGCGACCTCGCTGAACACCGCGAAGTTGGTGCCCGAGCCGTCATAGGTGGCGCCCAGCGGGTAGGCCTTGCCCGGCCACTGCTCAATGTGTACCGGCGGAATCGAGTCAGTGTTATCGGTCACAGCGCCCTCTTTCGTCTCCAGCGCCGCAAGACTGCGACCCGACGCTGCAGACTACCCGCCCCGCGGCGACTCACACATTGTGTGAATCGGGGCACAATGGTGGTGTGAAACCGTGGCCGACGCCCGAGAAACCAGGGCCTGGACAGGAGTCGGTGTGGGATTACCCGCGGCCGCCGAGGCTGGAGGAGTTCGCAGGTTCCATCACCGTCGAGTTGGGTGGCCGAACGATCGCCTCGACCACGCAGGCCTGGCGGGTCTTGGAGACCAGTCACCCGCCGACCTACTACCTGCCCGAGGCCGCCTTCGCCGCCGGGGCGCTGCGTCGCGCTGACGGTGCGTCCTGGTGTGAATGGAAAGGGCAGGCAACGTATTACGACCTGGTGACCGACACGAAGGTGGCGCCGCGGGCGGGCTGGACCTACCTTCATCCGACCCGCGGGTTCACGGCTCTGGCCGGTGCGGTCGCCGTGATGGCCGCGGCGGTGGACCGCTGCACCGTCAACGGAGAGGTGGTGAGGCCGCAGCCGGGTGGCTTCTACGGCGGTTGGATCACCAGCTGGATTGTCGGCCCGTTCAAAGGAATACCGGGCTCCATGGGCTGGTGACTATCACGGTCCGGTGGTCGCGATGACGTCGATGCGACGTAAGGCGATCGCGCACACCGACAGATAACCGGCCGCCCACCACGGAACGGACATGCTTGCTCGCGTACCACTGCCGGCCGGCTCGACGCGGTGCTGGGTTGCCGGGATGCCGGCCACCTTCCACCCCCACTGCCGGCCCGGCTCGAACTCGGTGATGACGAACGGGGCGGCGAGGCCCAATGCTGTTCGGACGGCGCCGGTTACGTTCAACTCCAATTGGGTGTGCGGGGGGTCGAGCCAGGCCGCGCTGACGGTCGGGCCCCACTTCGGCCAGACGTCGAGATCTACCAGGATGTTCCACACCGCCGACGGCGGCGCTGCGATGAACCGTTCGACGGAGAGCATTACGGGGCGTGCCCGCCCAGGCTGCGCTGCTGTTCGACGACGTCGTCGAGGTCTTTGAGGCGTCGCATGCCGGCCAGCGGCTGATTCATCCGCTGATTGTTGGCAAGGTGTTTGGCGTTGCGCTCCAGAAACCACCAGTACCCGCCGGTGAAGGGGCAGGCCCGATCGCCGACCCGCTCCGACGGCCGGTAACGGCAGGCGGGGCAATAGTTGCTCATCCTGTTGATGTAGGCGCCGCCCGAGGTGTACGGCTTGGTGGCCATCATGCCGCCGTCGGCGTGCTGGGACATGCCGACCACGTTGGCGACCATCACCCACTCGTAGCCGTCGACGAAGCAGCGGTGGAACCAGTCGGTCATCGCGGCGGGATTCCAGCCGCGCTGCAGGGCGTAGTTGGACAGCACCATCAGCCGTGGAATGTGGTGCACCCAGCCGTGATCGCGGACCTGGGCCAGCACGTCCTTCAGGCAGTGCGCGTCGACGGCGTCGGCATCCAACTCGGCGAACCATGTCGGCACCCGAGCATGCGCGTCGAGCGCATTGCGCCGACGGTAGCCTTCCCCGAAATGCCAGTAGACATGCCAGATGTAGTCACGCCAACCGATCAACTGCCGGACGTAGCCCTCGACGCTGCCCAGCGGCGCCTTGCCGGAGCGGTAGGCGTCTTCGGCGGCATATGCGCAGTCGAGCGGGTCGAGCAGGCCTAGATTCATCGGCGCCGACAGCAGGCTGTGCGCCATGAAGCGGTCGCCGCTGAGCATCGCGTCTTCGTGAGGGCCGAAGTACGGCAGGCGATCTCGCACGAAGACTGTGAGGGCGTTCTGCGCTTCGGCGGCGGTGACGGCGAATTCGCGCGGCCCGTCGCGTCCCACGAACGACACGTCGCCGTCGCGCTCCCAGCGGTCCAGGTCCGCGCGGACCTGCTCGTCGATCTCGTCTTCCTCTGGCCGCCAGGGTGCCTTGATCCCCAGATCGCCGCCCTTGGGCGCGGGCTCGCGGTTATCGGCGTCGAAATTCCACCGGCCCTCGGCGGGCTGGTTTCCGTCCATCAGCAGATCGAACCGCCGTCGCGCGTCGCGGTAGAAGTTCTCCAGTTTGAGCGTGCGATGGCCCTCGGCCCACTCGCCGAACGCGTCGCGGTCGGTGCAGAATCCGCGGGCCGGCAGCACCTCGACATTCGGCAGCGATCGCACAAAGCGGTCGGCAGCCCACGAGGTGGGCTGGCACACGGTGACCGGCTCGTCGAGCTGGTCCAGCGCCTCACGGTAGGTGCGGGTCTGCCGGAACACGACCTGATCGCCGAGCTCGGCAGCGCGGTGCCGCAACGCCGAGACCACCAGATGCGCCTTGCGGCGGTGAAAGCGCCGACGGGCGAATGCTGCCTGCGACTCGATCAGCAGCACCGGCTGGTCGGGTTTGTCCAGGAAATGCGGCCCGAGCTGGTCGGCGAAACACCAGCGTCGGGTGTCGTTACTCATATTGGCTGCCATACCCTTGTCTGCAGAGCCCGAACCACTCTCCAGCCCAGCATGGATCAAGGAGCGCGATGACGACTGCGTTATCGGCGCTCGGGGCCGAAAAATTCGTCTCGCTGACCACGTTCAAGAAGGACGGCACCGCCGTTGCGACGCCGATGTGGATCGGGCGCGACGGCGATCACCTCTTCTTTTGGACCCCGGCCGACAGCTGGAAGGCCAAGCGGGCGAAGAACAACCCGCGGGTCGTGCTGGTGCCATGCAGCCGCAGCGGCAAGGTGCGCGACGGCGCTCATCCGGTTGACGGAGTCGCCGAGGTGATCTCCGACGCGGCGACCGTTCAGCGTCTGGCGGGGGTGATCCGGGGCAAGTACGGCCTGGAGTTCGCCATCGTGACGTTCATCGAGCGGCTGCTGGCACGCGGAGCGAAACCACGCCTGATTCTGCGGATCGCGCTGCCTAGCTGACCCGGTCGGGTGTCGACTCGCGAACGTCGAAGCCATCGAGCGTACCGCCGGATCGCCACGCATTCAGGATGTCCGCGTATTCGGTCGGGCTGCCGAAGAAGAAGCTGTCTCGATTGAGTCGTGGGCTCGCCTGGCCTTCGCGGTTGTAGTAGCCGGGGGTGCACGATTCCCGGCGGCCGGCGATGACGCTGGAACGCTCGACGACGGTGTCGACCCAGGCGGCTTCGGCGTCTGCGGTGGCCTCGAGTTCGGCGACGTCATGCTGCAACGCCCAGGCGATGACCCAGGCGATGTGATGGGACTGGGTGTCGATCAAGTAGGGGAAGTTCACCGTGAAGCCGGATTGGGCGATGCTTTCGATGAAGCAGTTCGGAAAACCGTTGACATGTACGCCGTGCAGGGTTCGGACACCGTCGGCCCATTTGTCGGTCAGGGTGAGCCCGTCGCGCCCGATGATCTCGAAGCCGGTGCGCTGGCAATAGCTGGTGCCCACCTCGAAGCCGGTGGCGAAAATCAGACAGTCCAGCCGGTATTCGGCGCCCGCCACGACGACGCCGTCCGCGGTGATCTGCTCGACGCCGAGGCCTTGTGTGTCGACCAGCGTGACGTTGTCGCGGTTGAAAGCCTGCAGGTATTCGTCGTGGAAGCACGGCCGCTTGCAGTAGTACCCGTACCACGGTTTGAGTGCCTCGGCCGTGGCGGCATCGGTCACGATCGAGTCGACGCGCGCCCGAATCTCTTCCATCTTGGCGAAGTCGGCCAGCTCGGCGGCGTTCGGGCCGCCTTCGTTGACGATCGGCATTTTCTTGGTGAGGCTGGTCCACGCGTCGTCAACCAGATCCTCATCGGAACTGCCTCCGGCAGTGAGGATTTGGAAGTTCTCAATCCGCCGCTGCTGCCAGCCCGGCTCTAGCGATGCGGCCCAGTCCGGTTCGGTCGGCCGGTTGGCCCGAACGTCCACCGTCGACGGGGTGCGCTGAAACACGAACAGTTGACCGCATGCCTCGGCGAGTCGCGGTACGCACTGGATGGCCGTCGCGCCGGTACCGACGATTCCGACCCGTTTGTCGGACAGCCCGCTCAGGTCGTCGCCGGTGTAGCCGTAATCCCATCGACTGGTGTGGAAGGTATGGCCGCCGAAGTTGGTAATGCCCTCGATGCCGGGCAGTTTCGGCTTCTGCAGGTAGCCGTTGGCCATCGCCACGAATCGGGCGCGAATCTCGTCGCCGCGATCAGTCGAGATCACCCATCGGGAACTGGCGGGCTCCCAACGGATTTCCTGCACCTCGGTCTGCAAACATGCGTCTCGGTACAAGTCGTAGTGCGCGGCGATCCGACGGCAGTGCTCCCAGATCTCGGGACCCTTGGCGTACTTCTCGGACGGCAGGTAGCCGAGTTCCTCGAGAAGCGGCATGTAGACGTAGGACTCGACGTCGCAGGCGATTCCGGGATAGCGGTTCCAGTACCAGGTTCCGCCGACGTCGGCGGCCTTGTCGATCAGCCGCACGTTGTCGACGCCGAGTTGCTTGCAGCGCGCCCCGATCAGCAGCCCGCCGAAACCGGCGCCGACGACCGCGACGTCGACGGTGTCGTGGATCGGGTCGCGGCTGAAGTTCGGATCGGCCCAAGGGTCGTCGCCGAACTTGCTGAATGTGCCGGAGATCTCCACATACTGCGAAATGCCGTCCGAGCGGAGACGCCGCCAGCGCTCTTCGGCGTACTTGGCGCGCAGCGCATCCGGATCGAATGATTTCCCGCCAGACGTCACGGCTGAATACTGGACCAATTTTGTGAGCCAGGCAACGTTGAGATGCAGTCCTTTGTCATCTTCCGTGCACGGACACGTTACGGCCTTGATGCCAGTTGGCTGATCAACAACGCCACAGTGGCGCACATGAGCCGCGGCACGACGATGCAGAGCGCAGCGATGAGGAGAAGTGGCGCACGTGAACACTGAATCGGTCCTCATCGCCGCCGAAAAGCCGGTCCCGGGGACATGCTCATCGGCAGATCCACGCTACTCGCTGGTGCTGTCCAACGATGCGGCCCACATTGACGCCGCGCAGCGGCTGCGTTACGACGTGTTCAGCAGCGAGCCGGGTTTTGCGCTGACCGGGCAGAACGACGGGCTCGACGCCGACCGCTTCGACGAGCACTGCGACCACCTGCTGGTTCGCGAAGAAAACTCCGGCGAACTGGTCGGCTGCTACCGCATGCTGACGCCAACGGGCGCCGTCGCAGCCAAAGGGCTCTACACCGCAACCGAATTCGACATCCGGTCGCTGGATGCCCTCCGACCGTCGCTGGTGGAGATGGGCCGTGCCGTGGTGCATAACGACCACCGCAACGGCGCTGTCGTCCTGCTGATGTGGGCCGGCATCCTGGCCTACCTGGACCACTGCGACTACGACTACGTCACCGGCTGCGTGTCGGTGCCGGTCGTCGTGCCGGGCGAACCGCCGGGAACTCAGATCCGTGGCGTGCGCGACTTCGTCGCCCGGCGGCATGCCGCCCCGGCCGAATACCACGTCCGCCCATACCGGCCGGTGGTCATCGACGGTCGCTCGCTCGACGAGATCGAGCCGCCCGCCCGGCCGGTGCTACCCCCGCTGATGCGCGGCTACCTGCGATTGGGTGCGCAGATATGCGGTGAACCGGCTCACGATCCCGACTTCGGCGTCGGCGATTTCCCGGCCCTGCTGGACAAGCGCCAGGCCGACACCCGCTACCTGCGTCGACTCCGGTCGATATCGGCGGCGACCGAGGCGGCGAGTCAGGTGGCCTGATGAGCACCCCAGCGCTGCGCGACCACGCCTGGCTGCCACGGGCGACCTGCGACACGAACTGCATACGCGCCGGCGGCTACGAGGCCACCCGGCGGCTGATCGTCGCGCTGCGCGTTGCCCGACGGATCACGCTGCTGGTGCTGGTGTCGCCCGCGTTGCCGCTGCTGGCCGGGGTGATTCCGGGCTGGTCGAAGTCCAGGACGATTTACTGCCGGTTGCTGCTGTGGTGCCTGGGCGTCAAGATCGACGTCTCCGGCGGGCCGATCCGCAACCTGCCGGGCGTGCTGGTGGTCAGCGACCACATGTCCTGGCTGGACATCCTCACGATCGGCGCGACGCTGCCGTCCACCCGCTGGCGGGCCGCGCCGCTGTCGTTCGTGGCCCGCGCCGACGTGGCCGCCAGCGGCGCGGTGACGATGATGGCGCGCATCGTCAAGGTCATCCCGATCGAACGCGCCAAACTGCGCCAGCTGCCCGCGGTGGTGGCCACCGTCGCCGCCCGGCTCTACGCCGGACACACGGTGGTGGCATTTCCCGAGGGCACCACGTGGTGCGGGAGGTCCAATGACGATGCGGGCGGGCCGTTGGGCACGGTGGGGCGCTCTCACCAGGGGTCGGGGCGGTTCTACCCGGCCATGTTCCAGGCCGCCGTCGACACCGGCCGGCCGGTCCAGCCGCTGCGGCTGCGCTACCAGCATCGGGACGGCAGCGTCTCCACCGTGCCGGCCTACATCGGCGACGACACCTTGCTGGCCTCGATCGGCAGGCTGATGGTTGCCCGCCGCACGGTGGCCAGGATCTACGTCGAATCGCTGCAGCTGCCCGGCGGCGACCGGCGGGAGCTGGCCCGTCGTTGCCAGGCGGTGATCCGCGTCACCGCGGTGCCGCGTCCGGACCACGGGCAGCGGCCCTCCGTGCTGGCGTCCTGATTTCTCCGGGTTCGGCCAGGCCGAGCCGGGCTCAGTGGTCGAGTTCCTCCTCGGGCTCGCGTCGTCGCAACGGTTTAGTTGCCGAACTCCTCCTCATGCCGTTCCGGCCTGCATCGTCGCCGAGCGGCCTCGCTATCCTGGGCAGGTCATGGTGTACCTGGATCACGCCGCCACCTCCCCGATGCACCCCGCTGCCGTCGAGGCGATGACGGCTGTCCTGGGCACTGTCGGCAATGCCTCGTCGCTGCACGCCACCGGGCGCCTCGCGCGCCGGCGCACCGAGGAGGCCCGCGAGCTGATCGCGGCTAAGCTCGGTGCCCGCCCGTCCGAGGTGATCTTCACCGCCGGTGGCACCGAGAGCGACAATCTCGCCGTCAAGGGCATCTACTGGGCGCGCCGCGATGCCGAGCCAGGCCACCGCCGCATCATCACCACCGAGGTCGAGCACCACGCCGTGCTGGACGCGGTGAACTGGCTGGCCGAACACGAAGGCGCCGAGGTCACCTGGCTGCCCACCAGCGCCGACGGGTCGGTGTCCGGTGCGGCGCTGCGTGCGGCGCTGGAACGCCACGACGACGTCGCGCTGGTCACCGTGATGTGGGCCAACAACGAGGTCGGCACCATCATGCCGATCGACGAACTCGCCGCTATCGCAGCCGAATTCGACGTCCCCATGCACAGCGACGCGGTTCAGGCGGTGGGCCAGCTGCCGGTCGACTTCGGGGCTACACAGTTGTCCGCGATGAGCGTGGCCGCACACAAGTTCGGCGGCCCGGTCGGTGCGGGCGCGCTGCTGCTGCGCCGCGACGTCACCTGCGTGCCGTTGTCGCATGGCGGCGGCCAGGAGCGTGACATCCGCTCCGGCACACCCGATGTCGCCGCCGCAGTCGGCATGGCGACCGCGCTACGGGTTGCCGTCGACGGATTGGACGCCAACAATGCACGGCTCCGGCTGTTGCGCGACCGACTCATCGACGGGGTGCTGGACGCCGTGGAAGACACCCGGCTCAACGGCGCCACCGGTGCCCGACGGCTACCCGGTAACGCACACTTCACCTTCGATTGCTGCGAAGGTGATGCGTTGTTGATGTTGTTGGACGCCAACGGAATCGAATGCTCAACCGGGTCGGCGTGCACCGCCGGGGTCGCCCAGCCGTCGCATGTGCTGATCGCGATGGGGGTCGACCCCGCCAGTGCCCGCGGATCGTTGCGACTGTCGCTGGGGCACACCAGCGTCGAGTCCGACGTCGACGCCGCCCTGGCGGTGCTGCCCGGTGCCGTGGCGCGCGCACGGCAGGCAGCACTTGCCGCCGCGGGGGCTTGGCGATGAAGGTGCTCGCCGCGATGAGTGGCGGCGTCGACTCGTCGGTCGCCGCCGCGCGCATGGTCGACGCCGGCCACGACGTGGTCGGCGTGCATCTGGCCCTGTCGCACGCCCCGAGCATCCTGCGCACCGGCTCGCGCGGCTGCTGCTCCAAGGAGGACGCCGGCGACGCCCGACGAGTCGCGGATGTGCTCGGAATCCCGTTCTATGTTTGGGATTTCGCCGACAGGTTCAAAGAAGACGTGATCGACGACTTCGTGTCGTCCTATGCCCGCGGTGAAACCCCGAACCCGTGTGTGCGGTGCAACGAACGAATCAAGTTCTCCGCGTTGGCCGCCCGCGCGCTAGCCCTGGGGTTCGACGCGGTCGCCACCGGCCACTACGCCCGGCTCGCGGACGGGCGGCTGCGCCGGGCCGTCGATGCCGACAAAGACCAGTCCTACGTGCTCGCGGTGCTTACTGCGCAGCAGTTGCGGCACGCGGTGTTTCCGATCGGCGACACCCCCAAGTCGCAGATCCGCGCCGAGGCGGCCCGCCGCGGCCTGTCGGTCGCCGAGAAGCCGGACAGTCACGACATCTGCTTCATCCCCTCCGGCGACACCCGCGCGTTTCTCGGTGAGCGCATCGGAGTGCGCCGCGGTTCGGTGGTGGACCGGGGCGGTGCCGTACTGGCCACCCATGACGGCGTGCACGGCTTCACCATCGGCCAGCGTAAGGGGCTGGGGATCGCCGGCCCGGGGCCGGACGGCCGGCCGCGCTACGTCACCGCGATCGACGCCGACAGCGGCACCGTCCAGGTCGGCTCGGTGGCCGAACTGGAGGTCTGGCAGCTGACCGGCCTCCAGTCGGTGTTCACCGCGGGCGCCGCTCCCGACGGACCTATCGACTGCGCGGTGCAGGTGCGGGCACACGGCGAAACCGTCGATGCCGAAGCGCGATTGGCCGGCGAGCAGCTGGCGGTGCGACTGCGGACTCCGCTGCGCGGGGTGGCGCCGGGGCAGACGCTGGTGCTGTACCGCCGCGACCCGGACGGCGACGAGGTGCTCGCCAGCGCCACCATCGCTTCGGCGGCGTGACTCTTTCCCGTCCTACGCTCTCGCCCAACGTGAAACCACGGGGAGAATGCGGCCGCTAATCCGCCCCCGGTGCGCGCTCGGCGCGCGAACACTAGCCCGGGACGTTGCCGGCGAGGTTCGAGATGACGATCGCAGACACCGAATCCGGAAACCCGCAGTACGTGACCTCCATCAGCACCAGGGACTTGAGCCGGTAATCGCGCCCGCAGTCGCCGGGCCGGGTCTGCAGCGACCGGTCGTCGGCGCTCCAGTCGCCGATCAGGCCGTCGCCGGCCGAACTGCCCGCGCAGTTGCGGACAGTGGCCACCAACGCCCCGAACGCGCGTCGAGCGGTATCGCCGTCGCGATACGCCGCGGCACCTTCCGAGATGATGCCGCCGCGTGGTGGATCTTGAAAGGTGGTCTTGTGGAACGCCTCGACGTCGGGTCCGAACGTCGCGGTCTCGGCGTAGACGAAGCGGCATGCCGGTGGCGCGGTCTGCGCAAGGGTGTCTATGTCGACCGGGGAAGTGGCATCCATCGACGGGATGATCGTCAGATACTCGCCGCCGCCGGTGATCGCCTGCATCCGCGACTGATCGAGCAGCACCCGCCCGACGTCGAATCCGTCGGGCTCGAGACCCGATTCCGTCGTCGCGGCTCCGCCGACCACGCGAGTGCACGCCGTGGCCAGCAGAGCCGCCGCACACAGGGCCAGCCGTCGTTTGGTCATCGTGACCCTCAAGCGTAATCGTGCCGACCCGACCTCGCGCCACTCGTGCGAGACGCAATCGAATACGGTTCTCCGGTGAGTGTTTTCGCAACAGCCACCGGCATCGGATCCTGGCCCGGAGCGGCCGCGCGACCCGCAGCCGAGGTCGTCGTTGGCGAATTGGGTGCGGCAATGGCCCATCTGGTCGAACTGCCCAGCAGGGGAGTGGGCGCCGACATCATCGGCCGCGCCGGCGCTCTGCTCGTCGACATCGCCATCGACACCGTCCCGCGTGGCTACCGGCTGTCGGCTCACCCCGGCGCGGTCACCCGACGATCGGTCAGCCTGCTCGCCGAGGACATCGACGCGCTGGAAGAGGCCTGGGAGGTGGCGGGCCTGCGCGGCAGCGGGCGGCCGGTGAAGGTTCAGGCGCCGGGGCCGATCACGCTTGCCGCCGAGCTGGAACTGTCCAACGGACATCGCGCGATCTCCGATCCCGGCGCGCTCACCGACATCGCCGCCTCACTGGCCGAGGGGGTCGCCGCCCACCGGGCATCGGTATCTCGTCGACTCGATACGCCGGTGGTCGTGCAGTTCGACGAGCCGTCGCTGCCCGCGGCACTCGCCGGTCACCTGACCGGAGTGACCGCGCTGAGCCCGGTGTCCGCCATCGACGAGTCGCGTGCCACCACGATCCTCGACGTCTGTGCGTCCGCGGCCGGCGCCGAGGTTTCGGTGCACAGCTGCGCATCGTCGATTCCCTGGAAAATTCTGCAGCGCTGCAATATTGACGCAGTATCGGTAGACGCGGCAACGTTGCAGCCAGCCGATCTGGAGGCGGTCGGCGAATTCGTAGAATCGGGACGGGTCGTCATGTTGGGTGTGGTGCCGTCCAGCGCACCGGCCCGTCACGCCGCGCTCGAAGAGGTCGCGACCAGCGTCGTGGCCATCACCGACCGGATCGGCTTCAGTCGGTCGGTGCTGCGGGATCGCATCGGTATCGTCCCCGCGTGCGGACTCGCGGGTGCGACCCCGGAGTGGGCGCGCACCGCCATCGGCTTGGTCCGCCGCGTCGCCGAGGGCTTCGCCGACGATCCGGATGCCATCTGAGCGCGGTTAGCGTTGCCCGATGTCCTCACCCGACGTTCAAGAGATGCTCGGTAAATACGAAAAGTGCTACGGCGCATCGATATTCATCATGCTGTTGATGGTCACCGATGACCCCTTTGGCGAACTCTTCGCCGCGCTGAAGCAGTCTGGGCCGAATTGACGTCCCGGCGCCGTTCACGTGACTGCGATATCCTGGCGGTCACTGGGGAGAGGACACCACGATGAATGGCACAAGCGGATCCGGTCGTCGACGGGTGGTCCTGGCGAGTTGGCTGGCCGTGATCGGTCTTGCCGCCGCGGCGTTCCTGGTCCGATCCCCGGCGATGCCGTCCGCGAGCGGGACGGCGGCAAGCGCTCTTCCGGCTCCAACCGTCGACGAGCCCACGGCCGGCGGCCGCAAGACTGAGACCGTGGTGCTGGCCGGCGGCTGCTTCTGGGGTGTGCAGGGCGTTTTCCAGCACGTCAAAGGCGTGACGGCGGCCACGTCCGGGTACGCCGGGGGAGACAAGTCGACCGCCGATTACGACACGGTCAGCAGCGGCACCACCAAGCACGCCGAGTCGGTCCGGATCACCTACGACCCGACGCAGGTGACCTTCGGCCGGCTGCTGCGGGTGTTTTTCGGCGTCGTCGAGGACCCGACCGAACTCAACTACCAAGGCCCCGACATCGGTCCTCAGTACCGCTCGGTGATCTTCACCCAGGACGACAACCAGCAGAAGATCGCCGAAGCATACATCGCTCAGCTGAACGCGGCGGGCGCCTTCCCCGCGCCGATTGTCACCACCGTGACGCCGGGCGCCCAGTTCTTTCCCGCCGAGGCCTATCACCAGAACTTTTTCGACCTGCACCCGAACAATCCGTACATCGTCGCCAACGACCTGCCCAAGCTCGGCGCGCTCAGGTCGGAGTTCCCCGACCTCTACCGCAGCTAGCCGCGCGGTGCTGTCGGCGCGCTCCGATAGCCTGCCGAGGTGAGTTCACCCGAGGCTGATCCGGTTCCGTTTGAGGTGCGTCGTACCTGGCGCGAGCTGGCCGACGAGGTGCGCGAACACCAATTCCGCTACTACGTGCGCGATGCGCCGATCATCTCCGACGCGGACTTCGACACACTGCTGGGCCGCCTGTGCGCACTCGAGGACGACCACCCCGAACTCCGCACGCCCGATTCACCGACCCAACTCGTCGGCGGCGCCGGTTTCGCCACGGATTTCACTTCGGCCGACCATCTGGAGCGAATGCTGTCGCTGGACAACGTGTTCAGCGCCGAGGAATTCGACCTGTGGGCGGGCCGCGTTCACGCCGAAGTCGGCGCCGACGTTCCGTTCCTCTGCGAGCTCAAGATCGACGGTGTCGCTTTGGGTTTGGTCTACCGCAACGGCCGACTGGTTCGGGCTGCGACCCGCGGCGACGGGCGGACCGGCGAGGACGTCACCTTCAACGCGCGCACCATCGACGATGTGCCCGAACGGCTGACGCCCAGCGACGACCACCCGGTGCCCGACGTCCTCGAAGTGCGCGGCGAGGTGTTCTTCCGGCTCGACGATTTCGAGGCACTCAACGCCGCGCTCGTTGAGAACGGCAAGTCGCCGTTCGCCAACCCGCGCAACAGCGCGGCGGGTTCGCTGCGGCAAAAGGATCCCGCCGTCACAGCCCGTCGCAAACTCCGGATGATCTGCCACGGATTGGGGCACATCGAGGGCTATCGACCGGGCACCCTGCACGACGCCTATCAGGCGCTGGCGGCCTGGGGCCTGCCGGTCTCCGGTCACACCGCCCGGGTGGACAACGCGGCCGGCGCTCTGGATCGCATCGGCTACTGGGGTGAGCACCGCCACGACGTCGACCACGAAATCGACGGGGTGGTAGTCAAAGTCGACGACGTGACATTGCAGCGCAGGCTCGGCTCGACGTCGCGGGCGCCCCGGTGGGCGATCGCCTACAAATACCCGCCGCAAGAGGTGCAGACCAAGCTGCTCGACATTCGGGTCAATGTCGGCCGGACCGGACGGGTGACGCCGTTCGCGTTCATGACGCCGGTCACCGTCTCGGGGTCGACGGTCGGCCTGGCCACCCTGCACAACGCCGCGGAGGTCAAGCGCAAGGGCGTGCTGATCGGCGACACGGTGGTGCTCCGCAAGGCCGGCGATGTGATCCCCGAAGTGCTAAGTCCGGTCGTCGATCTGCGCGACGGCTCCGAGCGCGAATTCGTCATGCCCACAACGTGTCCCGAATGCGGCACGACCTTGGCGCCGGCGAAGGACGGCGACGCCGACCTCCGCTGTCCCAATTCGCAGTCCTGCCCGGCACAGTTGCGGGAGCGGGTGTTCCATGTCGCCGGCCGCGGCGCCTTCGACATCGAAGGGCTCGGCTACGAGGCCGCGATCGCGCTACTGAAAGCACAGGTGATCGGGGACGAGGGTGATCTTTTCAGTCTCACCGAAGACGCGCTCTTGCGGACCGACTTGTTCACCACCAAAGCCGGCACGTTGTCCGCCAACGGCAAGCGACTCTTGGCCAATCTGGACACCGCCCAGAAGCAACCGCTGTGGCGGGTGTTGGTGGCGTTGTCGATTCGCCACGTCGGGCCGACGGCGGCAAGGGCGCTGGCCACCGAGTTCGGCAGCCTCGACGCGATCAGATCCGCATCGTCGGAGCAACTGGCCGCGGTCGAGGGCGTCGGCCCGACGATCGCCGACGCGGTGACCGAGTGGTTCACCGTCGACTGGCACTGCCGCATCGTGGACAAGTGGCGGTCGGCCGGGGTGCGGATGGCCGACGAGCGCGACACCAGCGTGCCGCGCACCTTGGCGGGGTTGACGATCGTTGTCACCGGCTCACTGGCCGGGTTCTCCCGCGACGATGCCAAGGAGGCGATCCTGACCCGCGGTGGCAAGGCCGCCGGTTCGGTGTCGAAGAAGACCGACTACCTGGTCGCCGGCGATTCTCCCGGATCGAAGTACGACAAAGCGGTCGAACTCGGGGTGCCCGTCCTCGATGAGGATGGGTTTCGCAAGCTGTTGGCGGAGGGGCCTTCGGAATCCAGCTGAAACTGCACCCACTTCGCGGTCAGGCAGCACGCCGGGCCGCGGGCGTTGTCTCGGCAAACCCTCAGCTGTATGAGATCGACTTACCGGCAGCCGATCAGCCAGCGGGCCGGGCAGGTGATGTCCGGCGCGGCCGGTCAGGTCATCAGCGCGGTGACGATCGCGGTTGTGTCGTGCAGTGCGGTGGTCCCGACATTTCCTATCCGCTCATCAAGGTCCGCGACTGGAAGCCACTGGACCAGCTCGGGCAGCACAGCGCCTTCGGGTTGCTGAACAGTGACGATCATTGCCATTGTTCCGCTGGGCATTTGGCCGGGAACGAAGGGGCCGGTAATGACTCGTCCTGTGGCGGCTGTGAGGTGAATCGTGTTTGTAAGGACAACGACGTAGCGCTCCTGGTCGCTGTCGCGGCGGGCCGTGATGTCGCCGGGAGCGATCACAGGCCGACGGCGCCGGCAGAGCCGTTCAAACCGGCTACGGCGTGATCACCGATACCGTGTTGCCGACAGCGTTGGTGACGTAGATGTCGCCGGCCTCGGGACCGGTGGTTTCCACGGCCACCCCAATCGGACCGTTGCCGACGCCGATGGTGTCAATGACGGTGTTGGTGGTGGGGTCGATCACCGACACGGTGTCGCTGCCTTCGTTGGTGACGTAGATGTCGCCGGCGTCGGGGCCGGTGGTTTCCACGGCCACCCCATCCGGACCGTTGCCGACGCCGATGGTGTCAAGGACGGTGTTGGTGGTGGGGTCGATTACCGACACGTCGTCGCCGCCGGCGTTGGTGACGTAGATGTCGCCAGCGTCGGGGCCGGTGGTTTCCACGGCCACCCCTTGCGGGGCATTGCCGACGCCGATGGTGTCAATGACGGTGTTGGTGGTGGGGTTGATCACCGACACGTTGCCGCTGTCTTCGTTGGTGACGTAGATGTCGCCGGCCTCGGGACCAGTGGGTGACACCGCTAGCGCATCCGGGAGGCTGCCGACGTCGCCGGTGGTGGCCACCACGGTGTTGGTGGTGGGGTCGATTACCGACACGTCGTTGTTGGCGGCGTTGGCGACGTAGATGTCGCCGGCCTCGGGACCGGTGGGTGACACCGCCACCGCATACGGGTCGCCGCCGACGCCGATAGTGGTCACCATGTCGTTGTTGGCGGGGTCGATCACCGACACGTCGTAGCCACCGAAGTCGGTGACGTAGATGTCGCCGGCGTCGGCACCGGTGGGAGCCACCGCCACCCCGAGCGGGTCACCGCCCACATCTATGGTGGATACGACCGTGTTGGTGGTGGGGTCGATTACCGACACCGTGCCGGCAGCATTGGTGACGTAGATGTCGCCGGCGTCGGGACCGGTGTTTGATATCGCCACCCCAATCGGCCCAGCCCCGAGGTTGCTGATATTGACGGTGGCCACCACGCTCGGGCCGGCCGGGCCGGCCACGCCGTCGACGCCGTCCGTGCCGGTCGCCGCACCACCGGCACCACCAACAGCGCCGGCACCACCAGCACCGCCCGCGCCGCCGATATCGAACGACCCGGTCGCCGCACCACCGGCACCACCATCAGCGCCGGCGCCACCGTCACCGCCGGCACCGCCGATACTGAACATGCCCGACGCCGTACCCCCGTCACCGCCGGCCACACCGGGGTCACCGCTGGCGTCGAAGCCGGCTCCACCGTCGCCGAACAGCGACCCGCCAGCGCCGCCCGTGGGGTCGGCCATTGTTCCGGCCGCACCGTTGCCGATCAGATCAGACCCGAACAACGTATTGATCTCGGTGGCGAACTGCATACCGGATGGCGTATTGATGAAAGCTTCCAGGGAACTGTTGACCGACTCATCGAAAGCCGCCAACGACGACGCCGCGGCCGGATCGACAGACGCGCTCGACGCCGCGGCCACCGCCGCGCCCGGATCAACAGACGCACTCAGAGCAGCCAGCGGCTCGGCGGGCACGGCCAACGCCGAATCAATGCCACTTAAGCCAAAGCCGCTGGCGCTGGCCACATCAACGGCCGACGACGGATCCAGCACCGCCAGACCATCTAAGCCGGCAGTGCCCGCGCTGAGCGCAGCGGCGGCTGCCGTGGAGGCATCCACCAGTGGCTGGATGATCGGGTCGAGGATCGAGTCGAGGATGTCGGCGTGGGCTGCGGGCGCGGTGACCAGCGGACCCATCCCGAATGCCAGCACCGCCCCGGCGCCGGTCCCCAGACCGAGCACGCGACGACGCGCTTTGGCGTTCCGTGATCGGTGCTGTTCCGCGGCGCGCTTCTTACCAGCCATCTGTGAGCCCCCCACAACAGCGCGCCCTGTGACAGGAGCGCGGACAATATGTGCTTTTCCAAGCTCGCGTCAAGGTAACGCCGTAACGCGGAGCCGTCAAACGCTCAAATATCGACGACGGCTGCCCTGCGTCGCGGCCACCCTAACAGCCGACTCAGTACCCCGACCCCGCACCGGAATGCTGGACCTGCGGTGCCACCAAGGCGGTGGCCACCAACAGGCTTTTCAGATCTGAGACAGGCGCAGGCGCAGGTGTGAGCACAGACAGCCTGAGTTGCCCGCCGCGAAAGCATCGTCAACCGCTGCTTGAAATTTGCTGGGGACAATAGTTGTCCGCCAGGGGGCGACGACGTGGCTCGGCAGCGCGGGTCCGACGATCATTAGTGCGCCGGCAAGCGCGGCCACTCCAGCGAGTACTGCGCGTGTCGTGCGTAGCCACGGCGGCAGCGAGACCAACGCAATCACTGTGAGCACGGTCCTTTCGCCTCTCGGACGGTTCATTCCCCCTGCTACCTGAAACGTTACCGAGCCACGCTGTCACGGCCAGGAGGTTCTCCCGGCTTTTCTGGAGACTTCCAACGAGGTTCGATCCTGTCCACGGTGCTCACCAGTCAGGGCGCACGCCATAAGCCCTTGCACCCCAAATCGACGCACGCCGTGTCTCGTTTGGAGAGAAATGAAGTTGATCAGTTCCTGTCCCACATGATCGACTTCAGACCATGGCTCAGATACGCGAAATTATGGAAGGCGAAAACGCGGAAGCTGCCGAGGCAATGCTCGTGCTGAGGCCTCGCTGGAAGACTGCCGACGCCGTTATCGACTTCATTGACACCCGGCTGCGGCCGACTGGCTATCGGCTGGCCGGCGTGTTCCAAGATTCGTCGGATGGAGCGGTATCAGTCGTTGGTTTTCGAGAGCTGTGGTCAACAGCGTGGGGGCATTACATGTACATCGACGATGTCAGCACGCTGGAGGCAGCACGTGGCAACGGATCGGCCGATGAACTGATGCGGTGGGTAATCGCTGATGCCAAACGTCGCCAATGCGAAGGGGTCCATCTGGATTCGGGCGTGGGAAGCGATCGGGCGGCGGCTCATCGGCTGTACATGCGGAACCACCTGCAGATATCAGCCCATCACTTCTCGCTCGAAGGCGTCTGCTGACCAATTTTTGTGTTCCTGTCTCGTTTGTGTCGAATTGGCATCGAGCAGTTCCTGTCTCAAATGCCAGAGGGGTTTGACGGATCTCGGCTGGCTTGTCCGTCTTGTCTGCGACCCAGCGGAACGGTTAGCCCGAGTGCAACCCACATCTTGCTATCGGTAGACGTCGCTGCGCCGGTCGACGTGCATGATTTCTATTCGGCGTGTGATTTCGACGATGGCGTAGACGACCCGATAGTCACCGCGGCGGGCAGATCGCAGGCCGACCAACTCGTCACGAAGGGGCTTGCTGACCTGCCTGGGGTTCTCGACGAGCGGGCCGAAGATGAATGCGACGCAGGCCGTCGCGACCTTCTCCGGTAGGCGCTGTAAATCCCGGGCAGCACGAGCGGTGATCTGAATCTGGTAAGGCTCGCTCACGCAACGCCGTAGCGGGCTTTGATCTCGTCATTGTCGGCAAATCGACCGGCCGCGACGTCGGCCTGCCCCTCCCGGATCGCTTGCACGGCGTCGGGGCTGCCGAGAATTTCCAAGGTTTCCTCGATGGAGGCGAGATCATCGACGGAGATTAGTACGGCGGCCGGGTGGCCATGTCGCGTGATCGTGACCCGTTCGTGGGTGCGTTCGACATCGGCGACGTACTCCGATAGTCGGTCGCGGGCCTCACCCAGTGGCACAGCACTCATACATGAATTCTAGCCAAATCTACGTGCAAATACTATTGACGCTCTCACGCCGGCCTTACGTGCGATGTCGGTGTCGACGACCGGTGGACCGGTTAAGCGTTTAGGTGATCTTCGTATGGGGCGTCGGGCGGGATCTGTAGGACCTCGATCGTCTCGGATGCGCAGAGTTGGTCGATGAGTTCGCGTGTACCGCCGATGATGGTGGAGTCGTAATCGACTTCGGTTGCCACGCACCAGTTGGGTCGAGGAGGTCGAGAATTCACCCTGCCACGATCCCTCAAATCAGCCCCGTTTTCACAGCAGCGGGGTGTTTCGGTAACGATCGTTACCGATACGCTCAGCAAGCCAGATAGCTGCCAGCTAACGCAACTACAGTGCGCGTATGAAGACCGCTGTTATAGCGACGGTGCTTGCCCTTGCCGGCGTGGCCCTACCTGGAACTGCTCATGCGGACTGCGGAGACCCCGAACAACCCGCGTGTGCTGGACCTGTACCAACCGTCGATCAGGTCGTCGCAATCATGGCTGAGCTAACTGACCCGAACATTCCCGCAGCGAACAAGGGAAACATCGTCACGCCTGGATTCACCCCTGAGGAAGCTGGGACAATCGACGATCACCTACACAAGATCGAAGGCCCCGCGCTGCCCCTACCGTTCATAGTGACCGACATCCAGGCCGCACCAAACAACTTCGCAGGCGCCACCGTGTCCACCGGGGGAAACAGTTACCAGCGCACCTATCCCGCGCCGATTGTGCTAGTCAATCAGGGCGGGCACTGGCTGATCACTCACGACACCGCGATGCACGAGTTGAGTGCGTTCTGGGCAAACGGCTCCCGCACAATTGTCCACGTGCCCTGACGTTCGACTGCGCCCAACACGACGCGCTCACCGCGGCGGGCTGTGATCAGATTTTCCTCGACAAGGCGTCGGGCAAGCTGGCCCGCCGACCGGAGTTGGACAAAGCCCTGCTTTCAGCCAACTGGGCCGGCGATCAGCTGGTGGTGACCAAACTCGACCGGCTAAGCCGGTCATTGGAACACCTCATCGAGTTGTCCAAGCGCCTACACGTCGCCGACGTGGATCTGGTGGTGCTCGACCAGGACATCGACACCTCGACCGCCATCGGCCGTATGTTTTTCTAAATCCTCGGCGCCGTAGCCGAATTCGAACACGCATTGATGTCTGAGCGCACGATGGACGGCCTGGCGGCCGCGCGTGCCCACGGCCGCACCGGCGGACAGAAACCCAAACTGGGGCCGCGACAAGTGGCATTGGCTCAGGCCATGTACGCCGAGCTCGACGACGACGGAAAACGTCGCTACACCGTTGCCGAGATCGCGACCGAGCTCGGCGCAACCCGGCCCACCATCTACCGGCACCTAGGCAAAGTCCTCAACGCCAGCTCGGCCGTATCATGACCCGACGCCTGTTTTACCTGTTGGTTAGGCGGCGTCGATACGGATAGTGAGTCGCTGCCCGCAGGCGCGGGCGAGGCGTTCGAGCAGCTCGACGGTTGGGGTGCGAGCGCCGGATTCGATGGCGGCGATCGCCGACTGCGTGGTACCCATCTTGCGGGCCAGTTCGGCCTGGGTGAGCCCGGCGACCTCACGGGCACGATAGACGGTCTCAGCCAGTTCCATCGCCAGACCCGCGGTCGCGTAAGCCTCGTCAAACACGGCCCGGTCCTCGGGGCCTAGTTCGGCCACAAGCTGATCGCGGCGGTCGCTGTAGCTGCTCATTGGCTCACCCCTTGCCTTGCCGGCGGCGTAGCACGTTGCGTGCCCGCTGCACTTCCCTGCGCTCGTTGCTGCGCTGCTTGCGGAACGTCGTCATCGTGATCACGCGCCGCGCGGGTTCCACCGTGTAGGTAATACGCTGATTTACCCGCTCGCACCGAAACCGCAACTCCCACAACTGGTCGTCGAGTTTGCGGCTGTGCGGCATCCGCAACGAGATGCCATGTTCGGCAAGCAGATCCAGCGCCCGGATCGCCTGCGCCTTGGCCTTCACCGGCAACGCCTGCAACCACTCGTCTACCTCCCCGCTCAGTTCTATGTGCCACGGCTGATCATCTTCATCCGACACTGACCCATTATAGCGCCGTAGCTATATCTCGCAGGCGATATACACGCTGGGCTATTCCAGTACCTGCCAGGCGATGTGCGGGACCGGGGCGTCGTCAGGCATGTCCAGGAAATGGTTGAGGTCGCTGACCAACATTGTGCAGGACCGTACCGGCCGCGGTCAGCGGGAGCAGGCGGCGCCGGTGGTGGATATCGTCTCGCTGTGGGAACGAAGGCTCAACGCCGCGCGGCCCGAGAAGCCGTGGCCGGCTATCACCAGGCGCGGCTCGGTGAGCTCATCGAACATATTGCGAGTGCGATCGATCGCTACCGTGCCGGTGAGGTCGACGCCTACACCGTCGATGAGACGATCCACCACTACCATCGGGCGGCCCATGAGCTGTGGAAATTCTGCTGGTCCGGCGGTGGCGGAGCACACGTCGAGGTGATCGCCGACATCCTCGATCGGATGACCACCGACGGTGACACCATCAACTGGTGGGAACAGGTCTCGCCGCGACAGCCGTGACCGCCCACGTTGGTGGCGCGCCCGCCGCAGCGATGACGTTGGAGAGTTGGTCACGCTGCGCTGTGATCGCCGCGGTCGAGTTTTTCGGCGATCCAGACCTTGATCAGTGACTGGCGGGTGACTCCGAGGCGGGTGGCTTCGCGGTCGAGTTCGGCGATCATCCATGCCGGGAAGTCGACGTTGACCCGCCGGTGTTCCTCGCCGGGGCGCCGCGCACGTGCCGTATCCAAGACGCCGGCCATGTCCTCGCCGGCGTCGAACCGCTCGTCGAACTCCTTAGCCTTCATAAATCGCCACCTCGCTTTCTCGTGAGCGACGTACCGAGATGATCCGGGCCTGTTCGCTCTCGGTAGGTCACCACTGCTGACCAACATCGGCCCTCAATCCGACCGATCACCATCCACCTCGGCTCATCTGTCGTCCGGGACGGAACCTCGATGCGGTGCGTATCCCGCTAAATGGACTGCGCCGCAGCAAAGTCGATGCCGTGCTTGCCCAGGTTTGCCGCGCTACATCCGACGAATACCCCGTCTGCCGGGACGATCAGTGCAGCAGCGTCCCGACGATCCCGGCCAGGTAGCCCAGCCGGGCAACTTCCGATGGCCGGAACGCCGGGCCGCCCGGCCTGCCGAGCATCACCGCGGTGTCGGTGGAGCCCAGCGGAGCCGCGATCAATGTGGTGTCCAGGTCGCGCCAGACCTGCGGCACCCAGTCTTCGGTGGCGTCCAATGCGGTGGCGTGCTCGATCGGCATCCACGGCACATCGCTCAGGCGGGTTTCCGGCGCCCCGGGGCTACCGGCGGTGCGCTGGAATCCGTCGTCGGACTTCCGCAGCACCGTGCACCAGCTCACCCGCAGCACCTGCGGCGCCTCACTGACGAGCACCTTCAGCTTGGCGGTGATGTCGCCCGCGGCGGCGACGTGGTCGATCAGCGCCAGCTCGCGGTGCGCGTCCAGCAATCCGGTGTGCGGCCGCAGGCTGTCCACCCGTACGCCCTGTAAGGCCTCGGCCGCCGTGATCAGCGTGTCGGGCATGCCGCCGGCAGGGAGCTCGACCACGAGATCGTCGATGGCGTAATCGGGTCCGCGCTCCACGACATCCAGCGAAAGGATGTCGGCGCCGACCGATCCCAGGGCCACGGCCAGCGAGCCGAGGCTGCCTGGTCGATCGGCCAGCTGGACGCGGAGCAGATAGGACGACACGCCACACTGTTTCACAGCGGCGCGCGCTCGGCATGTCGGCGGCCCGACCGTCCCGGGCCGCATCGTCGCCGGGCTAGGATTTGCAGTCGTGTCCCAGATCTCCCGCGACGAGGTGGCCCACCTGGCCCGGTTGGCCCGCCTGGCCTTGACCGACGATGAGCTGGACAGCTACGCCGGTCAACTCGACGCCATCCTGACCCACGTCGGCCAGATCCAGGCCGTCGATGTCGCCGGCGTCGAACCGACCGACAACCCGCTCAAGGCCGTCAACGTCACCCGGCCAGATCAGACCGCGCCGTGCCTGACCCAGCAGCAGGCACTGGCTGAGGCACCCGAAGCCCTCGACGGTCGCTTCGTCGTCCCGCAGATCCTCGGGGAACCGCAATGACCGACATCATCCGGCTGGACGCCGCCACGCTGGCCGCGAAGATCGGGGCCAGGGAGCTGTCGTCGACCGAGGTCACCCAGGCATTCCTGGACCAGATCGCGGCGACCGACCGGCGATACGCAGCATTCCTGCATGTTGCCACCGACGCGGCGCTGGCAGCCGCGGCCGCCGTCGACACGTCGCTGGCCGCCGGGGAGCAGCCGGCCTCGGCGCTGGCCGGCGTTCCGCTGGCCCTCAAAGACGTCTTCACCAGCATCGACATGCCCACCACGTGCGGGTCGAAGATTCTGCAGGGCTGGCGTTCGCCGTACGACGCGACGGTGACCGCGCGGCTGCGCGCGGCCGGCATCCCGATCCTGGGCAAGACCAACATGGACGAGTTCGCGATGGGCTCGTCGACGGAAAACTCTGCCTACGGCCCGACCCGCAACCCGTGGAACACCGACCGGGTGCCCGGCGGCTCCGGCGGCGGCAGCGCCGCCGCGCTGGCGGCATTCCAGGCGCCGTTGGCCATCGGCACCGACACCGGCGGTTCGATCCGCCAGCCGGCTGCGCTGACCGCGACCGTCGGCGTCAAACCCACCTACGGCACGGTGTCGCGCTACGGCCTGGTGGCCTGCGCGTCGTCGCTCGACCAGGGCGGACCGTGTGCGCGCACGGTCCTGGACACGGCGTTGCTGCACCAGGTGATCGCCGGGCATGACCCACGCGACTCCACCTCCATCGAGGCCGAGGTGCCCGACATCGTCGGCGCTGCGAGGGCCGGCGCCGCAGGCGATCTCAAGGGCGTACGGGTCGGCGTGGTCAAGCAACTGCGCGGCGAGGGCTATCAACCCGGTGTGCTCGCGTCGTTCAACACGGCAGTCGAGCAGCTGACCGCGCTCGGCGCCGACGTGTCCGAAGTCGACTGTCCCCATTTCGATCACGCGCTGCCCGCCTACTACCTGATCCTGCCGTCGGAGGTGTCCAGCAACCTCGCCCGTTTCGACGCGATGCGCTACGGGCTACGCGTCGGCGACGACGGCAGCCACAGCGCCGAAGAGGTGATGGCATTGACCCGGGCTGCCGGGTTCGGGCCGGAAGTCAAGCGGCGCATCATGATCGGCACCTACGCGCTGTCGGCCGGCTACTACGACGCCTACTACAACCAGGCGCAGAAGGTGCGGACATTGATCGCCCGCGACCTCGACGCTGCGTATCAAACCGTGGACGTGCTGGTTTCGCCGACCACGCCGACGACGGCATTCCCGTTGGGGGAGAAGGTCGACGATCCGCTGGCGATGTATCTGTTCGACCTGTGCACGCTGCCGTTGAACCTGGCCGGACACTGCGGAATGTCGGTGCCGTCGGGATTGTCCGACGACGACAACCTGCCGGTCGGGCTGCAGATCATGGCGCCGGCGCTGGCCGACGACCGGCTCTATCGGGTTGGGGCCGCCTACGAGGCCGCTCGGGGAGCGCTGCCGTCGGCCATCTGAGCCAGACGCGATCGGCTGCCGCCCGGGCTGTTACGGGGCAAGATGGACGCATGCGGATTGGAATTCTCACCGGCGGTGGCGACTGTCCTGGCCTCAACGCCGTCATCCGGGCGGTGGTGCGCACCTGCGAGTCCCGTTACGGGTCGTCGGTAGTCGGATTTCAGGACGGCTGGCGCGGGCTGCTGGAGAACAGGCGCATCCAACTGGCCAACGACGATCGCAACGATCGCCTGCTGGCCAAGGGCGGAACGGTGCTCGGCACCGCCCGGGTCAATCCCGATAAGCTACGGGCCGGCCTGAACCAGGTCAAGCAGACGCTGGATGACAACGGCATCGACGTGCTCATCCCGATCGGCGGCGAAGGCACACTGACCGCCGCGCACTGGCTGTCCGAGGAGAACGTGCCCGTCGTCGGTGTGCCCAAGACCATCGACAACGACATCGATTGCACCGACGTGACTTTCGGCCATGACACGGCGTTGATGGTAGCCACCGACGCCATCGACCGGCTGCACAGCACGGCCGAGTCGCACCAGCGGGTGATGCTGGTGGAGGTGATGGGCCGGCACGCCGGTTGGATCGCGCTCAACTCCGGGTTGGCGTCCGGCGCGCACATGACTCTCATCCCCGAGCAGCCTTTCGACATTGACGAGGTATGTCGGCTGGTCAAGCGGCGCTTCCAGCGCGGCGACTCGCACTTCATCTGTGTGGTGGCCGAGGGCGCCAAGCCGGCCGAAGGGTCGATGAAGCTGGCCGAAGGTGGCACCGACGAATTCGGCCACGAGCGATTCACGGGCGTGGCCGCACAGTTGGCCATCGAGGTGGAGAAGCGGATCAACAAAGACGTCCGGGTGACGGTGCTCGGCCACGTCCAGCGCGGCGGCATACCGACCGCCTACGACCGTGTCCTGGCGACCCGGTTCGGCGTCAACGCCGCCGACGCCGCGCACGCTGGTGAATACGGGCAGATGGTGTCGTTGCGCGGCCAAGACATCGGCCGGGTGGCGCTGGCCGATGCGGTGCGCCAGCTGAAGCTGGTCCCGCAGAGTCGCTACGACGACGCCGCGGCCTTCTTCGGCTAGCCGGCCGCTTAGGATCTGGTGCATGACTTCTCCTGCCAGCGTTCCCAGTGCGGCCGGCGGTGAACTGCTCGACTACGACGATGTGATCGCGCGCTACGACCCGGTGCTCGGCATGGAAGTGCACGTCGAGCTCTCCACCGCCACTAAGATGTTCTGCGGTTGCGCCAACGAGTTCGGCGCCGAGCCCAACACGCACGTCTGCCCGGTGTGCCTGGGCCTGCCCGGCTCGCTGCCCGTACTTAACGAGGCCGCCGTCGAATCGGCCATCCGGATCGGGCTGGCGCTCAACTGCGACATCGCGCCGTGGGGCAGGTTCGCCCGCAAGAACTACTTCTATCCGGACCAGCCGAAGAACTACCAGATCTCGCAGTACGACGAGCCGATCGCCATCAACGGCTACCTCGACGTTCCGCTCGACGACGGCAGCACCTGGCGGATCGACATCGAGCGCGCCCACATGGAGGAGGACACCGGCAAGCTGACCCACCTGGGCAGCGACACCGGCCGCATCGCCGGCGCGACGTCGTCACTGGCCGATTTCAACCGGGCCGGGGTGCCGCTGATCGAGATCGTCACCAAGCCGATCGAAGGCACCGGCGAGCGGGCACCGGAGATTGCCCGCGCCTACGTCACCGCATTGCGAGGCCTGTTGCGTGCGTTGGATGTTTCCGACGTCCGGATGGATCAAGGTTCGATGCGCTGTGACTCCAACGTGTCGCTGAAGCCGATCGGCGCCACCGAGTTCGGTATTCGCAGCGAAACCAAGAACGTCAACTCTCTCAAGAGCGTCGAGGTCGCCGTCCGCTACGAGATGCGGCGCCAGGGTGCAGTTCTGGCCTCCGGTGGACGAGTCATCCAGGAAACCAGGCACTTTCACGAAGATGGCTTCACCAGCTCGGGTCGCACCAAAGAAACCGCGGAGGACTACCGCTACTTTCCCGAGCCTGACCTCGAGCCGGTCGCGCCTAGCAGCGAGCTCGTGGAGCGGCTGCGCTCAACCATCCCTGAGCTACCGTGGTTGCGCCGCAATCGGATTCAGCAGGACTGGGGTCTTTCCGACGAGGTGATGCGCGATCTGGTCAATGCCGGCGCCGTGGAACTGGTCATCGCGACCGTCGAGCGAGGCGCCTCCAGCGAGCAGGCGCGGGCCTGGTGGGGGAACTTCCTGGTGCAAAAGGCCAACGAGGTCGGCGTCGAACTCGACGAATTGCCCATCAGCCCGGCCCAAGTCGCAGCGGTGGTGGCGCTGGTCGACGACGGCAAGCTGACCACCAAGCTGGCCCGCCAGGTGGTCGAGGGCGTGCTGGGCGGCGAGGGCGAACCCGAACAGGTGATGACTGCGCGCGGTTTGGCTGTGGTGCGCGACGATTCGCTGATCCAAGCCGCCGTGGACGAAGCGCTGGCAGCCAATCCCGATGTCGCCGAGAAGATTCGCGGCGGCAAGGTGCAGGCGGCCGGTGCGATCGTGGGCGCGGTGATGAAAACCACCAAGGGTCAGGCCGACGCCGCGCGGGTGCGTGAACTGGTGCTCGCTACCTGCAGCTAGCGGGTGCGGGCGTGCCGATCGGTCAGATTTGGCCGGATGCCCGGTGCTGCAATGACCACGCCAGTTTGATGAGACCGGCCACCTTGGCCGCCGCCTCCAGGTTTTCGTCGGGCGGCGCCGCTTCATGCCGTTCGGCCAGCGTCTCAAGGTCGCGGTCGAGGAACTGCTGCCGACACTGGCCGCGCTGGATCTTGCCGCTCGACGTCGTGGGAATCCGCCTTGGCTCCACCAGGATCACGGAGTCTGCCTGGATCCGATGCTGTTCTGTGAGCGCGGTCTGGATGGCGTTCACCATCTCGGTGAGTTCGGCCTCACCGATTCGATGGCGGTCCACCTCCTGCACGACAACGAGCTGTTCGGTGGCACCCGGTCTCGGTGTGAGCGCGAAGACCGCACCACGGCCCGTCAGGAACGCCGGATGGCAGCCCTGCACGGTCATCTCGATGTCGTTGGGGTAGTAGTTGTGGCCGTCGATGACGAGGAGGTCCTTGCAGCGCCCGGTGATGAACAGTTCGCCGCAGCGCAGGAAACCCAGGTCCCCGGTACGCAGGAACGGGCCCTCGCCGGTAGTCGACAGGAACGCCGAGAAGGTCTGCTCGGTCTCTTCCGGCCTTCCCCAGTAACCCCGGGCAACGCTGGCCCCGGCGACCCAGATCTCACCGACCTCGTCCGGCCCGCAGGGCCGGTGGGTCTCCGGATCGACGATGACAACGTGCTGTCGGGGTTGACCGCAACCCACCAACGTCGCCGCGGTGGCGTCGTCCGGCGCGGCGTCGGCGATGCGGTCCTCGCCGAGCGCGGTGCGATCCAGGTGGGCGAGCACCGGCAGCACGCAGTCCGATCCTCCCGACACCAGCAGGGTGGTCTCCGCCAGCCCGTACACCGGAAGAAACGCTTCCGGCCGGAAACCGGCGGGTGCGAAGGCCTCGGTGAAAGCGTGCAATGTTGCGGCATGCACTGGCTCGGCACCGCTCATAGCGGTGGACAGGCTGGACAGGTCGAGTGCGGCGCGCTCCGCCGCATTGCTGGTTTCGACGCATTTGTCGTAGGCGAAGTTCGGCGCGACGGTCATGGTGGCGCGGTGCCGGGAGATGGCTTCCAGCCACCGCATGGGCCGCTGGATGAAGGCGGTCGGCGACATGAGCACGCTGGTGCACCCGATGTCCACCATCGCGAGGCAGCCGCCGATGAGGCCCATGTCGTGATGCTGCGGCAGCCACAGCATAGCGATTTCGTGGTCGTCACCGGGCCACGCCTGATGGATGGCCGCCAAGTTGTGCAGCAGGTTGCCGTGGCTGAGCACAACACCCTTCGGGGAGCGGGTGGAGCCCGAGGTGTACTGCACCATGGCGGTTGCGCTTTCGTCGATGCCTGGGGGCACCCAGCTTTCGGCGTCCCCGACCACCTCGTCCGTGTTGCCCCACCGCAAGGGTCGCCCATTGACCAGACCGTCTACCGCGGCCTGGACTTTCGCTTGCGTCTCGGAGGTGGCGAGCGCGAAGTCGGCTTGCGCATCGGGCACCACCGACGTGAGGCGTGGAGCCAGGCGTTGGTGCACCGGCACCGCGACGGCGCCCGCATAGACACACCCGAAGAAGCCGGCGACGTGGTCCAGACCCGGGCCGCATAACACCAGGACACGCTGGCCCGCGGCGCCCTGTTGTTGCAGCTCAGACGCGATTGCTCGGGCCTTGATGTCCAGCTCGCGGTAGGTCAGCCGGCTACTGTCTTCGCCGTCGCCGTTGTAGGAGAAGCTGAACGCCACCTTGTCCCGGTAGCGTTCGGCTCTGCTCCGCAGGAGGTCCACCAGGGTGTGCACGGCGGGCGTTGTGTCCTCTGGCATCTCGTCACCTAAACCGTCGTGCAGAGCGATCGGCTCCCTTTGCGGGAGCCGATCGCTCCTGGTTGTCGCCTGGGCAGGTCTGGACAGGACTCAGAAGAGGCTGGTCAGGATGTTACCGATGTCGTTCGGCAGCGCGGACAGGTCGCCCAGGATGCTGCTCAACGAGGTCACCGCGTCGGCGGGCAGCGCGTCGGCAGGCAGCGTGTCGGCAGTCAGGATGCTCGCGGCATCGCTGGCCGGCGACGCGTCCAGGGTGGGGTACGTCAGCGTGGACAGCGGGGGGACCGGGACGGGCTTCTTGCCGTCCCAGCCGTCGCCGAGCAGCTGCCCGATGGCCTGCGAGAAGCCCTCCAACGACGCGATCGGGCCGACCGGTTCGCCCGGAATATCGATCGGGGTGGTGCCTAAATCGACGTTAAGGCCGAGGCTGTTGAAGATCGAGCCGCCGACAGCGGGTATCGAGTGGCCAATTTCAGTGCCGCTGCTGTTGAAGAACTCGTAAGGGCCCGCCGTCACGGAGCCGGGGCTGAACAGCCCGCCGAACGCGTAGTTGAGCCCGGTGAGTTCGGTGCCCGCCGGCAAAAGATTCAATTGGCTGAGCAGCGGCACCAGCGCATCGAGGTTGAGGCTGGCGCCGTTGAAGAAGGCGCCGACGAAGTTAGCCGGCGCGTCGACCAGGGCTGTCATTGCCGCCGTCGTGTCACCGCTTTGGAGATCGGTCGCAATCGCCTCGATGCTGTTGAGGCCCGCCACCCAGGGGCTGATGAACGGGCCCACGTCGCCGATGAACATGGCGCTCGCCGGTGAGGACAACAACTGGATGATCGCCTCAGCCGCGGGCTGGTCAGCCGTCGGCAAGCCACTGGGAAGAAGGCTGACGGCGACGCCGTGGAGACTATCGAGGGTGTGAGCCTCCACCGTCTTGATGGTGGCGTCGCTCGCGCCGACCAGGAACACCGACGACAACACGTTCTGCAGGTTGTTGCCGAAATCAGTCAAGACGGTGCTGAGGCTCGACGGGTCGTTAATCACCTGATCCAGGAAGCCGACCTGGTTGACGATGGCCTGCTGCAGCCCCACGCCGGGGGCCAGGCCGAAGTCGTCGGCGAGGATCGTGGCGTTCGCGGACGCGTCGTTGAACTGGGTCACCCACGCCGAAAGAAGATCGGTTTCGCCGGAGGTGAGCCTTACGGCTCGGGACTGGAGATCAAGCAGGTCGGGTAATGGCCGGGCGACCGGGATGGCGGCTATGCTTCCCGCTCCTACGAGGGCGACACCGGCGGTGATCCAGGGGGGAGTGGCGAGTTGCATGGCAGGCTCCTTGCATCCATGTCTAATTGACAGGGAGTAATTTACCTAAACGTAGGATAAGAGTCCAGGCTTATGAAATGTTAATTTCACAGCTGCGGTGTCGTTGCGCGACCGACCGGCAGCCCGCCGAGGATTGAGAACAGGTTCGCCAGAATGTCGTCAACAATGTCGGCAGGCTGACCACGAGTTAGCCCAAGGCATAGCGCCGGGTCCGGCGCGTAGAGCGGGCGTGCTTGGCAATCGATGTACTCACTTGATGAGCGACCGGGGTGCGCTTGCCGGTGAACACCTGCCGCCGCCTCGAGCGCACATCGCCGATTGTGAATCGCGCGACGAAACACGCCGATTAAGCGTCGTCAGATTCACACCCGCTGGGGTGAGGCTGGGCTAGGTCTTGTCGTCGTTGGCCCGCGGGAAGCCGCCGCCCTGCGGGAACAGCGGGAACACCACGTCATCGAACTTCGTGGCGTCGCCGCTGGTCCTGTTGATCGTGTCGCCCCAGATGTTGCCGTCCGGCGACATCCGCAGCGCCCATGCATGCCCGTGGGCGTCCTGGCGAACGACGTCCGGTTGACCGGTGACGGCACCTGTGCCCTGCGCGAGGTGGATCGCGACCGTCTGCTTGGTGTTGACCAGGTTGATCAGCACGGTGCCGTCCAGCGCTGAACAACCGGCGACCCCGGGGCGGTCCGGCCAGTTCCACACCGTGGAAACCTTGGAGTCCTTGGTGATTCGCTGCAGCCGGTCAGATGTGGGCGTGCGGTCGGCGATGAAGAGCGAGCCGTCGATGGGGTCGGTGCACATGCCACCGCCGACGCCGATGCCACTGAGCGCTGTGGTCGGCGGGGCCTGGTTGACCGTGGTGGGCTGCTCGATGCGAATCACCTTGCCCGCCAGCGACGCGGGGTCATTGGCCAGCGCCGGATTGCCTGCGTCGCCGGTCATCACGAGTAGCGTGGTGGGACTGGTGAACATCAACGCGCCGGTATTGCCATTGGCGCCCTTGGGAATTCCGGTCAGGATGTCTTTGGGCGTATCGTCGTCGGCGACCCGGATGACCCGGTTGTCGGTCGGGGTGCTGACGTAGGCGTACATCAGCCGGTCCTGCGAATACGTCGGCGAGAGCGCGATGTCCATCAATCCGCCATCGCCGGTCGGGTCGACGGGAAGGACGACCTTCACCTTGGGCTCGGCGCTGACCGACACCTCCTTGACCGCGCCAGTGGTTCGCTCGGCGACCAGAGCAGATTTGCTGTCGGGCCGCATGAGCAGGCCGCTGGTGCTCTCCAGGCAGCCCTGCATCACCCCGGGGGCGGGACATTCCTTCGGGAACGGCTTGTCCGGCAGCGGTGGCGGCGGAGGCGGCGAGGAGCTCGGCGCGCCATGCCGCTCGGGTTCGGTGGTGAACGGCTGTGACTGGACATCGTTGAACTGGGCGCAACCAGCCAGAACGAGCATCGCCGAGCAGAGCGCAGACAGACCGCGCAGCCTCGACCACCACAACCGCATAGCTGCCAGATTACGGACATGTCCGCGCCTGCGCCCGAGACGGGTACCGTCCGCCACCGTCATTTGCCCGCAAACACCCAGCCGCGCTAGGTGGTGCGCAAATCCCAACCTCGAATGCCCCGCTCAAATCCCCGATTCGCAGGAATTTGCCTTTACCCTTGCACGAGTGACCAGTCAATCGAAAGACGCACATTGGCAACGAGGGGACTCATCCGCTCTGCCAACTGCTGAGCGGCGGACCGCCGCGCAGCTGGTCGACCCCGAAGACGACCTGCCATCAGATACCTACGCAGGCGATTTCGAGACGACCCAGATTCCGCACTACGACGCCGCCGATTCCGGCAGCGTCCGCTCGTCGAGCAGCGGAGCCGGGGTGCTCGGCGGCCACGAGCCTTTGCCGTACCAGCCGCAGCCCACCGGCCGGCACTCGGTGTTCGCGCCGGCAGGGATGGACCAGCACGAACACTTCGACGATCAGCGGGTACGCGCTGCCGGCCGCCGCGGTACGCAACATCTCGGCCTGTTGATTTTGCGGGTCGGCCTCGGCGCCGTTTTCCTTGCCCACGGGCTACAGAAGTTGTTCGGCTGGTGGGGTGGAGAAGGCCTGACCGGCTTCAAGAACGCGCTGTCCGAGGTCGGCTATCAGCATGCCGACATCCTCACCTACGGCGCCGTGGGCGGCGAGATTGCCGCCGGTGTGCTGCTGGTACTCGGCCTGTTCACTCCGATTGCCGCTGCGGGCGCGCTGGCCTACCTGACCAACAGCATGCTCGCGGGCATGTCCACCCAGCACGGTCACCGGTCGTTCCCGTACTTCCTGCCGAACGGCCACGAGTACGAGATCTCGCTGATCGTGATGGCCGCCGCCGTCATCCTCGTGGGTCCGGGTCGCTACGGCTTCGATGCCGGCCGCGGCTGGGCGCGGCGACCGTTCATCGGTTCGTTTGCCGCCCTGGTGCTCGGCATCGGCGCGGGGGTTGGGCTCTGGATTTTGCTCACCGGCACCAACCCGGTGGGTTAATCCGCGTACGGATTGGGCACTCGGCCGGCACTGGCCTGAGTCAGCTGCGGCAAGGTGGCAAAGGTGACCGCGGGCAGTCGCAACTGGTGGCCGTCTTTCAGTTGAGCGCGACCCCATGAGCCTCTGCTGAATCGCAGGCCTTCGATGTCCTCCCAGCGCACCGACCGGCTGCCCAGCAGCGTGCGCACGGTCACGCCGGTGTCGTCGGCCCGCGTGCGGAGCCGAACGATCAACGCCGACAACAGCACCGGGATGCTCAGCAGCGGAGCTGCTACCGGCCAGGTGAGCACCGGCACCAGCAGTCCGAGGGCGAAGAATCCCACCGCGAAGTGGGCTATCGGCGAGATATTGAGCACCACCGGCGAGGTGGCGTGGGCATCCTCCGCTGAATCGGTGGCCATCTAAGCATCATGGCACCGGGCCGGTCCGAGACCTCGGCGGCCACCGGCATTTGACGGTTGACCAGTACGGCAGCTACCGTCATGGGGCGATGAACACATTTGGAGAGCTCGTAGTAATCCACATGCGCGTTGGTGCCTGACTGATCGAGTCCATCAACGCGCAACCCTCGTGCAGCTGCTGAGCTGACGGGGGTTTTTTGTTGCCCACCGTCGACGTGGCGTCAACGAAACGATCACCTACAACTTTCCAGGGCAACCGAGGACAAGAAGGACACCGTGAGCGCACCTACCAGATCGCACTCCGAGCCGAACATGCCGGCCCCGAAGTCTGCGTCGCAGGATGTGGCCCGTATCGCCTCCGACGCGGCGAAGCCTGCTGCCAAGCCGCCGACGGTTCGGCCGAAACATGTTGCACCGGAACAACTTACGGGTGCGCAGTCGGTAATCCGGTCGTTGGAGGAGCTCGACGTCGAGGTTATCTTCGGTATCCCCGGCGGTGCCGTGCTTCCGGTTTACGACCCGCTGTTCGACTCGAAGAAGCTGCGCCACGTGCTGGTTCGCCACGAGCAGGGCGCCGGCCACGCGGCCAGCGGCTACGCCCACGCCACCGGAAAGGTCGGTGTGATGATGGCCACCTCCGGCCCCGGTGCCACCAACCTGGTGACTCCGCTGGCCGACGCGCAGATGGACTCCATTCCGGTGGTCGCGGTGACCGGCCAGGTCGGACGGTCGTTGATCGGGACGGACGCCTTCCAGGAGGCCGACATCTCCGGCATCACGATGCCGATCACCAAGCACAACTTCCTGGTTCGCGACGGCGACGAGATCCCCCGGGTGCTGGCTGAGGCCTTCCACATCGCCGCCAGCGGTCGGCCGGGCGCGGTGCTGGTCGACATCCCGAAGGATGTGCTGCAAAGCCAGTGCACCTTCAGCTGGCCGCCGCGGATGGACCTGCCCGGCTACAAGCCGAACACCAAGCCGCACAACCGTCAGATCAATGAGGCCGCCAAGCTGATCGCCGCCGCCCGCAAGCCGGTGCTCTACGTCGGCGGCGGGGTGATCCGGGGCGAGGCATGTGAACAATTGGGCGAACTGGCCGAGCTGACCGGCATCCCGGTGGTCACCACGCTGATGGCGCGCGGCGCCTTCCCGGACAGCCACCGCCAGCATCTGGGCATGCCGGGTATGCACGGCACCGTCTCAGCGGTGGCCGGGCTGCAGCGCAGCGACCTGCTGATCGCGCTGGGCACCCGTTTCGACGACCGGGTCACCGGGCAACTCGACTCGTTCGCCCCAGAGGCCAAGGTCATTCACGCCGACATCGACCCCGCCGAGATCGGCAAGAACCGCCATGCCGATGTACCGATCGTCGGTGACGTCAAAGCCGTCATCACCGAGTTGATCGGGGCACTGCGCCGCCATCGAGACAAGGGCACGGCCGAAATCGCTGACATCGCTGACTGGTGGACCTATCTCGACGAGGTGAAAGCCACCTACCCGTTGAGCTACGGGCCGCAAAGTGACGGCAGCCTGAGCCCGGAGTACGTGATCGAAAAGCTGGGCGCGATCGCCGGTCCCGATGCGGTGTACGTCGCCGGCGTTGGTCAGCATCAGATGTGGGCTGCGCAGTTCATCTCCTACGAGAAGCCGCGAACCTGGCTCAACTCCGGCGGTTTGGGCACTATGGGTTTCGCCATCCCGGCAGCCATGGGCGCCAAGATGGCCCGACCCGACGCCGAGGTGTGGGCGATCGACGGCGACGGCTGCTTCCAGATGACCAACCAGGAGCTGGCCACCTGTGCGATAGAAGGCGCACCGATCAAGGTTGCGTTGATCAACAACGGCAACCTCGGGATGGTGCGCCAGTGGCAGACCCTGTTCTACGAGGAGCGGTACTCGCAGACCGACCTGGCCACCCACTCTCGCCGGATCCCCGACTTCGTCAAGCTGGCCGAGGCGCTGGGGTGCGTCGGATTGCGTTGCGAGCGTGCAGAAGATGTCGTTGACGTGATCAACCAGGCGCGGGCGATCAACGACCGCCCGGTGGTGATCGACTTCATCGTCGGCGCCGACGCTCAGGTGTGGCCGATGGTGGCGGCCGGGACCTCCAACGACGAGATCCAGGCCGCCCGCGGTATCCGCCCGCTGTTCGACGACGGCGTCGAGGGGCACGCCTGATGACCTCCGGATCGACGAGGACGCACACCCTGTCGGTGTTGGTCGAAGACAAGCCCGGTGTGCTGGCGCGCGTCGCAGCGCTGTTCTCCCGGCGCGGGTTCAACATCGAGTCGCTGGCTGTCGGTGCCACCGAGCAGAAAGACATGTCGCGGATGACCATTGTGGTCTCCGCCGAGAGCACCCCGCTCGAGCAGATCACCAAGCAGCTCAACAAGTTGATCAACGTCATCAAGATCATCGAGCAGGACGACAACAGCTCGGTGTCGCGCGAGCTGGCGCTGATCAAAGTCCGTGCCGATGCCGGAACCCGCAGTCAGGTGATCGAGGCGGTGAACCTGTTTCGCGGCAAGGTGATTGACGTGTCGCCGGAATCGCTGACTATCGAGGCCACCGGTGACCGCGGCAAGCTGGAAGCGCTGCTGAAAGTGCTCGAGCCGTTCGGCATCCGCGAAATCGTGCAATCGGGTGTGGTTTCCCTGTCCCGGGGGCCACGCGCCATCGGTACCGCCAAATAACCCAACCAGTTTCAAAAAGCCGAGAAAGAAGGAGACATTCAGGTGGCTTTGGAGATGTTCTACGACGACGATGCGGACCTGTCGATCATTCAGGGCCGCAAGGTCGGTGTGATCGGCTACGGCAGCCAGGGGCACGCGCACTCACTGAGCCTGCGCGACTCCGGCGTCGAGGTTCGGGTCGGCTTGAAGGAGGGCTCGAAGTCGCGGGCCAAGGTCTCCGAGCAGGGCCTGACTGTCGACACCCCGGCCGAGGTGGCCAAGTGGGCCGACGTGATCATGCTGCTGGCGCCCGACACCGCGCAGGCCGACATTTTCTCCCACGACGTCGAGCCCAACCTGAAGGACGGCGACGCGCTGTTCTTCGGTCACGGACTCAACATCCACTTCGACCTGATCAAGCCGCCCGGCAACGTCACCATCGCGATGGTGGCGCCAAAAGGCCCGGGCCACTTGGTGCGCCGGCAGTTCGTCGACGGCAAGGGCGTGCCCGCGCTGATCGCCGTCGACCAGGACCCGAACGGCGACGGTGAGGCGCTGGCACTGTCCTACGCCAAAGCCATCGGTGGCACCCGTGCCGGCGTCATCAAGACCACGTTCAAGGATGAGACCGAGACCGACCTGTTCGGTGAGCAGGCCGTGTTGTGCGGTGGCACCGAGGAATTGGTGAAGACCGGTTTCGACGTCATGGTCGAGGCGGGCTACCCGCCGGAGATGGCCTACTTCGAGGTGCTGCACGAGCTCAAGCTAATCGTCGACCTGATGTACGAGGGCGGCATCGCCCGGATGAACTACTCGGTATCCGACACCGCGGAGTTCGGTGGCTACCTGTCCGGCCCGCGGGTGATCGACGCCGACACCAAGGAGCGGATGCGCGCGATCCTGCGCGACATCCAGGACGGCAGCTTCACCAAGAAGCTGGTCGCCAATGTCGAGGGTGGCAACAAGCAGCTCGAGCAGCTGCGCAAGGAAAACGCCGAGCACCCGATCGAGGTCACGGGTAAGAAGCTGCGCGACCTGATGAGCTGGGTCGACCGGCCGATCACCGAGACCGCCTAAGGTTGCGGCTTCGTCGAGATCGACGTTAGCGCGACAAGTTTCGGCGTGTCGTCGCGCTAGCGTCGATGTCGTTCATCCGGTGGGGCAACCCGAACGCCGAGTACCGGCTGGCGCTCCGGACCGTTGCTGAATTCCGCGCACCAGGGCCGGTGTCCCCGGTCGTCGGGCCACACCAACTGCAGCGCCCGCAGCCCGGGGCCGTAGAACGCGACCGCCACGTTCATGTGCGCGTCCGGATGTTCCACCTGGACAACGTCGAGCAGTAGTTCGTCGCCTATCAAAATCCGCTCACCGGGTACCGGCTTTCCGCCGCTCACCAGATACTCGCCGACGCTCCTGAGCATGTAGTTCGCCGCCCCCGGCGGCAGGCCAGTCACCAGGAGCTCGGGGAGCCCACGCTTGTGCAGGCCGACCGTGTAGGCGTAGGGCGTGCGTTGGTCTTCCACGAATTGGACGATCCAGCCGAGCTTCTCCACCAACCGGTGAAGCTTTTCCATCCACTCCTGCACAGTGGCCTCAGGATGATCGCATTGCCAGCACATGGGCGTTTCTCCTGTCGTCGTGCTTATCGACAGGATTCACCCGGGTACCGACAACCCAGGGTGTGCAATCCGCCACAACCCGCATAAGCCGACGGCGACGACCCGCTACGCCCGGCTGCGCCGCGCTTGCGATCGCCGCATAAGCCGACGGCGACGACCCGCTACGCCCGGCTGCGCCGCGCTTGCGATCGCCGCATAGGCTTGCCCGCGTGAGCCTGCCTGTAGTTCTTATCGCTGACAAACTTGCCGAATCCACCGTCGAAGCCCTGGGCGACCAGGTCGAGGTGCGCTGGGTCGACGGCCCGGACCGGCCAAAGCTGCTGGCTGCGGTGCCCGAAGCCGACGCGCTGCTGGTCCGCTCCGCGACCACCGTCGACGCCGGGGTGCTCGATGCTGCGCCGAAACTCAAGATCGTCGCCCGCGCCGGGGTCGGGCTGGACAACGTGGATGTCAAGGCCGCCACCGAACGCGGTGTGCTGGTGGTCAACGCGCCGACGTCGAACATCCACAGCGCCGCCGAGCATGCGTTGGCGCTGCTGCTGTCGGCCGCCCGCCAGATTCCCGCGGCCGACGCCACGCTGCGCGAGCACGCCTGGAAGCGCTCGTCGTTCTCGGGCACCGAGATCTTCGGCAAGACCGTCGGGGTGGTCGGACTGGGCCGCATCGGCCAATTGGTCGCGCAGCGGCTGGCCGCTTTCGAGGCCCACATCGTGGCCTACGACCCCTACGTGTCGGCGGCCCGTGCGGCGCAACTCGGCATCGAGTTGCTCTCGCTCGACGAACTGCTCGGCCGCGCCGACTTCATCTCGGTGCACCTGCCGAAAACACCCGAGACGGCAGGCCTGATCGACAAGGATGCGTTGGCGAAGACCAAGCCCGGCGTCATCATCGTCAACGCCGCCCGCGGTGGTCTGGTCGACGAGGCCGCGCTGGCCGACGCCATCTCCAGCGGACACGTGCGCGCCGCCGGCCTCGACGTGTACTCCAAGGAACCGTGCACTGACAGCCCGCTGTTCGAGCTGTCGCAGGTCGTGGTGACGCCGCACCTGGGCGCATCGACCGAAGAGGCCCAGGACCGCGCCGGCACCGACGTCGCCGCCAGCGTCAAGCTCGCGCTGGCGGGGGAGTTCGTCCCCGACGCCGTCAACGTCGGTGGCGGAACGGTCAGCGAAGAAGTGTCGCCGTGGCTCGACCTGGTGCGCAAGCTCGGCCTGCTGGCCGGTGCGCTCACCGAGGAACTGCCGGCGTCGCTGTCGGTGCAGGTTCGCGGTGAATTGGCCGGTGAAGACGTTGAGGTGCTTCGCCTTTCGGCGTTGCGCGGCCTGTTCACGGCGGTCATCGAGGACCAGGTGACGTTCGTCAACGCCCCGGCGATCGCCGAGGAGCGCGGGGTTGCCGCCGACATCAGCACCGCCACCGAAAGCCCCAACCACCGCAGCGTCGTCGACGTGCGTGCGGTGGCCGCCGACGGTTCGGTGGTCAACGTGGCGGGCGCATTGTCCGGCCCGCAGCAGGTCGAGAAGATCGTGCAGATCAACGGCCGCAACTTCGACCTGCGCGCACACGGTATCTACCTTGTCATCAACTACGGCGATCAGCCTGGGGCACTGGGCAAGATCGGCACACTGCTGGGCACCGCGGGGGTCAACATCCAGGCCGCCCAACTGTCCGAGGACGCCGAGGGCCCGGGCGCGACGATCCTGCTGCGGCTCGACCGCGACGTCCCCGCCGATGTGCGCACCGAGATCAGGTCCGCCGTTTCGGCCAACAAGCTCGAAGTGGTTGACCTGTCGTGAAACTGGCCGTTATTCCGGGTGACGGGATCGGGCCTGAGGTGATCGCCGAAGCGGTCAAGATTCTCGACGCGGTACTACCCGGTGTGGAGAAGACGCATTACGACTTGGGCGCCAAGCGATTTCACGCCACCGGCGAACTGCTGCCCGATACGGCGGTCGCCGAACTGCGCGAGCACGACGCCATCCTGCTGGGCGCCATCGGTGACCCGTCGGTACCCAGCGGGGTGCTGGAGCGAGGCCTGTTGCTACGGCTGCGATTTGAGCTCGACCACCACGTCAACCTGCGTCCCAGCCGGCTGTATCCGGGTGTGACCAGCCCGCTGGTGGGCGATCCGGACATCGACTTCGTGGTGGTCCGCGAGGGTACCGAGGGTCCTTACACCGGGACCGGCGGCGCGATCCGAGTCGGCACGCTCCACGAGGTGGCGACCGAGGTGAGCACCAACACCGCGTTCGGGATCCGCCGTGTGGTCGAAGACGCCTTCGCCCGCGCCCAGCAGCGCCGTAAGCATGTGACGTTGGTGCACAAGACCAACGTGCTGACCTTCGCTGGCTCGCTGTGGTCGCGGACCGTGGACGAGGTCGGGCAAAATTATCCAACTGTCGAGGTGGCTTATCAGCACGTCGACGCCGCCACCATCCATCTGGTCACCGACCCCGGCCGCTTCGATGTGATCGTCACCGACAACCTGTTCGGCGATA
This sequence comes from Mycobacterium sp., assembly GCF_039583785.1. Taxonomy (GTDB): domain Bacteria; phylum Actinomycetota; class Actinomycetes; order Mycobacteriales; family Mycobacteriaceae; genus Mycobacterium. Next base: position 153,090 of record NZ_JAVKSG010000001.1, read on the forward strand.
TCATCACCGACCTGGCCGCCGCGGTGTGTGGCGGAATCGGATTGGCGGCCAGCGGCAACATCGACGCCACCCGGACCAACCCGTCGATGTTCGAGCCGGTGCACGGCAGCGCGCCCGACATCGCCGGCCAGGGGATCGCCGACCCGACCGCTGCGGTTATGTCGGTGGCGCTGCTGCTTTCCCACGTCGGCGAAGACGCTGCCGCCGCGCGAGTGGACCGGGCCGTGGCTTACCATTTGGCCAGTCGCCCGCGCGAAAAGCTATCCACCGCCGAAGTCGGCGAAAGGATCGCGTCCGCGCTCTAGTCTCCAGGCCGGGCGGCAACGTCCTGGTCGGCACGATGGGCGCCGCCAAAAGCGGAAACAGTGCGCTGACAACGAATGCCGGCGGGTAGCCGTGTGAGGCGATCAGCCCACCGAACAACGGTGGCGCGCCGGCCGCCATCAATCGCTGATAGGTGTTCTGCAGGCCCAGCGAGCGTCCACTCCAGAACGGGCCCGCGTACTCGGTGATCGCCGTCGACTCCAACCCGTTGTCGACCACAGCCACCACCGACGCTGCGATCATCAACGGCACCGCAATCGAGGAGCGCAGGTGATCGGCGAATGCCAGGCCGGCCAGCACCAGCGCACCCGCGACCGACATGACGCGGACCGGACGCAATCGCGACCCGACCCGGTCCGACCACCGGCCGACCAGCACGCGTCCCACCGCGCCGAGCACCTGCGACACCGTGACGAGGCCTGCTGCCAAGGCGACCGAGCATCGGTAGTTCGCGATCAGCCAGATCAGCATGAAGGTCACGGTGACCGTCTGGGGCACCATCAGCAATGCCGAGACCGCGTGAATGCGTCGCAGCACCCACGATCGGCGGTAGGGATTGGCGAGTTCCTCCTCGGAAGCTTCTTCCCATTCTTTGCGTGGTGGATCGCTGATGGCCACGATGCTGAGCACCGCCGAGACCGCGCACAGAATGGCGGGAAAAATCAGAGCATGCGTGGCCGATTGACTGGCCTCGGCGAATTCGGGAATCACCAACGCGCCCAAAGCAATTCCCAGTGGCTGCGCGGTCTGCCGCACACCCATCGCCAAACCTCGTTGTTCGGGCGGAAACCATCCGGAGACCAGCCTGCCGCCCGCGGAGTTGCAGCTGGCGGCCGCCATTCCGCCGACGAACAGCCACGCCGCAAACGCGACCATGGTGTGCACGGTGGTTGCGGCGTAGGCGGCACCTGCTGTCAGCGCTGAGCCGATCGTCAGCACGACCCGTTCGCCGACTCGGTCGAGCAGATAGCCCCACAGGATCAGCGTCGCGACCATGCCGAAACTCGGCATCGACGACAGCAACCCGGCCTCTTCAAGCGGGGTCCCGAGATCTTCTTTCAGAGCCGGAATCAGAAAAGCGACGCCGTTGATGAAGATGAACGCGCTCGCGGTCACCAGCAGCGAGATGACGACGATTGCCCAGCGTCGGCCTGCACTGATTCCGACCGTGCCGGTCGGGTCCGTTGGCATCGATCCATGCTCGCACAGCGAGTTGGCTGCGGGGGTCTAAGTGGCAACGAGGCCGCTGGTCCGCCTGCTCAGTCCGCCGTGCCGGCGCGCATCGTCAGCGGACTAGGCTAGACCGAATGCGCCTTGGCCGAATTGCCAGTCCCGACGGTGTCGCGTTCGTCTCCATCGAGGGCGAGTCCGACGACATGACCGTCCGCGAGATCGCCGAGCACCCGTTCGGCACGCCAACTTTCACGGGTCGTTGCTGGCCCCTGGCCGACGTGCGGCTGCTCGCCCCGATCCTGGCCAGCAAGGTGGTCTGCATCGGCAAGAACTACGCCGACCACATCGCCGAGATGGGCGGCTCCACCGGGCCGGCGCCCGCCGACCCGGTGATCTTCCTCAAGCCCAACACCGCGATCATCGGACCCAACGTGCCGATTCGGTTGCCGGCAGGCGCATCGCCGGTGCACTTCGAAGGCGAGCTGGCGGCCGTCATCAGTCGGCCGTGCAAGGACGTCACGGCCGACCGGGCGGGCCAGAGCATCCTCGGCTACACGATCGCCAACGACGTCTCCGCCCGGGATCAGCAGAAGTCCGACGGTCAGTGGACCCGGGCCAAGAGTCACGACACGTTCTGCCCGGTCGGGCCGTGGATCGAGACCGAGGTCGACCCTGCCGATCTGGAGTTGCGCACCACGGTCAACGGCCAGGTCAAGCAGGACAGTCGGACCTCGCTGATGATCCACGACATCGGTGCGATCGTGGAATGGATCTCCGGGGTGATGACGTTGCTGCCCGGCGATCTGATCCTGACCGGCACACCCGCCGGGGTGGGGCCGATCGTGGCCGGCGACATCGTCGACATCACCATCTCGGGAATCGGGACGCTGTCGAATCCTGTGGTGCAGAAGTAGAATTCGCAACCGCGCCAATCGGTCCGGATCTGTGCGGACCCGGCCGCGCCATCGGTGGTCCGAACTGTTCAGACGCAGCTGCGGCGGGGAGTCGGGCGTTGGTGAGAGGTGAGGAGTTTGTTTGGTAGTCTGCTCGACGGCCCATCACGGCTGGCAGCAGTGCCCGTACGACTACCGAGGGTCTACAGGCAAGCCTCTGACCAGCAGTTTTAGGCAGCCAATGGGGTATGGTGTAATTGGCAACACAGCTGATTCTGGTTCAGCCATTCTAGGTTCGAGTCCTGGTACCCCAGCAGAGTTTTGCCAGCGCTCCTCCAACGTCGTTGCACCGCCTAGCGATTAGGTGGGCGTTCGGCGGTGAGCTATGCTAGCGGCTCGGTATCGGTTCCGGCCCCGTCGTCTAGCGGCCTAGGACGCCGCCCTCTCACGGCGGTAGCGTGGGTTCGAATCCCATCGGGGCTACTCATCCTTCAAGCCAGCAGCTCTAGCCGGCGGCTGGGGCGGTTGAACCGCCCACCGGCATGGCCGGAATGCCGAGCTTGCGGTGATCCCAGGAGCGCGTGCGCTGAGCGACGATGCGCACCGCGACCCGCTTGTTCATCATCATGTCGACCGCGGGTTTCATCTCGTCGGTGTAGGGCCCGGTGTAGCGCTCCCACACGCTGACGCCGACGCGGAAGATGACGTCTGGGTCGTCGACGATCTCGGCGACTCCTTCGAAAGACACCCCGCGCAGGGTGTCGTAGGTGTCGCCGTCCTCGATCATGAAGCTCACCCGGGGATCGCGTTTGAGGTTGACGGCCTTCTGCGACTTCTCTTTGGTCTCCAGCCAGATCTCGCCGTCGACCACTCCGTACCACATCGCGGTCAGGTGAGGCTGTCCGTCCGAACCGATGGTGGCCAGCGTGCCGGTACGGCTATTGGTGACGAAGTCGGTGATCTCCGTCTCGGACAGGACGATCTGCGCGCGCTGGTTGGTTCCCATGGCGACAGTGTCTCAGGTCACGGATTCGAGTGTCCTAACCGCCGGGTCAGTGCGTCGGCGGCCTCGAGCAGATCGGCGGCCCAGCGCGCGCCCGGTCGGCGACCCATGCGATCGATGGGGCCCGACACCGAGATCGCGGCGATCACCGAGCCGTGAGAATCGCGCACCGGCGCAGACACGCTCGCCACGCCGGGCTCGCGTTCGGCTGCGCTCTGCGCCCAACCCCGTCGCCGCACTTCGGCCAGCGCGCGGTCGCCGAACTTCGCGTCGGGTAGCACCGCCGCTCGGGTCGCGTCATCGCCGAAGGCCAACAGCACCTTGGCGCCGGAACCGGCCGTCATCGGCAGGCGCGCGCCGACCAGGACGGTATCCCGGAGGCCCGCAGGCGGTTCCATCGCTGCGATGCAAATTCGCGAGGTGCCTTCGCGACGGTACAACTGCACACTCTCGCCGGTGATCTCACGCAACCGTGGCAGCACCGCCGCGCTGGCTGCCAGCAACGGATCGTTGACCCGAGCCGCGAGTTCGCTGACCGCGGGACCCAGTCGCCAGCGCCCCTCACCGTCGCGCGCGAGCAAACGGTGAACTTCCAGGCCCGCGGCCAACCGATGCGCGGTGGCCCGGGGCAGTCCGGTGCGATCGCACAATTCGGCCAGCCCACAGGGTGATTCCGCGACGGTCCGCAGTACCCCCACGGCTTTGTCGAGAACACCGATGCCGCTATCCTGTCTCACAAAGAGATATTAACGTCTCGCATAGTGGGAGCAACGAATTGGGATGAGCTCGTGACGAAAACTTCTGCCCGCGACACTGCCGGGCGTCCGCGCACGCTGGCGGAGAAGGTGTGGGACGACCACGTGGTGGCGTCGGGCGCCGGCGCCGAACCCGACCTGATCTACATCGATCTGCACCTGGTGCACGAGGTGACCAGTCCGCAGGCCTTCGACGGCCTGCGACTCGAAGGCCGGCCGGTGCACCGCCCGGATCTGACGCTGGCGACCGAAGACCACAACGTTCCGACCATCGACATCGACAAACCGATCGCCGATCCCGTCTCGCGCAATCAGGTGGAGACGCTGCGCCGCAACTGCGACGAATTCGGGATTCGGCTCTACCCGATGGGTGACATCGAGCAGGGCATCGTCCACGTCGTCGGCCCACAACTGGGCCTGACCCAGCCGGGCATGACCGTCGTGTGCGGTGACAGCCACACCTCGACGCACGGTGCATTCGGCGCAATCGCAATGGGCATCGGCACTTCCGAGGTCGAACACGTGCTGGCGACCCAGACGCTTCCGCTGCGGCCGTTCAAGACGATGGCTGTCAACGTCGACGGACAACTGCCGGCCGGCGTGACCGCCAAAGACGTCATCCTGGCCGTCATCGCCAAGATCGGTACCGGTGGCGGTCAGGGCCACGTCATCGAATACCGCGGCAGTGCCATCGAATCCCTGTCGATGGAAGCTCGGATGACGATCTGCAACATGAGCATCGAAGCCGGGGCGCGGGCGGGAATGGTGGCACCGGATGCCACGACTTACGAGTTCCTGCGGGGCCGCCCGCACGCCCCGACGGGTGCGCGGTGGGATGCGGCTCAGGCCTATTGGGATCAACTGCGGACCGACGAGGGCGCCGAGTTCGACACCGAGGTCTATCTGGACGCCGCGTCGTTGACCCCGTTTGTGACGTGGGGGACCAACCCGGGACAGGGTGTGCCGCTGGGCGCCGCGGTCCCCGATCCGGAGTTGATGACCGACGACCACGAGCGACAGGCGGCCGAGAAAGCGCTGGCGTACATGGACCTTCGGCCCGGGCTCCCAATGCGCGAGGTCGCCGTGGACACGGTGTTTGTCGGTTCGTGCACCAACGGCCGCATCGAGGATCTGCGTGCGGTGGCCGACATCCTGCGCGGCCGGAAAGTGGCCGACGGCGTGCGGATGCTGATAGTGCCTGGGTCGATGCGGGTTCGTGCGGAGGCCGAAAGTGAAGGCCTGGGCCAGATCTTCGTCGCCGCGGGCGCCGAGTGGCGGCAGGCCGGCTGCTCGATGTGTCTGGGCATGAACCCCGACCAGCTCGCACCGGGGGAGCGCTGCGCGGCAACGTCGAACCGGAATTTCGAAGGCCGCCAGGGCAAGGGCAGCCGCACGCACCTGGTGTCGCCGGCGGTTGCCGCCGCGACGGCGGTGCGCGGAAAGCTGTCCGCGCCGGACGACTTGAACTGACGACGGGGGTCAACAACATGGACGCATTTCACACCCACACCGGTATCGGAGTGCCGCTGCGGCGGTCCAATGTCGACACCGATCAGATCATTCCCGCGGTGTATTTGAAGCGGGTAACCCGAACAGGTTTCGAGGATGGCCTGTTCGCGGCATGGCGCAACGATCCGTCTTTCGTGCTCAATCTCAGCCCATTCGACAGAGGTTCAGTACTGGTGGCCGGACCGGATTTCGGCACCGGCTCCTCCCGCGAGCACGCGGTGTGGGCGCTTATGGACTACGGCTTCCGGGTGGTGATCTCGTCCCGGTTCGGCGACATTTTTCGGGGTAATGCCGGGAAGGCCGGTCTGTTAGCGGCCGAAGTTGCGCAGGATGACGTGGAACTTCTTTGGAAGCTGATCGAGGGCAGCCCCGGGCTGGAAATCACTGTAAGTCTTCAAGATCGGAATGTGTCGGCGGGAACGGTGGTGGTGCCGTTCACGATTGACGATTACACCGCATGGCGTCTACTCGAGGGACTCGACGACATAGCTCTTACGCTGCGGAAACGCGATCAGATTGCAGCCTTCGAGGCGGCCCGCCCGGACTGGAAGCCGAAGACTTTGCCCGCTTCCTGACGGCTCGATCGAGCCCGAATTTGCGGCGCCCCAGTGCCGTATTCGGCTACCGCGCCACCTCCCAAGGGCGGCAAGCGGATTCCAAAAAGTTCGCCAGGAACCATTGAAATTGCGCGTGGCTCTTGGAAATCAGGCACCTTAGGGTTTACCGTGTCTGCTAGTCGGCCCAAACGAGGGCCACTAGCTTCGGAGGATTTGCATGAACAAAGCAGAGCTCATCGATGTACTCACAGAGAAATTGGGCTCAGACCGTCGGCACGCAACCGCCGCCGTCGAGAATGTCGTCGACACGATTGTGCGCGCCGTGCACAAGGGCGACAGTGTCACCATTACTGGGTTCGGTGTTTTCGAGCAGCGGCGCCGCGCGGCCCGCGTAGCCCGTAACCCCCGCACTGGCGAGACGGTGAAGGTGAAGCCAACCTCCGTGCCGGCCTTCCGGCCCGGCGCACAATTCAAAGCGGTTGTTTCTGGCTCGCAACGTCTCCCGGCGGAAGGACCTGCAGTGAAGCGAGGTGTTGTCGCAAGCGGTGGGGCCAAGAGGGTGGCCAAGAAGGCCCCGGCCAAGAAGGCGGCTGTGAAGAAGGTCGTGAAGAAGGCCCCGGCCAAGAAGGCGGTTGTGACGAAGGCTCCCGCCAAGAAGGCAGCGACCAAGCGGACTACCGCCGCAAAGAAGGCTCCCGCCAAGAAGGCAGCGACCAAGCGGACTACCGTCGCAAAGAAGGCTCCCGCCAAGAAAGCGGTGACGAAGCGGGCACCGGCCAAGAAGGTCACCAAAGCTCCGGCCAAGAAGGCCGCAGCACGTCGTGGTCGTCGCTGAGCACTAGCCGCAGCAAACGCAGATTCGCCGTGGCACCGGCTCTCACGGGCCGCCCGCGGCGAATTTGCGTGTCAGGCCACTACGTTGGCGGCCAGCGCGCTACCGATGTGATCGGCAGCGATCAGCCGCCCGCCCGCCAACGAGAGCACCCACGTGCTGCCCTTGCGGTTACGCGACTTGTCCGGGCGCACGCCGTCGCGCTCGCACCACCACGCGATCAGGTCCGGAATCACCTTGCCTTGCGTGCAAATCACCGGCGCGGGGTCTGACTCGGCGATCTGCAGAACACGTCGCCGGGCGCGTTTGGGATTGTCGGCGTATGCCTCTTCGGTCAGGCTCGGCTCGTTGCTGATGGTGACGCCCAGCTCTTCAGCCAACGGCTGCACCGTTTGATGACACCGCACTCGATCCGCTGAATAGACATCGGTGGGGCAAAAGGTCGACAGCTGCGCGACGAGCGCCTCCGCCTGTGCTCGGCCCTTTTTGTCCAGCGGCCGCAGTTTGTCGTCGCCGGAGAATCGGGACTTGCTGCCCGCGGTGCCATGACGCACGATCAAGACAGATTTTGTGTCAGCTGACTGTTTAGCCCAGCGCCGCAATACCTTTCGGTCGTATGGATACGACACTTTCTTGATCGCGGCGGCGGCCGGCAGCCAGATGAGATCGTCCACTTCGTGGTTGGGGGCGAAGCTGCCACCGATGCTGCGTGCCGACCAGTACTGCACCTTCTTCGTGCGCGGCTCGATGGGATAACTCACCGTGGCGATCCGGCGACCCAGCTGAACGTGGTGTCCGGTCTCTTCGAAGATCTCGCGCACGGCGGTCACCGGCTCTGTTTCGCCGGGGTCGACTTTGCCTTTGGGCAGCGACCAGTCGTCGTATCGCGGACGGTGGATAACCGCAACCTCTTCGGCGGACTCACGGTGATCGGGTCGCCAGAGCACGCCGCCCGCAGCGAGAACGATCTTGCTCGCCGAGCGACTCCACGAGGGTTGTGTCGACACCTGAACTCCTGCAGGTCAATTTGAGCTCCGGGGATCCGCGGCCAGAAGTCTAAAGGCTACGTGTCAGTCAGTTACTCCGGTGTTTTTCCATCTGCGCAACCTGGTGGTCGCGAACCGAGTGGCCGGCCCGTGGCAACGCCTTCCACTGGCCTTCCGGTCCCAATTCCCAGCAGCGCGTTGCGGGGTCGAGGGCCGAGTCGAGGATGTCGTTGAGCTGAGCGGTCAGCCTGGGATCGTTCACCTGAACCAGGACCTCGACGCGGCGGTCCAGGTTGCGGTGCATCATGTCGGCGCTGCCCATCCAGAATTCATCGATCGCACCGAAATTGAAGATCCGCGAATGCTCCAGATACTGTCCCAGAATCGAGCGCACAGTGATGTTTTCGGAGAAGCCCGGCACGCCCGGACGCAGCGCGCAAATGCCGCGCACCACGACTTCGACGCGGACGCCGGCCTGCGACCCGCGGTAGAGCGCATCGATGACTTGCTCGTCGACAAGAGAGTTCATCTTCAGCCGGATGTGCCCGTGCCCGGTTTGCTCGTGCGCGGCGATCTCCCGGTTGACGCGTTCGATGATGCCGCTGCGAAGTCCGTGCGGTGCGACCAGGAGGTTGCGATAGGAAACCTTGCGTGAGTAACCGGTCAAGGTGTTGAACAGATCGGTCAGGTCGGCGCCGATGTCGGGATCGGCGGTCAGCAGGCCGACATCCTCATACAGCCTAGCCGTTTTGCCGTTGTAATTGCCGGTTCCGATGTGGCAGTAACGCCGAATCGTCGAGCCTTCGCGCCGCACGACGAGGCATGTCTTGCAGTGTGTTTTCAAACCGACGAGTCCATAGGCCACGTGGACACCCGCCTGCTCCAGCGCACGGGCCCACTTGATGTTGGCTTGCTCGTCGAACCGGGCCTTGATCTCCACCAGTGCCACGACTTGTTTTCCCGCTGCGGCGGCTTCGATCAGCGCCCGGACGATCGGCGAGTCACCGGAGGTGCGATACAACGTCTGCTTGATCGCGAGTACGTTCGGGTCGGTGGCGGCCAGTTCGATGAAGCGCTGCGTGCTCGTCGAGAACGAGTCATAGGGGTGGTGCACCAGCACGTCACCTTCGCGCAGGGTCGCGAAAATGCTCTTCGGCGTTTCCCGGTCGGCGAATGCGGGACTGGTCGCCGGGACGAACGCAGCATCCTTCAACGCCGGGCGGTCAACTCCGTAGATCTGCCAGAGCGACGAGAGATCAAGCAGCCCGGGCACCTGGATCACATCGCCGGGATGCACGTCGAGCTCCCGCAGCAGCAGTTCGAGCATGTGCTCGGTCATGTCGTCGGCCACCTCGAGGCGCACCGGCGATCCGAACCTGCGGCGGGCCAGCTCGCGCTCCAACGCCTGCAGCAGGTCTTCGTCGCGGTCCTCGTCGACCTCGTAGTCGGCGTTACGGGTCACCCGGAATGCATGGTGCTCAACAATTTCCATGCCCGGGAACAGCTTGGTGAGGAATACCGCGATCAGCTCCTCCATCGGCAAGAAGCGGACTTCTTTCGTTTCGACTGAATCAGCGGCGCCAGGTCGGTCGTCGAGTTCGACGAAACGATCGACGTTGTCGGGCACCTTGACCCGGGCGAAATGCTGACCGCCGTCGTCGGGCTGCTTCACCGTCACGGCGAGGTTCAAGCTCAAACCACTGACAAACGGGAAGGGGTGAGCGGGGTCAACGGCCAGCGGAGTCAGAACCGGGAAGACCTGCTCGGTGAAGTAGGTCGACAGCCGGTCGCGCTCCGAGTGGTCGAGATCGGCCCAGGTGAGGATGCGGATACCTGCTGCGGCCAGGCCCGGCTCCACCAAATTCAGGAAAACTTCCGCGTGCCGGGTGGCGATCTTCTGGGTCTGCTCGCCGATTCGGCGGAGTTGCTCACGTGGAGTCAGCCCGTCAGCGGAGCGCACCGACAGCCCCATCTCGTCGCGTCGCTTCAGCCCGGCAACGCGAACCATGTAGAACTCGTCGAGGTTGGAGGCAAATATCGCCAGGAATTTCGCGCGGTCTAACAAGGGCAGCGACGTGTCTTCGGCGAGCGCGAGGACGCGCGCGTTGAAGTCCAGCCAGCTCAATTCCCGGTTGAGGTAGCGGTCTTCGGGAAGCGGATTCTCGACTGCGGCAGCGGTGGTGGCAGGCGGCGCGCCCGGCGCGGAGTCGGCGGCAGACCATGCGGACGATCCGGCGGCGACGCCTGCGTCCGGGGCTTCGATGTCGGTCACCCTTGCGATCATTCCCCATCGGTGACGGGGTGTGAAACCGTTGGGGGCGATTTAGTGGATAATAGTGAGTGTACGGACGTTCTAATGAGTACGCTGGTTGGGTGAATCTGACGCAGTGGGCTCGGTCGCAGGGTGTTCATCCTCAGACGGCGTATCGCTGGTTTCGGGACGGCACGTTGCCGGTGCCGGCCGTTCGGGTGAACTCCCGCTCGGTGCTGGTGTCACCGGATGTTCTGCCGGGGGCTTTGACTGCTGCGTTTGGGTTGTATGCACGGGTGTCCTCGCATGATCAGAAGTCGGAGCTGGATCGGCAGGTCGCTCGCCTTTCACGTTGGGCTGCGCAGGCCGGTGGCCAGGTGGTGCGGGTGGAGGCCGAGGTTGGGTCGGGGGTGAACGGCTCACGGTCCAAGGTGCGGCGGCTGTTAGCGGATCCGAAGGTCACCGCTGTGGTGGTTGAGCATCGGGACCGGTTGGGGCGGATGAACACCGAACTGGTCGAGGCCGCGCTGTCGGCGCATGGCCGGCGGCTGGTGGTGCTCGATTCTGGTGAGGTCACCGATGATTTGGTGCGCGACATGGTGGAGGTTCTGACGTCGTTCTGTGCGCGGCTCTACGGTCGGCGCAGTGCCCGGAACAGGGCGCTCAAGGCTGTCGGATGCGCGCAGCGTGATGTTGGGCCGGCGGCGGTTGTCGGTGGCCGTTGAGCAGCCGTTGTCCCATCGTTACCCGGCTTGGTGCGACAGACCTTCGATCGCACTCATAGTCTTCGGTCCGATTCCCAGGCCGCGCGCGACCGCGAGATCGTCGGGTGTGTCGATGTCGCAGCGCAATCCCGGCCACCTGCCGATGAGTTCGACTGCGCCCGAATTCTTGTGTCGCTCAGCGGAATTCAACCCGAACCGGGGATCGAGCGGGGTGTCGAATGCACACAGCGCCGCGGTGCCCGTGCCGAGCCGGTCGGCGACGAAACTGCGCGAGTGCAAACGTGCCGCGGTAATGGCGTCGTCGAGCTCCTGGGCCTGTAAAGCGGGCAGATCCCCTTGCAGGACAACAATATTCGATACTGACTCGGACACCACCTGTTCGGCGGCGGCGATCGCGTTGTTCAACGGATCCGGGTGGCCGGCCGGCGTCGGGTCGGCGATGACTGCGGCACCGAGCTCAACCGCCGCAGCGGCCGCGACATCGTCGGGTGTCACGACGGTGATCAGGCGCACGGAGCTCACCCTCGCCGCCGCGGTGAGAGTGTCGACCAGCATTCCCAGCACGATGTTTTCCCGGACGGGCGCGGCGAACATCGGCGCGAGTCTGGTCTTGGCGGCAGTCAGACGCTTGACGGCGACGATCACGCCGATGTCAGCGTCGGTTCGGCCGCGGCTCACCGCACCATCCTGCCAGTGCCGATGGCCCGGCCTCCTCAGGCCGTGCCGGCCTGCATCGTCGCTGGGCTGGTTCGGATGGCCCAGCTCCTCCTCAGGCCGTGCCGGCCTGCATCGTCGCTGGGCTGGTTCGGATGGCCCAGCTCCTCCTCAGGCCGTGCCGGCCTGCATCGTCGCTGGGCTACGGTGAAGCGCCGGGAGCCAGAGCACACCGACGAGACGGAGACCGACGCGCATGCCCACGATCACAGCGGTAGCGGTAATGGGGTCCGGTGCGTGGGGCACGGCGCTGGCCAAGTTACTCGCCGACGCCGGCGGTGACGTCAGGTTGTGGGCGCGGCGTCCCGACGTCGCCGCCGAGATCAACTCCAGCCGGCACAACGCCGCCTACCTGCCGGGAGTGGAGCTACCTACCGGCATCACTGCGACCGCGGACGCGAATGAAGCGCTGACCGGGGTGGCCACCGTGCTGTTGGCCGTGCCCGCGCAGACGCTGCGGACCAACCTCGAGCAATGGGCGGGCCTGGTCACCTCCGGTGCCAGCATGGTCAGCACGGCCAAGGGCATCGAACTGGGCACGCTGATGCGGATGAGCCAGGTCATCGTCGACGTGACCGGTGTCGACCCGTCGCAGGTCGCGGTGATCTCCGGGCCGAACCTGGCCAGCGAGATCTCCGCCGGGCAGCCCGCCGCCACCGTCATCGCCTGTACCGACTCCGGTCGTGCGGTTGCCCTGCAGCGCATGCTGAAAGCCGGATACTTCCGGCCCTACACCAACGCCGACGTCATCGGCACCGAGATCGGCGGCGCCTGCAAGAACGTGATCGCGCTGGCCTGCGGCATGGCGGCCGGTCTCGGCCTGGGGGAGAACACCGCGGCGGCGATCATCACCCGCGGCCTGGCCGAGATCATGCGGCTCGGCATCGCGGTCGGCGCCAAGGCCACGACGATGGCCGGGCTGGCCGGGGTGGGCGACCTGGTCGCCACCTGCACCTCGCCCCAGTCGCGCAACCGTTCCTTCGGCGAAAGCCTGGGCCGCGGCGAATCGCTGGAGTCGGCGATGCTGGCGCGCGACGGCCACGTCGTCGAAGGGGTGACGTCGTGCGAGTCGGTGCTGGCGCTGGCCTCGAGTTACGACGTCGAGATGCCGCTGACCGACGCCGTCCACCGGGTCTGCCACAAGGGGTTGTCGGTGGATCAGGCGGTGATCGCGCTGCTGGGGCGCAGCGCCAAGCCGGAATGAGCTTGTAACCAGCGCCGCAGCGCCAGACGGTAGCGTCTCTAGGTTGTGAACGCCCGCCTGTCCGCCGGCACGCCCGATCAGGGCCGTGTCCGGGTTGCCGTCGTCTTCGGCGGACGCAGCAACGAGCACGCTATTTCCTGCGTCTCGGCGGGCAGTATTCTGCGCAACCTCGACCCCGAGAGGTTCGAGGTTGTCGCGGTCGGCATCACCCCGGAAGGCTCCTGGGTGCTCACCGACGGCGATCCGGACGCGCTCGCGATCGCCAACCGGCAGTTGCCGGCAGTGAGTTTGGAGTCGGGAACCGAGTTGGCGCTGACGGCGGACCCCCGGCGGGCCGGTCAGTTGGTGTCACTGTCACCCGGCGGAGCCGAGGTGCTGGCGTCGGTCGATGTGGTGTTCCCGGTTTTGCACGGGCCGTACGGCGAAGACGGCACCATCCAGGGTCTGCTCGAGCTCGCCGGTGTGCCGTACGTCGGCGCCGGGGTGCTGGCCAGCGCGGCCGGTATGGACAAGGAATTCACCAAGAAGTTACTGGTGGCCGAAGGGCTTCCGATCGGCGACTACGCGGTGCTGCGACCGTCGGAGCCCACGCTGGATGCCAACCAGCTTGACCGGCTTGGGCTTCCGGCTTACGTCAAACCCGCTCGCGGTGGCTCGTCGATCGGTGTCAGCCGGGTGGCCGGCCGCCAGGAACTGCCCGACGCGATCGCCCACGCCCGCATACACGACCCGAAGGTGATCGTCGAGTCGGCGATCGTCGGCCGGGAACTGGAATGCGGTGTGCTCGAATTCCCTGACGGCACAGTGCAAGCCAGTACCGTCGGCGAGATCCGGGTGGCGGGGGTCCGCGGGCGCGAGGACTCTTTCTACGACTTTGCGACCAAATACCTCGACGACGCCGCCGAACTCGACGTGCCCGCCAAAATCGACGATGACGTCAGTGATACGGTGCGCGAGTTGGCGATTCGGGCATTCAAGGCGATCGACGGCCGCGGTCTGGCGCGGGTGGATTTCTTCCTCACCGAAGACGGGCCGTTGATCAACGAGGTCAACACGATGCCCGGATTCACCACGATCTCGATGTATCCCCGGATGTGGGCGGCCAGCGGCGTGGACTACCAAACCCTGCTGGCCACCATGGTGGACACCGCGCTGTCGCGGGGGATGGGCCTGCGCTAATTCGGGCTCGACGGGTTGATCGGGTGGGCCGGCAGCACGCGGTCGATCAACTCGGAGAGTTGTTGGATCGGCGTCGGTCCGGAGCCCTGCGGCAGAGTCAGCGCCACGTAGACGGCGCGATCGACGGTGAACCAGGTGGATCGCTGATCCTGGGGGACGTCGAACCATTGCACGTTGTCGACGACCTGGATCGGGGATCCGACGACGAAGTCGGCCGGCCGATCGAGGCCACATCGCAGTACGACGGGACCCCCGGCTTCAGTGGGTTGCCAGGCGGCGACGCCGACGGGTGCGGGCTGGGCCAGCTGGGCTCGGGCGTAGTCGCCGAGTCGCTGGGGCAGCGCCTCAAGCAGCTTCTGGCACGCCGGATCGTGGGCCTGCGGCGCGGGTAGGGCGGCGACGACCGTCGGCCCCGTCCGGTGGCGGGTCGCGGCGACGGCCAGGATGACGCCGATCGTGCCGATCGCCACCACCAAAGCGGCGATCAGCGCTGCCCGCGGCGGGCCTTCGGAGTCGGTCATTGCCTCACCCTCTGCTCGATCTCGGCGTCCTAGAACCTACCGTTGTCGGCGTGGGCAGTGGTGAGCCGGATCAGACGCTGGGTGAGCTGGGTGAGTTCGGCGTGATCGAGCGGCTGACTCACGGTCGACCCGCGTCCAGCGATGTCGTCATCGGATCGGGCGATGACGGCGCCGTGGTCGGCGCCGGCGACGGCCGCGTGGTGGTGTCCACCGACATGCTCGTCGAGGGCCGGCATTTTCGGCTGGACTGGTCGACGCCGCACGATGTCGGCCGTAAAGCCATGGCGCAGAATGCTGCCGACATCGAGGCGATGGGCGCACGGATCACCGCGTTCGTCGTCGGATTCGGCGCGCCGGCAGACACCCCGGTCGCACACGTCACCGCGCTGGCCGACGGGATGTGGGACGAGGCCGGACGGATCGGTGCGGTCATCGTCGGGGGAGACGTGGTCAGCAGCCCGCAGTGGGTGGTGTCGGTGACCGTGCTCGGCGATCTCGGCGGCCGGGCCCCGGTGTTGCGATCCGGTGCGCGGCCCGGTTCGCAGCTGGCCGTCGCGGGCCAGTTGGGCTGTTCGGCTGCCGGATATGCGTTGTGGGACAAAGAGATCGAATGTTTCACTGAGTTGCGCCAGCGCCACCTGGTGCCGCAACCGCCGTACCGGCAGGGTTCTGCCGCCGCCGAGGCCGGCGCTGAGGCGATGATCGACGTCTCCGACGGCCTGGTGGGCGATCTGCGTCATGTGGCCGAGGCGTCCGGCGTGGCTATTGATCTGAGCCGCGAGGCGCTGAAGGCCGACCGAGAGGCGCTGGCGGCCGCTGCCGCGGCGGTCGGTGCCGATCCGTGGGACTGGGTGTTCGGCGGGGGGGAAGACCACGCTCTGGTCGCGGCGTTCGCGGGTCCGGTCCCCGCCGGATGGCGGGTGATCGGGCGGGTGCTTCAAGGGCCGTCGGAGGTTCTTGTCGACGGTGCGCCGTGGCGCGGGTATGCGGGCTGGCAATCCTTTGGACAGTAGGGTGACCCGGTGCGGGAAGGATCATGCGGCAGGAGCCGACTCGGTGGTGTTGTTGGTGAAGGGTTTGGTGTGACCGCACGACCGCTGCGTGAGCTGATCGATGACGGGTGGGCGACCGCGCTGCAGCCCGTCGAGGAGCAGGTGGCCAACATGGGTCAGTTCCTCCGAGGGGAGATCGCCGCCGGCCGCGGCTACCTGCCGGCCGGGGACAACGTGTTGCGCGCCTTCACTTTTCCTTTCGACAAGGTCAGGGTGCTGATCGTCGGGCAGGACCCCTATCCCACGCCCGGACATGCTGTCGGACTGAGCTTTTCGGTGGCCGCAGACGTACGCCCGTTGCCGCGAAGCCTGGAGAACATCTTCCGCGAATACGCCAAAGACCTCGGCTACCTGGCGCCTTCCAGCGGTGACCTCACGCCGTGGGCCGAGCGGGGCGTGTTGCTGCTGAACCGCGTGCTCACCGTGCGACCGGGCAACCCGGCGTCGCATCGCGGCAAGGGCTGGGAGGTGGTGACCGAATGCGCGATCCGCGCGCTGGTGGATCGCCGCCAGCCGATGGTGGCCATCCTGTGGGGCAAAGACGCGTCGACACTGAAGCCGATGCTGGCCGGTAGCGATTGTCTGTCCATCGAATCGCCGCATCCCTCACCACTGTCGGCGTCGCGGGGATTCTTCGGCTCGCGACCGTTCAGCCACGCCAACGAACTGCTCGCCCAGCTGGGTGCCGAACCTATCGACTGGAAGCTTCCGTAACCAGACCGGCGTGAAAGCTTTAGCCGCGGACGACCTTGCCGGCCTTGATGCACGACGTGCAGACGTTGACACGGTGCTTGTTGCCACCGGGTCGGTCGGCAACCCGCACGCTCTGAATGTTCGGATCCCACCGACGGCTGGTCCGGCGATGAGAGTGCGACACCGACTTGCCGAAGCCGGGGGCCTTCCCGCAGATATCGCAGACGGCAGCCATAGGTGAAACTCCTCAGACTCTGGGGCCAACAACCGAGCGACGGGTGGCCCGACGACCTGCCCAGAATAGCCGTCCCGGGGCCGAACCGCCAAAACGGTCAACAACCGGCGCGCGGTATGTGACCTGTGCTGTCGCCGCCAATAGATAGGCTGGCGCCCACCGATGGCGGCATGAGGAGGTGACTGTCAGGTGGAATCGAGCCAGGTGGGATTGAGCGAGGTGGGGTCTGGGCTGGCCGGGCCGGGTCGTGCGCTGGACGCGTCCGCTCTGCGTGACTGGGCGCACACCTCCGTCGGTGACCTGATCACTCACATCGACGAGATCAACCGGCTGAACGTCTTCCCCGTCGCCGACGCCGACACCGGCGTCAACATGCTGTTCACCATGCGTTCCGCCCTCGCCGAGGCCAACACCGAGGCGAAATCCGACGACGTCGTCAAGACGGCCGCCGCCCTGTCCGCCGGCGCCCTGAACGGCGCGCGGGGCAACTCCGGGGTGATCCTGTCGCAGATTCTGCGGGGCTTCGCCGACGTCACCGCCCACGCTTCCACCGAGGCGGGCGACGAACTTCACGACATCGACGCCGCGCTGCTCGGGGCGGCGCTGCAGCGCGGGGTCCACCTGGTCATCGCTTCGATGGGCGGTCGAGAGGTCGAGGGAACGATCGTTTCGGTGCTCAAGGCCGCCGGTGAGGCCGTCGCACAAGCAGCAGACGCGGGGCTGTCGCATGCGGTCGTGGCCGCCGGTGAGGCCGCGGTGGTCGCGCTGGAGAAAACCCCCGAGCAGCTCGACGTGCTGCGGGACGCCGGCGTGGTCGACGCCGGCGGTCGCGGCCTGCTGGTCCTGCTCGACGCTCTGCGCTCGACGGTCACCGGGCAGGCGCCGAGCCGCGCCGTCTACGAGCCGGCCCCGCGTCAGCGCACCCCCGAGATCTCCGCGCAACCCCCGGCGCCGCAGTTCGAGGTGATGTACCTGCTGGGTGGGTGCGACGCCGACGCTGCCGATCAGTTGCGCGAGCGGCTGGACGAACTCGGCGAATCGGTGGCCATCGCGACCTCCGGCGTGGTCGGCGGCTACTCGGTGCACGTCCACACCGACGACGCAGGAGCGGCCATCGAGGCGGGTCTGACGTTGGGCAACCCGCGGCGCATCCAGATCTCGATGCTGACCAGCGGCACCGGTGGGTTGCCGCCGGGCAGTTGGACCCGCGAGCGGGCGGTGCTGGCCGTCGTCGACGGAGACGGCGCGGCCGAACTGTTCGCCGACGAGGGCGCGTGCGTGCTGCGGCCCCACCCGCTCGCCGAGGACCCGACGACGGTGATCACCGCTGCGCAGCTGCTGCGTGCGGTCGTCGACACCGGGGCCGCTCAGGTGATGGTGCTGCCCAACGGCTATGTGCCCGCCGAGGAACTGGTGGCCGGCTGCACCGCAGCCATCGGCTGGGGCATCGACGTGGTTCCACTACCCACCGGATCGATGGTGCAGGGGCTGGCCGCGCTCGCGGTCCACGAACCCGGGCGCCAAGCCGTCAACGACGGCTACATCATGGCGCGCGCCGCGGGCGATGCGCGGCACGGGGCAGTGCGCGTCGCGACCGAAACGGCGTTGACGTGGGCCGGCACCTGCGAACCGGGCAACGGGCTGGGCCTTGCCGGCGGCGAGGTGCTGATCGTGGCGCCCGACGTCGCCTTGGCCGCGACCGGTCTGATCGATCTGCTGCTGGGCGCCGGTGGCGAGCTGATCACCGTGCTCATCGGTGACGGTATCGACGCCGATGCCGTCGAGTCGGCGCTGCAAGATCACGTCCACGACCGCCATCCGGGCATCGAACTCGCGATGTACCGCACCGGGCACCGCGGCGACGCGCTACTGGTAGGAGTCGAGTAGCCATGGTGTCGCTGCGCGATCGCCTCGATTTCGTCGTCGGCGCCAAGGCCGCGGGCCCGCTCGACGAGGTGTTCGGCATCCAGACGATCGACGACCTGCTCCGTCACTACCCACGCAGCTATGTCGAGGGCGCAGGAGTCCGCGGCGCCGACGCCGAGCGGCCGCCGGAGGGCGAGCACGTGACGCTCGTCGACGAGATTACCGACACGGCCCTGCGGTCGATACGAAACCGACCCAAGGACAAACTATTTCGCGTCACCCTCGGTTCCGGGCGGAACAAGGTCACCGCCACGTTCTTCCATCCCAAGAAATGGATCACCGACCAGCTGACCACCGGGACCCGCGTCATGCTGTCCGGGGAAGTCGGCTATTTCGGCGGTGCCATGCAACTCACCCATCCCGATTTCCTGGTGCTGGACACCGCCGACGGACGCAACCGCGGCAGCCGGTCGCTGAAGATGATCGCCGACGCCTCGCAGGCGGTGAGCGGGGAAGTGTTGCAGGAGGCGTTCGAGCGCAGCTTCTACCCCATCTACCCGGCCAGTGCGAAGTTGCAGAGCTGGGACATCTTCAACTGCGTCCGCCAGGTACTGGAGGTGCTCGACCCGATACCCGACCCGCTCCCCGAAAAGCTCTGTGCCGCATATAATCTAGCGTCCGAGGACGAGGCTTTGCACGCCATCCACTTGGGAGAGAACGCCGACGACCGGCGACGGGCGAAGGAACGGTTGGCCTTCGACGAAGCGGTGGGTCTGCAGTGGGCGCTGGTTCGCCGGCGCCACGGCGAACTGGCCCGGTCCGGGCCGGTGGCGCCGTCGATGTCGAAAGGCCTCAAACACGAACTGCTACATCGCTTGCCATTCGAGTTGACCGCCGGCCAGCGCGAAGTCCTGGAGGTTCTGTCTGGCGAGCTCGCGGCGAACCGGCCGATGAACCGGCTGCTGCAGGGTGAGGTGGGTTCGGGCAAGACCATCGTCTCGGTCCTGGCGATGCTGCAGATGGTCGACGCCGGATATCAATGCGCACTGCTGGCTCCCACCGAGGTACTTGCCGCGCAGCATCTTCGGTCGATCAGAGATGTGCTCGGACCACTGGCGATGGGTGGTCAGTTGGGTGGGGACAACAACGCGACCAGGCTGGCGCTGCTGACCGGTTCGATGTCGCAGGCCCAGAAAAAGCAGGTTCGTGCCGAGATCGCCGGCGGCGAGGTCGGCGTCGTCGTCGGCACGCATGCGCTGCTGCAGGACGCGGTCGATTTTCACAAGCTCGGCATGGTGGTCGTCGACGAGCAACACCGGTTCGGCGTGGAACAGCGAGACCAGTTGCGGGCCAAGGCGCCCGACGGCATCACGCCGCACCTGCTGGTGATGACCGCGACTCCGATTCCGCGGACCGTGGCGCTGACGGTGTTCGGCGACCTCGAAACGTCCACGCTGCGAGAGCTTCCCCGGGGCCGTCAGCCGATCGCCACCACCGCGATCTTCGTCAACGACAAACCCGCCTGGCTTGACCGGGCCTGGCATCGCATCATCGAGGAAGTGCGCCAGGGCCGGCAGGCCTACGTGGTGGCGCCGCGGATCGACGACTCCGACAGCGGTGGTCAGAGCGAGAAGGATCAACGGCCCTCGGCGACAGTCGAAGAGCTCTACCGCCGGTTGGGCAGCGACCAGCTGGCCGGTTTGCGGCTGGGACTCATGCACGGACGGCTGAGCGGCGACGAGAAGGACGCTGTGATGGCGGCCTTCCGGGCCGGTGAGATCGACGTGCTGGTGTGCACCACCGTGATCGAGGTCGGCGTCGACGTGCCCAACGCGACCGTGATGCTGGTGATGGACGCTGACCGGTTCGGCATCAGCCAACTGCATCAGCTGCGCGGTCGCATCGGTCGGGGTGAACACGCGAGCATCTGCCTGCTGGCCACGTGGATGGCGCCGCATTCCCGTGCGGGTCGCCGGCTGAGCGCAGTCGCGGGAACACTCGACGGGTTCGAGCTCGCCGACCTTGACCTGCAGGAACGTCGTGAGGGAGATGTGTTGGGCCGCAGCCAATCCGGTCGCGCGATCACACTTCGTCTGCTGTCTCTGATCAACCACCGCGAGGTCATCGAAGCGGCCCGGGAGTTCTGTGAACGGGCGTACGAAGACCCAGGGGTGCATCCGGGTCTGTCGTTACTGGCGGCGCCGTTCACCGGTAACGAGCGCATCGAATTCCTGGATAAGTCATGACGCGCAGGACATGGCTGTGGCTTTCGGTAGTCACGATTCTGACGGTGCTGGTTGCCTATCAGGTGGTGGTCACGTCAGCGGGGGATCGAGACCGGGAGTTCGCGGCTCAGGCCGACGTGCCGACCGTGCAGCCTGGCGTGGACGTGTTGGCCGGAATCGCTGTGGTGCCGTTTAGAATTCGCCGCTACGACTACCGTCGTGCGGCCTTCGGTGATGCCTGGACCGACGACAACGATGCGCCCGGCGGCCACAACGGCTGCGATACCCGCGACGACATCCTCAACCGCGACCTGGTCGACAAGACCTATGTGTCGATCAAACGCTGTCCCGACGCTGTCGAAACTGGAGTCCTACACGACCCGTACACCAACGCCACCATCAATTTTCACCGCGGCGCCAAGGTCGGTGAGGCGGTGCAGATCGATCACATCGTGCCGCTGGCTTACGGATGGGACATGGGCGCCTATGGATGGACGGACGAAATGCGCGTGCGCTTTGCCAATGATCCGGCCAACCTGCTGGCGGTAGAGGGCCAGGCTAATCAAGACAAGGGTGACAAGGAACCTGCGTTGTGGATGCCGCCCAACGCCGCTTTCCACTGTCAGTACGCGATGCAATTCATCGCAGTGCTGCGAGGATACGGGTTGCCTGTCGATGCACCTTCAGCCGCTGTCTTGCGCGACGCTGCTCAGACGTGTCCGAAAGGTTGAGCTGGTGTCGCATTAGCGCTCGGCTGGGGTCAGCTGCCTCGTGACTGCGCCGCCGGCCCGCGGCTTCGACGGCCTCCCGTCGCACCGCTCAGCCGTCGAATGGTCATCTGACGACGCGACACCCCGCCTCGGCGTCGTGAGTTTCGCACTCGGCAAGCTGCCCGACCCGGAAGCTAAGCGCCGGTGTAGGTCAGCGGATCCGGCCGCACGCGGGTGCCGTCGTGCAGCCCGTTGAGCGCTGCCATGTGCGCGGCGGTCAACTCGAAATCGAAGACGTCGAAGTTGTCGGCGATCCGCTCGGGGTTGCCGGACCGTGGGATCACCACGTTGCCCAGCTGGATGCTCCACCGGATCAGCACCTGCGCGGGGGAGCGACCGTATTCGCCGGCGATCGACGTCACGGTCGGGTGGTCCACCAGTCTGCCCACGGCCAGTGGGCTGTAGGCCTCGGTGACGACGTTGTGCTGCGCGTTCACTGCGCGCATCTCAGCCTGGTTGAGCAGTGGGTGCAGCTCGATCTGGTTGACCGCAGGGATGAAGTAGGTCAGGTCGATGACCGTCTCCAGATATTCCTCGTTGAAATTGCACACCCCGATCGAACGGGTGTGGCCGTTGCCGCGGGCCTGGATCAGGCCGCCGAAGGTGTCCACGTACTTACCCCGCTGCGCCACCGGCCAGTGCACGAGGAACAGGTCCACGTAGTCCAGGCCGAGCTTGTCGAGACTGACCTTGACGGCGTCCTGCGCGGTGTTGAACCCATGGTCGGCGTTGGCGACCTTGCTGGTGATGAACAGCTCCGCGCGGGGGATTCCGGAAGCCGCGATCGCGCGGCCGACGGCTTCCTCGTTGCCGTACACCGCGGCGGTGTCGATCAGCCGATAGCCGACCTCAAGCGCCGTCGACACCGCGCGCTCGGTTTCGCCATCAGACAGTTCAGCGACACCGAGGCCGAGGACCGGCATCGTGTTCTCGTCGTTGAGCGCAATGGAGGGGACTGAAAGGTCAGGGCCGCCCGACATCTTTCACCTGCCTGTGAAGTCGAAGGTTCGTGGATCTGGGCCGAGCCGGTTCCCGTCGTCGAGCGAAGAGATTGTCGCCATGTCTTTTTCGCTCAATTCGAAATCGAACACGTCGAAGTTGCTCGCGATGCGCTCAGGGGTTACCGACTTAGGGATGACGATAGTACCGAGTTGGATATGCCAGCGAATCAGAACCTGGGCCGGTGTCCGGCCGACGCCCTCGGCGACGGTGGTGACGACGGGGTCGCTCAGCAACGATCCCTGTCCGAGCGGGCCCCACGCTTCGGTGGCGATGCCGAGGCGCGCGTGCACCTTCCGCAACTCGGTTTGCGGCAGTCGAGGGTGCAGCTCGACCTGGTTGACGGCGGGCACGATCCCGGTGGCATCGACGAGTGCCGTGAGGTGATCGGGCTCGAAGTTGCTGACACCGATGGACCGGACGCGGCCCTGGTCACGGAGATGGGCGAACGCCTTGAAGGTGTCGATGAACGTGTTGCGCTTCGGCATCGGCCAATGCACCAGATAAAGGTCCAGGTAGTCGATCCCCAGCCGCTCCATGCTGACGTCGAAGGCGGCCAGGGTGCTGTCGTAGCCCTGCTCGGAGTTCCATAACTTGGTGACCAAGTAAAGTTCGTCCCTGGGCACGCCGGACGCGGCGACCGCGCGACCGGTTTCGCGTTCGTTGCCGTAGACCGCGGCGGTGTCGATGTGGCGGTAGCCGGCGCGCAGGGCGGTGGTCACCGCTTGCTCGGTGTCCGCGGGCGGGACTTTGAAAACGCCGAATCCGAGCGTGGGGATGGAACTACCGTCGTTCAGTGGGACCGAGGGACTCAAGGAATCAGACATGACACGAAGTCTGCCAGGCGTGCCGGATCCGCAGCTCAAGACCGTTGGCTGGCAAGCGCGGTTGCAGAGCGCCGCCACCACCGCCGGTCTGAAGGTGATTCCGTGGGTACCCACCCGCGCGAAACGGCTGCTGTCGGGCGGCCGTGAGGTTGCCATCGACGGCAACACGCTGGATCCCACGCTGCAGCTGGCGCTGGCCGGAATGCGCGCATTCGGGATGAACGGGCTGGTGATCGGCCACGACGTCGACGTCTCGCGGACTCAGATGCGCGAGATGACCCGAGGCTTCGGCGGGCCTCTGATCCACGTGGGTGTCAGCGACGTGACGATTCCTGGACCTGCCGGCCCGATCCCCGCGCGGCATTACCATCCGGCGACGTCCAGCCCGGCGCCGCTGGTGGTGTTCTACCACGGTGGCGGATGGGCGCTCGGTGATCTGGACACCCACGACCCGCTCTGCCGGTTGACGTGCCGGGACGCCGAGGTCCACCTGCTGTCGATCGACTACCGGCTGGCCCCCGAGCACCCGGCGCCGGCTGCCGTCGACGACGCCTATGCAGCATTCCGGTGGGCGTGCGAGCACGCCGAGGAACTCGGCGCGGTTCCGGGCACAGTCGCCGTGGGCGGCGACAGTGCCGGCGGCAACCTGGCCGCCATCGTGTCGCAGATCGCGCGTGACGAGGGCGGTCAGCAGCCGGTCCTGCAGTGGCTGCTTTACCCGCGCACCGACTTCACCGCGCAGACCAGGTCGCTGACCCTGTTCGCCGACGGCTTCCTGCTCACCAAGGCCGACATCGACTGGTTCTCCGAGCAGTATCTGGGCGCATCGGACGCCGACCCAACCGATCCGCGCATCTCGCCGCTCCTGGCCGAGTCGCTGTCGGGGCTGCCACCCGCGCTGATCGCGACCGCCGGTTTCGATCCGCTACGCGACGAGGGCGACAGCTACGCCGCAGCGCTGACTGCGGCCGGTACCCACGTCGACCTCCGCTCGATGGGATCGCTGACGCACGGGTTCGCGAGCCTGTTCCCGCTGGGCGGGGGCAGCGCACTGGCCACGGCAGAGTTGATCTCGGCCTTGCGCGCTCACCTCAGCCGCGCCTGACCTGGCATTAGCGACGCCGGTAGGCTTAGACGCTATCGCCGACCGCACCGCGGTCGGGCAGCGAAGCCGACAATCCGGAATGGTGAACAAACCCATGGCCGAAAAAGCCGCAAAATCTAACCGTCCCAAATACGACCTGAACGCCGCCAGCCGGCGACGCGACCTCCTGGTCAGGATCGGGCTCACCTTGATCGTGGTGATCTTCGCCGTCGTTCTGGTCGGCTACATCGTGATCTCGCACGACAAGAAGACCGCCGCCAACGCCGCGCGGGCGATCCGGGTGACGACCAGCAAGCTCGTCACCAAGGACGGCACCCACGATCCGAAGGCCGTGGTCTCGTTCTACGAAGACTTCCTCTGCCCGGCCTGCGGCAATTTCGAGCGGAATTTCGGACCGACGGTGTCCAAGCTGATCAACGACGGCGCTATCGCCGCCGACTACTACATGACGGGCTTCCTGAGCCGGCCACAGAACCAGGACTACTCGTCGCGCGCCGCCAACGCCGCCTACTGCGTCGCCGACGAGTCGATCGATGCCTTCCGTCGATTCCATACGGCGTTGTACAGCAAGGAGATTCAGCCCTCCGAGACCGGAACGTCGTTTCCTGACAACGCGAAGCTGATCGAGTTGGCCCGCGAGGCCGGTGTGGTGGGCACGGTCCCCCAGTGCGTCAAAGACGGCAAGTACCTGCCGATGGTCGACGGACTGGTCGCGTCCGCGGGCATTCATGCCACGCCCACGGTCCGCATCAACGGCCAGGACTACGCGTTCTCGACGCCGGAAGCCTTTGTCGCCAAGATCAAAGGGATCGTCGGGGACGTCCCGGGAATCGACTCGGCTGCGACACCAGCGGCATCGTGACAGCCACGACATCAGCCAAATCCGATGGGCCGGTAGAAGACTCGACTCAGAAGTCTGGTGCTTCAATGGCTCCGTCGGCGGCGGGTGCGTGGTGGATTCTCGTTGCGGGTGTGCTCGGTCTGATCGCCTCGGCCACGCTCACCGTCGAGAAGGTCGAACTCCTGATCAACCCGGCGTACGTGCCGTCGTGCAATCTCAACCCGGTCGTGGCCTGCGGTTCTGTGATGACAACGCCGCAAGCATCGGCGTTCGGCTTTCCGAACTCGTTGATCGGTATCGCGGCGTTCGCCGTGGTGACCGTCACCGGTGTGCTGACGGTGGCCAAAGTGCTACTGCCGCGATGGTATTGGGTGGGCATGACCTTCGGCGCGCTGTTCGGCGCCGTTTTCGTGCATTGGCTGATCTTCCAGAGCCTCTATCGCATCGGCGCCCTGTGCCCGTACTGCATGGTGGTGTGGCTGATGACCGTCTCGCTGCTGGTGGTGGTCGCCTCGATCGCGTTCGGGCCGTCCGGTGATGACCGCGGCGGAGTCGTCGTGCGTGAGTTGCATCATTGGCGGTGGTCGATTGCCACGATCTGGTTCACCGCGGTCTTTCTGCTGATTGTGGTCCGGTTCTGGGATTACTGGTCCACGCTGATCTGAACAACCTGCCCATCCCGACAACAGAAATAGGGACGTACGTTGATCTCTAAAGTGCTGGTTGCCAATCGCGGCGAGATCGCGGTTCGCGCATTCCGGGCCGCCTACGAACTCGGCGTCGGCACCGTCGCTGTCTACCCGTACGAGGATCGAAATTCGCTGCACCGCTTGAAGGCCGACGAGTCTTATCAGATCGGCGAGATCGGGCACCCGGTGCGGGCGTACCTGTCGGTGAGCGAGATCGTCGACACCGCCCGCCGCGCGGGCGCCGACGCGGTGTACCCGGGCTACGGGTTCTTGTCGGAGAACCCTCAGCTGGCTGCGGAGTGCGCGAAGAAGGGCGTCACTTTTGTCGGCCCGAAGGCCGAAGTGCTGTCGTTGACCGGCAACAAGTCCCGCGCGGTCGCCGCGGCTCGAGAAGCGGGTCTGCCGGTTTTGACGTCGTCGGCGCCGTCGTCGTCGGTCGACGATTTGGTGGCGGCGTCGGACGGGATGGATTTCCCGTTGTTCGTCAAAGCCGTCGCCGGCGGCGGTGGTCGCGGCATGCGGCGGGTCACCGATGCGGACGCGTTGCGCGAAGCCATCGAGGCGGCCAGCCGGGAGGCGGAGTCGGCGTTCGGGGATCCGACGGTCTACCTCGAGCAGGCGGTGCTCAACCCCCGCCACATCGAGGTTCAGATCTTGGCGGACACCCGCGGCAACGTGATTCATCTCTACGAGCGGGACTGCAGCGTGCAGCGGCGCCACCAGAAGGTCGTCGAGCTGGCGCCGGCGCCGAACCTGTCCGAGGAATTGCGGATGAAGATCTGTGCCGACGCGGTGGCCTTCGCCCGCCACATCGGGTACAGCTGCGCGGGAACCGTGGAGTTCCTGCTCGACGAGCGTGGCAATCACGTCTTCATCGAGATGAATCCGCGGATCCAGGTCGAGCACACCGTGACCGAGGAGATCACCGACGTCGACCTGGTGTCCAGCCAGCTGCGTATCGCGGGCGGAGAGACACTGGAGGACTTGGGATTACGCCAGGAATCCATCCGCCCGCGCGGGGCCGCGCTGCAGTGCCGGATCACCACCGAGGACCCAACCAACGGGTTCCGGCCCGACACCGGACGGATCACCACCTACCGCAGCCCGGGCGGTGCGGGCATCCGTCTTGACGGCGGGACGAATCTCGGCGCGGAGATCAGCGCCCATTTCGATTCTATGTTGGTCAAGCTCACCTGCCGCGGGCGGGACTTCCCGACCGCGGTCAGCCGGGCGCGCCGCGCCATCGCGGAGTTCCGGATTCGCGGTGTGTCGACGAATATCCCATTCCTGCAGGCAATTCTGGACGACCCGGATTTCCAGGCCGGCCACGTCACGACTTCGTTCATCGAGGAACATCCGGCGCTGCTCACCGCGCGATCGTCGGCCGACCGCGGCACCAAGATCCTCAACTACCTGGCCGACGTGACGGTCAACAAGCCGCACGGATCAAGGCCGTCGGCGGTCTATCCGCAGGACAAGCTGCCCGACATCGATCTGACCAAGGCGCCGCCGGCCGGCTCCAAGCAACTGCTGGTCGAATTGGGCCCCGAAGGCTTCGCGCGCTGGCTGAGGGATTCCTCGGGCGTCCGCGTCACCGACACGACCTTCCGGGACGCCCACCAGTCGCTGTTGGCGACCCGGGTCCGCACCAGCGGGCTGGGTTTGGTTGCGCCATATATCGCCCGCACCACGCCGCAGTTGCTGTCGGTCGAATGTTGGGGCGGTGCGACATACGATGTGGCGCTGCGATTCCTCAAGGAAGACCCCTGGGAGCGGCTGGCGGAACTGCGCGAGTTGATGCCCAACATCTGCCTGCAGATGCTGCTTCGGGGCCGCAATACCGTTGGCTACACCCCCTACCCGGAGCTGGTCACCTCGGCATTCGTCGAGGAGGCCACCGCAACGGGGATCGACATCTTTCGGATCTTCGATGCGCTGAACAACCTTGAGTCGATGCGGCCCGCGATCGACGCTGTACGCGAAACAGGTTCTGCGATAGCCGAAGTCGCAATGTGCTACACCGGCGATCTGTCCGACCCGGCCGAGAATCTGTACACGCTGGACTATTACCTGAAGCTGGCCGACCAGATCGTGGCGGCCGGCGCGCACGTGCTGGCGATCAAGGACATGGCCGGCCTGTTGCGCCCGCAGGCGGCGCGGGAACTGGTCGGTGCTTTGCGCAGTCGCTTCGACTTGCCGGTGCACGTGCACACCCACGACACGCCGGGCGGTCAGCTGGCCAGCTACATCGCCGCGTGGCAGGCCGGCGCCGACGCTGTGGACGGCGCGTCGGCCCCGATGGCGGGCACCACCAGCCAGCCCGCATTGAGTTCGATCGTGGCGGCCGCCGCGCACACCGATTACGACACCGGGTTGTCGCTGTCCGCGGTGTGCGCGCTGGAGCCGTACTGGGAGGCGTTGCGAAAGGTCTACGCCCCGTTCGAATCCGGGCTGCCGGGACCGACCGGGCGGGTTTATCACCACGAGATCCCCGGCGGACAACTCTCGAATCTGCGCCAGCAGGCCATTGCGCTGGGGCTGGCGGACCGGTTCGAAGAAGTCGAAGAGGCCTACGCCGGCGCCGACCGGGTGCTGGGCCGGCTGATCAAGGTCACGCCGTCGTCGAAGGTGGTCGGCGATCTCGCGTTGGCACTGGTGGGCGCGGGCCTGAGCGCCGACGAATTCGCTGCGCATCCGGAGCAATTCGACATCCCCGAATCGGTGCTCGGCTTTTTGCGAGGGGACCTCGGCGACCCGGCCGGCGGTTGGCCCGAACCACTGCGGACCAAAGCACTGGCCGGCCGTGGCGAACCCAAGCCGGTCCAGGAGTTGAGTCCGCAGGACGAGACCGCGCTGGGGCTGCAAGGACACAAACGGCAGGCCACCTTGAACCGGCTGCTGTTCCCCGGTCCGACAACGGAATTCGAGACTCATCGGGAAACTTACGGCGACATATCGCGGCTGTCGGCCAACCAGTTCTTTTACGGCCTTCGGCAGGGCGAAGAACACCGGGTGCAGCTGGAGCCCGGTGTGGAGCTGCTGATCGGGTTGGAGGCGATCTCCGAACCCGACGAGCGCGGCATGCGCACGGTGATGTTCATCATCAACGGCCAGCTGCGACCGGTGGAGGTCCGGGATCGCAGCATCGCCAGTGCGGTTCCCGCCGCGGAGAAGGCGGACCGCGGCAACCCGAATCACGTCGCCGCACCGTTCGCCGGTGTGGTGACCGTCGGGGTTTCCGTCGGCGACAAAGTGCACGCCGGCCAGACCATCGCGACCATCGAAGCGATGAAGATGGAAGCGCCGATCACCGCACCCGCCGACGGCACCGTCGAGCGGGTGGCCGTCTCGGACACCGCTCAGGTCGAAGGCGGCGACCTGCTGGTGGTGCTCGACGCGCCAGCGACGATGCAGAGCGCGTAGCGCGATGCGGAGGAGCGGCGCCATTTGACGCGCATCGTCGGGGGTGTGGCCGGGGGACGGCGGATCGCGGTCCCGCCGCAGGGAACCCGGCCGACCACCGATCGGGTGCGCGAGTCGTTGTTCAACATTGTGACGGCGCGGCTGGACTTGACCGGGCTCGCGGTGCTCGACCTGTATGCGGGCTCGGGTGCGCTGGGCCTCGAGGCACTTTCGCGAGGTGCGACATCGGCGGTGTTCGTCGAGTCGGACCGCCGCGCGGCGACGGTGATCGAACGCAACATCGCCACGCTCGGCCTGCCCGGGGCGATCCTACGGCGCGGCCAAGTCGCCGCCGTGGTGGCCACCGGAACTACCGGGCCGGTGGACCTCGTGCTGGCGGACCCGCCGTACGGCGTCGACGCAGGCGAAGTCGAAAGCCTGCTCGCCGCGTTGGCGGCCAACGGCTGGGTGCGCAAGGGAAGCGTCGTAGTGGTGGAGCGCGCGGCAGGCGGACCTGTCCTGACGTGGCCCGACGGCTGGGATCCCTGGCAAGAGCGGGTTTACGGCGACACCCGCTTGGAGCTGGCCGAACGGCTTTGAGTCAGCGTGTACCGTCTTTCGTCATGAGCGCCGCTCCTCCTCATCGCTTCGCTCTGCATCGTCGACGGCGCGCGTCATGAGCGCCGCTCCTCCTCATCGCTTCGCTCTGCATCGTCGACGGCGCGCGTCATGAGCGGCGCGGTCTGCCCGGGATCTTTCGATCCGGTGACGTTGGGCCACGTCGACGTCTTCGAACGAGCGGCGGCCCAGTTCGACGAGGTGGTCGTGGCGATCCTGGTCAACCCCGCGAAGAGGGGAATGTTCGACGTCGACGAACGGATTGCGATGATCGAAGAATCGACGGCGCATCTACCCAACCTGCGAGTCGAGCCCGGGCAGGGTCTGGTGGTTGATTTCGTGACCTCCCGCGGGATGACCGCGATCGTCAAGGGTCTGCGCACCGGCACCGATTTCGAATACGAACTGCAGATGGCGCAGATGAACAAGCACATCGCCGGCGTCGACACGTTTTTCGTGGCGACGGCACCGCAATACTCGTTCGTCTCGTCATCGTTGGCCAAAGAGGTTGCGACACTCGGCGGTGACGTGACCAAGCTGCTGCCCGATGCGGTGAATCGCCGGGTGGCCGACAAGCTACGCGCGGCCAAGGGGTAGTGAATAATCAGCGCGGCCGGGCGAAAGCCACGGCCGCGCTGACGGTTTGGTGTAGGTCAGCTCTCCGCGAGTGCCGCATGCAGTGACTGCTTGGCCTCGGTGATCGCGGTCAGGACCGTGGTCCGTGCTTCGGCCAGCTTCTCCTTTTGCGTGTCGGTGCCCGACCAGTGGATGGTCCGCGCCAACCCGGCGAGCTCGAACAGCCCCCAGCGGATCTTCGCGACGTCACCGAACTTTCCGGCGTGGGTCAGCCGTGCGTGAATGGTCTCGCTGCTGATTCCGTTCCATTGCAAGACATTTTTGCCCAGTTCGGTCAGGGTGGCCACGCCGTCGCTGACGGTTACGAAACCGCGGCCGGCCAGTTTTCCGATCGCAAGCTCGACGATTCCCTGCGGGGGCGCGAAGGCGCCGTCGGTCGCGTCAGAAATCCGTTGCACGATCTGCTCCGCGTTCGCCGGACCGTCGAGTAGCAGCGCAGCCGTGCTGACCGCCACACGCTTGTGGCGTCCACCGAAGCCGCGCCCTCCAGGTCCGCCGTGTCCGCCCCAGCCATGACCGCGTCCACCGAAGCCGGGTCCGCCGAATCCCGAGCCCGGTCCATTGAATCCTGTTCCGCCCCAACCGCGGCCGCCTGCAAATCCATCACCGTACATCCTTGTTCTCCTTGCGCTAACGGCGACGAGCCCCAACGACCCGGCCGCCAATTTGTACATCAACCTCCTTGATACCCGGCCTACCGGAATATGTCAACAAACTTGATATAAGGAGGGGTGATCCGCCCACGGGTCACCAAGTTGATGCACCGGCGCGCCGACCAATGCGGCGCTAGATGTGCACTTTGATGTCAGCATGATGGTGATGGGCGAATTCGAGGATCAACCCCTGGGCTTCCTGGTGCGCGGCTTGATGGCGCGGCTGCGGCCTTACGCAGTCCGAGCCTTGCGACCGCTCGGTCTGGGGTTGCCCGAATTCGTCTGCATGCGCATTCTCCACGACGATCCGGGCCGCACCAGCGCCGAGCTGGCCCGCCACACACACGTGACCGCACAGGCGATGAACCAGGTTCTGCAAGGGCTCCAGGAGGGCGGCCTGGTCGCCCGTTCCGCGACGGCATCGTCGGGCCGTGCGCTACCGGCTCGGCTGACCCGCAAAGGCAAGGCATTGCTCAGGCGTGCCGAGGAGGCAGTCGCGTCCTGTGACGAACAGCTGCTGGCCCACCTCAGTCCCACTGATCGTCGTCAACTCAAATCGTTGCTCTACCGCGCCGGCAATCCACCGGCGGACGGAACCTCGGCCTGCGGCCGCGGCGGTTCCCCCACGCGGTGAAGCTTCATCCGCGAGCGGATTCAAGTTTTGCGACAGATGCGGTTGGACTGCCGTGTCAGTGGGCGTGGCAGTCGTGTCCGGGCTCCGCGTCGGGGGATCCGCCCATCGCCCGCAGCATCGGAAGGCCGCCGGTGAGTACGAAGCGGGCGACCAGTAACGCCGCAAGCCCGAGGAAGGCGATGTTGAGCCAGGTGGTGTAGTTCCACGAGATGCCGGCCTCCATCACGGTGGCGTTGCGCTGCGACGGGATGAGACCTGCTGCGCCGAAGAGGAATTCGACGACGTAGCCGGCAGCGACCATCGCGGCATAGAAGGTGCCCAGCAACGTCAGCATCATCACGGTGCCGTAGTACTTCCGGTAGATGTTCAGAATCGGCAGGATGAGCAGGTCGGCGAAGATGAACGCGACGACGCCGCCGAAGCTGATGCCTCCGTTCCACAACACGGCGGCCAGCGGCACGTTGCCGATCGAGCAGACGAACGAGGCGATCGCCACGACCGGTCCGACGATCGGACCCCACAGCGTCGACCACACCGGGTGGTCGGTGAAAAAGAATTGCTGCCAGAAAGATTCGGGAACCCATGCCCCGATGGCTCCGGCGATCAACAGCCCGATCACCAGATCGCGCAGGATGGCGGCCCACTCCATCACGAAGACGTGGGAGACCGAGGTGAAGCCCTCCCCCGACACCAGTCGTCGCAGAAACGACCCGTCGCGCTGGACCGACATATCCATGGCGGCATGGCCTTCCATCGAACCGGCCAACCCCTGCTCGGCCTGGTTTCGGGCGGCATCGACCAGTCGCGAGCGCACGAACAACCGGAACAACACTGCCACCGCGACAATCATCACCGGTCCACCGATGAACTCCGCGGCGGTGAACTGCCAGCCCATCAGCAGAGCCAGGATGATGCCCAACTCCACGACCAGGTTGGTCGAGCCGATCTCGAAGGCCATCGCGGCGGTGAAGTCGGCGCCCTTGCGGAACAGCGACCGGGCCAGTGCCACCGCGGCATAGGAGCACGACGAGGACGCGGCGCCCAGTCCGGCGGCGACAGCCAGGGTGCGTGGGCGGTCGTCGCCGAGCAGTGCCACGACGGTCGACCTGCGCACGAGAGCCTGCACCACGGCGGACAGCGCGAAACCCAAGATCAGGGCCCACAGGATTTCCCACGTCATCGAACCCGACAGTGCCAGCGCGTGGGCGACCGCACCTGCAACCTGTGTCATAATCCCTCCAACCTAATACCCCTAGGGGGTATTCCCACGATACGTGACGCCGCACCGGCCGCAATTCGGGAGCGGCGCGGGATTGTCGCCGGTGCGGAAGAATCGACATAATCACGTCAAGTGTGCAGCTAGTTAGGACGATTCTGAGACCTAAAAAGCCCGACACACCGGGCCTGGCAGCGCAGTCACAGATGCAACAACAGGCACACTGGTAACAACAACGATGCCGGGAGGGTGTTGCCGTGTACCGAGTTTTTGAGGCGCTCGACGAATTGGGCGCCATTGTCGAGGAAGCGCGTGGCCTCCCGATGACCGCCGGCTGCGTGGTGCCACGCGGCGACGTGCTCGAACTGATCGACGACATCAAGGACGCGATCCCCGGCGAGTTGGACGACGCCCAGGACGTACTCGATGCGCGCGACTCGCTGTTGCACGACGCCAAGGCGCACGCGGACGCCATGGTGTCCTCGGCGACCGCCGAGTCGGAGTCGATGGTCCACCACGCCCGCGCGGAAGCCGACCGAATCCTCGCCGACGCCAAGGCGCAGGCCGACCGGATGGTCGGGGAAGCGCGTCAGCACAGCGAACGGATGCTCGGCGAGGCCCGTGAAGAAGCGGGTCGCATCGCCGCGTCGGCCAAGCGCGAGTACGAGGCCACCACCACCCGCGCGAAGTCCGAGGCCGACCGGCTCGTCGAGAACGGCAACATCTCCTACGAGAAGGCCGTGCAGGAAGGCATCAAAGAGCAGCAGCGTCTGGTGTCGCAGACCGAGGTCGTGCAGTCGGCCAACGCCGAGTCGGCCCGGTTGATCGACGCCGCCCATGTGGAGGCCGACCGACTGCGCGGCGAGTGCGACATCTACGTCGACAGCAAGCTCGCCGAGTTCGAGGAGCACCTCAACACCACCCTGCGCTCGGTCAACCGCGGCCGTCATCAGTTGCGCACGGCGGCGGGCGTGCACGACTACGCCCAGCGGTAGCTCCCGCCAGCGGCGCGAGGTCGCTGGTGAGCGTCCGTAGAATCGCGGACATGGCGCGGCAGCACACCCATAGGGCACGACCACGTTCGAGTTCGCCGCTCGTCGTCAACATTGCTCGGCTCGGCCGGCGACCCGGGGCGATGTTTGCCCTGCGCGAGACCGTGGTGAACCCTGCTCGCATCGGCCTCGACCTGGCCGGCATTGCCGTCGACGCTCCCTTGGATCTTGACTTCCGGGTGGAGTCGGTGTCCGAGGGCGTGTTGGTGAGCGGAACGGTGTCGGCTCCGCTCACCGGCGAATGCTCGCGGTGCCTGACGCCATTTCACGAGCAGATCCAGGTCGATCTGACCGAGCTGTTCGCCTACTCAGACAGCCTCACCCGGGCGACCACCGAGGAAGACGAGGTCGGTCTCGTCGTCGCCGACACCGTTGACCTAGAACAGCCGATCATCGACGCGGTGGGCCTGGAGCTGCCGTTCTCGCCGGTATGCAGGCACGACTGCCCAGGTTTGTGCACCACCTGCGGCATCGCGCTGGCGACCGCCGACCCGGGACATCACCACGACGAGATCGACCCGCGTTGGAGCAAGCTGACGACGATGCTCGGCGACAACAGCGGGGCCGGCAGTGAGTGATCTGCTCGCCGCGCTCGGGGTCGACCTGCCCGACGACCTTTTGACGTTGGCGCTGACCCACCGCAGCTACGCCTATGAGCACGGTGGCCTGCCCACCAACGAGCGCCTGGAGTTCCTGGGTGACGCGGTGCTCGGTCTGACCGTGACCGACGAGCTATACCACCGGCATCCGCAACGGCCGGAAAGTGATCTGGCCAAGATGCGGGCCGGTGTGGTCAACACCCAGGCACTGGCCGAGGTTGCGCGGTCGTTGACCGATCAGGGACTCGGCACCCACCTGCTGTTGGGCCGCGGCGAGCTGAAATCCGGCGGGACCGAAAAGTCCAGCATTCTCGCCGACAGCCTCGAATCATTGCTCGGCGCAATCTACTTGCACCATGGTCTCGATGCTGCGCGGCGGGTGATCCTGCGGTTGTTCAGCGACCTATTGGACGCCGGCGGCCTGTTGGATTGGAAGACCAGCCTGCAGGAGTTGACGGCAGCGCGTGGCCTCGGCGCGGTGTCCTATCGCGTCACCGCCACCGGGCCCGACCACATGCGGGAGTTCACCGCGGTCGTGGTGGTGATGGACGCCGAGTACGGGTCTGGAACCGGCCGGACCAAAAAAGTAGCCGAGCAGAAGGCGGCCGAGCAGGCATGCCAGGCGTTGGCCGAACTCGACGGTGCCCTACCCGGGGAAACCGCCGGCTAGATGCCCGAACTACCCGAAGTCGAGGTGGTGCGGCGCGGACTGCAGGCTCACGTGGTGGGCAAGACCATCACCGCCGTCCGGGTCCATCACCCTCGTGCCGTCCGACGCCACGAAGCCGGCCCCGCCGATCTGACCGCCCGGCTGCTGAACGCCCGGATCAGCGGAAGCGACCGACGCGGAAAGTACTTGTGGCTCACGTTGGATGCGCCCAGCGGCGACGAGCAGGCGCTCGTCGTGCATCTCGGCATGAGCGGACAGATGCTGCTCGGCAACGATGCTCAGGGCAACCATCTGCGCATCGCCGCGCATCTCGACGACGGCACCACGCTGAGCTTCGTCGACCAGCGGACGTTCGGTGGTTGGCAGCTCACCGATCTGGTCACCGTCGACGACAGCGTGGTGCCTGTCCCGGTCGCCCACATCGCGCGTGATCCTCTGGACCCGCGGTTTGACATTGGTGCCGTGGTAAAGCTGTTGCGGCGCAAGCACTCCGAGGTCAAACGTCAATTGCTCGACCAGACCGTGGTGTCGGGGATCGGCAACATCTACGCCGACGAGTCACTGTGGCGCGCCAAGGTGAACGGAGCCCGACTGGCCGAGAAGCTGACCCGCCCGCAGCTGACGAGCCTGCTCAGAGCCGCGGACGAGGTGATGCGCGACGCGCTGGCACAGGGCGGCACGTCGTTCGACTCGCTGTACGTGAATGTCAACGGACAATCCGGCTACTTCGACCGATCGCTGAATGTCTATGGCCGCGAAGGCAAACCGTGTAAGCGTTGTGGCGCGGTGATCCGCCGGGACAAATTCATGAACCGATCCTCGTTCTACTGCCCCCGCTGCCAGCCTCGGCCGCGGGGCTGACAGCTTCTGGCGTTCACTCTGCGTCCACGGCGCGAAAGTGCGACCCGCGCCCAGAGCGCAGAGTCATTAGGCGGGTAGAAATGAGCCATGACTGATCTTTGGGTCGAGCGCACCGGGGTGCGCCGCTACACCGGTCGTAGCTCGCGCGGCGCAGAGGTGCTGGTGGGCTCCGAGGACGTCGAGGGCGTGTTCACGCCCGGTGAGCTGATGAAGATCGCGTTGGCGGCGTGTAGCGGGATGTCCAGCGACTCGCCGTTGGTCCGCCGGCTCGGTGACGATTATCACGCGACCGTTCGGGTGTCCGGCGACGCCGACCGCGAGCAAGAGGTCTATCCGTTGCTCGAGGAGACGCTCGAAATCGACCTTTCGGGCTTGGACGACGCCGAGAAGACACGCGTCCTCACCGTGGTTCAGCGCGCCGTCGACCAGGTGTGCACGGTGGGGCGAACGCTGAAAGCCGGCACCAAGGTCGACTTCCGGGTCGTCGATGCCGGACGCTGATGTCCGGCTCACCGCGTGGGTGCACGGCCGGGTACAGGGTGTCGGCTTCCGCTGGTGGACCCGATCCCGCGCGCTGGAGTTGGGCCTGACCGGCTACGCCGCCAACCGTCCGGACGGCCGGGTACAGGTCGTTGCGCAGGGTCCGCGTGACGCCTGTGAACAGTTGTTGCTGCTGTTGCAGGGTGGAAAATCACCGGGTCGTGTCGACACAGTTGTCGTCGACTGGTCGCCGCGCGGCGAAGCCATCAGCGGCTTCAGTGAGAGATAGCCCGGTTCCTCCTCGGAACGCGTTGCGTCCCGCATCGTCACGGGACGGCGGTAGTCTGGCTCGCCGTGTACCTCAAGAGCCTGACGCTGAAGGGCTTCAAGTCCTTCGCCTCGCCGACGACTCTGCGGTTCGAGCCCGGCATCACCGCAGTGGTCGGACCGAACGGGTCGGGCAAGTCCAATGTCGTCGACGCGCTGGCGTGGGTGATGGGGGAGCAGGGCGCCAAGACTTTGCGCGGCGGCAAGATGGAGGACGTCATCTTTGCCGGCACCTCATCGCGCGCGCCGCTGGGCCGCGCCGAGGTAACCGTCACCATCGACAACTCCGACAACGCGTTGCCGATCGAGTACTCCGAGGTGTCGATCACCCGCCGGATGTTTCGTGACGGCGCCAGCGAGTACGAAATCAACGGCAGCACTTGCCGTTTGATGGATGTCCAGGAGTTGCTGAGCGACTCCGGGATCGGCCGGGAGATGCACGTCATCGTCGGGCAGGGCAAGCTCAACGAAATCCTGGAATCGCGGCCGGAAGACCGCCGGTCGTTCATCGAGGAAGCCGCCGGTGTGCTCAAGCACCGCAAGCGCAAGGAAAAGGCGGTTCGCAAGCTCGAGTCGATGTCGGCGAATCTGGCCCGCCTCACCGACCTGACCACCGAGTTGCGTCGCCAGCTCAAACCGCTGGGCCGCCAGGCCGAGGTGGCTCGTCGCGCCCAGACCATCCAGGCCGACTTGCGCGACGCCCGGTTGCGGTTGGCCGCCGACGACGTGGTCACCCGCCAGTCCGAGCTGAACAACACCAACCACGCCGAGGCGACGTTACGCCGTGAGCGCGACGAGGCTTCGGCGCGGATGGCGGTGGCATCAGCAGAGCTGGCCGCGAATGAGGAGGCGCTGACCCGACTTTCTGAGCGCGCGGAACGCTCTCAGCAGACCTGGTTTCGGTTGTCCGCCTTGGCCGAACGGGTCAGTGCCACGGTGCGGATCGCCAGTGAGCGGGCTCAGCATCTGGACGTCGAGACCGCATCGACGGGCGGCCCGGACCCCGACGAATTAGAGGCGGAGGCTGAGCGGGTGGCCGCCGCCGAACAGCAACTGCTGACCGAGCTGGCCGGCACCC
The DNA here is from genome assembly GCF_039583785.1 of Mycobacterium sp. Lineage (GTDB taxonomy): Bacteria > Actinomycetota > Actinomycetes > Mycobacteriales > Mycobacteriaceae > Mycobacterium. The sequence continues at coordinate 191,244 of NZ_JAVKSG010000001.1, forward strand.
GCACCCGGCTGGACACCGCGCGCGCCGAGTTGGCCGACCGCGAGCGCGCCGCCACCGCGGCCGAACAGGCCCACCTGGCGGCGGTGCGGGCCGAGGCCGACCGCCGCGAAGGCCTGGCCCGGCTGGCCGGCCAGGTGGAGACGATGCGGGCCCGCGTCGAGTCGATCGACTCTCATGTTGCCAAGCTGTCGGAGCGCATCGAGGAAGCCGCCGCCCGCGCCCAACAAACCAAGGCAGAGTTCGAAACCGTGCAAGGCCGGATCGTCGAGCTCGACCAGGGCGAAGTCGGTCTCGACGAGCACCACGACCGAACGGTCGCGGCGCTGCGAGTGGCCGACCAGCGGGTTGCCGAACTGCAATCCGCCGAGCGCGGAGCCGAGCGCCAGGTGGCCTCGCTGCGGGCCCGCATCGACGCGCTGTCGGTCGGGCTCGAACGCAAAGACGGCGCCGCCTGGCTAATCCAAAACCGCAGCGGCGCTGGGCTTTTCGGATCAATCGCGAAACTCGTCAAAGTCCAGTCCGGCTACGAATCGGCGCTGGCGGCGGTGCTCGGCTCCGCCGCGGACGCTCTGGCGGCCGAAAGCTATACCGCGGCAACGGATGCGGTGACCGCGCTGAAGCAGGCCGACGGCGGGCGCGCCGCCATCGTGCTCGGCGACTGGCCCGCGGACGAGCCGGGCCCGATGGGCGCTTTGCCCGACGGCGTGCACTGGGCATTGGACCTCGTCGAGGCGCCGGCGCGGCTGCGCGGTGCGATGGTGGCCATGCTGTCGCGGGTCGCTGTGGTCGGTGGGCTGAGCGAGGCGATGAATCTCGTTGCCGAGCGGCCACAATTGCGCGCGGTTACCCGCGACGGCGACCTGGTCGGCGCCGGCTGGATCAACGGCGGCTCCGACCGCAAACCCTCCACGCTGGAGATCGCCGGCGAAATCGCCAAGGCGCGAGCCGACCTCGCCGCAGCCGAGGAGCAGACCAACGAGCTGGGCGCAGCGCTGTCCGGTGCGATGAGCGAGCAGAGCGCCCGTCAGGATTCCGCCGAACAGGCGCTGGCGGCGCTCAACGAATCCGATGCCGCCATCTCGGCGATCTACGAACAACTCGGGCGGCTGGGCCAGGAAGCCCGAGCCGCCGACGAGGACTGGCACCGGCTGACCCGCCAACGGGAGGAGCTGGAGGCCGGGCGCGTCGACACCCTCGCCGAGCTCGGTGAGCTTGAAACTCGGCTGGGCAACGTCGAACAGCCCCACGATGTGTCCAGCGAGCCCAGCCATGGCGAGGTCCGTCAGCAGATCGCCGCGGCGGCCGAGCTGGCCCGCGGCGTCGAAGTGGAGGCCCGCCTGGCGGTACGTACCGCCGAAGAACGCGCCAATGCCGTTCGTGGAAAAGCGGATTCGCTGCGTCGTGCGGCCGCTGCGGAGCGCGAGGCGCGGGTGCGCGTCCAGCAGGCCCGAGCGGCGCGTCAGCGTGCTGCCGAGGTGGCGGCCGCGGTCGCAGATGCCGGCCGAAAGCTTGCCGGCCGACTGAGCCAGGTGGTCAGCGCCGCATCGCAGCATCGCGACGTGCTGGCCGCCGAGCGTCAGCAGCGCTCCGCGGCGATGGTGGCGGTTCGCGACGAGGTGCACACGCTGGGCACCCGGATCGGAGTGCTCACCGAGTCGCTGCATCGCGACGAGGTCGCCAAAGCCCAAGCGGCGCTGCGCATCGAGCAGCTCGAACAGCTGGTGCTCGAGCAATTCGGTATGGCGCCTGAGGTGTTGGTCGCCGAGTACGGCCCCCAGGTTTCGCTGCCACCGACCGAGCTGGAGATGGCCGAATACACCCACGCCCGCGAGCGCGGTGAGCAGGTGACCGCACCGGCTCCGCTGCCGTTCGACCGGCCGACGCAGGAGCGCCGCGCCAAACGCGCCGAACGCGAGCTGGCCGAGCTGGGTCGGGTGAACCCGTTGGCGCTCGAGGAGTTTGCCGCCTTGGAGGAACGGTTCAACTTCTTGGCCACTCAGCTTGAGGACGTCAAGGCTGCCCGCAAGGATCTGCTCGAGGTGGTCGCCGAAGTCGACGCCCGCATTCTGCAAGTGTTCACCGAGGCCTACGTCGACGTCGAGCGGGAATTCCAAGGGGTTTTCGCCTCGCTGTTCCCCGGTGGCGAAGGCCGGTTGCTGCTGACGAATCCCGACGACATGCTCACCACCGGCATCGAGGTGGAGGCTCGTCCGCCCGGCAAGAAAGTCAAGCGACTGTCGCTGCTGTCCGGTGGCGAGAAATCACTGACCGCGGTGGCGATGCTGGTCGCCATCTTCCGGGCCCGTCCGTCGCCGTTCTATATCATGGACGAGGTCGAGGCGGCTCTCGACGACACCAACCTGCGGCGGCTGATCGGTCTTTTCGAGTTGCTGCGGGCCAAGTCGCAGCTGATCGTCATCACCCACCAGAAGCCGACCATGGAAGTCGCCGACTCGTTGTACGGCGTGACGATGCGTGACGACGGCATCACCACGGTGATCTCTCAACGGATGCGCGGTCAGCAGGTCAACGATATGGTCACGACTACTTAAGCGAGGAACACGTTGCCGCAAGCTGTGTGGATCGCGATCGCGGTTGTTGCCGCACTGATCGTCATCGCCGTCCTGGTGCTGGGACTGCTGCGCTACCGGCGACGGCAGATCAGCCTGTCCGGCCGCGAGCAGACCCCCACCCTGGACCGCTCCGGCGGGTACAGCGCGTCGTCGGGAATCACGTTCAGCCGCGTCGAAACTCCCGAGCACCTTGACACGACCGGGCTGCCGGGTGTCGGCGACGACGCGGCAATTCCGCGCGACGCGCCGAAACGCTCGATCTCCGATCTTGCACTGCCCGAACCGGCTGCCACAGAAGCCGATGCACCACCCGTCGAGCCCGCGCCGCCGGCCGCCGAGGAGATCGCCCCGCCGGAAGGACGGTTGGAGCGGCTCCGCGGCCGACTGGCCAAATCGCAAACCGCGTTGGGCCACAGCCTGTTAGGGCTCATCGGCGGCGGAGCCCTCGACGAGGACTCCTGGGAGCAGGTCGAGGACACCCTGCTGATCGCCGACCTGGGCCCGACCGTGACCAGTTCGGTGGTGGCTCAGCTGCGCAGCCGGCTCGCCAGCAGGGACGTCCACACTGAGGCCGATGCTCGCGCGGTGCTCCGCGACGTGTTGATCGCCCAGCTGCAACCCGACCTCGACCGTTCCGTGCGCGCCTTGCCGCACGACGACCATCCGTCGGTGCTGCTGGTCGTCGGTGTCAACGGAACCGGAAAGACGACCACGGTCGGCAAACTCGCACGGGTGTTGGTCGCCGACGGCCGACGGGTGGTGCTGGGCGCCGCCGACACGTTCCGCGCCGCCGCCGCCGATCAGTTAGAGGCCTGGGGTTCGCGCGTGGGCGCCGAGGTGGTGCGCGGACCCGAGGGTGCCGATCCGGCGGCTGTCGCCTTCGACGCTGTCGACAAGGGCATCGAGGCCGGCGCCGACGTCGTCGTGATCGACACCGCGGGCCGGCTACACACCAAGGCCGGGCTGATGGACGAACTCGGCAAGGTCAAACGGGTGGTGACGCGGCGCGCCGCCGTCGACGAGGTGCTGCTGGTGCTCGACGCGACCATCGGGCAGAACGGGCTGGCGCAGGCCCGGGTGTTCGCCGATGTCGTGGAAATCACCGGAGCGGTGCTGACCAAGCTGGACGGCACGGCCAAGGGCGGCATCGTTTTCCGCGTCCAGCAGGAGCTCGGCGTCCCGGTCAAGCTGGTCGGACTGGGCGAGGGCCCCGACGACCTGGCACCGTTCGAGCCGGCGGCGTTCGTCGACGCATTGCTGGGCTAACCGACACCGCGCAGACGTAACACTGCTGAAACCTGTTAGCGCCACGTTTTGTAACAACCTCTTTGCAAGGTTCTCGTGCAGGCCACAGGCATGTGTCTGATGACGGCCGTTCACGCCTGACCGGAGGTGAAAGCGAGTGATTTTCCCGACAATGGGCCAGCCGGATACCGGCGATACCGCTTGGATGTTGGCAAGTTCTGCGCTGGTGCTGTTGATGACCCCGGGGCTGGCGTTCTTCTACGGCGGGATGGTGCGCGCCCGCAGCGTGCTCAACATGATCATGATGAGCATCAGCGCCATGGGCGTGGTGACCGTGTTGTGGGTGCTCTTCGGCTACTCGATGGCCTTCGGCAACGACACCGACAGCATCGTCGGCGACCCGACGGAGTATTTCGGCCTGAAGGGTCTCATCGGAGGCAACTCTGCCGCCGCTGCTGCGGGTAAAGCCGCTACGGACATCCCGCTGGTCGGCACCCTGCCGATGAACGTGTTCGTCGCGTTCCAGTTGATGTTCGCCATCATCACGGTCGCCCTGATCTCCGGCGCGGTCTCCGACCGGCTGAAGTTCAGCGCCTGGCTGGTCTTCGCCGGACTCTGGGCGACCATCGTCTACTTCCCGGTCGCGCACTGGGTGTTCGCCGGTGATGGACTCACAGCCGAGCACGGCGGCTGGATCCTCAACAAGCTGCACGCCATCGACTTCGCCGGCGGGACCGCGGTGCACATCAACTCCGGTACGGCCGGTTTGGTGCTGGCCGTTGTCCTGGGTAAGCGCAAAGGTTGGCCTACGACGCTGTTCCGTCCGCACAACATGCCGTTCGTGATGCTCGGCGCCGGCTTGCTGTGGTTCGGCTGGTACGGGTTCAACACCGGTTCGGCCACCAGTTCCAACGGTGTCGCCGCGTCGACCTTCATCACCACCACCGTCGCCACCGCCGCGGCGATGCTTTGCTGGCTGGTCACCGAACGGATCCGGGACGGCCACGCGACAACGCTGGGCGCCGCCTCGGGCATCGTGGCGGGATTGGTCGCCATCACACCGTCATGTTCGTCGGTCAACGTGCTCGGCGCGCTGGTGATCGGTGCGGTGGGCGGCTCGCTGTGCGCCCTGGCGGTCGGCCTGAAGTTCAAGCTGGGCTTCGACGATTCGCTCGACGTGGTCGGGGTGCATTTGGTCGGTGGGCTGGCGGGCACATTGTTGATCGGCCTGCTCGCCACGCCGGAAGCTCCCGCCGCCGTCAAGGGGTTGTTCTACGGCGGGGGTTGGGATCAGCTGATACGGCAGGCGATCGGCGCCTTCAGCGTGCTCGCGTACTCCGCTATCGTGACTCTCATCCTTGCCCTGATACTCAAATACACGATCGGGCTGCGCCTGAGTCCCGAGGCCGAAGCGGCAGGGATCGACGAATCTCAGCATGCCGAGAGCGGCTACGAATTCGCAGCAGCCGGCGGCTCTGGCTCCGTCCTTCCGCACGCGAGTTTGCCGGAGAGCACATTTGGCCATAATCAAGTGGGCGACAAAGTAGAGGCGGAATAGGAATGAAGCTGATCACTGCGATCGTGAAGCCATTCACGCTCGAGGACGTCAAAGCCAGCCTGGAGCAGGTCGGCATCCTGGGGATGACGGTCAGCGAGGTGCAGGGGTACGGGCGCCAGAAGGGGCACACCGAGGTCTACCGGGGTGCTGAATACTCCGTCGACTTCGTGCCCAAGGTCCGGGTCGAGGTGCTGATCGAGGACTACGACGCCGAAAAGGCCCTGGACAGCATCGTGCGGGCCGCACGCACCGGCAAGATCGGCGACGGCAAGGTCTGGGTCAGCCCGGTGGAAACCGTGGTGCGGGTGCGCACCGGCGAGCGCGGAGCCGACGCGATCTGATAGCCGCATGAACGCGTGGGCGATCCGACCGGGATGGGAATGAAGGAGCGCGAGCAAGGGTCTCCGGATCCGCCGGCACAAGATGGTGTGATGGGTAACATTTCGGGTGCGGCGACGGATCTCGCCGCCGCGCGGGAGAAGCTGCTTGCCCGCGGCCCGAATGAGCTCGGCTCGGCCGTGCTGCGCGAAGCGTGGGGCGAACTGCACGAATTCTGGTTGACTACGAAGGCTTCCGAGATCGGAATCATGCCCGGTAGCGGCTTCGCGATTGTCGCCACCGGCTCGCTGGGCCGCCGCGAGCTGGTGCCCTACTCCGATCTGGACCTACTGCTCCTGCATGACGGCATCAACACCGACGCCGTCCGGGATGTCGCCGATTCACTCTGGTATCCGTTGTGGGACGCCAACATTCGTCTCGACCACAGTGTCCGGACCGTCGACCAGACGTTGAAGGTCGCCAGCGTCGACGTCTCCGCCTGCCTGGCGCTGCTCGACGCCCGGCACATCGCCGGCGACGAGGAGCTGTCCGGTCGACTCATCGAAGGCATCCGCCGTCAGTGGCGAAACGGAATCCAGTCCATTTTCGGCGAAGTCGTCGACGAGACCCACGCCCGATGGCGGCGCTTCGGTGAGATCGCCCACCGCGCCGCGCCCGACCTGAAGTCCGGGCGCGGCGGGCTGCGTGACATCCAATTGCTCGACGCACTGGCCATCGCCCACCTCACCGACCGGCTGGCCGTCGGGGAAACTGACGACCCGCTGGGGTCGCTGACCGGCGCACATCTGACACTGCTCAACGTCCGCACCGAACTGCACCGGGTTTCCGGCCGCGGGCACGATCAGGTCTTGGCCCAGTTTGCCGACGAGATCAGCGCTGCGCTGCACGTCGGCGACCGGTTCGACCTGTCGCGGGTGCTGTCCGACGTGGGACGCACGATCAGCTATCGCGTCGACGCGGGACTGCGGACCGCCTCCAATGCGCTGCCGCGGCGCGGGATGTCGGTGATCCGGCGGCGTCCGCGCCGACCGCTGGACGAAGGTGTGGTGGAGTACGCCGGCGAGATTGTGCTGGCCCGCGACGCCCGACCGCAGAGCGACCCCGCGCTGCTACTGCGAGTGGCAGCGGCCTCGGCCGTCGCCGGCTTGCCGATCGCGGTGTCCACGCTGACCCGGTTGGCCGATACCGCACCGGAATTGCCGACGCCCTGGCCGCGTGACGCGCTGGACAACCTCTTGGTGATGTTGACCGCGGGTCCGGACACCATCGCGGTGATCGAGACGCTGGACCGCACCGGGCTGTGGGGCCGACTCTTCCCGGAGTGGGGCGCCGTACGCGACCTCCCGCCACGCGATGTGGTGCACATCTGGACCGTCGATCGTCATCTTGCCGAAACCGTCTCGCGGGCCAGGATTTTCACTACCCGGGTGGCCCGGTCAGACCTGCTGATCCTGGCCGCGCTGTTGCACGACATCGGTAAGGGTCGCGATGCCGACCACTGCGTGCTCGGCGCGCAACTAGCCACCCAGATCGGCAACCGGTTGGGTATGTGGCCGTCAGACGTCGAGTTGCTGTCCAAGCTGGTGTTGCACCATCTGTTGTTGGCCAAGGTCGCGATCCGGCAAGACCTCAACGACCCGCAGAACATCACCGCAGTCTGCGAAACGCTGGACGGCGACCCAGTGCTGCTAGACGTGTTGCACGCGCTGACCGAAGCCGATTCGCTGGCCACCGGGCCGGGGGTGTGGAGCGACTGGAAGGCCTCGCTGGTCGGTGATCTGGTTCGGCGTAGTCGGATGGCGATGAACGGCGAGCAGCTGCCGCAAGCCGATCCGCTCGACCCCGAGTACCTGACGCTGGCCGCGGACCGCAAGGTGCACGTCGAACTGCGGCCCGGCGCCGATCGCCGCCTACACCATGCGATGGTGATCGCACCGGACCAGCGTGGGCTGCTGTCGAAGGCGGCCGGGGTGCTGACGCTGAACTCGCTGCGGGTGCATTCGGCGTCGGTCAACGTTCAGGACGGTATTGCGATCAGCGAATTCGTGGTGTCACCGCACTTCGGTAGCCCGCCCGCCTCGGGCCTGTTGCGCCAGCAGCTGATTCGCGCGCTGGGCGGTCAGACCGACGTGTTGGGCGCGCTGGAAAAGCGGTCGGCCGACGGCAAGCCCAAGCTAATCGGCGACGCACCGACCGCGGTCCCGGTCCATCAACCGTCCGCGCCACCGCGAATCCTGTGGTTCGAAGGCGCGCCGGGCCGGCTGATCATCGAGATTCGGGCCAACGACCGGCCGGGTCTGCTGGCATTGCTCACCGGTGCGCTGGAGCGCGCCGGAGTGGACATCGATTGGGCCAAGGTCTCCACCCGCGGGTCGATGGTGGACGACGTGTTCTGTATCGCGTTGCCGGAGCGCAGCGCCGCGTCCAAGGCGACTGGTGAGCCCGGCTCGAGCACCCGGTCGGCCATCGAGCATCACCTGTTGGCGGTGTTGGACGAGCCGGCCGCGGTCTGAGCGGGCTGGCGTTTTCGCCGCCATGCAGCCATCGTGGTCCACCGTCGACTTGTTGTGCGAACCACCCGCGATCCGGCCCGACTACTCGACGTTCGGCCACCGATTAAGCTGGGCCCCGTGTTTGAATCGCTGTCCGATCGGCTCACCGGTGCTCTGCAAGGACTTCGCGGCAAGGGCCGGCTGAGCGACGCCGACATCGACGCCACCAGCCGCGAGATCAGGCTGGCGCTGCTCGAAGCCGACGTCGCACTGCCTGTCGTCCGGGCCTTCGTCGGCCGCATCAAAGAGCGCGCCAAGGGCGCGGAGGTGTCCGGCGCGCTCAACCCGGCCCAGCAGGTCGTCAAGATCGTCAACGAGGAACTGGTCACCATCCTGGGCGGGCAGACCCGCGCGCTGGCGTTCGCCAAGACGCCGCCGACCGTGGTGATGCTCGCCGGTCTACAGGGTTCCGGTAAGACCACGCTGGCGGGCAAGCTCGCGTTCTGGCTGCGTAACCAGGGCCACACGCCGCTGCTGGTCGCCTGTGACCTGCAACGGCCGGGCGCGGTCAACCAGCTGCAGATCGTGGGGGAGCGGGCCGGTGTCGCGGTGTTCGCGCCGCACCCAGGAACCTCCGCCGACACCGATCGGGCCGCCGGACCGGGTGACCCGGTCGCCGTTGCGGCCGCCGGGGTCGAGGAGGCTCGGGCCAAGCACTTCGACGTGGTGATCGTCGACACCGCCGGACGTCTGGGTATCGACGAGGAGATGATGGCCCAGGCTGGCGCGATCCGCGCTGCCGTCGACCCCGACGAAGTCATCTTCGTGCTGGACGCGATGGTCGGTCAGGACGCGGTGGCCACCGCGCAGGCGTTCGGCGAGGGCGTCGGCTTCACCGGTGTCGTGCTGACCAAGCTGGACGGCGACGCCCGTGGTGGTGCCGCGCTGTCTGTTCGCGAAATAGCCGGTGTGCCAATTCTTTTCGCGTCAGCAGGGGAGAAGCTGGAAGACTTCGATGTTTTCCACCCGGACCGGATGGCCAGCCGAATTCTGGGCATGGGCGACGTGCTGAGCCTGATCGAGCAGGCCGAGCAGGTCTTCGATGCTCAGCAGGCCGAGGCTGCCGCTGCCAAGATCGGCTCCGGTGAGTTGACGCTGGAAGACTTCCTCGAGCAGATGCTGGCGATCCGCAAGATGGGCCCGATCGGCAACCTGCTGGGCATGCTGCCCGGCGCGGGCCAGATGAAAGAGGCCCTGGCCGCCGTCGACGATCGGCAACTCGACCGGTTGCAGGCCATCATCCGCGGCATGACGCCGCAGGAGCGGGCCGACCCGAAGATCATCAACGCGTCCCGCCGCCTGCGCATCGCCAACGGATCGGGCGTGACGGTGTCGGAGGTCAATCAACTGGTCGACCGCTTCTTCGAGGCCCGCAAGATGATGTCCTCGATGGTGAGCAGCATGGGCATACCCGGGCTGGGACGTAAGTCGGCGACCCGGAAGAATGCGAAAGGCAAGGGCAAGAAGGGTAAAAAGCAGCGCGGGCCGACGCCGCCCAAGGTTCGCGGTCCGCTCGGCGCCGGCATGCCGGCCGGGTTCCCCGACCTGTCCACCATGCCCCAGGGTCTGGACGAATTGCCGCCCGGATTGGCCGATTTCGACTTGTCCAAGCTGAAATTCCCGGGCAACAAGTAGTGCCGCAGCACGTTCGAGGGATCGGCCTGCCCGACGAAGAGCCCATCGAACTGTGGATCTCCGACGGCCGGATCCGCCGCGAACCGATCAGCGGCGCCGACACGATTTTCGACGGCGGCTGGATCCTGCCCGGGCTGGTGGATGCGCACTGCCATGTCGGGCTTGGTCGGCAAGGCGGCACCGACCTCGACGAAGCCATCGCCCAGGCCGAGGCCGAACGCGACGCCGGCGCGCTGCTGTTGCGCGACTGCGGTTCGCCGATCGACACCCGCAGCCTGGACGATCGCGACGACCTGCCCCGCATCATCCGGGCCGGACGGCATCTGGCCCGTCCCAAGCGGTACGTCCCGGGCCTGCCGATCGACATCGAAGACGAGTCGCAACTTCCCGACTACGTCGCCGAGCAGGCGCGCCGGGGCGACGGCTGGGTCAAACTGGTCGGCGACTGGATCGACCGCGGCGTAGGCGATCTCGCGCCCTTGTGGTCCGACGAGGTGCTCAAGGACGCCATCGACGTCGCGCACTCGCACGGCGCGCGCGTGACCGCGCACGTCTTCGGCGAAGACGCACTGCCCGGGCTGATCACGGGCGGAATCGACTGCATCGAACACGGCACCGGGCTCACCGACGACACGATCGAGTTGATGGTCGCGCACCAAACCGCGTTGGTGCCCACGCTGATCAACGTCGAAAACTTTCCCGGCATCGCCGACGCCGCAGGAAAGTACCCGACCTACGCCGCGCACATGCGCGACCTGTACGCCAACGCCTACCGGCGACTGGCCGCAGCCCGCGATGCCGGTGTACGGATCTTCGCCGGCACCGACGCCGGCGGCATGATCGCCCACGGGCGCATCGCTGACGAGGTCGAAGCGCTCAAGGGCATCGGGATGAGTGCCACCGAGGCGTTGGGTGCGGCGTGCTGGGACGCCCGCCGCTGGCTGGGCCGGCCCGGCCTGGACGACGGCGCCTCGGCGGACCTGTTGTGTTTTAAGGACGATCCGCGCCACGGGTCCGCCGTGCTGACCCGGCCCGACCTGGTGATCCTGCGCGGACAGCGGTACTGACTGAGTTCGTAAACAAAATCGCGCCTTACTGAGGACCGACGCTGCGTCGCGCCTCGTTGAGGCAACGACCTACTGATCGGGCCACGTTCTCATGTGCTACTATGTAGCACATGAGAACGATAGGGGTGCGGGAGCTGCGGCAGCATGCCAGCAGGTACCTCGAAGTTGTGGCCGCCGGGGAATCGATCGAGATCACTGACCGGGGCCATCCGGTCGCACGCTTGGTGCCAATCACGGGCGACCCCTGGGAAGACCTGATTAGCGCTGGTGAAGTTGCCAGGGCGGCTGGTCCGATGAACATCGACGACCTCGAACCTGCGGCATACCCGCACAGCGGCTCTGAAACCCTCGAGCGACTTCGGAGCGACGAGCGCTAGCCCGATGCGGATCTACCTGGACACCTCCGCTTTGGTCAAACTCGTTGTCGCCGAGCATGAGTCACAGTCGCTGCGGTCCTTTTTGGGCGCGCGAGGCGGTGATAGCTTGTTCTCAGCGGCCCTGGCGCGCACTGAGCTGATACGCGCAGTGGCGCCGAACGGAGCCCAAGCCATCGCTGATGCTCGAGATCTCCTCAACACCTTGGACACCGTCATGCTCACGCGACAGCTGCTCGACGACGCCGGCACCTTGCTGCCGCTGTGCCTGCGCAGCCTCGACGCCATTCACCTCGCAGCGGCACGGCGAGCCGGCGACACACTGCGTGCGGTCATCACCTACGATGCCCGAATGATCTCAGCCGCAGCGGATCTCGGGATCTCTACCGCATCTCCGCGCTAAGGATCCGTACCGCGCTCGGCACCCTCGAAGAGCGCGACCTCGTCGAAATCGCCCTGCTGGCCGGCTGCTTCTCGATGGTCGGCGTCACCCTCAACGTGTCCGAAGCTTCGGTGCCCTGACGCGAGGAAGGCCTCGGCAGAAAAAGATTGCGAGCACTCACTATCTATGCTAGATTCGCATCACCCCAACGATGCGGAGGACTTGCAGTGAGCTACGACGTGATCATTCGGGACGGATTGTGGTTCGACGGAACCGGTGGTGCGCCGCAGACCCGCACGTTGGGCATCCGCGACGGCGCGGTGGCCACGGTTTCGTCCAGCCCGCTCGACGAGACCGGCTGCCCCGAGATCATCGACGCCAAGGGCAAGTGGGTCGTCCCCGGATTCGTCGACGTGCACACCCACTACGACGCGGAGGTGTTGCTCGATCCCGGACTGCGCGAGTCGGTGCGTCACGGTGTCACCACCGTGCTGCTGGGCATGTGCTCGCTGTCGACGGTCTACGCCGACCCCGACGACGCAGCCGACCTGTTCAGCCGGGTCGAGGCGGTGCCACGCAAGTTCGTCCTGGGCGCCCTGCAAGACAAGTCCTGGTCGACGCCCGCGGAGTACGTGAAGACCATCGACGACTTGCCCCTCGGGCCCAATGTCAGTTCGCTGCTGGGTCATTCGGACCTGCGGACCGCGGTGTTGGGTCTAGAACGCGCCACCACCGAAAACGTCGAGCCCACCGACGCTGAGCTCGACACGATGGCGGCGCTGCTCGACGATGCACTCAAAGCCGGCATGCTCGGCATGTCGGGCATGGACGCGGCGATCGACAAACTCGACGGCGACCGCTTCCGCTCCCGCGCACTGCCGTCCACATTCGCGACCTGGCGTGAACGCCGCAAGCTGATCAAGGTGCTGCGCAGGCGCGGCCGCATCTTGCAGAGCGCGCCCAACGTGGCCAAAGCCGAGTCCGGGCTGTTGTTCTTCCTCTCCAGCAGCCCGATGTTCGGTCTGCGCAAACCTGTTCGGATGAGCCTGCTGGTGTCGGCCGACGCCAAGTCGATGCCGCTGGCCGTGCACGTCTTCGGTCGGGGCACCCGGTTGCTGAATTTCCTGCTGCGTTCCAAGGTGCGCTTCCAGCACCTGCCGGTGCCGTTCGAGCTGTACTCCGACGGCATCGACCTTCCCGTGTTCGAGGAGTTCGGCGCCGGCACCGCGGCGCTGCACCTGCGGGACCAGTTGGAGCGCAACGAATTACTGGCCGACACGGAGTACCGCCGTCGTTTTCGCCGGCAGTTCGACCGCGTCAAACTCGGTCCGTCACTGTGGCACAAGGACTTTCACGAGGCGGTCATCGTCGAATGCCCGGACAAGTCGCTGATCGGCAAGAGTTTCGGCGCGATCGCCGACGAGCGCAAGCTGCACCCCCTGGACGCGTTCCTCGACGTGCTGGTGGAAAACGGCGAGCGCAACGTGCGCTGGACCACCACCGTCGCCAACCATCGGCCCGCGCAACTGGACAAGCTGGCTAACGAGCCGAGCATTCACCTCGGCTTCTCGGACGCTGGCGCGCATTTGCGCAACATGGCCTTCTACAACTTCCCGGTGCGCTTCCTCAAGCGCACCTTGGACGCCTACCAGGAAGGCCGGCCGTTCATCACCATCGAGCGCGCTGTGCATCGCCTCACCGGCGAAGTGGCGGAGTGGTTCGGCCTGGACGCCGGCACCCTGCGAGAAGGCGACCGCGCCGACTTCGTCGTGATCGACCCCGCCGGACTGGACGACTCGGTGGACGCCTACCACGAAGAAAAGGTGCCGTTCTACGGCGACCTGAGCCGCATGGTCAACCGCAACGACGCCGCCGTCGTCGCAACCGGTGTGGGCGGCGCAATTGTGTTCCGCAACGGTGAATTCCGCGAAGGCTACGGAACGACCGTGAAGTCGGGCCGGTACCTCCGGGCGGGCGTGCGCCATCAACAACTCTCCGGCTCGCGCGCGTAGGTCGCAACGATGGCACGGACCCAGCAGCAGCGCCGCGAAGAGACGGTGGCGCGCCTGCTCGAGGCCGGCATCGCGACGATCATCGAGGTCGGCTACGCCCGGGCCTCCGCCGCGGTGATCACCAAGCGCGCCGGGCTGTCGGTCGGCGCCCTGTTCCGGCACTTCGACACGATGGGCGACTTCATGGCCGCCACGGCACGCGAAGTGCTTCGGCGCCAACTGGATTCGTTTACCAAGCAGGTGGCCGCGATACCGTCGGACCGGCTGGCGCTCGAGGCGGGGCTGACCATCCTGCGCGACATTACCGGCAGCGCCACCAATGCCGTGCTCTACGAACTGATGATCGCTGCGCGCACCGACGAAAAGCTCAGCGCGACATTGCAATACGTGCTCGAGCAGTACACCGGTAAGATCTGTGATGCCGCGCGCGCGTTACCCGGAGCCGAGGATCTCCCCGAGGAGACCTTCCCTGTCTTGGTTGCGTTGCTGACCAACACCTTCGACGGAGCGGCGATGTTGCGGGCAGTGCTGCCCCAACCCGAGATCGAGGAGCGGCGAATCGCCCTGCTGTCGTCCTTGCTGAGCGGAATCGGCCTGCCGGCCTGATCGTCAGCGGTCGGTGAGCTTGCTGACCGCGTCGTCCAGCCTGCGGCACAGGCTCATCAGCTCGTTGATTCCGAGCAGGGTGAGCGGGCGATGGGTGGCCGGGCCGTCGGCGACCACGCAGAACGGGGTGGCGTCGCCGAGGGTGTCGCGGGTCTTCATCAGCACGCTGATGCCAGCCGAACCCAGAAACTCGACCTTGGACAAGTCGACGATCAAGCCCTTGGGCTTCTTGGCCAGCGCGCCGTCGATGGCCTCGGACAGTCCGGGAGCGGTGAGCATGTCCACGCCGCCGCCGACGGACACCACCGCGAGCCCGTCCACCTCGGATTCGTGAGCGTAGAAGTCGTCTTTGTCGGATTGCGGTGGCGGGCCAGAGGCAGCGTGTTGGTTGTTGGCCATCATCGATCTCTCATTCCTTGCGGACACCTGCGTTGACAGCTCGCAACGCAGACGTCGTTGACGATGGCTGTCGACTCAACCCACGGGCGATGTCGACGCGTGTCGACTCCGGTGCCGGGGAAGCTCGTATTGAACTCCTGCGTAACAGACTGCCACGGCACACCGAAGAGTAGCCGAAACCACGGACACTGTCGTCGCCGCCCTACAGCGTGCCGATTCCCGATTGCGGGTTGAGCGCAAAGCCCCAGTCGAGCAGGCCGGCGGCCTGATCCCAGTACGTTGGTCCGCCTTCGCGCACCAATCCGTACATCATGGCTACCACCAGACGGCGCCCTCCGCGAGCGGCGGCACCGACGAACGTCTTGCGTGCGGCGTCGGTGAACCCGGTCTTGCCGCCGATCGCGCCCGGATACCGCGTCAGCAGTTCGTCGCGGTTGACGATCAGGTGGTCGCCGTCGTTCCCGGTCTCGTTGGGAAACATCGCCGACGGCTCGGCGGTGATCTGGGCGAACACCGGGTTGGCCATCGCCGCGCGAAAGATGACCGCCAGATCGTGGGCCGTCGACCAGCCTGTTCCGCCGGGCCCGTCCAGGCCGGACGGTGTTGAGGCGTGGGTGTTCACTGCGCCCAGCGATGCCGCCTTGGCGTCCATCTTGGCCACCGTGGCGTCCACGCCGCCCAGCATGTGCGCCAGCGTGTTGGCCGCGTCGTTGCCGGAGACCAACAGCAGGCCGTCCAGAAGCTGGCGCGTCGTGTAGCTGTGGCCGGCTTTCACGCCCACACAACTGCACTCGACGCGGCTGTCGGCCGCATCGGCGACGACGGTCGAGTCCAGGTTCAGCTCGTCGAGCACCACCAGCGCCAGCAGCACTTTGATGGTGCTCGCCGGCGGGTGGCGAACATTCTCGTCCCGTGCGGCCAGCACCTGGCCGGAGTCGAGATCGGCCACCAGCCAGGTCTGGGCGGGGCCGTCGGGGATCGGCACCGAGCCGACCGGCTGCACGCCGACGTCGGCCCACGCAGTTGTGCCGGAGCCGGCAATGGCTAACGTGGCCGCGATTGCGGCGATCAGCATCCGCATGGGTCCGAACAGTACCGGCCCGCTGCCGTTGGCAGAGGTGTTCAATCAAGTCATGTTGAGCCACGCCGAAATCTCGGACCGGTTGGAAATCCAGCAGCTGATCACCGACTACTCGACCGCGATCGACACTCGGCGCTTCGAGGATCTCGATGCCGTATTCACCCCGGACGCCTACATCGACTACACGGCTCTCGGCGGGATTGAAGGCCGCTATCCCGAGGTGAAGGCCTGGTTGGCGGAGGTGTTACCGAACTTTCCGATGTACGCGCACATGCTCGGCAACTTCTCGGTGCGCATCGAGGGGGACACCGCGTCGTCACGGACGATCTGCTTCAACCCGATGGTATTGGGCGGGGAAAAGGAGCAGGTGATGTTCTGCGGGCTGTGGTACGACGACCAATTCTGCCGGACCGCCGACGGCTGGCGGATGACCCGCCGGGTCGAAACCAAGTGCTTCCAGAAAGTCCTGTGACGGCCGCACTCAAGGCGTGAATTTCTGACTCGGGGCCCGGTTCTGGCACAATAGGCGGCTGTTCGTCGCGCGACCCACCGCCACTGCGGTGCTTGTTCGGCGGTCACACACGCGAGGCAAAACCGGATCCGGGCACTCCCGCCCGAATCGCTGAATTGCAGCGTGACACCTGCTAGGAGAAGTGGCGTCACCATGGCTGTAAAAATCAAGCTCACCCGGCTCGGCAAGATCCGCAATCCGCAGTACCGGATCTCGGTCGCCGACTCGCGGACGCGTCGCGAAGGCCGCGCCATCGAGGTCATCGGCCGGTATCACCCCAAGGAAGACCCGAGCCTGATCGAGGTCGACTCCGAACGCGCGCAGTACTGGCTATCCGTGGGAGCCCAGCCCACCGATCCCGTCCTCAAGCTGCTCAAGATCACCGGCGACTGGCAGAAGTTCAAGGGCCTGCCCGGCGCTGAGGGCCGGTTGAAGGTGGCCGCACCCAAGCCGACCAAGCTCGAACTGTTCAACGCGGCCCTGGCCGCCGCCGACGGTGGGCCCGATACCGAGGCCGCCAAGCCTAAGCAGAAGAAGGCGCCGGCGAAGAAGGCCGCTGACAAGCCCGCCGACAAGGCGGAGAAGTCCGACGATGCCGAGAAGCCGGCCGGTGACGCCGGCGCACCGGCAACTGACGTTGCAGCCGCCGAGCCGGCCGAACCCGCGACCGAGAGCTGACCGCGGCCATGAGCACCGTCGTCGTTGACGCCGTCGAACACCTGGTCCGTGGGATCGTCGACAATCCCGACGATGTGCGCGTCGACCTGGTCACCAGCAGGCGCGGTCGGACCGTCGAAGTGCACGTCCATCCCGAAGATCTCGGTAAGGTTATCGGCCGCGGCGGACGTACCGCGACGGCGCTGCGCACGCTCGTCGCCGGTATCGGAGGTCGCGGCATTCGCGTCGACGTGGTGGACACCGACCAGTAACGGAGAGCTCGGCGTGGAGTTGACAGTCGGGCGCGTGGTGAAAGCGCACGGCGTCGCCGGTGAGCTCGTCGTCGACATCCGCACCGACGATCCCGAGCTTCGGTTCGCCCCGGGTTCGGTGTTGCGCGCCAAGGGGTCTGATCGCCGCGAGTGCACCTACACGGTGGACACGGTTCGCCCGCACGGCGCCCGACTTTTGCTGAGGCTGTCGGGTGTAACCGATCGTGATTCCGCCGATGCGCTGCGTGGCAGCGTGTTCGTCGTCGACTCGGCGGACCTGCCACCCATCGACGAGGACGACACCTACTACGACCACCAGCTCGAAGGTCTGCGGGTGCGGACGACGGCGGGCCTCGACCTCGGCACGGTCACCGAAGTTTTGCACACCGCAGGCGCTGAACTGCTGGCGATCAAGCGCGACGGCGCCCCGGAACTGCTGGTGCCGTTCGTCGGTGCCATCGTCACGGCGGTGTCGCTGCAGGACGGTGTCGTCGAGATCGATCCGCCCGACGGTCTCCTGGACTTGGAGAACTGAGGGCGCCGAGATGAGAATCGACGTCGTCACGATCTTTCCGTCGTATTTGGATCCGCTGCGACAATCGTTGCCGGGCAGGGCAATAGAGTCCGGCCTCGTCCGGTTCGAGGTGCACGACCTGCGCCGGTGGACGCACGACGTGCACCACTCGGTCGACGACTCGCCGTACGGGGGCGGGCCGGGGATGGTGATGAAGGCCCCGGTGTGGGGTGAAGCGATCGACGAGATCTGCTCGCCGGCAACACTTCTCGTCGTCCCGACACCCGCGGGCAGACTCTTCACACAGTCGGTCGCGCAGCGGTGGAGCGGCGAGTCGCACCTGGTGTTCGCCTGCGGCCGCTATGAGGGAATCGACCAGCGGGTGGCCGAGGATGCCGGCACGCGGATGCGCGTCGAAGAGGTGTCGATCGGGGACTACGTGCTGCCGGGCGGTGAATCGGCGGCGCTGGTCATGATCGAGGCCGTGCTGCGGCTGCTGCCGAATGTCCTCGGCAATCCGCTTTCCCACCAAGACGATTCGCATTCCGACGGGCTGCTCGAGGGCCCGTCGTACACCCGACCGCCGAGCTGGCGGGGACTCGACGTCCCCGAGGTGCTGCTGTCCGGCGATCACGCCCGTGTTGAGGCGTGGCGCCGGCAGGCCTCCGAGGGACGGACGCGTGAACGCCGACCCGACCTGTGGGATCGCGGCTAGCGCCAGGGTGCTGTCTTTCCCGACGAGCGTGCCCGCTTGTACGTTCTAACTCGCCCGTGTCGCGTGCTGACACGCACGCTCGCACCCACGCCACGGTGGGGTGTGGGAAGGGCGGCGATTCGCCGTGATTTCACTCCCATGGGCCCGATCTGGCACAATTGGTCAGTTGTCTCCGGTGGGTGTCGGCCGATCGGCTCGCTTCCGTCCACTGCGAGACTCCCAGACGTCCGAATCCATCGGCTGAGTTGCCTGCTCACACGCCCGCAGCGGTGAGGACCAGCACCGGCCGCGACCGCAAGGAAGTGTCTCCGACATGAACACGCTGGACTTCATCGACAAGACGTCGCTGCGCGATGACCTCCCGACCTTCAACCCCGGCGACACGATCAACGTGCACGTGAAGGTGATCGAGGGTGCCAAAGAGCGCATCCAGGTGTTCAAGGGCGTGGTGTTGCGGCGTCAGGGCGGCGGGGTTCGCGAGACCTTCACCGTCCGCAAGGAAAGCTACGGCGTGGGCGTCGAGCGGACTTTCCCGGTGCACTCGCCCAACATCGACCACATCGACGTCGTGACCCGCGGTGACGTCCGTCGCGCCAAGCTCTACTACCTGCGCGAGCTGCGCGGCAAGAAAGCCAAGATCAAGGAAAAGCGCTGATTCTGGGCGCGGTCGGCGTTTCTGCGGCGGCCCGGCCGGATCGCGCAGCGACGCTGGCTACGCTGAAGCGGTGACTGACACGACCGACTCGCCTGAGGGTCAACCCGATTCCGGTCCGGCCGATCCAGACGTCGCGAAAGACCAGCCGTCCATCCCGGAGCCCCCTCCGTCCCTACCTGAGCCGGCTCACGAGGACGAGCACATCGGCAAAAAACACGCGGCACTGCGTGAAACCGTCGTCCTCGCCGTGATCGCTCTGGTGCTCTATTACGTGATGTTGACGTTCGTGGCCCGCCCCTATCTGATCCCGTCGGAGTCCATGGAACCCACGTTGCACGGCTGCGCGGGGTGCGTCGGGGACCGGATCATGGTCGACAAGGTCATCTACGATTTCAGCTCGCCGCACCCCGGTGACGTCATCGTGTTCAAGGGGCCGCCGTCGTGGAACATCGGGTACAAGTCGATCCGCTCGCACAACCCGGCGATCCGCGGGCTACAGAACGCGCTGTCCTTTATCGGCTTCGTGCCGCCGGACGAGAACGATCTGGTCAAGCGCGTCATCGCGGTCGGCGGGCAAACCGTGCAGTGCCGCAACACCACCGGACTGACAGTCGACGGTCAGAAATTGAACGAGCCTTACCTGGATCCGGCCGTAATGAACGCGGACCCGGCCGTCTACCCGTGCCTGGGCCCTGAGTTCGGTCCAGTCCATGTCCCTCAGGGGCGGCTGTGGGTGATGGGGGACAACCGCACTCACTCCGCCGACTCCCGGGCCCACTGCACTAGTACCCCCGAGGATGCGATCAAAGGACTGCTGTGCACCGGCGACCCGATGGCCGGCACGGTGCCGGTTGACAACGTCATCGGCAAGGCACGGTTCATTGTGTGGCCGCCCTCGCGTTGGGGTGTCGTGCGATCGGTGAATCCACAGCAGAATCATTAGGCATGGTCACCACCTGGCCGCCGCGGACGGTGATCCGCAAAGCTGAAGGTCCGCGGGGGCTGCGCACCCTGGAGTCCGCGCTGTACCGTAGCGGTCTCGGGCCGGTGGCCGGCGTGGACGAGGTCGGCCGTGGCGCGTGCGCCGGACCGCTGGTGGTGGCGGCCTGCGTGCTCGGCCCAAATCGACTGGAAAGCCTTGCCGCTCTTGATGATTCAAAGAAGTTGACGGAGAATTCTCGGGAGAAGCTGTTTCCGCTGATTCGCCGGTACGCACTGGCCTACCACGTGGTGTTCATCCCGTCGACCGAGGTCGATCAGCGGGGTGTGCACGCGGCCAACATCGAAGGGATGCGTCGGGCGGTGGCGGGGTTGTCGGTTCGCCCCGGCTACGTGCTCAGCGACGGCTTCCGGGTTCCGGGTCTGGCGGTGCCGTCATTGCCGGTGATCGGGGGCGACGCCGCAGCCGCGTGTATCGCCGCGGCCAGCGTGCTGGCCAAAGTCAGTCGGGATCGGCTGATGGTGGCGATGGAGGCGGACCACCCGGGCTACGGCTTCGCGGTGCACAAGGGCTACAGCACCGCGGCTCACTCGGCTGCCCTGACCGAGTTGGGCCCTTGCCCACAGCATCGGTATTCGTTCATCAACGTGCGACGAGTGGCGTCCGGATCACGCCGTCGGACAGTGGCTGCATGCGAACCGGTTCAGCAGGCCGAGAACGAGTGGGGAAAGATGGAACCGGTCAATCAACCACGGGACGAAGAAGGACGGTTGAGCTGATGAGTGCCGAGGATCTCGAAAAGTATGAAACCGAGATGGAGCTCTCGCTGTACCGCGAATACAAGGACATCGTGGGCCAGTTCAGCTACGTGGTGGAAACCGAGCGCCGGTTCTATTTGGCAAACAGCGTGGAGATGGTTCCCCGCAACGCCGACGGCGAGGTCTACTTCGAGCTGCGGCTCTCCGATGCCTGGGTGTGGGACATGTATCGGCCGGCCCGGTTCGTCAAGCAGGTACGGGTCGTCACGTTCAAGGACGTCAACATCGAAGAGGTCGAGAAGCCCGAGCTTCGTCTGCCCGAGTAGGCAGGTGCCGCGCTGAACCAGCGCTAAACCCGGTCGTCCTGGCCGAATGTCGGCTTGCCCCGGCTCTCGATCACCGTGCGCGCCACGTCGGCCAGTTTGATGTTCAGACCTTGGGAGTACCGGCGCAAGATATTGAACGCCTCCTGCTCGTCGATACCGTGCAGCATCATCAGCATTCCCACGGCTTTGCCGATCTCGCGGTTGGACAGCAGCCCCCGCCGCAGGGTCGAGACGTCCTCGCCCTGCGCGACGGCGTTGATCGCCACGCTGGCAAAGGAGGCCAGCACGATGGCCTCGCCGGCCGACTCGGTGTCGAACACGCCCGCCCGGTCGCTGAACAGGTTGAGGGCACCGGTCTTGCGCTTGTCCACCAGGATGCGACAACCCATGGCACCGCGAACCGGCGTCTCGGCGATAATCCGGGCCGCCAGTCGGGGCCACTGGTTGGGCTTGGTGAGGTCGGTTTCGATCTGCGGCACCTCTTCTTCGATCGCATCGACGCACGGCCCATCCGCGGCCGCGCGCTCCATGTCGTCGATTCGATACGCGATGCTGTCGCTCGCGCCGACGGTGACGTAGCGATCGCCGCGGCGCACCAGCAAGCTCGCGTGATCGCACCCGGTGACAACCAGGGTCGCGGCCACGCAGATGGCCGCGTGGACCTGGTCCAAATCCGAGCCCTGATAGATGATCTCGGCCAGCGCGGAGAACACCTTGGCAGGGTCTACTGCCGTCGGCTCTGCGCTGGAACCGTTCTTCGCCGCGTCCGTCACACCCACATCATTTCAAGCCGCTTGTGCTGCCGGCAACCGTATCGCCGTTTCTGTTGACTTCCTGCGGGCACTCAGCCGATGGGGCCGCCGTCGAGATGCTGTAAGGATAGCGGGCGAGCTTCCTTTGATTGACTACGTGGTCACCGTGGCCACTCAGTGGGCGGCCCCCGCACGGCGCTCACCGCTTCGGCCTGCCTTTTCGACCCCGCGGGCAGCAGATTGGCAGCAGATTGACAGCTGATTGCCGTCGCGGTGCGCGAAGATACCGCGGGTGTTTGCCAGAGATGATGAGATGAGCGCAGTTATCGTCAGCGGTGGCGACGCGCTGGCGACAACGGTCATCGATGAGCTGAAAAGCGCCGGCGCAACCGTCGTCAAGCTCCAACCATCCGAGGAAAGCGCGGTCATGTTGATGTTCGGGGGAGCAACCACGGTCGCATGGCTGGTCGCCTTCGGGGGCAGCAATCGTTCGTCGTCGGCGGGATGCGCGTGACGTCCGGAGGCGTCCTCGAGGACGTGCCTCTTTTCGCGCTGAGCGCTAAAACCATGGTCGTTGCCATCACCAACCCCGATGCGCCGCCCAGACTGAACCCGTCTCGCGACGTCCGCCTGCAGGCGAACGACACCGTCTACCTCGTCGGCCCATACCGAGAACTGCTGAACACCTCGTGGAAGGGGCAGGTTCCGGCACCAGTCCCGATGGACGCCGGAGCCGACGCGCGAGTGAGCTGACGACTTAAGGTAATGCATCACCACCTGAGACGCTGCTTGTGCTCGGTCACCTGCTCGGTGGTCAGCAGACCGGATTCGGCCAACTTGGCCAGCAGCGACTGCGCCCGGGTCGCGAGTTCTTGCAATTCGGTGGCGATCGCGGTCACCGCTTCATTCGGTGGCGGGGGCGGTGTCTGCGGGCTTTGCCGCGGTGCCGTCCGCACCCGCTCATTCCCGCGTCCGGCCGACGCGGTGCTGCCGACCGCGCCGCCCGCCGCGCCGGCCAGGCCCATGCTGCTGAACAGGTTGCCGGCGCTGGCCTCCGGTGCTGCCGCGGCACTGGTGATCGGCAGCGTGTAGGTGGCCGGACGCAATTCCGGTGCGGCGACCGTCCATCCAGACGGCACCGACAGCCGGCCGACTTTGTGCGCCTGGCCGAGTCTCGACGGCCCCTCCGAGTCCGGGACCGCGTCCGATGGTGCGCCGATACCACCGGTGCCGTTGATGATCCACTGCGGCAACATCGTTCCGCCGACGCCGTTGCCGGTGAACGGCCCCTTGCCGTTGTCGAAGTCGCGGTCGGCGTTGATCAGCAGGCCTCGCACCGTCGTGCCGAACGACGTCAACGAGGTGGTGATGCCGACCGTTCCGATGGTTACGGTAGTCGCGGCCAGCGGGACCTCTAACGTCCCCAGCAGGACCTCCAACGGGCCCAGCAGATTTAACGGATTCACTGTTGTCGGTGCTACTGCGGCCGAGAGTGACTGTAAGGCTTGAGGAATCGTGTCGAGCACCCGTACGCTATTGGTCACGACAGACCGCGCCGCTTGTTGTTCTGCGCTGGTCGAGTTGGTCGTCGTCGGCGGCTCCACGAACGGGGTCAGCGTCGACGCCGTCGACGCCGAGCCGGCGTACCCGTACATCGCCGCGGCTGCCTGGGCCCACATCTCGGCGTACTGCGCTTCGGCGGCTGCGATCGCGGCGCTGTTCTCCCCGAGCACGTTGGTGGCGATCAACGTCGTCAGCAGGCTCCGGTTGGCCCCGATCACCGCCGGGGGCACCGTCATCGCAAAGGCTGCCGCATATGCCGCTGCTGCGGCCCGGGCCTGGGTGGCGGTCTGTTCGGCGTGCCCGGCCGCGGCGGTCATCCAGTCCAGATAGGGCATGGCGGCCGCCGTCATCGACGCCGACGACGCACCCAGCCACGGTCCGCCGGCCAGTTCGGAGATCGTGGCCCGGTAGGACGCCGCAGTGGACTGAAGTTCGGCGGCAAGCCCGTCCCAGGCCG
Source organism: Mycobacterium sp. (assembly GCF_039583785.1). Lineage (GTDB taxonomy): Bacteria > Actinomycetota > Actinomycetes > Mycobacteriales > Mycobacteriaceae > Mycobacterium. The sequence continues at coordinate 215,187 of NZ_JAVKSG010000001.1, forward strand.
AGGCCGCTGCCAACATCGGCCCCGCCCCGGGGCCGGCGTACATGCGCGCAGAGTTGACCTCCGGTGGGAGCATTGCGAAATCCATTGTCCCGGCCTAACTGTCTAGTTTCTCGCCGCGGTGGGGTGACTTTGTCTCAGGGTGGCTTGCAGGTAGTGGACACGGGTGTTGATTTCGGTGGCTATGCGCTGAAATGCGGGTAGCTGTCGTGGTCGTCGGCTGTAACCGGGTCTGGGATGCTCCAGTGGAGGTGGCCGGGGTGATCGTTGAAATCGGGGCAGTTTTCGCGGGCTTTGTCGCACAAGGTGATGATGTGTGTGAAGTCCGCGGTATCGACCCGGTCTAGGTGGCGTGGTCGCTGCCCGGCGATGTCAATGCCGTATTCCTGGCGCAGGACCCGAGAAATGTTTGCGTGCATGGAGTTTCGGGGCTTGGTCCCGGCACTTGTGACGTGCAGTCGTCCCCGCACGAGGTGGCGTAGCAGTGCTTCGGCGATCGCTGAGCGTGCGCTGTTGCCGGTGCACACGAACAGCACCGAAGCGCTTGCATCGAGCTGCTCCGCTGGTGGCGAGGGTGTCATCTGCAACCCGGGATGCAGTGCGGGTCCTGCCGCGGCGAGTTGGTCGGCGCAGTGCTGCAGGTTGAGGTGGTAGTAGCTGTCGCGGCTGCTGCGGCTGCTGCGGGTGCTCGTGATCAGGCCGCTGTCGCGCAGCAGCCGCAGGTGATACGAGATCAGGTTCTGGGGTTGATTGGTGCGGGCGACCAGTTCTCGGACACGGTAGTCGCCGGTCGAGAGTGCGGTGATCAACTGCCAGCGCAACGGATGGGCCGCGAGCTGGATGAACGCCGGCATTGATTGACATGACGCTGGCATGACCACAGAATACGGGATATCCATCAATCTGATTTGATCGATATTCGGGTGGCGTGTTGCCGGTGAGGATGGGAATGCCTGAGAAGTCAGCTCAGCCGAATCCGGCCGCGTCTGCGGAATTGCGCCGTCAGCTTGGTGTGTTCGATGCGGTGACGATCGGGCTGGGCTCGATGATCGGCGCGGGCATTTTCGTGGCTTTGGCCCCCGCTGCCGAGGCTGCCGGGTCCGGGTTGCTGGTGGGGCCGGCGGTGGCCGCGGCGATCGCCTATTGCAACGCGACATAGTCGGCGAGGCTGGCGGCGGTCTCGGCCTCAGCGGCCGCATGCGACAGCGCGTTGCGTTGCAGTGTGCTGACATGCAACATCGGACGTCCCCTGGCGTGATCGCAAGCTGACGACGAAGCGCGAATGCCACACGTCAGCACGTGAATCCGTAGACCAGGCCGCAGAACACCCGAACGGCGGACCATGACTACCACCCCGCCATCTAGCCAGTCTGGCGAGTAGAAGCCATCAGTCGGCACGGCGAGCTGTATCGCTCGAACAGCCGCGCGTCCAATTGGGGATGGCAACGTAACTGGGGATAACCGGCCGTTGTTCGGCGGTGATCCGGGCGCGCGGGTGATTCGCGTCGCCCCCGTGCCGCATGGTGGCGGCATGACGACATGGACCCGCGCCGAAATCGGGGCGCTCGGTGAGCGATTGGCAACCGATCACCTGATCGGAATCGGTCTGCGAATCGTGGCCCGCAATTGGCGCTGCCGATACGGCGAACTGGATGTGATCGCCGCGGACCCGGTCACCGACACGGTGATATTCGTTGAGGTCAAGACCCGCACCGGCGACGGCTTCGGGGGGCTGGCCCAGGCGGTGACGGCGCAAAAGGCGCTCCGCTTGCGTCGGTTGGCCGCGATCTGGCTGGCCGCCCAGGACCATCGGTGGGCGGCCGTGCGCATCGACGTCATCGGTGTGCGGATCGGCCGGCGGCGCACCCCGGAGCTCACCCATCTGCGGGGAGTGGGCTGATGGCACTCGGACGCGCGTTCTCGGTCGCTGTGTTGGGGCTGGACGGCCGGATCGTGGAGATCGAAGCCGACATCACATCGGGTTTGCCCGGCGTACATCTGGTGGGTCTTCCGGACGCCGCCCTGCAGGAGTCGCGCGACCGGGTCCGCGCCGCGATCACGAACTGCAACAACAAGTGGCCGATGTCGCGCCTGACGCTCGCGTTGTCACCCGCGACGCTGCCGAAAATGGGATCGGTCTACGACTTGGCGCTGGCGGCCGCGGTCTTGTCGGCGCAGCGGAAAAAGCCCTGGCGGCAACTGGAATCCGCGGTGGTGCTCGGCGAGCTGGCGTTGGACGGCCGGGTCCGTCCGGTGCGTGGGGTGCTGCCGGCGGTGCTGGCAGCCAAGAGTGCGGGCTGGGGAGTCGCGGTGGTGCCGGTGGCGAATCTGCCGGAGGCCGGCCTGGTCGACGGCATCGAGGTGTGGGGTGTGCGCACGCTCTCGCAGCTGCTGGGCTGGCTCAGTGGCGCAACGCATCTGGACGAGCGGATCAGCGGACCCGCACCGGAACCGGAGCCGCCCGCGGACCTGGCTGACGTGGTGGGGCAGGCGCAGGCGCGTTTCGCGGTCGAGGTCGCCGCTGCCGGGTCGCATCACCTGATGCTGACCGGACCGCCGGGAGTAGGTAAAACCATGCTGGCGCAACGCCTTCCGGGGTTGCTTCCGTCGTTGTCGGATGGCGAGTCGTTGGAGGTCACGGCAATTCATTCGGTGGCCGGCCTGTTGTCGGATGCCACCCCGCTGATCACCCGGCCGCCGTTCGTGGCGCCGCATCACAGTTCGAGCGTCGCGGCACTGGTCGGCGGTGGGACGGGAATGGCTCGGCCGGGGGCGGTGAGCCGGGCACACCGCGGAGTGCTCTTTCTCGACGAGTGCGCTGAGATCGGCGTCAGCTCGCTGGAGGCGTTACGAACCCCGTTGGAGGAGGGTGAAATCCGCCTTGCCCGGCGCGACGGGGTGGCGTGCTATCCCGCCCGCTTTCAGCTTGTGCTCGCGGCCAACCCGTGTCCCTGCGCGCCGGCCGATCCGCAGGACTGCATCTGCGCGGCCGCGGTCAAGCGGCGGTATCTCGGCCGGTTGTCCGGACCGCTGCTGGATCGCGTGGACCTGCGGGTCGAGATGCATCCGGTGCGGATGAGCGTGTTCGCCAGTTCCGAACCGGAGTCGACAGGGGAGGTCCGGCACCGGGTGACGGTGGCCCGCGATGCGGCCGCGCAGCGCTGGCGAGCGCACGGGTTTCGGACCAACGCCGAAGTCAGTGGCACGCTGCTGCGGCGCCGGTTCCGTCCGGGCAGCGCCGCGATGGAGCCGCTGCGGACTGCGCTGGATCGCGGCGTACTGAGTATCCGCGGCCTTGATCGGACGCTACGGGTCGCGTGGACGCTCAGTGATCTGGCCGGCCGCACGTCACCCGGGCGCGACGAAGTGGCCACCGCGCTGAGTTTCCGTCAACCGGGATCCGCACGATGACCGACGCGACGCAGCGCGCGTGGGCATACCTGTCGCGGGTCGTCGAGCCGCCATGCCCTGACCTCGCCGCCTTGGTGGGCCGGGTTGGTCCGATCGAAGCGGCCGAGCGGGTGCGGCGCGGCCAGGTTGAGGAGAACCTGGCGCGGAGCACTACAGCGAGGCGTGAGATCGACCGCGCCGTCGAGGATCTGGAACTGCTGGCCCGTCGCGGCGGCCGTCTGGTCACCGCTGGCGACCACGAGTGGCCGGCGCTGGCGTTCACGGCGTTCGGCGGTGCGGCGGTCGCAACGAAACCGCAGGGTGCACCACCCCTGGCGCTCTGGGTACGCGGCCCGGCGGGGCTCGACGACGTCGCTGCGCGGGCGGCGGCCGTGGTCGGCACTCGTGCGGCGACCAGCTACGGCGAGCACGTCGCCGCGGACCTTGCGGTCGGGCTGGCCGAGCGCGACGTCGCGGTCGTCTCCGGCGGTGCTTACGGGATCGACGGGGCGGCGCACCGCGGGGCGCTGTCCGTCGACGGCCGCACAGTGGCGGTGCTTGCAGGCGGGCTCGATATTCCCTATCCAGCAGGGCATTCGGCATTGCTGCACCGGATTGCTACCGACGGGCTGCTGGTCACCGAATATCCGCCGGGGGTGCGTCCGGCCCGGCACCGGTTCCTGACCCGCAACCGGTTAGTGGCCGCAATCGGCGGAGCGGTGGTGGTAGTGGAGGCCGGTTTGCGCAGTGGCGCCGCCAACACTGCCGCCTGGGCGCGGGCACTGGGCCGGGTTGTCGGCGCGGTGCCGGGGCCGGTCACGTCGTCGGCGTCGAGCGGATGTCATGCACTGCTGCGTTCAGGCGCCGAAGTCATCACCCGCGCCGAGGACGTCGTCGAGCTGGTCGGCCGGATCGGCGAGTTGGCGTCGGAACAACCCCGTCCGGTGAGTCCGCTCGACGAGTTGAGCGAGCCTGAGCGACGGGTGTACGAAGCGTTGCCCGGCCGTGGGACCGCCACCGTCGACGAGATTGCCGTCGCCGCGGCGGTGGACCCGGTGCGGATTCTGGCATCGTTGGCGATGCTGGAGCTCGCCGGCGTGGCCGAGCGTCGCGACGGTGGTTGGCGGATCGTCCGGAATCGTAGTCAACCGGCGCATCCCCGTGCGCCTCTATAGTCGAAAGGGTCAGCGCCGAAGGGGGGCAGGTGTCCGGTCGACCAGTGCACACGTTCGTAGTGCTGCGCACCGAACAAGTCATGTCGCACATGATTCGAGTTGTGCTGGGCGGCAACGGCTTCGACACGTTCACGCCCAGTGAATTCACCGATTCCTATGTCAAGCTGATCTTCGTGCCAGAAGGCATCGACGTGGCCGGGTTGCCACACCCGTTGACGCTGGACTCGTTCGCCGACCTCCCGGCGGCCACGCGACCGGTGGTGCGGACGATCACCGTTCGGCGCGCAGACCCGGTCGCGCGCGAGCTCGCCGTCGACATCGCGGTGCACGGTGAGCATGGGACCGCCGGACCCTGGGCCGCGACGGCGCAGCCCGGCCAGCAGATGTATCTGATGGGCCCCAGCGGAGCCTATGCCCCCGACCCTTCGGCGGACTGGCACTTGCTGGCGGGCGACGAGACCGCACTGCCGGCGATCAGCGTTGCGCTGGAAGCTTTGCCCGCCAATGCAATTGGCCAGGCTTTCCTCGAAGTCGCCGAACCCGAGGACGAAGTGTCACTGACCGCGCCCGAGGGCGTTCAGATCAATTGGCTTTACCGCGGCGGCCGGGCCGATCTGGTCGGGGAGGACCGGGCCGGGGACTTCGCGCCGCTGGTCGAAGCCGTCAAGACCGCATTCTGGATGCCCGGGCAGGTGCACGCCTTTGTTCACGGCGAGGCGCAGGCGGTGATGCACAACCTGCGGCACTACGTTCGCAAAGAGCGCGGCGTCGACGCCAAATGGGCGTCCATATCCGGGTACTGGCGGCGCGGTCGCACCGAAGAGACTTTCCGGCAGTGGAAGAAAGAACTCGCCGCAGCCGAGGCCGGCGGCCGGTAGGGCCTCGTCAGCCCGATCGCCAGCTGGCATGCTCCTGGCATGGCATTCGGCGACTATCAGAACGAAATCTATCTCCAGGGCCTGGCCGGCATCGTGCCGAAGCTGCCGATGATCTTCGCGGAGCTCGAGGCCAAGGCCGAACAGGCCTTGCCGCCGTCGATCTGGTCATACGTCGCGGGCGGGGCGGGCGACGAGCGCACCCAGCGGGCCAACGCCGAGGTCTTCCGGCAGTGGGGCCTGATGCCGCGGATGTTCGTCGGTGCGGCGCAACGTGACCTGTCCGTCGACCTGTTCGGGCTGAAGTTGCCGAGCCCGCTGTTCATGGCGCCGATCGGTGTGATCGCGTTGTGCGCCCAGGACGGGCATGGCGACTTGGCCACCGCGCGGGCCGCCGCCCGCACCGGCGTGCCGATGGTGATGTCGACGCTGACCGAGGACCCACTGGAGGACGTCGCCGCCGAATTCGGCGATACGCCCGGGTTCTTCCAGCTCTACACGCCGACCGACCGCGACCTGGCCGCCAGCCTGGTACACCGGGCCGAGGCCGCCGGCTTCAAAGGCATCGTCGTCACGCTGGACACCTGGGTCACCGGCTGGCGCCCGCGTGACCTGAGCACCTCGAACTTCCCGCAGCTGCGCGGCAAGTGTCTGGCCAACTACACCAGCGACCCGGTGTTTCGGGCCGGCCTGGCACAGACTCCCGAAGAAAACCCGCAGGGCGCGGTGCTGAAGTGGATCTCGGTCTTCGGCAATCCGCTGAGCTGGGAAGACCTGCCGTGGCTACGCTCGCTGACCAGGCTGCCACTGATCGTGAAGGGCATCTGCCATCCCGACGATGCGCGCCGCGCCAAGGACGGCGGCGTCGACGGTATTTACTGCTCCAACCACGGCGGCCGGCAGGCCAACGGGGGACTGCCCGCGCTGGACTGCCTACCGGGCGTGGTGGCGGCCGCCGACGGGCTGCCGGTGCTGTTCGACTCCGGTGTTCGCAGCGGCGCCGATGTGGTCAAAGCGCTGGCGCTGGGCGCGACCGCGGTCGGGGTCGGGCGGCCCTACGCCTACGGCCTGGCGCTCGACGGGGTCGACGGCATTGTGCACGTGCTGCGGTCGCTGCTGGCCGAAGCCGACCTGACCATGGCCGTCGACGGCTACCCGACGTTGAAAGATCTCACTCCGGACACCCTGCGGCGCGTCACCTGAAGGACGGCGTCGGTCCCTGCGACCGTGGCGTAGTGCAGGCGATCCTCGAAGAGTTCGACAGCTACCTGGAATTGCAGTGCCTGCGCTCGGCGCACACCCGCCGCGCATACCTCGGCGATCTGCGGTCGCTGTTCGCATTTATCGACGAGCGCGCGCCAGGCCGGGGTCTGCAGGAATTGAGCCTGCCGATCCTGAGGTCGTGGCTTGCCGCCGGCGCCGGCGCCGGTGCGGCCCGTGCCACGCTGGCGCGCCGCACCTCGGCGGTCAAGACGTTCACCGCATGGGCGGTGCGGCGTGGGCTGCTGGCCGGTGATCCCGCGACGCGGCTGCAGGTGCCCAAGGCGCGCCGCGCGCTGCCAGCGGTGTTGCGTCAGGATCAGGCGCTCGCTGCCATGTCGGCGGCCAAATCCGGTTCACAGCAGGGCGATCCGCTGGCCTTACGTGACCGTTTGATCGTTGAGTTGTTGTATGCCACCGGGATTCGGGTCAGCGAGCTGTGCGGCCTGGACATCGACGACATCGACACCTCGCACCGGATCCTGCGCGTGCTCGGCAAGGGCAACAAGCAGCGCAGCGTTCCGTTCGGCGTGCCGGCCGCCGAGGCGCTGCAGGAGTGGCTGGCCGACGGACGACCGGAGTTGGTCAACGCGCAGTCCGGCCCGGCGCTGCTGCTGGGGGCGCGGGGACGTCGGCTCGACGTGCGGCAGGCGCGCACCGTCGTGCACCAGACGGTCGGCGCGGTCGACGGCGCGCCTGACATCGGCCCGCACGGCCTGAGGCACAGCGCCGCAACGCATCTGCTCGATGGCGGCGCCGATTTGCGGGTCGTCCAGGAACTGCTGGGTCACTCCAGCCTGGCCACCACCCAGCTCTACACCCACGTCACGGTCGCCCGCCTGCGCGCGGTGCACGACCAGGCCCATCCGCGGGCCTGACCGGCGGGTCACACCAGCCCCAGCAGCCTCTCGGGCGGCCGATGGTCGACGTGCCCGGCTCATAGCGAAAAGTCAGACTCCGCGATCGAATTCGCTCGAAGGCGGGCAAAAAGGGCACCCCGACCCGGACGTAACTGCTGTGATTAGCTTCGGACTAGTGATGCAGCGGCTTGAGCCGGATCGGCGTCGACGCCAGCAGCCCCAGCGGGTCGATGTAGTCGGCGCGTGCAGCCGGACCCCACATCGCGCTCCAATGCAGGCACGCCGCGACGGCACAGCCCGCGTGGCCGGCCAGCAGCTCGCCGATCACCGCACCCGCAGCCACCCGCTGTCCGACTCGCACCCAGGCCCGGACCGGCTCATAGCTGGTGTGCGCACCGCCCGGATGGGCCAGCGACACCAGTGGACGTCCGGCCAGCGTCCCGGCGTACACCACCGTCGCGGCGCCCGCGGCGTAGACCGATTGCCCGGCAGTACCCGCCAGGTCGACGCCGCGGTGGCCGCGATTCCAGTTCGGCGAAGGGGCGTCGAAAGCGCGCACCACCGCCGGCTGCGGCCGCAGCGGCCACTGAAATCGGACATCGTCCGCAGCGGCGGCCGAAGCTCCGACCAACGTCAGCACCACGGCGGTAGCCCATCGCACCTGGTCAGTTCATCGCGCTGCCGGCGAACCGGCCAGCCAGCGCTGTGGACAAAGCACCTGGCCGGACCGTGTAAACTTCTCTGCGCAGCCCGTACTACGAGCTGACTTCGCGCGTCTGCATCGCGTCTCCCGTGTCACTAGGAGTTCGCACCGCATGCCGGGCGGTCCCGTCTCACAGCGTCACCGGCGGGTCCGGCATCGCAACAGTCGCCAGGGCCCGACGTCACCCGTCGCCGGGCATCAACCGACAACAAAGAAGGCCGACTACATCATTATGGCTGTCGTAACCATGAAGCAGCTGCTTGACAGCGGCACCCACTTCGGGCACCAGACCCGTCGCTGGAACCCCAAGATGAAGCGGTTCATCTTCACCGACCGCAACGGCATCTACATCATCGACCTGCAGCAGACGCTGACCTTCATCGACCAGGCGTACGAATTCGTCAAAGAGACCGTCGCGCACGGCGGTTCGGTGTTGTTCGTCGGCACCAAGAAGCAGGCTCAGGAGTCGATCGCCGCCGAGGCCACCCGGGTCGGTATGCCGTATGTCAACCAGCGCTGGCTGGGCGGCATGCTGACCAACTTCTCCACCGTGCACAAGCGCCTGCAGCGGCTCAAGGAGCTCGAGGCGATGGAGCAGACCGGTGGCTTCGAAGGTCGCACCAAGAAAGAAATCTTGATGCTGACCCGGGAGAAGAACAAGCTGGAGCGCAGCCTGGGCGGTATCCGCGACATGGCGAAGGTTCCGTCGGCGGTCTGGGTCGTCGACACCAACAAGGAGCACCTCGCGGTCGCGGAGGCCATCAAGCTGGGCATCCCGGTGATCGCGATCCTGGACACCAACTGCGACCCCGACCAGGTGAACTACCCGATTCCGGGCAACGACGACGCGATCCGCTCGGCGGCGCTGTTGACCAAGGTGATCGCCTCGGCGGTGGCCGAGGGCCTGCAGGCGCGTGCCGGTGCGGGCCGCGGCGACGGCAAGCCCGAGGCCGAGGGCGCCGAGCCACTGGCCGAGTGGGAGCAGGAGCTGCTCGCGTCGGCAACCGCCACCGCCGATGCCGCCGCAAGCACCCCCGAACCAACCCCAGACCCCTCGTAGGAAAGGCTGAGATGCCCAACTTCACCGCTGCTGACGTCAAGCGTCTTCGCGAGCTCACCGGCGCCGGCATGCTGGACTGTAAGAACGCGCTCGCCGAAAGCGACGGCGACTTCGACAAGGCCGTCGAGGCGCTGCGCATCAAGGGCGCCAAAGACGTCGGCAAGCGTGCCGAGCGGGCCACCGCCGAAGGCCTGGTCGCCGCCAACGGCGGCGCGCTGATCGAGCTGAACAGCGAGACGGACTTCGTCGCCAAGAACGCGGAGTTCCAGAAGGTCGCCGAGGACATCGTGGCGGCGGCCGCCGCGTCCAAGGCCGCCGACGTCGACGCCCTGAAGACAGCCAACATCGGTGACAAGACCGTCGAGCAGGTCATCGCCGAGCTGTCGGCCAAAATCGGCGAGAAGCTCGAACTGCGTCGGGTTGCGTACTTTGACGGCACCGTCGAGACCTACCTGCACAAGCGTGCGGCCGACCTGCCGCCGGGAGTCGGTGTGCTGGTCGAATACAGTCCGGGTAGCGACCCGGACACGGGCACAGCAGCCGCGCACGCCGCCGCACTGCAGATCGCCGCGCTCAAGGCCCGTTTCCTGTCGCGCGACGACGTGCCCGAGGACGTCGTGGCCAGTGAACGGCGCATCGCCGAGGAGACCGCGAAAGAAGAGGGCAAGCCGGAGCAGGCCCTGCCCAAGATCGTCGAGGGTCGGCTGAACGGGTTCTTCAAGGACGTCGTGCTGCTCGAGCAGCCGTCGGTCTCCGACAGCAAGAAGACCGTCAAGGCAATGCTCGACGAAGCCGGTGTCACCGTGACCCGGTTCGTCCGGTTCGAGGTCGGTCAGCAGTAGCATCAGCCGGATGCGACATCTGCACGCATTCGGTGACGACGCGCTCGGCCACCTCGACGCTGTTGGTCTGATCGAGGCCCTCAACGCCGGCCGACTGGGCCGGGTTGAGGTCGTCGAGGCGGCCATTGCCCGCGCCGAAGCGGCCAACCCCGCTCTGAACGGGTTGGCGCATGAGGCTTTCGACAAGGCCCGCGCGCAGGCTGCGGCACCGGCCCGGAGCGGCTATTTCAGTGGCGTGCCCACGTTCATCAAGGACAACGTCGACGTCGCCGGACTGCCGACAATGCGCGGCACCGATGCATGGCCGCCGCGCCCGGCCGACGCTCACGGTGAATTCGCGCGAATGTACCTTGCCACCGGGATGATCCCGCTGGGCAAAACCCAGATGTCGGAATACGGGTTCAGCGCCTCGGCCGAACACCCCCGGCTCGGGCCGGTGCACAATCCCTGGAACACCGACCACACCCCGGGCGCGTCGTCATCGGGTTCCGGCGCCTTCGTGGCCGCGGGTGTGGTGCCGATCGCGCACGCCAACGACGGCGGCGGCTCGATCCGAATTCCGGCGTCCTGCAACGGGCTTGTCGGCCTGAAGCCTTCGCGTGGCCGGCTGCCGCTGGACAAAGAAGTCCGGCAGATGCCGATCCGCATCGTCGCCAACGGGGTAGTAAGCCGATCGGTGCGCGACACTGCGGCGTTTTACCGCGAGGCTGAACGCATCTGGCCCGCAAAGAAGCTCCCGACGATCGGAGACCTGCAGCACGCCGGCAAGAAGCGCTTGCGGGTCGCTGTCATCACCCACTCGCTGCTGCGGGAATGCAGCCGCGAAGTGCGCGAGTTGACGCTGAAATCCGCAGCACTGCTCGACGAATTGGGTCATAAGGTCGACCATCTCGAAAAGCCGCCAATACCAAACAGTTTCGTGTCGGACTTCGTGCTGTATTGGGGTCTGCTGGCGATGGGCCAGATTCAGCAGAACAAGCGAGCCTTCGACGGGTTTGACGTGACCCGCCTGGACAACTTAACGCGGGGCCTGGACCGGCACGCCCGCCGCAATCTGCACAAAGTTCCACTGGCGCTGGTTCGCCTGTTCCGCACCCGGCGCTACACGGAGCGCCTGGCTCGCGCCTACGACGTGGTTTTGACGCCGACGCTGGCCGACGAGCCGCCGCCGATCGGTTACCTCGACCCGACCGCCGACTATCAGCAGATCATCGACCGGCTGCAGGATTGGGTCGCCTACACGCCGTTGCAGAACGTCACCGGCGAGCCCGCGATCTCATTGCCGCTGGCGACATCCGCCAGCGGCTTGCCGGTGGGCATGATGTTCTCGGCGGCAATGGGCCAGGAAGCCCGATTGCTGGAGCTGGCCTACGAACTCGAAGATGCCCGACCGTGGGCGCGTATCGACCAGCAGGCTTAGTCCCACCAGTCGCAGGAGTCTGCGCAAGCGGGGACACAGTGACTTTTCGATTTCGACGCGCATGCGCTATCACGTTCGGGTGGACCGCTACACCTATCGCGCCGCATGGTCCTCCGAGCACGGCGAATAGCTGGCCCGCTGTCTTGAGCTGAGCTGGCTGGGGCACTGGGCGTCGACGCTGCAGGAAGCGATCGTCGGCTGCGACGGGGAGGTTACGCCACCGTGCACCGAGCGAAAAGTTCAGCGGCAAGTTTCTGGTGCGGACATCGCCGACATTGCATTCTCAGCTTGCTGTCGAGGCCGCCGAGCAGCACGTGTCGATGAATCAGTGGGTCGTGCAGAAGTTGGCGGGTCGGCCACCAATTGGCTTGTTCGACGTGTGATATCGCAGGTGGTCACGTTTGCAAAAAAGAATGTGTCCCCAGTCTTGGTGCCAATGTGACCGATGTGGCCCTAGTCCGGCCCCAGCGTCGCCAACATCCGCGTGAACTCGCGCCGCTGAGACGACCGTTGGTCTGCAATGGTGGCGGCGGTTCGGAACGGAGCGCACCGTGCACGACACCGCTCACGACGCACTGATGGCCATCCCGGGGTTTGGCCGCTACTTCCGCTCGATGGGCGTGTTACCCGCAGCTCCAGATGCCATTGCGACAGCATTGGCGGGGCACGACGTGGCGCTGGGGCCGGGCGGCGAGGTGGACTCGCTGCGACCGTGGCGGGAGCGCGATCGGGCAAACCTCGCGGGCCCTGCGATTGGATAAGTTGCTGCGACTCAGAGTTTTTCCGATGGCCATCTCGCTGCCCTGGGGTATCGCTCCTGCCGCGCTGCCGCAGGTGCCGCAGGTGCCGCTGCCGGCCAAGATCCGGACCCGGGTCATGCCAGCGGTCGAAATTGACCACGATCCGGCGCGAGCCGACGACGACGATTACGTCGACCGCAAATATCATGAGGTCGAAGACAGCATTCAGCGCGGCATGGACGCGCTCGCCCGTACGCGGGCGTTGCCGGTCTTTGGCTAAGCGCCGCTTCGCAGCGCGAATGAGGCCCGGTCCGTTGCCGGCCGGGCCTCTTTGGCTGGAAAATTAGCCTTGGTGGGCCTGCTGGCGCTTCTCGGCCGCCGCTTCACTGGCTCGAGCTGCCTCGGCTTCGGCTTCTTTCCTGGCGACATCACGCTGGGCTGAGGCCTTGTCCTGCTGGGCCTCGCCCTCTTTCTCGAGATCTTCGTGGCCGATCACTGTGCCAACGGCTTCCTTAGCCAGACCCTTGGCGCCCTCGACTACACCCTTGATGCCTTCTGCGGGCCCGCTCTTGTTGTCGTCCGACATGGAGTCCTCCTGTTGACTTACGTCATAACCGTTCGATTTTCCGGCCGATAGTTCGACCGTGTGCGCGTAGCTGAGGCAGACATCGCCTCGCCACACCGCAAGGCAACGGGTTCCCACGTTGCTGGTCGGGCAAACCTCCGCACACCTCGCCGGTGACTGTGCAGGGCCGCGATCGCACTTCGCCGCTGCTACGGGGCCTGAACAGGACCGTTGTGATGCCGCCCACGTCGGCGTCGGCCGCGTCGGCTGCCGACAGCCTGCCCCAAATGTGCTCGACCACAACGTCATAAGCCCTCGCGGTCGCGCGACTTGTATTTGCTGACCGAGTTTCGGTGTTTTCGCAATTCGCGCCCGCCGCGCGGGCGACAATCGCAGGCGAACAAGATTTCTGAGGTCAACACCGTCGCGTCTGCCATTCAGCCCGGCGACACTGCAAGCGAACGCCGGCGATAAGGCAGGATGGGACGTGCTGTTTCGGGGGTCAGCCGGATGGCGCCTTCCCACGCGAGGAGTCTGATGACGGAGCAGGAGCCGACGATCACCAACGGCGCCCATGGCCCGGTAAATCGTCCCCAGTACACCCGGGTCTTGCTCAAACTCGGTGGCGAGATGTTCGGTGGGGGATCGGTCGGTCTGGATCCCGACGTGGTGGCACTGGTCGCCCGCCAGATCGCCGAAGTGGTCCGCACCGGGGTGCAGGTCGCCGTGGTGATTGGCGGTGGCAACTTCTTCCGCGGCGCGCAGCTGCAGCAGCGCGGCATGGAGCGGACCCGCTCGGACTACATGGGAATGCTCGGCACGGTGATGAACAGCCTTGCGTTGCAAGACTTTCTGCAAAAAGAAGGCATCGACACCCGGGTTCAAACGGCGATCACGATGGGCCAGGTCGCCGAGCCGTACCTTCCGCTGCGGGCCCGGCGCCATCTCGAGAAGGGGCGCGTGGTGATCTTCGGCGCCGGCATGGGGCTGCCGTACTTTTCCACCGATACCACTGCTGCGCAGCGAGCTCTGGAGATCGGCGCCGACGTGGTGCTGATGGCCAAGGCGGTCGACGGCGTCTTCACCGACGACCCGCGTGTCAACCCCGGCGCCGAATTGCTGACCGCGATCACGCATCGTGAAGTCATCGACCGGGGGCTGCGGGTGGCCGACGCCACCGCGTTCAGCTTGTGCATGGACAATCGGATGCCGATTCTGGTTTTCAACCTGCTGACCGACGGCAATATCGCTCGCGCCGTCGCAGGTGAGAAGATCGGCACTCTGGTGAGTACGTGAAGGGAGGGGCGGCGCGGAAATGCCCGCCGGCGACAATAAACAGGGCAGTGCGACCGGGAGAAGTGACGAGGAGCGGCGGAAATGATTGACGAGACTCTCTTTGACGCCGAAGAGAAGATGGAAAAGGCCGTGGCGGTGAGTCGCGACGACCTGTCGACCATCCGCACCGGCCGGGCGAATCCCGGCATGTTCAACCGCATCGTCATCGACTACTACGGTTCGGCCACCCCGATCACTCAGCTGGCCAGCATCAACGTCGCCGAGGCGCGGCTGGTCGTCATCAAGCCATACGAGGCCGGCCAACTCGGCAACATCGAGAACGCGATCCGCAATTCCGACCTCGGGCTCAACCCCAGCAACGACGGCACTGTGATCCGGGTGGCGGTGCCTCAGCTGACCGAGGAGCGTCGCCGCGAGCTCGTCAAGCAGGCAAAATCCAAGGGCGAGGACGCGAAGGTGACGGTGCGCAACATCCGCCGCAAGGCCATGGAGGAGTTGCACCGCATCCGCAAAGACGGCGAAGCCGGTGAGGACGAGGTCGGCCGCGCGGAGAAAGATTTGGACAAGGCCACCCAGCAGTATGTGACTCAAATCGATGACCTGGTCAAACACAAGGAAGGCGAGCTGCTGGAGGTCTAGCGGCCGCTCAGCAGACGACGTACGTGGCAGAGACCGATACCGGCGCCGGCATCCCGGTGCACAAGCCCAAGCAGAAGAAATCGCGGGCTGGCCGCAATCTTCCGGCGGCGATCGCTGTGGGCGCCGTCATCGGCTTCACCATCATCGCGATCCTGATCTGGGACCGCTATCTGTGGGTTCTGCTGGTGGCCGTCGCGATGCCCGTCGCCACTCACGAGGTCGTGCGTCGGCTGCGCGAGGCCGGTTACGTGATCCCGGTCATTCCGTTGCTGGTCGGCGGCCAGCTGATGATCTGGCTGACCTGGCCCTACCATGCTCTCGGTGCGCTGGCGGGGTTCGGCGCCACCGCGGTGGTCTGCATGTTCTGGCGGTTGGCGCTCGGCTCCACCTCCGCGCCGCACGGATCCGCCGATTCGCCGTCGGGCAATTATCTGCGCGACGTCGCGGCCACGGTCTTCCTGGCCGCCTGGGTGCCGCTGTTCGCGTCGTTCAGCGTCTTGCTGGTGTATCCGCCTAACGGCTCCGGCCGGGTGTTTTCTCTGATGATCGGCGTCGTCGCATCCGACGTCGGTGGGTATGCGGTCGGTGTGCTGGTGGGCAAGCATCCGATGGTCCCGTCGATCAGCCCGAACAAGTCGTGGGAGGGCATGGCGGGTTCGCTGCTCTTCGGGATCACCGCGGTGACACTGACCGCCACGTTGCTGGCCCACCGGCCGGCCTGGATCGGTCTGCTGCTGGGGCTCACCATCGTGACTGTTGCCACCCTGGGCGACCTGGTCGAATCGCAGATCAAGCGTGATCTGGGCATCAAGGATATGGGCCGGATCCTGCCCGGTCACGGTGGCCTGATGGACCGGCTGGACGGGGCGCTGCCGTCGGCGGTCGCCACCTGGATCGTGCTGACTCTGCTGCCCTGAGGTGCACCGGTGAAGCAACAGTTGGTATTCGAAGCGCCTCGGCGCGCGCTGCCGCCACGCCACTTGGCCGACCTCGACGATGCCGGCTGCGCCGAAGCCGTCGCGGCGCTGGGTCTGCCGGCGTTTCGGGCCAGGCAGGTGGCGAATCAGTACTACGGCCGGCTGATCGCCGATCCGCAGCAGATGACCGACCTGCCGGTCGCGGTTCGCGGCCAAGTGGCTGAGGCGTTGTTCCCGACGCTGCTGACCGCGGCCCGCGAAATCACCTGCGACGCAGGAGAAACCCGCAAGACGCTGTGGCGGGCGGTCGACGGGACGACCTTCGAGTCGGTGCTGATGCGCTATCCCAAGCGCAACACGGTCTGCATCTCCTCGCAGGCGGGTTGCGGCATGGCATGCCCGTTCTGCGCGACCGGTCAGGGCGGTCTGACCCGGAACCTGTCGACCGCCGAGATCGTCGAGCAGGTGCGGTCCGCATCCGCGACGCTGCGTGACGAGTGGGGCCCACCTAGTCAGCGGCTGTCCAACATCGTGTTCATGGGCATGGGGGAGCCGCTGGCCAACTACGCCAGGGTGCTGGCAGCAGTGCGTCGCATCATCGGTTCGGCGGAGAAAGGCGCGGGCTTCGGCATTTCGGCCCGCTCGGTGACGGTGTCGACAGTCGGACTGGCCCCCGCCATCCGGAAACTCGCCGATGAGCGACTCGGTGTGACGCTGGCGCTGTCGCTGCACGCCCCCGACGACGAGCTGCGCGACACCTTGGTGCCAGTCAACAGCCGGTGGAGGGTCGGCGAGGCGCTGGACGCCGCGCGGTATTACGCCGAGCAGACGGGTCGGCGAGTATCGGTGGAGTACGCGCTGATTCGTGACGTCAACGACCAGCCGTGGCGCGCGGAGCTGCTGGGCAAGCGACTACACCGGGCGCTGGGTCCGTTGGTGCATGTGAATTTGATTCCGCTGAACCCGACACCGGGCAGCGAATGGGATGCCAGCCCCAAGCCCGTGCAGCGGGAATTCGTTCGCCGGGTCCGCGCGGCCGGAGTGGCCTGCACGGTGCGCGACACCCGCGGCCGTGAGATCGCCGCGGCGTGCGGCCAGTTGGCAGCCGCCGAACTGCCTACTTGAGCCAGCCGCGCCGGCGGCCCCACATGTCGCGGACGAGGACGAACAGGCTCAACAGCGCGACACCGATCACCCAGAGGTCCTCGACGTGGCCCACATGGTTTTCGCGCAGGAAGGCCACCAGCAGACCGATCAACAGGATTCCGTAGACGTGCCAGTTACGGTGGCTGATCTTGCTCCAGCCCCAGTTTGCCGACGGCACCTCAGCGATGTCGACACCGCTTGAGCGCTCCACCTCGGTACCGGCCACGGTGAACTCCTCGGGTTGAGATCGGGATGCCTGCTCATTCTGGCACACCCCGCATCGTCGCCGGCCGGGGATTCGTCGGGCGCGCCCGTGGCGCGGCACAATGAGTGGGTGTCCAACCGCCGACTGAAGACCCTGGTGCTGGGCAGCACCGGCTCGATCGGCACCCAGGCGCTCGAGGTGATCGCCGCCAACCCGGACCGCTTCGAGCTGGTGGGGCTCGCCGCCGGGGGCGCCAACCCGGACCTGCTGGCCCGGCAGCGCGCCGAAACGGGGGTGTCCGCCCTCGCCGTCGCCGACGAGCGCGCCGCGCAGGCGATTGGCGACGTCACGTACCAAGGACCCGACGCGGCGACCCGGCTGATCGAGAACACCGAGGCCGACGTGGTGCTGAACGCGCTGGTCGGCGCGCTCGGCCTGCAGCCGACGCTCACCGCGCTGGCCTGCGGCGCCCGGTTGGCTCTGGCGAACAAGGAGTCGCTGATAGCCGGCGGGCCGCTGGTGTTGGCCGCCGCGCAACCGGGCCAGATCGTGCCGGTGGACTCCGAGCACTCCGCGCTGGCGCAGTGTCTGCGCGGCGGCGGCGCCGACGAAGTCGCCAAGCTGGTGCTGACCGCATCCGGTGGGCCGTTCCGGGGCTGGACCGCGACCGAGCTGGAGCACGTCACGCCCGCGCAGGCCGGTGCCCACCCGACCTGGTCGATGGGACCGATGAACACACTGAACTCGGCGTCGCTGGTGAACAAGGGGCTCGAGCTCATCGAAGCGCACCTGCTGTTCGGCATCCCGTACCGCCGGATCGACGTCGTCGTGCACCCGCAGTCGATCGTGCACTCGATGGTGACGTTCACCGACGGCTCGACGATCGCGCAGGCCAGCCCGCCGGACATGAAACTGCCCATCGCGCTGGCGCTGGGCTGGCCGGACCGGGTGCCTGGCGCCGCGGCGGCGTGTGACTTCTCCACCGCCTCGGCCTGGGAGTTCGAGCCGCTGGACGACGAGGTGTTCCCGGCGGTGGCGCTGGCCCGGCAAGCCGGCGAGACGGGTGGCTGCATGACCGCCGTCTACAACGCCGCCAACGAAGAAGCGGCCGAGGCGTTCCTGGGCGGTCGAATCGGTTTTCCGGCCATCGTGCACACAATCGCCGAGGTCTGCAGCGCCGCCGACCAGTGGGCCGCGCAACCCGCTACCGTGGAAGATGTACTCGACGCGCAGCGCTGGGCCCGCGAGCGCGCGCGTGGTGCGATCACACAGGAGGTTTCACCGCTTCGATGATGTTCGTAATCGGCATCGTGCTGTTTGCACTCGCCATCCTCATTTCGGTGGCGTTGCACGAATGCGGCCACATGTGGGTCGCCCTGGGCACCGGCATGAAGGTGCGGCGCTACTTCGTGGGTTTCGGTCCGACCCTGTGGTCGACTCGCCGCGGCGAGACCGAATACGGGCTCAAGGCCATCCCGGCCGGCGGCTTCTGCGACATCGCCGGGATGACGTCGGTCGAAGAACTGCAGCCCGACGAGCTTGATCGCGCGATGTACAAGCAGAAGACCTGGAAGCGGGCGGCGGTGTTGTTCGCCGGACCGGGCATGAACTTCGTGATCGGCCTGGTGCTGATCTACGCCATCGCGGTCACCTGGGGGCTGCCGAACCTGCATCCCGCTGCGGTGATCGGCCAAACAGCTTGTGCGGCAAGTGAAATCAAGCAAGGTGACTTCGAGAAGTGCACTGGCGACGGGCCGGCGGCCCACGCCGGGATCCGGGCCGGTGACGTGGTCGTCGAGGTCAACGGCACTCCGGTCACCGACTTCTCCGACATGGCCGGCGTGGTCCAGAAACTGCACGGCACCGTCCCCGTCGTGATCAAGCGCGACGGTCAGACCATGACCCGCTACGTCGATATCGTGCCGAAGCAGCGCTGGGTGACCAGCGGCAAGAACGGCGCTCCGAAGCCGGCGACCATCGGCGTGATGGGTGTGGTCGGCACGCAGCCCGGGCCCACCCACTACAACCCGGTCAGTGCGATACCGGCCACGCTGACCTTCACCGGCAACCTGACCGTGCTGCTGGGCAAGTCGCTGGTCGCGATTCCGACCAAGGTCGGCGCGCTGATCCACGCGATCGGCGGCGGTGAGCGTTCCCTGGACACCCCGATCAGCGTCGTCGGCGCGAGCATCATCGGCGGTGACACCGTGGATCACGGTGTCTGGATGGCGTTCTGGCTGTTTTTGGCGCAGTTGAACTTCATCTTGGGCGTCATCAATTTGGTGCCGCTGCTGCCGTTCGACGGTGGTCACATCGCCATCGCGCTCTACGAAAAGCTACGCAATGTGATTCGCGCGGCCCGCGGCAAAGTCGCAGCGGCGCCGGTGA
Organism: Mycobacterium sp.; assembly: GCF_039583785.1. GTDB lineage: Bacteria > Actinomycetota > Actinomycetes > Mycobacteriales > Mycobacteriaceae > Mycobacterium. The sequence goes on from NZ_JAVKSG010000001.1 coordinate 234,665, forward strand.
ACTACCTCAAGCTGATGCCCGCGACGTACGTAGTCTTGGTGGTGGTCGTCGGCTACATGCTGTTGACGGTGACCGCCGATGTGGTCAACCCGATTCGGCTGTTCCAGTAGGGAGAAGGCAAACAGTGACCACAGGTCTGGGTATGCCGGCCGCGCCGGCGCCCACGCTGGCGCCGCGTCGCACGACACGCCAGCTGATGGTCCGCGATGTCGGGGTAGGCAGCGATCACCCGATTTCGGTGCAATCGATGTGCACCACCAAGACTCATGACGTCAACTCGACCCTCCAACAGATCGCCGAGTTGACCGCCGCCGGCTGTCACATCGTCCGGGTGGCGTGCCCGCGTCAGGAAGACGCCGACGCGCTTGCCGCGATCGCCACGAAGAGTCAGATCCCGGTCATCGCCGACATCCACTTCCAGCCGAAGTACATCTTCGCCGCGATAGATGCGGGGTGCGCGGCCGTTCGGGTTAATCCCGGCAACATCAAGGAATTCGACGGCCGAGTCGGTGAGGTCGCGAAAGCCGCCGGCGCCGCGGGTATTCCGATTCGCATCGGTGTCAACGCCGGATCGCTGGACCAGCGGTTCATGGCGAAGTACGGCAAGGCGACCCCCGAAGCGCTGGTCGAGTCGGCGCTGTGGGAGGCCTCGCTGTTCGAGGAACACGGCTTCGGCGACATCAAGATCAGCGTCAAGCACAACGACCCGGTGGTGATGGTCGCGGCGTACGAGCAGCTGGCCGCCAGGTGCGACTACCCGCTGCACCTCGGCGTCACCGAGGCCGGCCCGGCCTTCCAGGGCACCATCAAGTCCGCGGTCGCGTTCGGCGCCCTGCTGTCGCGGGGCATCGGCGACACCATCCGGGTGTCGTTGTCGGCGCCGCCGGTCGAGGAGGTCAAGGTCGGCACCCAGATTCTGGAATCGCTGAACCTGCGGCCGCGCGGGCTGGAGATCGTGTCCTGCCCGTCGTGCGGGCGTGCGCAGGTCGACGTCTACCGCCTGGCCAACGAAGTCACCGCCGGCCTCGAAGGGCTCGACGTTCCGTTGCGGGTGGCCGTGATGGGCTGCGTCGTCAACGGGCCCGGGGAGGCCCGCGAGGCCGACCTCGGCGTTGCCTCAGGTAACGGCAAGGGTCAGATCTTCGTCCGGGGCGAGGTGATCAAGACCGTGCCCGAGGCGCAGATCGTCGAGACGCTGATCGAAGAGGCAATGCGATTGGCTAACGAGACGGGCACTGAAGGGTCAACGGCAAGCGGTTCGCCAGTGGTGACCGTAAGCTGACGTTGGCCTGATCCGGCCGAGTAATCCGTCGCAGAAAGAGTCAGTATGTCGGCTCCGCCGATCCGCCGCATGGTCAGCGAGCGACGGGTGTCTGTTGTCCGCGATGGCGCCTCGGTGCGCAAGGTCTTCGACGACGACCCGGTCGGCTCGTGCATGGTGGCCGCGCGGGTGGCCGATCACGGCATGGACCCCAACTCGATCGGTGGCGAGTTGTGGACGCGCCGCGGGCCCGACGAGTCGTTGTGCTTCGCCGGCGCGAACCTGATTCCGCTGCGCGGTCGCCCGAGTGACCTGTATGCGTTCGCCGATGCGGCGCTGACCGGACCGCGGCGCTGCTCGTCGCTGGTCGGGCGTGCCGAGTTGGTGATGCCGATGTGGCAGCGCCTGGAACCGGCCTGGGGTCCGGCCCGCGATGTGCGTGACCGTCAGCCGTTGATGTCGCTGACCACCATGCCGACCTGCGCGATCGATCCTGGTGTGCGACAGGTCAAGCCGGACGAACTCGACACCTACCTGGTGGCGGCGATCGACATGTTCATCGGCGAGGTCGGTGTCGACCCGCGATTCGGCGATGGTGGGCGGGGCTACCGGCGCCGGGTCGCCAGCTTGATTGCGGCCGGCCGGGCGTGGGCCCGCTTCGAGAACGGCAAGGTGGTCTTCAAGGCCGAGGTCGGGTCGCAGTCACCGACGGTCAGCCAGATCCAAGGGGTCTGGGTGCATCCCGAGTGGCGCGGCCGAGGCCTCGGAACGGCGGGCACCGCGACGCTGGCCGCGGTGATCGTCGGCACCGGCCGCACGGCCAGCCTGTACGTCAACGACTTCAACAACGTCGCGCGGGCGACGTACGACCGCATCGGCTTCGCCGAGATCGGCACCTTCGCCACGGTCCTGCTGGACTGACACGCAGAGGCAGATAGCGGCTGAATTGCGAAGCGCTGCGGCAGTAATCGCCGTATACGCCATAGTGCCGTCGACGGCAGCGGAGCCGCACACGTTCAAGTATCAGCCGGTCAGGTGTAGTGCAGGTGGCATTGTGCGATGCGGATTTCATCGCCGACGATCTTGTAGGCAAGGCGGTGTTCAGCGGTGATGCGTCGTAACGGATAGCCGCGAAATCCAGGCCTGAGCGGCTCGGGCTTTCCGATTCCGTCGTTGCCGTGGCGCTGAATATCGGCGATTAGCAGGTTGATCCGGCGCACCAGCTTGCGGTCCTGCTGCTGCCAAAACAGGTAGTCATCCCATGCCAGTTCATCCCATACCAGCTGCACGGCTCACTAATCAGATCGTGTGTGCTGCCCTGGCCAGTCTCCAATCGTCCGGTGCGTCGAGTGTGCGTCCAGGGCGGCCTGGTGCGTCGAGTGTGTATTCCTGGCGGCGACACGCCGAGGAGCTCCGCCCTATGCGCACACTGAAATACCTGAGCGCACACTCGATGCCGGTGGCCCACGATCGACGGCGGCGGACCGTCTGAGCCCGGTCCGCGGCAGCGGGGCGGAGCCGCCACGCCGAAACCTCTGCCGCACATGCTGAATCACCGATAGCCGGGCGACCACCGGCAAACCCCAGCTTCATCATGTTCCTGCGCCGAGATCCGCACAACCTCCCGCGGCGGATCTGGCTCCAACGTTGATTTCGGGGCAAACGGCGGTGCGCCTACGCCGGACCCGACGTTTTGTTTCTTAACATCAATCACAATGGCAACAAGATTCTCAGTGGCATCAGCGGCAACAGTTGGTGTGGCGGTGCTGGTCACGACGACCGCGGTGTCGGCTTGCACGCCGAAACAGGAGGGGCCCGCGCCGGCGGCCCAGAAATTCTTCGCGGCGCTGGCCGTCGGCGACACCGGTGCGGCCGCTGAGCTCAGCGACAACCCCAGCGACGCGCGTGAGGCGCTCAATGCGGCCTGGGCCGGGTTGCAGGCCAGCCATCTGGACACCCAGATCACCGGATCGAAGTATGCCGAGGACACCGGCTCGGTCAGCTACCGCTACACCTGGCACCTGCCCAAGAACCGGATGTGGACCTACGACGGGCAGCTGAAAATGGCTCGCTACGAAGGTCGTTGGCAGGTCCGCTGGAAAAGCACCGACGTGCATCCGCGACTCGGCGAGCATCAAAGGCTGGAACTGCGGGCCGATCCGCCCAAGCGTGCGTCGGTCAACGAAGTCGGCGGCACAGACGTGCTGGCGCCCGGCTACCTCTACCACTACACCCTGGACGCATCCCAGGCCGGCGCCTTTTTGATCAGCACCGCCCGGTCGGTGGTCGACGCACTGCATCCCTTCGACGACACGATCAACGACCCACAGCGCCTGGCCGAACAGGCCAGCGGCACCGGCAAACCGGTCGACCTGATCACGCTGCGCACCGATGACAACAACCGCATCGCCCCGATGCTGGGCACCCTGCCCGGCGTGGTGATTACCCCGCAGGCCGACTTGCTGCCGACCGACTACCACTTCGCGCCGGCCCTGATCAACCAGGTGAAGAAGGCGGTGATCGAGCAGCTCGACGGCGAGGCGGGCTGGCGGGTGGTCAGCATCAACCAGAACAACGTCGATCTGGCTGTGCTGCACGAGGTTCAGCCATCGCCGGCCCCGTCGGTGTCGATCAGTCTGGACCGCGCCGTGCAGAACGCCGCTCAGCGCGCGGTCGACAACCAGGGCCGGCAGGCGATGATCGTGGTGATCAAACCGTCGACGGGGGAGATCCTCGCGGTCGCACAGAATTCCGCGACCGACGCGGTGGGCCCGCTGGCGACTACCGGCCTCTACCCACCGGGGTCGACGTTCAAGATGATCACGGCGGGCGCAGCGCTTGAGCGCGACATCGCAAGCCCCAACACACTTTTAGGCTGTCCCGGCCACCTCGACATCGGGCAGCGGGTCGTTCCCAACTACGGCGGATTCGATCTCGGCGTGGTCCCGATGTCGCGTGCGTTCGCCAGTTCGTGCAACACCACCTTCGCCGAGTTGGCCAGCCAGATGCCACCGCGTGGCCTGGCGCAGGCCGCCCACCAATACGGATTGGGGTTGGACTACCAGATCGACGGCATCAACACGGTCACCGGATCGGTGCCGCCGACGGTCGATCTGGCCGAGCGCACCGAGGACGGCTTCGGCCAGGGCAAGGTGCTGGCATCTCCGTTCGGCATGGCGATGGTCGCCGCGACGGTAGCCGCCGGAAAGACGCCGGTGCCCACGCTCATTGAGGGACGACCGACGACGATCACCGGCGACACCACACCGATCAGCGAGAAGATGATCGAAGGTCTGCGACCGATGATGCGGTTAGTGGTGACCAACGGCACCGGCAAGGAGATCGCGGGCTGCGGCGAGGTGTACGCAAAGACCGGTGAGGCCGAGTTCCCCGGCGGGTCGCATGCCTGGTTCGCCGGCTACCGCGGCGACCTGGCCTTCGCGTCGCTGATCGTCGGGGGCGGCAGCTCGGAGTACGCGGTGCGGATGACCAAGTTCTTCTTCGACGCGATGCCGCCGGGCTATCTGGCTTGAGAGTCGCTGCCCGCGGTCGCTACGAGCCGAATGCGCTTGCCAGGGTCCGGTCGAACGTCTTGATGCGGGTGACACCGCGACGCTGGCAGCACGCCAGGTGAAGCAGATCGCGCGCACCGAGACCCCGGTGGCGGTTGTGCAGGCTTCGGGCGTGAAAGACGTCAGCGGGTTCGACAGGCCAGCTCTCAGTCAGCGAGCGTGCCAATGTCAGCGCTGCGTCCAGCGTGGCTACCCGGCCGACAGGTAGGTAGGCGTGTAGCAATTCGTGAATCACCTCAGCCGACGTGACAAGTCGGTCGACCTGCTCCACGCTGTGGGCGAAGAAATCGCGGGCCGGCGTCCGCAGCGGGTGGTCGCGACCGACGGCGTACATGAACACGTTGGTATCGACGAAGATCATGTCGTCGAGGCGCCACTGCCACGGGACTCCTGTATCACCTGGAGATGGCGCTCCCAGTCAGGTTCGGGCTCGCTGTCTTCAGGCAGCGATGTGAAAAACTCGCGCAGCTCGGCGGTGGTGCGGATCGGACGCTGCTGTTGGGCTTCGAGTCGCTTGAGACCTGCCTGGCGCAGCCAGTTGCTCAGCGACAGGTGCTCTGCGGCGGCCTGCTGACGAAAAGCCTCCCGCTCCTCATCGGAGAGGATTACCTGAACTCGACTACCCATGTGTAGTGATGTTACACACCACTCGGGCCCGCCGCGGTAATGGTGTGGACAAAGCCGTCGCCCGGCCGCGAGGGGCGACCGGGCGACAGGGATTGCTCGCCGAGCGAGTGGACTTCGGGGGCTCCGGTGAGTCCGCTGCCGGCTCGACGATGACGAAGTGCCTGAACCGGCGGGGAAAACCCCCCATCCCCGCCGGTTCAGGCGATCACCTCAGAGAGGTGGATCTGTGCGCCGGATCAGGCGAACGGCGCCCCAGTCAGCAGGTCGAGCAGCGGGGTAAGGACGTAGTCCAGACCGGTCGGAGTCAGCAGACCGTAGTCCAGGCCGGTGGCCAGGTAGCCCAGGGCGGTGTCCGGAACCAGGTACGCGCCGGCGCCGTCGGTGATAGTGCCGGTGACTCCGGCTGTCGTCTGCTCGTAGAACGCGCTGGGGTCGATCGCGTTGACCAGGTTTTCCAGCCCGTGGTCGCCGGCGGTCTGTTCGAACGTGGTGACGTCGGTGGTGAACGCCTCGTAACCGGTAAGGTTCGACTGCGCATCCGACAAGTCCAGCGCGGCGTTGTCTACGCCCTGGGTGCCGTGGGAGCCGAACAGCATGTCGTACGCGTCGTTCGGTTTAAAGGTGTCGCCGGTGGCGGCGACGGCCGAGCCGTCGGCGTACGAGTCGACGACCGGCGTGTCAGCGTGGGCGGTGCCCATGCCGACGAACGCGGCGACTGCTGCGCCGGCCATGGCTGCGCCGATGCCCAAGCCGGTAAACTTACTCTGACTCATGTGCGAGTCTCCAATCTAGTTGTCCCTCCGGATGGATTGTGGGGTTGCCGCCCCACAGTCGTGTGGCTCGCACATGAGTTCTTCTCCCCCTCATGGCGGACGAGCCGTCCGACGGATCGAAAGCTTACAACAAGAATCGGTCACTGTTAAGCGAACCTTTAATAAACAACTCAGGTGAAGGTCTAGCTGCGCTAAGCCCACTCTTACCCGCCGTTCGAGGCGGTCGACCTGTTGAAGATCGAATCAATGCAGCGGGTCGGACGCCGCGTCGGATTGTCGGATCAGTGCCGACGCGGGCAAAGCAGCAGTTGGGCGCGTTGCTTAGTAGTGCTTTGTTGTTGGTAACCCCGACCGGCGGCGTTCGCGGCAGTCGGCCCGGATCTCGCCATTCAAGAAAAAGTCCGGTAAATCGGATTAATAATCCGAGTTCTCGAACTATTCGTCTGAGAAGCGTCGACAATGGATTTGACACTTCAATCCATAACGTCAACAACATAAACACGATTACGTTACTTGAGCATTAACGTGGAATGCTGCCGCGCAGGGGAAGCTCAGTGCCGGGATCATGGAGAACTCAATTGTCGTCCTTGTGGCATTAACTCGACCACTGCACGGGGCGGCCGTGCAGTGGACCTCACCGACGGGCGACGGCGGTAGATTGGTAGCGCCATGACACGTCCAGACCAACTGTCCGAACTGCGCGTCTCCGATGCCGACCGCAACGGCACGCTGCGGCGCCTGCACAATGCGGTTGCCCTCGGGCTGATCGACATCGGCGAGTTCGAGGAGCGGTCGACCCACGTGTCCTCCGCCCGCACCCGTCACGAGTTGGACAGCCTGGTGGGCGATCTGCCCGGGCCCGGGGCCATCGTCACCTCCGCTGCCGACCGAGTCGAGTTGCGCGGCTGGGCCGGATCGCTCAAGCGCCACGGGGAATGGACGGTCCCGACCCGGTTGGCGTTGGTGCGGCGGATGGGCTCGGTCGAACTGGATCTGGTCAAGGCCCGATTCGCCGGGCCGGTGGTCGTCATCGAACTCGACATGCGCTTCGGTTCGGTCGAGATCCGCTTGCCCGACGGTGCCAGCGCATCGATCGACGACGTCGAGGTGTATGGCGGCAGCGCCAGCGATCGGCGCAAGATCGCGCCGGCCGAGGGCGCTCCGCATGTGGTGCTGACCGGACGGGTGGTATGCGGCTCGGTCAAGGTCAAGGGTCCCCGCCGGTCGCTGATGCGCCGCCGCGGCGCCTGACTCTGCGCCCACGGCGACAAAGTGCGGCTTAGCCCGCACCGCAGAGTCAACGTCGTCGGCGGTGGATTCGGCCCGGTTAAGCTGGTGAGCATGCCTGTTCGTTCCGCCCTGTCCGCCGGCGTGGTGTCGCCGATGCTGCCGGTGCCCATATCGATCGCACGCCCGGAATACGTCGGCAAGCCCACGGCGCGGGAGGGCACCGAGCCCTGGGTGCAGACGCCCGAGGTGATCGAGAAAATGCGGGTGGCCGGGCGGATTGCGGCCGGGGCGCTCGCGGAGGCGGGCAAGGCCGTCGCGCCCGGCGTCACCACTGACGCGCTGGACCGCATCGCCCACGACTACATGGTCGACCACGGCGCCTACCCGTCGACGTTGGGCTACAAGGGTTATCCCAAATCGTGCTGCACCTCGCTGAACGAGGTGATCTGCCACGGCATCCCCGATTCGACGGTGATCGAGGACGGTGACATCGTCAACATCGACGTCACCGCTTACCTCGACGGTGTGCACGGCGACACCAACGCCACGTTCCTGGCCGGCGACGTCGCGCAGGAACACCGGCTGCTGGTCGAGCGCACCCACGAGGCGACGATGCGGGCGATCAACGCCGTCAAACCGGGCCGTGCGCTGTCGGTGGTCGGCCGGGTCATCGAGTCGTACGCAAACCGGTTCGGCTACAACGTCGTTCGCGACTTCACCGGCCATGGGATCGGCACCACGTTCCACAACGGACTGGTGGTACTGCACTACGACCAGCCGGCCGTCACCACCATCCTCGAGCCAGGCATGACGTTCACCATCGAACCGATGATCAACCTCGGCTCGCTGGACTACGAGATCTGGGACGACGACTGGACCGTCGTCACCACAGACCGCAAGTGGAGTGCGCAATTCGAGCACACCCTGTTGGTCACCGACTCCGGCGCGGAAATCCTCACGTGGGCGTGAGGTTTCTAGCGCGAGCAGACGCAGAATCGCATCGTCGGGTCGGTAATAGTGCGATTCTGCGTCTGCTCGCCGCAGAAAGGTGAGCGGCGCGCTGCTGGTCGCCGGCACCACCTCCGACGCGGGCAAGTCGATGGTGGTCGCCGGGCTCTGCCGGTCGCTGGCGCGCAACGGAATTCGGGTCGCGCCGTTCAAGGCGCAGAACATGTCGAACAACTCGGCGGTCACCGTCGAGGGCGGGGAGATCGGCCGGGCTCAGGCGATGCAGGCGCGCGCCGCCGGTCTGGCGCCCAGCGTTCGATTCAACCCGATCCTGCTCAAGCCGGGCAGCGACATGACCTCGCAGGTGGTGATCAAGGGTAAGGTCGCCGGCACCGCCAGCGCCGCGGGGTACTGGTCACACCGCGACAAGCTGTCGGCCGTCGTGCAGGACGAATTGGCAAAGCTGCGAACCGAATTCGATGCGGTGATCTGTGAGGGAGCCGGGTCGCCGGCCGAAATCAACCTGCGTGCAACCGACTTGGTGAACATGGGCCTGGCCCGGGCGGCGAATCTCCCGGTCGTGATCGTCGGCGACATCGACCGCGGCGGGCTGCTCGCGCATCTGTTCGGGACGGTGGCGGTGCTCGACCCGGACGACCAAGCATTGATCGCCGGATTCATCGTCAACAAATTCCGCGGCGACGTCGCATTGCTGGAGCCCGGTCTGCGCCAACTCGCCGACCTCAGCGGCCGGCCCACCTACGGGGTGTTGCCCTACACCGAGGACCTGTGGCTGGACACCGAAGACGCCGTCGCGGTGCTGGCGCACCGCGTGCTGGGCACGCCGCGACCGCCGCGCGGCGACCAGTGGCTGCGGGTCGCGGTGCTGCGGTTGCCGCGGATTTCCAACTCCACCGACGTCGAAGCGCTGGCCTGCGAACCCGGGGTGTTGGTCCGGTGGGCACGGGAGCCCGCCGACCTGGCCGACGCAGACGTGATCGTGCTGCCGGGAACCAAGGCCACCGTCGCTGACCTGGCCTGGCTGCGCGAGCGTGGACTCGAGGAAGCGATCCGCTCACATGCCGACTCGGGCCGGGCCGTGTTGGGCATCTGCGGCGGCTTCCAAATGCTGTGCCGGTCGATCGACGACCCAGTCGAGAGCCGGTCCGGCCGGGTCTCTGCGATGGGGATGCTGGACGCCGACATCACGTTCGCACCGGCGAAGGTGTTGCGCCGGCGGGAGGACTCGCTACACGGCTACGAGATCCACCACGGCCGGGTGGGCCGCTGCGCGGAGGACACCTGGTTCGACGTCGACGGCGTGGCGGAGGGGTATCGGCGCGGCCAGGTGTTCGGGACGCACTGGCACGGCTTGTTCGACAACGACGACTTCCGCCGGCGGTGGCTGACGACGGCCGCGACGGCCGCGGGCCGGGACGGATTCGTGGTTGCCGACGACACCGACGTCGCCGCCCGACGGGATGCCCAGCTGGACCTGATGGCCGATCTGTTGGACGCGCACCTCGACGTCGACGCGGTCACCGGACTGCTGAACGACGGGCCGCCGAGGCGTTCGACGATCGTCACGGGGTTGCGCTGACAGCGGCCAACGGCCCCCGCAATCAACGCTTTTCGTCGAAGACGACAAGCGTTGTCACCGGCGTCGGCGCAAGCTCGGTGTTGCGAGAACGTTTCCAATCGCCACTCGGCTACCGATCCGGTCGAAAATCGCCCGCACGCGGGGCAATTCACTGTAATTTGCTCCTGTGCCTTCGGCGATGATGACGACCGTCGACGGGTTTCCGATCCAGGTCTGCGACACCGGTCCGGAGAACGGCTCCGTCGTCGTGCTGCTGTGTGCGGCGCAGCGGGCACTGCCGGCCTACGACGCGGTGTGCGAGCGTCTGCACACCGCCTCGCTGCGCACGATTGCGATCGCTGCGGACCCCCGCCTGACACCCAAGTCGGTGGTGGGCATTCTCGACGTGCTCGACGTCAGCTGGGGTGTGCTGGTCGGTGACCGCGACGGTGCCGAACTGGCCTGGGAGTTGGCCGCCACCCGGCTGGACCGCTTCACCGGCCTGGTGGTGATCGACCGAGGCCATCCGCGTGTCGCCGACCGTGTCGGCGTCATCCGCGACAGCGACTGTCCACCGGTGGAAATCAACACCACGGCCCTGGTCAGCGACTCCGCGGCGCACTCGGTGGCCCAGGCCAGTCAGCGGTTCGTCTACGGCGACTACCGGGTGGTGGAGTTGCTCGGGCGACGCAACGCGCACGAGTCGACGGCGCAGTTGGCCGCCGAGATCGTCCTACGTGCCAGCACCTGGTGACCGCGGCGAACCAAGTCGCTACGGAAGTGGCTGTTGTGCCCGGTGTTTCAGATGGGAAAAGATCTGGCTAATGCCACCGCGCCGCGCCGCGCCGCCTCGGCATTCTTGTCAGTGCTTGTCCCTACCCTGCTGTCATGGTGCAACACCTTCGCGTCGACGGCGAGGACCTGACGCCCCACTTCGATTCCGCGACGATCGCACGCGGCGTGCAATATGCCTATGAGGGTCGCGTCGAAGACGTCTACTGGGAGCGGGACGGCCGCACCCTGAGTGGGCGCTGCTACGGATCGCGCGCTCACATCTACGGCGTCGCAGTCGGCTTCAAGAGTCTCGGCCGACGTCCGGTCATCGAGTGGACCGACTGTACGTGCCCGGTCGGTGCGTACTGCAAGCATGCTGTCGCGCTGGTCTTGACGGCGGCCGTCAACGATCCGGGGCCAACCGAGCGTTGGCGTGCGGTAGTTGACCACGTGCTCACCGAGATCGCGGAACCGATTGCCCCCACCGGTAGCTGCCCGATCGGGTTGCAATTTTCGTTCGTCGGACGAACGCGATACCGCTCCGGCGACGCGATCGGGCTGCGCCCGGTGACCGTCGGCAAACGCGGAACCTGGATCAAACGTGGGCTGAGTTGGCAGCGCCTGCTCTATGACAGCCAGCCAGCCCAGTTCAATCCGCGGCAGTATCAAGCCATTCGGACGCTCGCGTTGGAAGTGCAGCGTTCCGGCTCGGTATGTTACGGCGAGACCTGGACTATGACTGGCATGCCGGGGACTATCTGGTCGACGCTGAAAGAAGCCGAGGACGCCGGGGTGGAAATGGTCGCTGACCGCACCACGGGTTTGCTGTCGGTCGAGTTCATCAAAAACGCCCAATTGGGTCTGGACTTCGCCGCCGACGGCGCCGGCGGGTCAACCATGTCGGTGACCCTGCTGCTCGACGGTGAGCCGTGCGACCCCGGCGGGGTCGGCCTCCTCGGGAGCCCGTCCCGGCACGGCGTCCACCAGATCACCGATGGCGTGTTGCGGTTGGGTGAGTTCGACCCGGTTCCCGGCCGGACCATGCTGGACCTCATCGCGCGCGGCGAACAGGTGCATATCCCCGCCGAGGACGTCGGCGAGTTCTCCGTGAGCGTCCTTCCGCGGCTCACAAGCAGGGTGGCCGTGGAGATCGAGGAGGGCGTGTTCACCCCGCCCAGCATCGTCGGGCCGGCTCCGGTACTGACCGTCACGATGACCGACACGGGTGCGCGCGCGTACTGGAGCACCCGGTATGACGTCGACGACAAACATCACGACTTCGATCCGGATTCGCCGGCACAGCTGAGCGGTTATCGCGATCCAACCGCCGAAGACGGTGTCTGGCAGCGGGTTGCGCCCGCGTTGCGCGCGGTCGCCGCGACGTCGCGAACCTGGAAACATCAAGCTGGACAGCATGTTCGGCGACGGATGGACGTTGTCTTGGATGCTGCGATCATCGGCGAACTGAGCGCCATCGGGAAGGCCGACGACGCCACGGCGGCAGCCACGGCGGCATCATTGACGACATTGCGCTCGGCTGTCGATCTGACCGCTGCCGAGGCGGCGGTGTTGTGCGGTGAGGTGTTACCTGGACTTGATTGCGTCGATGCACTGATCATCGAGATCGACGAGCGCGCACCTGATTTCCGTGCCGCACAGACCAGTCCCCAGCTGGATTTCGGCGGCACCGAGCCGGTGCACACCGACTGGTTCGACCTGAACATCACCGTGCAGGTCGACGGACACAGCGTGCCGCTACCCGAGGTGATCAGCGAATTAGCCTCGGGTGCAACACATATGCTGTTGCCCAACGGCGTCTACTTTCAGCTCGACACGCCCGAGCTGGTTCGCCTGCGGGAATTGCTCGATGAAGCCCGCGCGCTCGGCGAGATCGACGGCACAAAGGCGAACGCCAGGTCGCTGAACGCCACCTTGTGGGAGGAGCTGCTCGCGCTGGGCGTGGTCGATCAGCAGCTGGCCGACTGGCGGTGCAACCTGGCGCGGCTGGCCACGGCTCGACCACCGGCGCCTGTCGAGGTTCCCGAACAGCTGGACGCCACACTGCGGGCCTATCAGCGCGACGGGCTGGACTGGTTGTCGTTCTTGTGGGACAACGGTCTTGGCGGGGTGCTGGCTGACGACATGGGCCTGGGCAAGACGGTGCAGACGCTGGCGTTGATCGCGCGTGCCGCCGCCGCAGGCGCCGGCAGGTTTCTCGTGGTCGCACCGACCAGCGTGGTCGGCAACTGGGTCGCCGAGGCCCGCACGTTCACCCCCACGCTTCGTGCCGTCGCCGTCAGCGCGACCGAGGCTCGATCAGGTGTACCGCTGGCGGATCTGGCGGCCGGGGCCGACATCGTGGTGACTACCTATGCGCTGTTGCGCATCGACTATGAGGCATACGCGGCGCTCGCCTGGGCCGGACTCATCCTCGACGAGGCTCAGTTCGTCAAGAACCACAACGCCAAGACCCATCACTGCGTCCGTCGGCTCGACGCCGGGTTCAAACTGGCCATCACCGGCACCCCGATGGAAAACAACCTGATGGAGCTGTGGGCGTTGCTGTCGATCACGGTGCCGGGACTGTTTCCCTCGCCCAGGGCGTTCACCGACTACTTCCGCAAGCCGATCGAATCGGGCGGCAACCGCGAGCGGCTTCCGGTGCTACGCCGGCGGATCAAACCGGTGATGCTACGGCGCAACAAGACCCAGGTGGCGACCGAGTTACCGGCCAAACAGGAACAGCAGCTCACGATCGACCTGAGCGCCAAACACCGCAAGATCTACGACACCCGACTGGCCCGCGAGCGACAGAAGGTGTTGGGCCTGCTGGGGGAGTGGGAGAAGAACCGGTTCCAGATCTTCCGGTCGTTGACCGTGTTGCGCCAGTTGAGTCTGCATCCCGGCCTGGTCGACCGGTCGGACATCAACAGCGGGTCGGCAAAGATCGACTACCTGGTCGAGCAGCTGCCACAGTTGGTGGCCGAAGGCCACAGCGCGCTGGTGTTCAGCCAGTTCACCGGATTCCTGGGCATCCTGCGGGCGCACTTGGACGCAGCCGGTCTGGACTACAGCTATCTGGACGGAAAGGTCAACGCCAAAGGACGCGCGGCCGCTCTGGCGAAGTTCCGCGACGGCGCCACCGGGGTGTTCCTGATCAGCCTGAAGGCCGGCGGCTTCGGGCTCAACCTGACCGAGGCCGACTACTGCTTCCTGTGCGACCCCTGGTGGAGCCCGGCCGCTGAAGCCCAGGCCGTCGACCGCACCCATCGGATCGGCCAGACCCGACCGGTCACCGTCTACCGCCTCGTGTCGCAGAGCACCATCGAGGAAAAGGTGGTGGCGCTGCAGCAGCGCAAACGGGAACTGTTCACCGCCGTCGTCGACGAGGGTGAGCTGTTCAGTTCCGCGCTCACCGCGTCGGATGTGCGTGAACTGCTCGGATAGCGGGCTGTATGCGTGCTGTCGTACGCACGACGACGACCACTGTCCCTCCGGGATCGACGTACTGTGATGCGGAATCATCCACCTCAGAACCCCGGCAGGAAAGCATTGTGACTGGTCTCAGATCGGGCATGTTGTCACCGGCGGACCTTGAGCGACAAGTCGCCGCCGGTGATGTCGACACCGTGATCGTCGCGTTCGGTGACATGCAGGGCCGGCTGGTGGGCAAGCGGATCTCGGCGGGGTTTTTCCTCGACGAGGTTGCGCACAGTGGTGCCGAATGCTGCAACTACCTACTCGCGGTCGACGTCGACATGAACACCGTCACCGGCTACGCGATGTCGGGCTGGGGCACCGGCTACGGCGACATGGCAATGAAGCCGGATCTGAGGACGCTGCGACGGATTCCGTGGTTGCCCGGCACAGCGCTGGTGCTCGCCGATGTGGAGTTCCAGGACGGCACGGCGATCGAGCCCGCCCCGCGTCGAGTGTTGCGTCGCCAGCTGGATCGCTTGGCTGAGCGCGGGCTGCGTGCCTACGTCGCCACCGAACTGGAATTCATGGTCTTCGACGACACCTTTCGCCAGGCCTGGGCCAACGGCTATCGCGAGTTGACGCCGGCCAGCGACTACAACATGGACTACGCGGTGACGGCCTCCAGCCGCCTCGAGCCGCTGCTGCGCGACATCCGGCAGCACATGCAGGGCGCGGGTCTGCGCTGGGAAGCCGTCAAGGGCGAGTGCAACCGCGGGCAGCAGGAGCTCGGGTTCGGCTACGACGAGGCGCTGATCACCTGCGACAACCACGGCATCTACAAGAGCGGCGCGAAGGAAATCGCCGACCAGCACGGCAAGTCGCTCACCTTCATGTCCAAATACGATGAGCGCGAAGGCAACAGCTGCCACATTCACATGTCTGTTCGTTCGTTGGACGGCACCCCGGTGTTCGCCGACGACGATCAACCGCTCGGCATGTCGCAGACGTTTCGCAGTTTCATTGCCGGCCAGTTGGCCACATTGCCCGAGCTCACGCTGCTCTACGCGCCGAACATCAACTCCTACAAGCGGTTTGCTGATCGCAGCTTCGCGCCCACGGTGGTGGCGTGGGGGCTGGACAATCGGACCTGCGCGCTACGCGTCGTCGGCCAGGGCGACAGCATGCGGGTGGAATGTCGGGTGCCCGGCGGCGACGTCAACCAGTACCTGGCCGTAGCGGGTTTGATCGCCGGTGGGTTGCACGGTATCGAGTGCGAATTGGCGTTGCCGGAGCCGTGCGTGGGCAACGCGTACGACGACGGAGCCGGGCGGTTGCCCGCTACGCTGGCCGAAGCCGCGTCGCTTTTCGATGCGTCGACCGTCGCCCGGCAGGCGTTCGGCGATGCGGTGGTCGACCATTACGTCAACAACGCCCACGTCGAGGTGGCCGCATTCAACGCGGCGGTCACCGATTGGGAGAGGGTTCGCGGGTTTGAGCGGTTTTGATCCGGTGTCAAGCTCCAGGCCACCGGTGATCGGCCTGACCACCTATCTACAACGGGCCCAGACCGGAGTCTGGGACGTGCGCGCCAGTCTCCTTCCGGCCGTCTACTTTCAGGGCGTCACCGCGGCCGGCGGGGTGGCGGTGCTGCTGCCCCCGCAGCCGGTGGATTCCGAGATCGCCGATCGTGTCCTGGACGGCCTGGACGGGCTGCTGATCACCGGGGGCACGGACGTCGATCCCGCCGCCTACGGCCAACAGCCGCATCCCGACACCGATCAACCCGGACAGCAGCGCGACGCGTGGGAGTTCGCGCTGCTGCGCGCGGCCATCCAGCGGCAGCTTCCGGTGCTGGGCATCTGCCGCGGCGCGCAGGTGCTCAATGTCGCACTCGGCGGAACGCTGCATCAACACCTGCCCGACGTGATCGGCCACAGCGGACACCGGGCGGGCAACGCGGTGTTCACCACGTTGCCGGTGCGCACCGTCGCCGGTACCCGGCTGGCCGCGGTGGTCGGCGAATCCGTTGACGCGCGGTGCTATCACCACCAGGGGATCGACGAACTCGGCGAGGGCCTGGTGGTCAGCGGCTGGGATGCCGATAGTGTGATCGAGGCAGTGGAGCTGCCGGGGCCCGGCTTCGTGCTCGCGGTGCAGTGGCATCCGGAGGAGAGTCTGGACGACCTGCGACTGTTCTCGGCGATCGTCGAGGCGGCACGGACCTATGCGAGGAGCGGCACAAGATGACTCTGGATCTCAGTCGGCGGCTGGCGGGCAAAGTCGCCGTGGTGACCGGTGGCGGTGGCGGTATCGGGCGGGCTTCCGCGCGGCGGCTGCACGCCGAGGGCGCCACCGTGGTAATCGGCGACATCGACGAGCGCGCCGGTGCCGCGGCGGCCGACGAGCTGGGCGGACTGTTTGTGCCAGTGGATGTTTCGGACGAGACCTCGGTTAACGCGCTCTACGACATCGCAGCCGACCGCTGCGGCTCGATCGACATCGCGGTCAACAACGCCGGCATCTCGCCGCCGGATGACGACCTGATCGAGAACACCGAACTGCCGGCCTGGCAGAAGGTGCAGGACGTCAACCTGAAATCGGTGTACCTGTGCTGCCGGGCCGTGCTGCGGCACATGGCGCCCGCCGGCCACGGGTCGATCGTCAACATCGCGTCGTTCGTCGCGGTGATGGGATCGGCCACCTCGCAGATCTCCTACACCGCGTCCAAAGGCGGGGTGTTGGCGATGTCGCGTGAGCTCGGTGTGCAATTCGCCCGACAGGGGATTCGGGTCAACGCGCTGTGTCCGGGCCCGGTGAATACTCCACTGCTGCAAGAGCTTTTCGCCAAGGATCCCGAGCGCGCGGCCCGGCGGATGGTGCACGTGCCGATGGGCCGGTTCGGTGAAGCCGACGAAATCGCCGCTGTCGTGGCGTTTTTGGCCAGCGACGACGCATCGTTCATTACCGCGGCGACATATCTGGTCGACGGCGGCATCAGCGCCGCCTACACGACGCCGTTGTAGCGCTACCGGTTACCCGGCTACCGGTGATTGCATCATCACTGTCGGGCGGAAGCCGTATTGGGGAGCGGCGGCGTTGAGACGGTTTCCGGCCGCATTGACGAGCGGTATTCCGGGCATGCCGGGCGCGACTACAGGTGGAGGCGCGAGGGGCATCCCACCCAGGGCCGCCCCGGACAACGGGCTCATCGCAGGGGCGGCCGTTGTCCAGCTGGGCGGCACGGCCAACGCTCCGATCGCCGCACCATGACCCATGGCGGCCGACACCCCGCCGCCAAGGCTGCCCAGCCCTGCAGCAGGAGCCGCCAGTGCACTGCCGAGTCCGTCGGCCGCTGCCGCCGCATCTCCGGCCGCAGCCCCGGCCGCCTGAGACGCCGCGCCGGAACCTCCGAGGCCGATTAAATCCGTCATCGTGCCCAGAAAGTTGCCCGGCATGTAGAAGCCTGAGGAAAAGATGGTGTTCCAGAGATTGTCGTTCAGCCCCAAACCACTCGACGAGAATAGGTCATTGAACAGTCCCGAGAGTCCGGTGCTCGACGTCGAATTCCCAGACAGCAAACCCGCGACACCCTGAATGCCGGCGCTCGACGACGCCGACGACGCGGGCGAGGCCAGGCCTTGTAGCGCACTGGGCACCGCATGCACCAGTTGAGACAGCTGTGCCGACGTTCCGGTTCCGGTTGTCTGACCGACCGTGGTGGTCGCCGGCGGTTCAAGAAACGGCGTCAACGCCGATGCGGCAGCCGATGATCCGGCGTAGCCGTACATTGCCGCGGCGTCTTGGGCCCACATCTCGGCGTAGTGGGCTTCGGTCTGCGCGATCGCCGGGGTGTTCTGGCCGAGGATGTTGGTGGCGACCAGCGATGCCAGCAATGTGCGGTTGGCAACGATCACCGGTGGGGGGACCGTCGCGGTGAACGCGGTTTCGTAAACGCTGGCCGCTGCTTTGGCGTGGCTGGCGGCCTGTTCTGCCTGCGCAGCAGCAACATTCATCCATGACACGTATGGCGCGGCGGCGCTCGCCATCGACGCGGACGCCGGTCCTCGCCATGGACCGCTAGTGATACCGGAGATCAGCGACCCGTATTCGTTTGCTGCCGAGAACATCTCAGTGGCGAGATTATTCCAGGATGCTGCCGCCGCGATCATCGGCCCGGAACCTGGACCGGCATACATCAGCCCGGAGTTTACTTCCGGAGGTAATACTGCGAAATCCATTGCAGAACTCCTTAACCGGTAGCAACCGTGTTGGCGAACTCGGTGGTGGCGTAGGAATCAGCGCCGGCCGCCAACATCGCCACGAACATCTGGTGAATAGACGTGGCCTGCGCGCTGACCGATTGGTACGCGTGCGCATGCATTACGAATTGCAGTGCTGTCAAAGCCGATACCTCATCAGAGGCGGCCGGTATCAGACCCGTGGTCGGGACTAATGCCGCGCTGTTCTGCGCTTGAAGTCTCGAGCCGACGGATTGAAGATTGTCCGCTGCGGCGGAAAGGGTCTCCGGTAGGATGGACACGAATGACATGGAATTCTCCTTTGAATCAGGACGCACGACGACAACGCAAGTCCGATACCCGGACATGCGTGAAAAATCCTTGAGCGCAGGCTGATTGCAGACAGCAAGCACCGCAGCGGGGCGTAAGCCATCCGCTCAGCTCAGCGGCGTACCTTTTCTCGGGTGTCGCACCCGAGTGCGGCGTGGTGGTGATCGCGACCTGGGATGGACCCAAGCCGATTCGTTAACGCGTCTCAGCCGACGCGTGCGGCCGGCACCGTCCACTTCTCCTCGATACGCGCATAGCGCCAGATCAACACGGCCCCAACCCAAGTCACCACGAACAGACCGACGATCATAAAACCGATCGCGTTGAGATCGATGCCGCCCAGCCAGGTCCAGAATCCGCCGCTCCAACCGAGCTGTTCGGCGAGCAGCCCGAGCAATTCCACGGTGCCGATGAGCAGCGCCACCACCACCGACAGGCCGGTGATGGTGATGTTGTAGTAGACCTTGCGAACCGGATTCGAAAACGCCCAGCCGTAAGCGAAATTCATGAACGAGCCGTCGACGGTGTCCAGCAGGCACATGCCCGCGGTGAACAGCACCGGCAAGCACAAGATGGCGTACCACGGCAGACCCGCCGCCGCGCTGGTGCCGGCCAGCACCAACAGTGCGACCTCGGTGGCGGTATCGAAGCCCAGCCCGAACAACAGGCCCACCGGATACATGTGCCAGGATGCGGTAACCGATTTGGTGAAGCGGCCGAGCACCCGGTTGAGCAGTCCGCGGTTGTTCAGCTGCGTGTCGAGCTCGTCCTCGTCGTACTCGCCGCGGCGCATCTGGGCGAACACCCGCAGAATGCCGACCAGGATCACCACATTGATCGCGGCGATCAAACACAAGAACACGCCGGAGACGCTGGTGCCGATCAAGCTGGTGTAGTGGTGCAGGGCCGACGAGCCTTGCTCGACCGGCCCGATGATCGCTTTGAGGCCGAACGCGATGAGCAGGGCCAGCCCGAACACCACCGACGAATGGCCCAGGGAGAAGAAGAATCCGACGGCAAGCGGCCGCTGGCCGTCGTTCATCAGCGTGCGGGTGGTGTTGTCGATCGCGGCGATGTGGTCGGCGTCGAATGCGTGGCGCAGCCCCAGCGTGTACGCGGTCAGGCCGATACCGAATCCGAACGCCTTGTCTCCGACGCTCAAGTGCGCCGGCTCGACCACGAGTACCATTGTGCCCCAACCGATTACATGCAGCGCGATGATCACCGCGAACATCGATCCCAAGCGCAGCCACTCGTCGGTCGTCAACGCGGCCGGAAGTCGAGGCAGCGACGGGAGGTGCCTACCGAGTGTGTCAGTGGCCATGTCGCGTCCCGTCTGGAGATACAATCCCAACCTTCTACGGTAAACCGCCGGCAGGCGTCATGCAGACGATTCGCAGGAATTCTGCAAGTTATTTGCAAGTAGAAGATAGCGGAGTTGATCACCCCCGGAAGGTGATGAGCGGGATCGCCATCTCGACCGGGGTGGCTGCGCCATGGAAACCGACAAGTCGAGCGACCTCCGGTGGCTCGTGACCGGTGGCCAGCACCGCCGTGTCGTCTAGGCAAGTGACGACGACATCGCCGATCCGCGGCAAGTGCGCGGGACGCACGGTTCCGAACCGCCCAGCCGCGACAGCGTCGTCGCGGCTGCGTACCTCGGCCTGCCCGGCTAGCAGCTCGCCCCAGGTGGCGATCACGTCGGACGCCGCGCCTGGCTCGGTGTGCAGGTAGCGCACGCGAGGATCGCCGGCGACCGCGCGCACACCCGCACGCAACCGCGGATCGGCGTCGAGGTCGATCCGCCGGTCCATCGGCACATTCAGACCGCCGTGGTCGGCCGTGACCAGCAGCGCGGCGTCCGACGGCAACGCCTCGACCAGTCGGGTCAGCAGCGCATCGACGCGGACGGCCGCGGCGTGCCACTCCGGGGAAGCGACGCCGAACACGTGTGCCGCGGTATCGAGTTCGGCGGTGTAGGCGTAGACCAATCCCGGCGCGGTGCGGACCTGATCGGTCACCAGTTGGGCGTAATCGTCGTCGCTGTGTGCGCCGACGAATTGCGCGCCGCGGTACGCCGCCTCGGTCAAGCCGCTGCCGAGGAACGCCGCAGGCAGGACGGCCCGGGCTGCAACACCGGCCTGACGCAGACGCTCGAACCACGTTGGGACGGGCTGCCACCCCGCCGGCGGGGGATCGTCCCGCCAGCAGATGTGGTTGAGCACCCGGTCGGAGTCGGGACACTTGACGGTGAAGCCGAGGATCCCGTGCTCGCCCGGTGCGACCCCGGTGGTCAGCGACGCCAGGCTGGTCGGTGTGGTGGACGGGAAGGTGCAGGCGAGTTCGTCGAGCCGGCCGGCGTCACCAGCCAGCACCGACGCCAACAGCGGTGCATCGGCGGCCAGCGCCGGTAACAGGTGCCAGCCCATCCCGTCGACGAGCACGACCGCGACGCACCGCCCGTCGCCCACCCAGTCGGTCACCCCCAGCGCGTCGTGCGCCCCGTCAACGGACAGCAGCGCGGCCGCGGCAGGCAGCACATCGCAGATTGAAGCGGGCACAGACGTCAGTCTGGCAGCCATGGCGCGCATGCTGAGTGATACTGAATGGGTGGCCAAACCCCCGGCGCGGGATCCCGCCGTCACCGAGCGGATCGGCGAGCTGCTGCGGGCCCATGGTCTGCGCCGGATGGCGTCCCGGATCGCGGTCTTGGCGGTGCTCGAGCCGGCCCATACCCACCTGTCCGTCGCGGAAATCGACCAGCGGCTGTGCGAGTGCTTACCAGCCGAAGACCAGCCACCGGACTTGGCGACGATCTACCGCACGGTGACCACGCTGGTCGACCAGGGAGTGCTGCATGCGCTGACGCTCGAGGGCGGGGTCACCACGTACGGCCTGGCCGCCGACCCGCACCATCACGCGGTGTGCACGCGCTGCGGCTCGATCATCGAAGTGCCGGCAGGGCGACTGGCCTCTGCGCTGGAGCAGGCGAGCGCGGGCAGTTCGTTCACGCTGTCCGAACGCGCCGGCCTCACCCTGCACGGACTGTGCCCGCAGTGCCAAAGTGAACCAGGCGAGGCAGTTGCACGACGCTAAACGTGCGCCAGCCGTTGATTGGTCACGTGGATTTGGCGGGTGGTGCTGTCGGCCAGCGCCTGGATCTGCTCGGGTCGCAGCCGGCCGCATAGCCGGCCCCAGTGGATCGCCACCTGGTCGCCGACCGCCACGTCGGGCACCGCGCTGTACCCGTCGGCCCACACCTCGCACCGGCGCGCCGACGGCTCGGACAGGCTCATCGCCTGCCCGTCCCACGCCAGTCCGCGGCGCGACACCTCGACCTCGTCGCTGTCGCGGGAAAGCACTGTGCCCCAGGTGATCCGGCAATTATCCAGCACACTCAACGGGTGCTCGTCGAAGCTTCCGCCACTACGGCCCAGCAGCCGCGACCACGGATAGACACCGAAGACGTGAAAGCAGTGGTTGGCGGCCGCCTCGCTCGCCAGATCCGCGGTGAGGTGCCCCCAATAGTGGCTCGCCTTCGGACCGATGAGAGCGAGCAACTCGTCGACGAACTCATCCGGATCGAGCCCGGCGCCGATGCCACCACCGAGCCAGTAGGATTCGACAAGCCGGTAATCCAGCGGATCGCTGATGCCGGTCAACTTCGCCAACACCCGCAAGTAGGGCCAGGCGCCGGAAAACGTTGTCGCCGCCCGTCGTACATCCTCGATCGACCCGTCGCGCAATGTCGCGCCCAGTGGTGGGCCGCAAAAGCCCAGTGCGTTCGGCGCATACGCGTAGCGGGCGAACATCTGCACACCGACGGTGTCCTTGATGGTCAAGTGCGCGCCACCAGTTTGACCGCGTCGCGGTGCATGCGGCCGAAGTTGTAATAGGCCGCGCAGGCTCCCTCGGGTGACACCATGCAGGTGCCGATCGGCGTCTCCGGGGTACACGCGGTGCCGAAAACCTTGCACTCCCACGGCTTGAGCACACCCTTGAGTACCTCGCCGCACTGGCACGCCTTCGGGTCGGCGACCCGCACGCCGGGCATCGAGAATCGTAGTTCGGCGTCGAACTCCGCGAAGTCGTCGTGCAGTCGCAGTGCGCTCTGTGAGATGAATCCCAGTCCGCGCCATTCGAAGTGCGGACGCAACGCGAACACCGTGCCCATCAGCGCCAGTGCGGCCGGGTTACCGTTTTCGGGCACCACCCGTTTGTACTGGTTCTCCACCTCGCAACGACCTTCGCGGATCTGGCGCAGCAGCATCGTCACCGCCGCCAGAATGTCCAATGGCTCGAATCCGGCTACCACCAAAGGCTTTCCGTACACCTCAGGCACGAAACGGTATGGCCGGTTGCCCACCACCGTCGACACATGTCCGGGGCCGATGAAGCCGGACAGCCGCAGGTCCGGTGATTCCAGGATGGCCTTGATCGGCGGCACGATCGTGACGTGGTTGCAGAACACGCTGAAATTGCGCAGGTTAAGGTCGCGGGCCCGCATCAGCGTCACCGCGGTCGACGGGGCGGTGGTCTCGAATCCGATGGCGAAGAACACCACGTGTTTGTCCGGGTTGTCGACCGCGATCTTGAGCGCGTCCAGCGGTGAGTAGACGAACCGGACGTCGGCGCCGCGTGCCTTGGCGTCTAGTAGGCTGCCGGCCGAGCCCGGTACCCGCATCATGTCGCCGAAGCAGGTGAAGATCACGTCGGGTTGGCCGGCCAGCCACATCGCGTCGTCGATACGGCCCATCGGGATCACGCACACCGGGCATCCTGGGCCATGCACCAGTTCGACGTTGTCGGGCAGCAGATGTTCGATGCCGTGCCGGTAGATGGTGTGAGTGTGCCCGCCGCAGACCTCCATGAACTTGAAGTGGTCGGGGCCGCTTCCCGCCAGGTGCTCGATGGCAGTCAACAGCTTGCGCGCCGCGGCCGGATCGCGGAATTCGTCAACGAATTTCATGGTGTGCCCCTTACGTGATCGCCGACGAGTCGAAGGCTTCGATTTCGGTGGTGTACGCCTCGCCCAACTTCTTGACGGCGGCCAAAGTCAGCAACGCCTCGGTTTCGTCGATCTTGGCCATCGCGAAGCCGACATGGACCAGTACCCAGTCGTCGCGCTCGGGCATGTCGTCTTCCAGCAGCCGAACACTGATCGTCCGCTGCACGCCGCTGACATCGACTTTCGCTAAATAGTTTGCCGGATCGGTGATTTCGACGATCCGGCCCGGAATCCCCAGACACATGTGCGGTGACCTCCCATCCTCAGCAGATTCGCGGCAGTGGGTCGCCGACGAGCATGTCGACGATCCGGGTGCCGCCGAATCCGGTACGCAGCACCACGCTTTCCGCGGGTTCTGTCACGATTTCGCCGACCTCGGCGGCGTCGGCGCCCAGTGGATGCGATCTAATCGCGGCCAGGGCGGCGTCGGCTTCTTCGGGTGCGACGACGGCAACAAACTTGCCCTCGTTGGCGACGTAGAGGGGATCGATGCCGAGCAACTCGCAGGCGCCATTGACCATGGGCGCCAGGGGTAGTCGCTCCTCATCGAGCAGTACCCCCAGGCCGCAGGCCTGCGCCAGTTCGTTACAGACGGTCCCGACCCCGCCCCGGGTGGCGTCGCGCAGCCAGCGGGTGGACGGCGCGGCCGCCATCAACAGTTCCACCAGCGGGCTGAGGCAGGCCGTGTCGGAATGGATGTCGGCTTCGATGGCCAGGTCGCCCCGGGCCAGCATCACCGCCATGCCGTGATCGCCCATCGAACCCGACAACAGCACCTTGTCGCCGGCGCGTATCGACGCGGGCGAAAATGTGCGTCCCGCCGGAATGACACCGGCCCCGGTGGTGGTGACGAACATGCCGTCGGCGGCGCCCTTGGGCACCACCTTGGTGTCGCCGGTGACGATCTGCACACCCGCGTTGGCCGCAGCGGCCGCCATGTCGGCGACGATCTCCTTCAGCTCGGCGATCGAGAAACCTTCTTCCAGCACGAACGCCGCCGAGATCCAGGATGGCACTGCGCCGCACATCGCGACGTCGTTGCAGGTGCCGTAAACAGCGAGCTCGCCGATGGAACCGCCCGGAAAACGTCTGGGCTGCACCACGAATGAATCGGTGGACATCGCCAGCCGCTCGCCGCCGGGCAGCGTGAGCACCGCGCCGTCGCCGAGCGACTCGAGCAGCGGGTTGCGAAACGCCTCCACGAACACCGCGTCGACCAGCGCGGCCGAGGCCTTTCCGCCGGCTCCGTGCGCCAGGTTCACCTGGTCGTCGAGCAACCGGGGGCGGCGTCTGCGGAACGACTCGATCCGCTCGATGACCTCGCCCTCGGCGAATCGTGGCCCCGACGACACGTATTCACCCGCTGACTTGCTCATGCGGCCCCCAATCCTTGCCCGCCAAAACGTCGCTGGGTCACCCACCACAGCTGGTAGCCCAGCAACGCTTGCGATTCCTGAATACGGTGCACGCTTTGCGATCGAACGACGAAGCAGGCGTCCACATTTGGGTTGTTCGCAAACGCGCCGCCGTCATACCCGGCGAAACCGATGGTGTACAAACCGCGCTGACGCGCCTCGGCCAGCGCGGCCAGTAGGTTGGGTGAACTGCCGCTGGTCGACATCGCGATCGCAATGTCACCGGTCTTCGCGCGGGCGATCAACTGGCGAGCGAACACCAGCTCGAACCCCACGTCGTTGCCCAGCGCGGTGACAATCGCCTGATCAGCGGTCAACGACCAAGCGGGTAATGGCTTTCCGTGCGGTGGGCGGGAGAATAGGGCGGCCAGGGTGGTGGAATCGGTGCAGCTGCCACCGTTTCCGAAAGTGAACATCCGTCCGCCGGACGCGAAGCGGCGTGCCAGCTCGGTAGCCGCCTGGTCCAGCAGGTCGGCGTTGGCTTCCACTGTGGCGCGCCGGAGCGCCAGGCTCTCGTCGGCCTTTGCCCGCGCTGACGCTGCGAGATCAGCAAGCAGCGATTCCGGATTGTCTTCCTGTGCGTCGATGAACGGATACAGGAAGTTGGTGGGCTCGTCTTCAAGCATCAGCGCCGCTGCTCCTCGATGATGCGACTGATCGCAGTCCCCGCGTGTACCAGTACCAGCTCGTCGGCGGCAACCGGATCGATCAGCGCCGTCGCCACGTTCTCGACGCCACGCGCGGTGCGCACCTCGGCCATCCCGTCGGCCGACGGCGACACCACCTCGCCCAGGCGTCCCTCGTCGCTGCAGGTGACGCAAACTCCCCCGCGAGCGGGAGGTGCCCCCAGCTCGGCGGATTCGGGCTTGAGCAATCCCGGGTGCTCGAAACAAACGTGAGTGAGCTCCCACAGCAGGTGATAGAACAACACGAATCCACCCGTCGCGGGAACGCGGGGATCGGGGTCATCGAGCCACAAAACGTGATCGGCCGCACCGGCTAAGGGCCGTTCACCGCTGCCGATCCAGATCGTGGTGGTGCCCCAGGCCGGGCTACGGCGCATCACCGAACGCAGGTCGGGCTCATCGGCAGCACCGACCCCGATCACGATGTCACCGGCCCGGGCCGACACCCGCACGAGATCCACCAGATTCGATCCGGTCAGGGCAACGGCCGGCAGTGCGCGCTTTCCCATGATCACCGGATGAACGAACTCGACCGCAATGTGTAAGGCGTGTGGCTCCCCGGCCGGCGCAATGGACCACATGGTTGCACCGGCCGCGAACCGCTTGGCCAGTGTGAACGCGGTCGCGGCCAAATCAGCGGCCAGCTCGGCGTCAACCCCGCGATCAATTGCAGTGGTGGTCATCGCGGTGCGGCCTCTTCGAGTCCGGTCAGCATAGAAATCGCGGCCTGACCCAGTGCCAGCCCGCCGTCGTTGGGCGGCACCATGTGATGGATGAGTACCTCGAATCCCGCGTGCTGCAGCCGTTGCCGGCACCACCGCAGCAGCAGCACATTCTGGAACACCCCGCCGGTCAGGCCCACCAACCGCAGCGGTCCGGCGACCTGTCCCACCGCCTCGGTGACGGCGACCGCGACCGCCCGGTGAAATTCGGCGGCCAGCACCGCCGGTTGCACCCCTTCGCGTAGGGCCGACACCATCACCCGCAGCATGTCACCGGGGTCGATGATCCCGTCGGGGCGGACGGCCATTCGCAGCGTCGGTCCCGCCGCGTCGCCGATAGAGTCGGCGAGCGCCTCGAGCTCGATAGCGGCCTGGCCCTCGTAATCGATCCGCTGTCGCACCCCCAGCAGAGACGCGACCGCATCGAAGAGCCGCCCCATGCTCGAACACGGCACACACCCCGTGCCGGATTCCAATTGCGAACGGGTGAGCCGTAGTTCGGCTGGCGTCGCCGCAGTGACCGGGGGCAAATCCGGTGTCCAGTCGATCCCGGCCGTCCACAACTGCGACAACGCCATCCGCCACGGATTACGCACGGCCGCATCACCGCCCGGCAACGGCACCGGCAACAGGTGGCCGACCCGGACGAACCGGTGACTGTCCGGCCCGAGCTCGAGAATCTCGCCGCCCCAGATCGTGTGGTCGCAGCCGTAGCCGGTGCCGTCGAACGACACCCCGATAACGGGTTCACCGATACGTCCATGTTCGGCGAGCAGCGACACCACATGCGCGTGATGGTGCTGAATCAGATCCAGCGGTCGATCGCCGGCGCGGCGCTCCGCCCAACTGCGGGTGTGATATCCGGGATGCAGATCGGCGGCCAATCGCAGCGGCTGGTGCCGGATTTCGCTGAGTTGGCCGACCGCGCGGTCGAACGCCCGCAGGGTTTCCAGCGTCTCCATGTCGCCGATGTGCCCGGATAGGTAGGCGCGGGCACCGTCGGTGAGGCAGAAGGTGTTCTTCAGCTCGCCGCCGACCGCCAGCACCGCCGGGCCGTCACGGCCGAGGTCGACAGGCAGCGGCGCGTATCCGCGGGAGCGGCGGATCGGCAGTTCGTGACCGTCCACCACGCGCACCACCGAGTCGTCGCAGGGCACATGGATCGGCCGGTCGTGGTCGAGTACCGCGTCGCACAACGATGGAAGACAGTGCACGGCAGCGTCTTCGGTGAAGCAGATCGGGTCGTCGGACCGGTTGGCGCTGGTCAACACCAGGGCGTCGGGCACTGGGTTTTCGCTACCGGGCACCGCCGAAAGCAGGAGGTGGTGGATCGGCGAGTACGGCAGCATCACCCCGACCAGCGGGCTGCCCGGTGCGACGGCGTCGGCGAGCGGCGCGTCGCGGCGACGCCGCACCAGCACGATCGGCCGGGCGGCACTGGAGAGCACCGTGGCTTCGGTGTCGTCGATGTGCGCGTAGCGGCGCGCGATGTCGAGATCGGCCACCAGCATGGCAAAAGGCTTGGCGCGCCGTGCCTTCCGCGCGCGCAGCGCGACGACCGGTGCCTCGTCGTCGACCCGGCACGCCAGGTGATAGCCGCCGATGCCCTTGATCGCCACCACGGCGCCCTCGGCGAGCGCCTGCTGGGTGGCTGCCAGCGCGGCATCGGATCCGTCGACCCGTCCGGCCCTAGCGGAGAACCACAACGACGGTCCGCAGTCCGGGCAGGCGATCGGCTGCGCGTGGAAGCGGCGGTCGGCCGGGTCGTGGTATTCGGCGGCGCAGCGCTGGCACATGGTGAACGCCGACATGGTGGTGCCCGGGCGGTCGTAGGGCAGCGTATGGATGATGGTGAACCGGGGACCGCAGTTGGTGCACGTCACGAAGGGGTGCCGGTAACGGCGGTCGTGCGGGTCGAACAACTCGGCGATGCAGTCGTCGCAGACGGCGACGTCGGGTGGAATCGGCGTGCTGGCGCCGGCGACCGAGTTGCTCTCCACGATGCGAAAGTCGCTGTCGCACAGCGTGTCGGAGTCGACATCGCTGATTTGGACTGCGCTGATCGCGGCCAGCGGCGGTGCCTCAGCGCGCAGCCGGCGGCTGAATTCGTCAATGCGCGCGCCAGGTCCCTGCACTTCGAGGAATACCGCACCCGAATCGTTGCCGACGAATCCGGCCAGCCCGAGCTCGGTGGCGATCCGGTGGACGAACGGCCGGAACCCCACCCCCTGCACGACACCGGTCACGGTGAACCGTTGCCGGACGTCGGTGGCTTGCATCAGGGTGTCAGTCATCGGCACGGCCCCGGCCCATCAGCTCCAGGCCGGCCATCGCCTGCTCGGCGCCGGCCAAGTCGGTTTTCTCCACGACGAAGCCCATGTGAATGATCACCCAGTCACCGGGTGCGAACGTCTGCTCCGGCAGCATGCCGACATTGACCTTGCGGTGCTTTCCGGCGACGTCGACCAGTGCAAGTTGCCCCTCGTAACCGGCCAGCATGCCGATCACTTGGCCCGGTATGCCCAGACACATCGCTCAGCCTTGCCTCTCCGCCGACGCCGCCGGCGAACGGGACAGCAGTCCCTCGACGACCTCCGCAACGGCGTGGACGGCCCCGGGCACCGCAGCCGCGACGGGCTCGGTCAGACCGATGTCCTCATCGACGCTGCCGACTTCGCAACCGATGACGACCGTGTCAGGGGGTTTGCCCCCGAGTGCTTTCAGGCTGTCGAACACCGCCGCGGGATCCATGCTGTGGGCGTCGAGAGCGGCGGTGGCCGAATGCGATTCATGGTCGGCCTGGAAAATGTGCAGCGCACCCGGGCTACCGCGATTGGGTACCGCGTCGACGAGGACCAGCGCGTCCCAGTCGTCAAGCAGGTCGTAGGCCAGGTGCATGCCACCGATGCCGTAGTCGACGACCCGCACTCCCGCATCGTCCGGTCGGACCGGAACGCGCCGAACTACCTCGGAGCCGAACCCGTCGTCGCCGAGGAAGATGTTGCCGATGCCGGCTACCAGGATGCGCACTGGAATCGGATTGTCCGGGGCCCTACATGTGCCGGATCTTGAGGTAACGCCGGGCGTCCGGGATGGATATCAGCCCTATCACGACTCCGATCAGCGCGACCGTCACCAAGAGACCGATGAACACCCACCCTACGATATCCATGTCGAATTCCTTTCTGTTGGGCTGTTTTCGAGCGGTTCAACTTCGTCGGGAGAGAAATACAGGTAGCGGCCGTACCACTCGTGTAAGTCGGCCGCCGGATCGTCCTCGACGACGACACCGACGTGTTGATTGCCGTCGACGTCCTCGTGCACCGACGTGACGCGCGCCGCTTTGCCGGCGAAGAACAGGTCTTGCGCGTCGGCCCGGCGTGCCGGATGCAAACGCACTCGACTGCCCCGTGCTACCGGAATACCGTTCACCAGGACCGCGTCGACGCCGGGTTGTACTGCGTTGTCGGCCAGCGGATCCCACCAATCAACGCCATCGGGCACCTCCGGGATCAGGCCGACAGGCTCCCGTGGCTCCCGCAGGGCTCCGTGCAGGCGAGCCATGGCTTCGGGCGACATGGAGTCGCAGTGCTCGATGATCTGCGCGGCCCGTGGATCGGTAGCCCGGGCCTGCGCCTTCTCCTGGTCGGTCATCGTCATCACCCGCAGAGTCAGGATCTCGTCGATCTCGGTGCAGTCGTACAACGCGGTGTCGCTCTGTTCGGCGACCTCGGGGTGGTCGTAGAGGATGATCGGCGAGACCAGCAGGAGATCGCCGGCGCCGGGCGGGCCGGCCAGCACCGGGAAACAGCGGTGCTGGCTGCATCGGGACACCGCGTCGACGGCGGGTGGCGGCGGCTCGAGCAACGACACGAATTCGCCGCCAACGACTTCTGCGATGAGGTGGGTGCCGATCAGGGAACGGGCAATCGAGTCGTCCTTGTCGGTGGCGGGGACACCGGTGTTCGCGACCCGTACCGACACCCGATGCAGCGCGCCGTCCGGCTCGATGCTCACGGTCAACGCGGCGGTCAGCTGCCGCCGGGTCCGGACCAGTCGGCCACCCGCTACCGATTCGATGTCGGTTGCCGACGGGGCGGTCAGCGACAGTGACCACGGCCGGGCCGGATCATCACAGGCGAACGGGCCGAACGATGTTTCGCACTCGATCGCTTCGTCCCAGGTCAGCCACGAACCCGTCGGCGTGGTCAGCTCGTCGACGCGTTCGAAACAGCCGCCGCCGGTGTCGCGTTCGGCGCGGCGATGCTGCAGCTGCAGGAAGCGCACCACCAGCGTGATTGCCTGGGCTCCGTCGACGAGGAACTGCGCCGCGATGCCCTGCTCTTCGCCGATTCCGGCCTCGGCAGCGCCCACCGGGCCCAAAACGCCCCACTGCCAACGTGACCGGTTCCTGCTCGACGTCGCGCGGTACGGGTAGAGCAGGTAACCCTCGTACAACACGGCGTCGGCGACGGCGCGGGCACGGTCCCAGTCTGCGGTCATCGGACCTCCTGGTGCGCCGCGCCGAGCAGCGTCGTGACCGCATCTTCGATGCTCAACAGCGCGCGCTCGGACTTGTAGGCGGTTAACGCCGCGACCGTGTCGTGAGTCAGCCGCACCCATCCGGTGTTCGGGTAGTGCAGCGAGATGAGGTCCCGCCACGCCGCCACCGGCATGTCGTAGTGGTCCTCGCAGTCCCACGACACCTGCGCAACGGAAAAGCCGCGCTGGCCGGCCATGAATACGGTTCCGCTGAACAGGAATTGCAGTGGCACGCCCCCGTCGCGCAGCGCGTGCAGGTACTTGGCGGCGGCGACCTCGAAATCGTAGGTGCACTCCAGGGCGAGCCCGATCTCAGTGCGGCCGGTGAACGCCGGCACCATCGCCGTGCAGTGCTGCCACAGGAAGGTGCGCTGGGTGGTGGCCCAGCGTTCCCGCGGTCCGAACAAATCGGTCAGCCCCACCGCTTCCTCGTCGGAATAGCCGCGTCGCAGTGGTTCGATGCGGACCTGGCAGCGCAGCGCGATCGCCTGCACCGGCTCGTCGCCAGGCGCGGAAACACTCATGCGCGCGGTCAATACCGGGACCGCCGCGTAGGGCTCGGGGGCCACGTCGAGGACCGCGAATGCCACGCCGGTCATCGGGGTTGTTCCGTACTACGGGCCGCCAGCCGGTCGAAGAATACGTCGATGAATTCGCGGGCCTCCTGCCCGCCGTCGAAGCCGCGCCACAACTTCCGCAATCCGCCGACGAACTCGTAGCAGGAGTCGATCGGGACCAGATAGCAATCGGGTTGTTCGTCGTCGCGCACTCGCACCAGCAGCGCCTCGACGTCGTCGGCCAGTAGGCCCACCCGGGCGTCGGCCGACTGGATCGCGGTCCACGCCTCGAGGTCGAGGTCGGATTCGGTTGCTCCGGCCGGTCCCGGGTAGAACGCGACGGTGCGGTCCAGCGCCGAATTGCGGAAGAAGAAGGCCAGGCCGACCGGAATCTGCAACGTCTCCCAGATGCGGCGATCGAGCGCGAAGTCCGGGAATGACAGGTATCGGTCCGGGACCGCGCGGTAGCGCAGCTGCGCGTGGCGGTCGGTGAACAGTAGATAGCAGCCGCGGCACACGCACATCAGTTGGCGCCCAGCCACATTCACCACGTGCTGGTGCTCGTCGGCGATGGCCTCCGAGCACATTTCACAGCGCTCCCCGGCCGGCTCGGGTGCGCGTCGGTTCCCGGTTATGCGGGTCAGCACGTCATACGGAGAAGTCAAGCGCCGCTCCTCCTCATCGCTTCCGGCGCGGTGCTCATGCCGACGCGCCTATCGGCTCGGCCGGTACGGCGATGGACAGCACGCCGTCGCGCAGTAGCAGCGGGAGGGGATCGAGGTGACGTTCGGCACCGTCATCGAGCCCCGCTCCGGCGTGGACGACGTCGAAATGCGCGTGGCAGCGCGGACATCGCAGCACCGGATCGCTGGCTCCGACCCGTCGGTGCAGCGCCGCGCCGGCCAGCGATCCGGCGCAGCCCGGGCAGTGGTCCCGATAGGCGTACACCTGGTCGCCAACCCGGCAAGCCAGCACCACGGCGTCGGCAACCGAGAAGCCGCCGACTTCGCCGGGGGCCAGATCGGCCAGGTCGGGCGCCGGATGCCAGGCGGCTCCGCCATTGGGCTGCGCCCTGGAATGAACTTGAGCTAGCAGTGAGTCGGCCGGGATCACCGCCGGCCCGGTGTCGGCGGTCACCAGCTCAATTGACGAAACCTCCGGTGCGGCAGCCCGAATCGCATCCTCGACCGCCAGCTCCAGGGTCACCGCCGACGACGGGCAGCTCTTGCAGCTGCCGGCGAACTGAAGTTGAACGGTGTCGCCGGCGACGTCGAGCAAGTGCACGTCGCCACCGTGCGAGCCCAGGTAGGGCCGGACCCGGTCGAGGGCGTCGGACACCCGCCGCCGCAGGTCGTGCGGATGCAGGCCGTGCACCAGCAGCAGGCTGGCCACCAGGTCGTCGTCGACCAGGCGATTCAGCGTGCCGGGGTCCGCCCGATCGCCGAGTGCCGCCATGATCCGCGACAGACCCGCGCCGTAGAGCTCGACTACCTCGCGGACCAGCTGCTCGGCGCGTTCACGTGCGGCAACCCCACCGGCCGCCGTCGCGTCCAGCAGCGTCTGGATCCGATCGCCCGCCGAGCGCCACTGCGCGTCCCCCTCCAATTGCTCGGGGCGATCAGCCATCTATCACTCCTCGGTCGCCGCTTGGGTCGGTGAGTGCAGCCGCTGCAGTGTCTTGCCCTTGCCCAGGTACATGTGCACACCACACGGCAGGCAGGGGTCGAAGCTGCGCACCGTACGCATGATGTCGATGCCCTTGAAGTGCTCCCGGTCGTTCTCCTCGAAGATCGGCTGGCCCTGCACCGCGTCCTCGTACGGCCCCGGCGTGCCGTAGCTGTCCCGTGGGTTGGCGTTCCACGGGGTGGGTGGGTACGGGTGATAGTTGGCGATCTTGCCGTCGCGGATCACCATGTGGTGGCTCAAGACTCCGCGCACCGCCTCGGTGAAGCCGCAGCCGATGCCTTCCTTGGGTACCTCGAATTTCTCCCAGGTCTTGGTCCGGCCGGCCCGGATTTCAACCAGCGCCTTCTCCGCGAAATGCAACGCACACGCCGCGGCGTAGGCCTGGAAGTACGTCCGCGCCCGGTCCCGCTCGATGGTGTTGGACCCGTGCTGCGGGATCTTCCACTCGAATTCGACCGGACCCTTCAGCGCGGTCTTGGGCAGGTTGATCTGCACGGAGTGACCGGTGGCCTTGACGTAGCCGATGTCGACCAGCCCGGCCAGCGCGGTGGACCACAGCCGGGCCAGCGGGCCGCCGCCGGTGTCCAGCGCCAGGTGGTCCTTGCCGTCGAACCAGCGCGGCGACATCACCCAGCTGTAGTTGCCGCCGTCCATGTCCCGCTTCTGCGGGTGCGGGTTGGTGTGCTGGTTCCACGGGTGCCGACGGTCGACCGGGTTGCCCAACGGGTCGGTCTTGACGAACATCTCCTGTTCGTTCCAGTCGTCGTAATACGAACTGCCCAAAAGGATCCGGATGCCCAGGTTGATGTCGACCAGCGAGTGTGTCACCAGCTTGCCGTCGACCACCACGCCCGGGGTGACGAACATGGCGTTACCCCACCGCTCCATGTCCTTGTATGCGAAGTTGCACACGTCGGGGTCTTGGAACGAGCCCCAGCACCCCAACAGCGTGCGACGCAGGCCGACCTTCTCGTAGCCGGGCATCGCCTCGTAGAAGAAGTCGAACAGGTCGTCGTGCATGGGCACGACCTTCTTCATGAATTCGACGTAGCGCATCAGCCGCGTCATGTAGTCGGTCATCAGCTGAATGGTCGCGACGGTGCCGACCCCGCCGGGGTACAGCGTGGACGGGTGCACGTGGCGACCCTCCATGAGGCAGAACATCTCTCGCGTCCAACGGCTGACCGCAAGCGCCTCGCGGTAGAACTCCCCGCTGAACGGGTTGAGCGAGCGCATGATGTCGGCGATGGTCTTGTATCCGTGCTCGCCGGCGTGCGGGGCTGCGGTGTTTTCCGCTTTGGCCAGCACCCCCGGGTTGGTCTCGGAGACCATCTTTTCGCAGAAGTCCACACCGACCAGGTTTTCCTGGAAGATGTTGTGGTCGAACATGTATTCCGCGGCTTCGCCGAGGTTGACGATCCACTCACCCAGGTTCGGCGGCTTGACGCCGTAGGCCATGTTCTGCGCGTAACACGAACAGGTGGCGTGGTTGTCACCGCAGATGCCGCAGATGCGGCTGGTGATGAAGTGCGCGTCGCGCGGATCCTTGCCCTTCATGAACAGCGAGTAGCCGCGGAAAATGGATGACGTGCTGTGACACTCAACCACTTCGCGGTTCTCGAAGTCGATCTTGGTGTAGATGCCGAGGCTGCCCACGATCCGGGTGATCGGATCCCAGGCCATTTCGACTAGCTGGCCGGGCTCGCGCTTCGCGTGGGACGGCTCGGGGATGATCGTTGTCATCGAACTTGGCTCCCTATCTTCTGAAGTCGCGACCGCGCTACCAGGTGCGGTGTGCGCCGGTGGTGAGTTTGTCGCCCTTGTGCCGCCAACGCGGTTCCTTGTCGAGAGTGCGGTTGGTGATGCCGCGCAGATTGCGGATCACCGAGCCGTAGAGGCCCGATGCGGTGGTGGATACCTTGCCGCCCGGCGGCTCGTCCATGAACGGCATGAACTTGTCCGGGAACCCCGGCATCGTGCATCCGATGCAGATGCCGCCGACGTTCGGGCAGCCGCCGATGCCGTTGATCCAGCCTCGCTTGGGTACATTGCATTTCACCACTGGCCCCCAACAGCCAAGTTTCACAATGCATTTCGGCGAGCCGTACTCGGTGGCGAAATCGCCCTGCTCGTAGTAGCCAGCCCGGTCACAGCCCTCGTGCACGGTGTTGCCGAACAGCCACTTGGGCCGCAGCGCGTCGTCGAGCGGAATCATCGGCGCCTGCCCGGTCGCCATGTAAAGCAGATAGGTCAGCGTTTCCGAGAGATTGTCCGGCTGGATCGGGCAGCCCGGAACGCACACGATCGGAATTCCGGCCTTGCTCTTCCACTCCCAGCCCAGATAGTCGGGAACGCCCATCGCGCCGGTCGGATTCCCCGACATCGCATGGATGCCGCCGTAGGTGGCGCAGGTCCCCACCGCGACCACCGCGGTCGCCTTCGGAGTGAGTCGGTCCAGCCACTCACTGGTGGTCATCGGCTGACCGGTGGCCGGGTTGTTGCCGAACCCGCACCAGTAGCCCTCGTCTTTGATCGCTTCATTGGGTATCGAACCCTCCACGACGAGCACGAACGGCTCGAGCTCACCGCGGTCGGCTTTGAAGAACCATTCGAGGAAATCGTCCGCACCGCCGGTGGGGCCGCACTCGAAGTCGATCAGTGGCCAGTGCACGGCGACCTTGGGCAGTCCGGGGAGCGCGCCGAGCGCGATCTCCTCGACACTGGGTTGGGTGGCCGCAGTCAGCGCCACCGAATCGCCATCGCAACTCAGACCCGCGTTGATCCACAGCACATGGATCAAGGTTTCTTCCGCTTTGACTGCTGCTTCCGTTGGCATACCGCAGCTTTCCGGGACCTGCGCTAAGGTCCCTGAACCGCGGGAGTCGACGGTCGGCCCGCTTACGCGGCGCTATTTCCTGGGTCTACTCTCGCGGCACTGCCTTGTCAACGATGTCCTGGCAAATCCAGCGGAAGGTCCGGGTTTCCGGACTCCGGCCTGACTTTGACAGCGACGACATATCCTCGTTGTCTGATCGACGTGGGTAGGTCGGGCCACTTGGCGTCGAGCAAACCGTCTTGCGAATCAGTCGCATCTCTTGGGAATCAAGCGATTACCGCACGCATTGAATCGCTCGCCCGAGGCAAAGTCCGCGGGAAGTCAGTTCGCCGAGCCGCCGATGAACTGTCGCAGCCAGTCGAACCAGGCGGCCATGCCGGCACCGGTGCGCGCACTCACCGGCAAAATCGTGGCCGATGAATTGACCGTGCGGACAGCGGCGACATAGGAGTCGAGGTCGACATCCAGATAGGGCACCAGATCGATCTTGTTGAGCAACACCACGTCCACGGCGCGGAACATCACCGGGTACTTCAGGGGTTTGTCATCACCCTCGGGGACTGAGTAGACCATCACTTTCGCGTGCTCGCCGACGTCGAATTCGGCGGGGCACACCAGATTTCCGACGTTCTCGATCACTACCAGGTCAAGGCGGGCCAGGTCCAGTCGCTGTAACGCGCGATGGACCATGGGTGCGTCGAGGTGACATTCGCCGCCGAACCCGTTGCCGGTGTTCAGCAACGAAATCTGGGCGCCACGGCCGCCGAGCTTGGCGGCGTCAAGGTCGGTGGCGATGTCACCCTCGATCACGCCGACGGCGACTTCGCCGGCGAACTCGTCGAGGGTGGCCTGCAGCACCGTCGTCTTTCCTGAGCCCGGAGAGCTCATCAGATTGAGCGCGCGAACATGGTGGTCGGCAAACAGCGTTCGATTGATGCCGGCGCGGGTGTCGTTCTCGGCGAATATCGCCTCCAGCACCTCGACCCGCTGGCTGCCGGTGGTATAGCCGCTGTGATCGCCGTGCTCGTGGGCATGGTCGTGCGGGTGGTCACCGTGTTCGTGGGTGTGGCCGGTTCCGTCGTCGTGTCGATGAAATCTACCCATCTTCAACACCTTTCACGAGACATCTAACGACGTCACCAAGAATTCGTTGCCGCGCAGCACCTCGACGTCGGCGCTCTCGCACTCCGGGCATGACAGTGACCACTGTGAGTCGATCGTCGAATGACGGCCGCAGGAGCGGCAGTTCACCTCGGCGTTGACGAACTCGAATTCCAACTCTGCATCGGGCATGTCCTCGTAGTCTCGCAAGAGCGTCCAGCAGAACGACAACGAGTCGGGGACTGCCTGGCGGAGCGCGCCGATCCTGACACGGACGACGTCCACATGCTTTCCGGTGGCATATGGGCGCACGATGTCGGCGATTGCCTGACACAGCGACATCTCATGCACAAGCCATCACCACCCGCAGGTGCGCAGCCCTCGAGGCGCGGAGGCCCATGAGCACTGTTCTACACCCCCGGCGCGACGGACAACAGGCGCAAACTCGTCCATGTCGGGCCATCGCGGAGAGCACCCATCGCCGGAGAGCACAATGGACCTCATCGGTAACTCGCACGGCAAGGAGTCGACAGTGACACACGATCAGCACGGCCACGACACAGCGCACACCCACGAACACCAACACGACGAGCTCGCTCACTCGCATCCGCACACCAGCCACGACCATGACCATCTCGAGCACGAACACCCGCACTCGCACGGCGAAGGAGCCGAGCACACCCACCCGCACACGCACCAGGACGACCTGCCGGACGATCACCGTCACACCCACAGCTGAGCGCGGACGGGCTCGGCTGTGCCGACTGCCAGATCAGTCGAGAAGTCCCAGCAACGCGTTCTCCACGACCTCGGGCAGCGCCGGGTGGATCCAGTATTGACCGCGCGCCATATCGTGCACGCTCAGACCGAAGGTCATCGCCTGAATCAACGGCTGGATGATCGAGGAGGCCTGGTGGCCCATGATGTGCGCACCGAGCAGCCGCCCGGTCGTGGCGTCCGAGATGAGTTTCACGATGCCGACGGTGTCTTCGGCGGCCCAGCCGTAGGCGACGTCCGCGTAGTCCTGAATCTTGCAGGAGACGTCGAAACCCTGTGCTACGGCTTCGTTCTCGGTCATCCCGACGTAGGCGATCTGCGGATCGGTGAACACCGCGGCGGGGACGTACCGGTGATCGGTGGCGGTCATCGATGCGGTGTCGTCCCAGTCGCACAGTAGGTTGCGTTGGACGACGCGCGCCTCGTGGTTGGCGACGTGCTTGAGTTCGTACGGCGACGACACATCGCCGAGCGCGAAAACGTTGCGTGCCGAGGTCCGTTGATATTCGTCGACGATGACGCGGCGATCGTCGAGCTTGATGCCGACCTTGTCGGCATTCAGCCGGTCGCCGTTGGAACGTCGTCCGGTGGCCACCAGCACCGCGTCGGCCTGGAGTTCGGAACCGTCGTCGAGTTCGAGCACGATGCCGGAACGGCTTTGCTGCGAGCCGAGGATGTTGCGGTGGCTGCGGACCTCCCATTTGCTCGACGCGACCTCGGTGAACCGCTGCGACAAAGTGTCGTCGAGATGCCGCAGCAGTGAGCCGCCGCGGATCACCATCGAGATGCGGACTCCGAGCGCGGCGAAGATGTGCGCGAATTCGCATGCCACGAAACCACCGCCGATGATCGCCAGATGTTTCGGTAGTTCCGGAATCCGCATGATGTCGTCACTGGTGTAAAAGGGCACCCCGCAGTCGAGGATGGCCGGCGGGACTTCGGCTCGTGCACCCGCGGCGATCACCACCTGCTCGGTGGTGAACTCGGCGCCGTCGTCGGTCTGCAGGAGGTAGCGGCCGTCGTCCTGCACGCCGGAGAAGCGGGTGTGGGTGCCGTAGACATCGACGTTGGGTTGCGCGCGCCGGTAGCCTTCGCCGCCGATCGCGATGGGGTCGATGCGGCCGAAGACCCGGGAGACGATGTCGTCCCATCGGACCCGGTCGATGTGCGCGTCGATGCCGTAACGCGCGGAGTTACGGATAGTTTCGGCGACCTCGGCCGCGTAGACGAACATCTTGGTGGGGATGCACCCGACGTTGAGACACGTCCCACCGAAGGTTCCCTGCTCGCAGATCGCCACCCGCTTCGTGGCGTAGCGGTCGTCGAGAATGCTGTTGCCGGAACCGGTTCCGATGATCGCCAGATCGTAGCTTTCCATCCAGTAGCCCTTCAGCCGTTGTGGGACGCGACGCCCGCGGCCGCATCCAGGTATTCATCCAGCCAGGAGTCCAGGCGCTGGTAAGCGGCCCGCCGCGGCTGCGGCATCGACAGGAACACATCGTGTTTGGCGTCGATGATCGGCACGATCGTACTCAGGTTGCCGATACAACCGGCCCAGCGTGCGATGTGCTTGACGTCGAGGACGGCGTCGCCGCACTGCAGGGCGACCGCGTCGGATCCCTCGATCACGCTGTGGTCGGAGCGCAGGATCAGGTTGGGTACGCCCACGTCGAGTCCGTGGTGCAGCTTGAGCTGCCCGCTCCGTACCGCGGAGAGCCAGCCGAACGTAATCGGGAAGCCGCCCAACGGTTTCCACTGCAGGTTGTAGTCGAACTCCCCGTGGTAGTCGCGATGCAGGCTGGCGCCGTAGCCCCCGCCGGTTTCGCTTGGAGCGCGGGCAACCCGCTTGTCGCCGAAGCGCGCGATCGCGGCGATCAGCGCCCTGGTGGGCGGCCAGCGCAGCGGCATCGGGCCGGGCAGGTCGAGGAACGGGCTGTTGAGCACGAGCCCGGCCACCCGTTTCCGGGCGGTCGCGCCGTCGCGCCGGGTCCGGTCCAGCCACAGCGAGACGATCAGTCCGCCGGCGGAATGCCCGTACACCAACACCGGTGCCGATCTCGTTTCCCGGTCAATGATTTCCAGCGCGCGATCGAGCTCACGGTCGTAGCGCGCCAGGTCGGTAGTGAAGTGCGGCGTCAAGTCCGGACGCGACGAGCGCCCGCACTTGCGCAGATCCAGTGCGTAGAAGGCGATGCCCCGGCCGGCGAAGTGATCGGCCAGCGCGGTGTGGAAGAAGTAGTCGGTGTACCCGTGCACCGCCAAGACCGCATGGGCGGCCGGCGCCGCGTCGCCACGACGCAGCAGCGTCGCGTCGATCGCGCCCTCGCCGTCGGGGTCGTCACCCAGCGGGATGGTGAGTTGCCAGTAGCCGGGTAGGACGTCGGGCTGCCAGCCAGTCACGCACGCCAGCTTAAAGCGTGGCTGCGGGCGTGGGGATCGGTGACACCACGGTCGCAGGGCAGCGGGTCCGCTCGACTCCGGATAACCTGACGTCACACGCAGCTCCTCCAGCGCTAAGGATGACCGTCTCGGTGCCAGGTCCGCAGTCAGCGACAACCCGCAAGTTCGACGCCGTGCTGGTCGGGGCCGGGATCATGAGCGCGACACTGTCTGCTCTGTTGCGCCGGCTGGAACCGGACTGGGCGATCGCGATCGTCGAACGGCTCGACGGCGCCGCAGCCGAGAGCAGCGACCCGTGGCACAACGCCGGCACCGGGCATGCCGGGTTGTGCGAGCTGTTCTACACCCCGCAGCGGCCGGACGGTTCGATCGACATCACCAAAGCGGCGCGGGTCAACGAGCAATTTCACCTCACCCGCCAGTTCTGGGCGTATGCGGCCGAGAACGGGATGATCCCTGATGTCCGTGGCTTTCTCAATTCCGTTCCGCACGTCAGCTTCGTCCGAGGCGCCGGGCGTGTCGACTATCTGCGCCGTCGCCAGCGGGCACTGGCCGACAATCCGCTGTTCGCCAGGAACGAATTATTCGAGGGCGCTGACGAATTCACTCGTCGGCTACCGTATATGGCTGCCGGTAGCGACTTCTCGAGGCCTTCGGCGCCCATTGCGTTCACGTGGGCCGCCGAGGGGACCGACGTCGACTTCGGCGCACTGGCACGCCAACTGATCGGCTACGGCGTGCGCAACGGCACCGCCGCGTGGTTCGGCCATGAGGTGCGCAACCTGTCCCGCCGGCATGCCGGCGGCTGGACGCTGACCGTCCGCAATCGCCGCACCGGTGAAAACCAGAAGCTGGACGCTGCATTCGTTTTCGTGGGCGCCGGGGGACAGGCCCTGCCGCTGTTGCAGAAGTCCGGCATCGAGGAAGCCAAGGGTTTCGGCGGATTCCCGGTCGGCGGCAGATTCCTACGCAGCGGCAATCCGGAGATCACCGGTGTGCACCGGGCCAAGGTCTACGGTCTGCCCGAGTCGGGGGTGCCCGGGATGACGGCAGCACACCTGGACACCCGGATCGTCAACGGCACACCATGGCTGATGTTCGGGCCGTTCGCCGGATGGTCGCCGAAATTCCTGAAGCACGGACACGTCAGCGACCTGCCGCGATCTGTCCGGCCCGGCAATGTCGCCACGCTCGCGGGGGCAGGCCTCGGCCAGCGGGAACTGCTGCGCCACTTGATCGGCCAGCTG
Source organism: Mycobacterium sp. (assembly GCF_039583785.1). Classification (GTDB taxonomy): domain Bacteria; phylum Actinomycetota; class Actinomycetes; order Mycobacteriales; family Mycobacteriaceae; genus Mycobacterium. Next base: position 276,394 of record NZ_JAVKSG010000001.1, read on the forward strand.
GGCAGGTCGACGTCAAAGCGCGTCGACGCGTTGCGCGAATTCGCGCCCAGTGCAATGGATTCCGATTGGGACCTGATTATTTCCGGGCAGCGGGTCCAGGTGCTGCGGCCCGACACACGCCGCGGGGGCCGGCTCGAATTCGACACCACCGTGCTTGCCGCGGCCGACGGCAGCATCGCCGGACTACTCGGCGCGTCGCCGGGCGCCTCGACCGCGGTGTCGGCAATGCTCGACGTGCTTCAGCGCTGTTTCCCCGACCGGTATCCGGCGTGGCGTCCGATGCTCGAGGAGATGGTGCCGTCGTTGGGTGCGTCCCTGTCCAGCGAGCCCGCGCTGTACGAGGAGGTGCGGTCGTGGACCGCCAAGGCGTTGGGGCTCGAGCCATGAGCGCGGCTTTGCGCCGCGCGCGGCGAGGGCCACACCACCCGGCTGCTGCGCGCCGCGCTGGCCGAAGTCGGCGACTACCCGTGCCGGATCAACGCTGGGGTATATCTAACGGACATGTATGCCCAGCACGGATTCGTCCGAGACGGCGATGACTTCCTCGACGACGGCGTCCCGCACGTGCCGATGCTGAGCAGTGCAGCGCACGCATGACGACACCGGAGAGCCCGTATCTGGTCGGCCTGCGGCTGGCCGGCAAGAAGGTCGTCATGGTCGGCGGCGGCAGCGTCGCGCAGCGTCGTCTCCCGCTTCTGGTTGCCAGCGGAGCGGACGTCCACGTGATCAGCCGCGCCGCCACCCAATCGGTCGAAGCCATGGACGGAATCACGTTGTCGCTGCGCGACTATCGCGACGGCGACCTGACCGGCGCGTGGTACGCGATCGCGGCCACCGACGACCCTGCGGTGAACGCCGCGATCGTCGCCGAAGCCGATCGCCACCGCATCTTCTGCGTCCGGGCCGACATCGCGATCGAGGGCAGCGCGGTGACCCCCGCGTCGTTCGAATACGCCGGGCTGTCGGTGGGCGTGCTGGCCGGCGGCGAGCACCGTCGCTCGGCGGGCGTCCGCTCCGCTATTCGCGAGGCGCTGCAGCAGGGCGTGATATCACCGGCAAGCTTCCAGAGCGACGACGTGATCCGCGGCGGTGTGGCGCTGGTCGGCGGCGGGCCCGGCGACCCCGAGTTGATCACCGTGCGGGGCCGGCGGCTGCTGGCGCAGGCCGACGTCGTCGTCGCCGACCGACTGGCCCCGCCGGAACTGCTCGCCGAGTTGGCGCCCAACGTCGAGGTGATCGACGCTGCCAAGATCCCGTACGGGCGGGCGATGGCCCAGGACGCCATCAACGCCGTCATGATCGAGCGGGCCCGGGCCGGCCATTTCGTGGTGCGCCTCAAGGGCGGCGACCCGTTCGTCTTCGCCCGCGGCTACGAGGAAGTGCTGGCGTGTGTCGACGCTGGGATACCGGTGACCGTTGTGCCGGGTGTGACAAGCGCCATAGCGGTGCCCGCATCCGCGGGCGTACCCGTCACTCATCGGGCGATCAACCACGAGTTCGTGGTGGTCAGCGGGCATTTGGCGCCGGACCACCCCGAATCGTTAGTGAATTGGGATGCGTTAGCGGCCATGACCGGAACCATCGTTTTGCTGATGGCGGTCGAACGCATCGAACTCTTCGCCGAAGTCCTGCTAAAAGGGGGCCGACCTGCGGATACGCCGGTGGTGGTGGTTCAGCAGGGTACGACGGCCGCGGAGCACACGTTGCGGGCCACGCTGGCGGACGCGCCGGAAAAGATTCGTTCGGAGGGCATTCGACCTCCCGCGATCGTCGTTATCGGCGCTGTGGCGGCCTTCGGCATTTAAAGGATCCCTAAGATTACTGTAGGGTAAGTTCTTATGACGGCTCTCAACGATGCAGAGCGGGCTGTCCAACGATGGACAACTGAACCCTCGAAGCGAGCAGTTCACATGCCCCCAGTGCACCCAGAAAAGACCGCCGAGTCCACGTCGACGAAGACGTCGACTCCGTGGATGCCGACGCGCCGATTCTTCACCGCGGTCATCGCCATCGCCGGCATGCAGTTGATGGCGACCATGGACGGCACCATCGCGATCGTCGCCCTCCCCAAAATCCAGAACGAGCTGAGCCTGTCCGATGCCGGCCGTAGCTGGGTGATCACCGCCTACGTGCTGACCTTCGGTGGCTTGATGCTGCTGGGTGGCCGCCTCGGCGACACCATCGGCCGCAAGCGGACCTTCATCGTCGGTGTCTCGTTGTTCACCATTGCCTCGGCTCTGTGCGGGATCGCCTGGGACGACGTCACCTTGGTGATCGCCCGGTTGCTGCAGGGGGTGGGCGCCGCGATCGCCTCGCCGACCGGCTTCGCGTTGGTGGCCACCACGTTCGCCAGAGGGCCGGCCCGTAACGCCGCCACTGCGGTCTTCGGGGCCATGACCGGTGTGGGGTCCGTGATGGGCCTCGTCGCGGGTGGCGCCCTCACCGAGGTGTCCTGGCGGCTGGCGTTTCTGGTGAACGTGCCGATCGGGCTGGTGATGATCTACCTGGCCCGCACCGCGCTGCGGGAGACCCACCGCGAGCGGATGAAGCTCGACGCGGCCGGCGCCGTGCTGGCCACGCTGGCCTGCACGGCTGCGGTATTTGCGTTCTCGACCGGACCCGAGGCGGGCTGGATCTCGTTCACCACACTCGGTTCGGCCGGACTGGCGCTCGTGGCGTTCATCGCGTTCGCATGGGTCGAGCGCACCGCCGAAAACCCGGTGGTGCCGTTCGAGCTGTTCTTCGACCGCAATCGGCTGGCCACCTTCGTCGCGATCTTCATGGCCGGTGGGCTGTTGTTCACCGTCACGGTGCTGGTCGCGCTCTATGTGCAGGACATCATGGGGTATTCCGCGCTGCGCGCCGGTGTCGGCTTCATCCCGTTCGCGATTGCGATGGGCATCGGGCTGGCTGGCTCGTCGCAGCTGGTGTCCCGCTTCCAGCCGCGGGTCTTGGTGATCGCCGGTGGCGCGCTGGTGGTCGGCGCAATGGTGTACGGATCCACCTTCAATGGCGCCATGCCGTACTTCCCGAACCTGATCGTGCCGGTCGTCATTGCCGGTGTGGGTATTGGCATGGTGGTCGTCCCAGTGGCGCTGTCGGCGATCGCGGGCGTCGGCTTCGATCAGATCGGCCCGACCTCGGCAATTGCGCTGATGCTGCAAAACCTCGGTGGCCCCGTCGTTCTCGCCGTCATCCAGGCTGTCATCACGTCGCGCACGCTGTACCTCGGCGGTAGCAACGGCCCGGTGAAGAACATGAACGCCGCGCAATTGGATGCGCTTGACCACGGCTACACCTACGGGTTGTTGTGGGTGGCGGGCGTGACCGTCATCGTCGGCGTGGTGTCGCTGTTCATCGGTTACACCGCCGAGCAGGTGGCGCACGCGCAAGAAGTCAAGGACGCCATCGACGCCGGCGAGCTCTGAGCTCGTTCCCTCGCCCGCCAGACAGCAGTCACGGTCGTGATCCGTTGAGGATCACAGCCTTGGCTTCTGCTTGGCGATCAACTCCGACCGCCCGTTAGGCTTGCGCGCTGTGATCACCCGGATGTCCGAGCTGTTCCTGCGTACGCTGCGCGACGACCCCGCCGAAGCCGAAGTCGCCAGCCACAAGCTGTTGATCCGCGCCGGCTACGTCCGGCCGATCGCGCCGGGCGTGTACAGCTGGCTGCCGTTGGGCCTGCGGGTGCTGCGCAACATCGAGCGGGTCGTCCGCGAAGAGATGAACGCCATCGGCGGCCAGGAGATCCTGTTCCCGGCGCTTCTCCCGCGCGCGCCCTATGAGACCACCAACCGGTGGACCGAATACGGCGACGGGGTGTTCCGCCTCCAGGACCGTCGCGGCAACGACTACCTGCTCGGCCCTACCCACGAAGAGCTCTTCGCGCTGACGGTCAAGGGGGAGTACAGCTCCTACAAAGACTTTCCGCTGACGCTCTACCAAATCCAGACCAAGTACCGCGACGAGGCGCGCCCCCGCGCAGGCATCCTGCGCGGCCGCGAGTTCGTCATGAAGGACTCCTACTCCTTCGACCTCGACGACGCCGGTCTCAAGAACGCCTACCACGCCCACCGCGAGGCCTACCGACGCATCTTCGGCCGGCTGGGCATCGACTACGTCATCGTGTCCGCGGTGTCCGGTGCGATGGGCGGCTCGGCGTCCGAGGAATTCCTTGCCGAGAGCCCGATCGGCGAGGACACCTTCGTCCGCTGTCTGCAGTCCGGCTACGCCGCCAACGTCGAAGCCGTCGTCACCGCGCGACCGGACAGCCTGCCCGTCGACGGACAACCGGAGGCCGTGGTGCACGACACCGGTGACACCCCGACCATCGCGACACTCGTCGAGTGGGCCAGCGGTGCCAACCTGGGTCGTGCCGTCACCGCCGCCGACACCCTGAAAAACGTCTTGCTGAAAGTGCGCCAACCAGGCGGTGATTGGGAGCTACTGGGCATCGGCGTGCCCGGCGACCGCGAGATCGACGACAAGCGGCTGGGCGCCGCACTCGACACCGCCGAGTACGCCTTGCTCGACGACGCCGACTTCGCCAGGTATCCCTTCCTGGTGAAGGGATACATCGGCCCGAAAGCGTTGCTGGACAACAATGTTCGCTACCTGGTCGACCCGCGGGTGGTCGACGGCACCAGCTGGATCACCGGCGCCGACCAACCCGGCAAGCACGTCGTCGGCCTGCTGGCCGGTCGCGACTTCACCGCCGACGGCACCATCGATGTCGCCGAGGTGCGTGACGGCGACCCCTCGCCCGACGGCGCCGGGCCGCTGGTCTCCGCCCGCGGCATCGAGATCGGCCACATCTTCTCACTCGGCCGCAAATACACCGACGCGTTCACCGTCGACGTACTCGGCGAGGACGGCAAGCCGGTCCGGCTGACCATGGGCTCCTACGGGGTCGGGGTATCGCGGCTGGTGGCCGTCATTGCCGAACAGCAGCACGACGAGTTGGGGCTGCGCTGGCCGGCCGAGGTGTCGCCGTTCGACGTGCACTTGGTGATCGCGAACAAGGACGCCCAAGCGCGCATCGGGGCCACCTCGCTGGCCTCCGACCTGGATCGGCTGGGCATCGAGGTGCTGCTCGACGATCGCACCGCCTCGCCCGGGGTGAAGTTCAAGGACGCCGAACTGCTCGGGGTGCCGTGGATCGTCGTGGTGGGCCGCGGCTGGGCGGACGGAAAAGTGGAGCTGCGCAACCGCTTCAGCGGTGAAACCCGTGAGCTGGTGGTCGGTGCCGGGCTGGCCACCGACATCACTGCCGCCGTCACCGTCTGACTAGTCCGCGCCGGGAAAGGCGGTGGTGATCGGCCATTCGCCGAGTTGCTGCTTCCAGCGCGCGCACAGCACCGCGCTCTGGGTCAGCGCTGTCACGCCGAACGTCCGGTCGGCACTGCTGCGCGCCTGCTCGACGAACGCGCGCCAGGTGACTTCGGTGTCTTCTTCCATGCGCACTGCCAGCTTCTCGGCGTCGGTCGGGGTGTGCACCAGCATCGGCAACAGGTAACCGGCAGCAGCCACCGGGGCCGCCACCGAGCGGCCGGTCAGCAGCGAGATGGCCTGGTCCCGACGCTCGCGATGCTGATTCAGCGCCGACGACACCAGCGTGTTCACCTCTGGCGCGCAGCGTGCGGACACCATGCCGTACCCGTAGATGACGGCATGCTCGTTGGCCAACGCGGCGCACAGCGCTTTGTCGGCCGGGGTTTCGGCGGTCGACGGCTCAGCAGAGGTCACGACGCGGTGCCTCCGAACGCCAGCGCGACGGTGTACGACGCGGTGCACGCCGCGGCGATCGAACCGAGCAACCCGGCGCGATACCCCGACGAGCTGCTCGCCAACTGACGGGCACTGTCCGCCGACGCCTTCAGCGCGTTGACCACCGAGGCCAGTGGGGGCGGGGGAGCGGCAGCGGCCGACGTGGTGGTGGTCGGGCCCGTCGTCGCGGGAGGCGTCGAGGTCGGAGCCAGCCGTTTGATCTCGGTCGCCAGCGCTTGAGCATGTTGGGTGCGCTCGGCAGCGACCTGCTGCAGCGCCGCGCTGACCTGTTGCGGTGCGCCCACGGCCGCCGCGGTTGCCAGTTCGCTGTCCTGGCGTGCCGCGGTCAGCTGCGCCTCGAGTTCGTCGACGGCCGGTGGCGCGGGCGGTGAGCTGCATGCGGACGCCGCGATTGCCGCGGCGGCTAGTGCGACGCCGCCGGTCAGCACCCGTCGTCGGTTGACCAGCGGGTCGAGACCAGGCTCGGCGCGAAGCATTGCCACATCCTGCCATTGCCGCGAAGGGGGCCTGTCACACCAGGTGACCTCGGTGCGATCACGTCTTACCGCGCCTTCCTGGCGTATCGTGGGAAGCCGGTTCCTCGGGATCGCCGAGTTTTCGGTGTCGCAGGGCCGGCTGACCGGACAACTCAAGACGAGGAGCTCGCCGTGGCCACCGGGCTACCGTCACAGACGCAGGTGATCGAGCTGCTCGATGGTGAGTTCGCGCGCGCCGGATACGAAATCGAAGACGTCGTCATCGACCAGCGGTCGCAGCCGCCGCGGATAACGGTCATCGCCGATGGGGACGCCGCACTCGATTTGGACACCGTCGCCGAGCTTTCTCGTTCGGCCGCCAGCCTGCTGGATGCGGAGCGCGACATCGGCGGTGCCTACGTGCTGGAAGTCAGCTCGCCCGGTGTGGACCGCCCGTTGACGAGCGAAAAGCACTTCCGTCGGGCGCGGGGCCGCAAGGTCGAACTGGTGCTGACGGACGGATCGCAGCTCACCGGGCGGGTGGGCGAAATCGTTGATGGCACGGTGAATGTCGTGGTTCGCAACGGCCGGGACTGGACGGTACGCCCGATCGCGCTCGACGATGTCACCAAAGCTGTTGTCCAGGTCGACTTTTCGCCGCCACCTCAACGAGAGCTGCAGCTGGCGGGCATCGATCGAAGCGCAGAGCCGGAGGGCGGCGCATGATCCCACCGGCGACGATTGACAGGGCAGTGCGATCCGGGAAGGACAGGAGGAGCGGCGCATGAATATCGACATGGCGGCTCTGCACGCGATAGTGGTGGAACGCGGTATTTCGTTCGACGACTTGCTCGAAGACGTCAAGGCCGCCGTGCTGAGCGCCTACCGGCACACCGAGGGCCATCAGCCCGACGCCCACATCGACATCGACCGCAAATCCGGTTCGGTCCGGGTGTTGGCCCGCGAACTCGACGAAGACGGCAACGTGCTCAGCGAATGGGAGGACACCCCGGAGGGATTCGGTCGGATCGCCGCGACCACCGCACGTCAGGTGATGCTGCAGCGGCTCCGCGACGCCGAGAACGAGCGGACCTACGGCGAGTTCTCCACCCACGAGGGCGAGATCGCCGCCGGGGTGATCCAGCGCGACGGCCGGGCCAATTCGCGGGGGCTGGTCGTCGTGCGGATGGGCAGCGAGACCAAAGGCTCCGAGGGCGTGATCCCGGCCGCCGAGCAGGTTCCCGGCGAGGTCTACGAGCACGGCGACCGGCTGCGCTGCTACGTCGTGGGAGTCAGCCGCGGTGCCCGCGAGCCGGTGATCACGCTGTCCCGTACGCACCCCAACCTGGTCCGCAAGCTGTTCTCGCTGGAGGTGCCCGAGATTGCCGACGGCTCGGTGGAGATCATGGCGGTCGCGCGCGAGGCCGGCCACCGATCGAAGATCGCGGTCGCGTCACGGGTACCGGGACTGAACGCCAAGGGCGCCTGCATCGGCCCGATGGGTCAGCGGGTGCGCAACGTGATGAGCGAGCTATCCGGCGAGAAGATCGACATCATCGACTTCGACGACGACCCGGCGCGGTTCGTTGCCAACGCGTTGTCGCCGGCCAAGGTGGTGTCGGTCACCGTCATCGACCAGAACGCCCGGGCCGCCCGGGTGGTGGTGCCCGATTTCCAGTTGTCGCTGGCCATCGGAAAGGAAGGCCAGAACGCCCGGCTGGCCGCCCGGCTCACGGGCTGGCGGATCGACATCCGCGGGGACTCGCCAGACGGCGACACCGAGGACTCTGGGCATCACGGGATTGCGCACGAGGGCTAACACCAATGCAGGCGCGCAGCGGGTTCTGACCACTGGTTGGATGCAGGTAAGCTATGTCGTGATCCAACGCGAGTCTTCAGCCTCGGCGCACCGACGTACCGAAGGACCGGTGCGGACGTGCGTTGGTTGCCGAAAGCGAGAGTTGGCCGTCGAACTGCTTCGAGTGGTGGCTGTGTCGACTGGGAACGGTGAAAACGCCGTGGCCGTTGACCTAGCAGGTACTCTTCCGGGGCGGGGTGCATGGCTGCATCCCGTTCCACAGTGCGCAGGAGAAGCAATCCGGCGGCGAGCTTTTGCTCGAGCGCTGCGCATCGCCGGCGTACCGGAGACATCAGCGGTGGTCGAGTACATAGAGTCTTTGCCAGCCTCTGGGTGCGCCGACCATCCCGCCAACAGAACAGGCAGCGAAGAACATGAGCACACCGTGAAGTCCCGATGACCATGTGTCATAGCTAAACCCGAGGCGCGGCCTAACTACCGCTGTCGCCTCATAGACAGGAGATGTAGTGGCAGGCAAGGCCCGCGTACACGAGTTGGCCAAGGAACTCGGTGTTACCAGCAAGGAAGTGCTCGCCCGGCTCAGCGAACAGGGCGAATTCGTCAAATCGGCGTCGTCGACGGTGGAGGCCCCCGTCGCGCGCCGGCTGCGCGAGTCGTTCGGCGGCGGCAAACCCGCCGCCGCCAAGGCTGCCGGCAACGGCGGCGCGGCCGTCAAGGCCGGTCCCGCTCCCGAACCGCCGCCTGCCGCGCCCGTCGCGCCGCCTGCCGCGCCCGCCGCGCCGCCTGCGCCCGCACCGCCGGTAGCCGCCGAACCGCCCGGCCCGCCCCGGCCGGCGCCGGCGACAGGTGCGATGCCCGGTCCGCGCCCGGCCCCCAAGCCCGCGGCCCGGACTCCGCGGGTCGGCAACAACCCGTTCTCCTCGGCGCAGCCTGTGGACCGGCCCATTCCGCGTCCGCCCGCGCCGCGGCCCGGAGCCGCCCGCCCCGGCGCGCCCCGCCCCGGCGTGTCGCCCGGCAGCTCGCCGTTCGGCGGGGGCGGTGCCGCAGGTCCCGGCGGACAGGGCCGCCCGCCGCGTCCCGGCATGCCGCGGCCCGGCTCCGGCCGGCCCGGCGCCCCGGCCGGTGGGCGCCCCGGCGGCCCTGGCGGCGGCCCCTACCGTGGCGGCGGGCCCGGCGCCGGCGCCGGAGCCCCGCCCGGCGGCGGGTTCCGCGGCCGTCCCGGTGGCGGCGGTCGTCCCGGGCAGCGCGGCGGCGCGGCCGGCGCGTTCGGCCGTCCCGGCGGCGCGCCCAAGCGGGGCCGCAAATCCAAGCGGCAGAAGCGCCAGGAATACGACTCGATGCAGGCCCCGGTCGTCGGCGGGGTGCGGCTACCGGTCGGCAACGGCGAGACCATCCGGCTGGCCCGCGGGGCGTCGCTGAGCGATTTCGCCGAGAAGATCAACGCCAACCCGTCGGCGCTGGTGCAGGCGCTGTTCAACCTTGGTGAGATGGTGACCGCCACCCAGTCGGTCGGCGACGAGACCCTCGAGCTGCTGGGCAGCGAGATGAACTTCAACGTGCAGGTCGTCAGCCCGGAGGACGAGGACCGCGAGCTGCTGGAATCCTTCGACCTGTCCTACGGAGAAGACGAGGGCACCGAGGAGGATCTGCAGACCCGCCCGCCGGTGGTGACCGTGATGGGTCACGTCGACCACGGCAAGACCCGGCTGCTGGACACCATCCGCAAGGCCAACGTCCGCGAGGCCGAGGCCGGCGGCATCACCCAGCACATCGGCGCCTACCAGGTGAGCGTCGAACACGACGGCGCCGAGCGGCCGATCACCTTCATCGACACCCCGGGTCACGAGGCGTTCACCGCCATGCGTGCCCGCGGCGCCAAGGCCACCGACATCGCGATCCTGGTGGTCGCCGCCGACGACGGTGTGATGCCGCAGACCGTGGAGGCCATCAACCACGCGCAGGCCGCCGACGTGCCGATCGTGGTGGCGGTCAACAAGATCGACAAGGAGGGCGCCGACCCGGCCAAGATCCGCGCCCAGCTCACCGAATATGGCCTGGTCGCCGAAGACTTCGGTGGCGACACGATGTTCGTCGACATCTCCGCGAAGGAGGGCACCAACATCGAGGCGCTCGAAGAGGCGGTGCTGCTGACCGCCGACGCCGCCCTGGACCTGCGGGCCAACCCCGACATGGAGGCCCAGGGTGTGGCCATCGAAGCGCACCTGGACCGTGGTCGCGGCCCGGTGGCCACCGTGCTGATCCAGCGCGGCACGCTGCGGGTCGGTGACTCGATTGTCGCCGGCGACGCCTACGGCCGCGTCCGCCGGATGGTCGACGAGCACGGCGAAGACGTGCACGAGGCGCTGCCGTCGCGGCCGGTCCAGGTCATCGGCTTCACCTCGGTGCCCGGCGCCGGCGACAACCTGCTCGTCGTCGATGAGGACCGGATCGCCCGGCAGATCGCCGACCGACGCAGCGCCCGCAAGCGCAACGCGCTGGCGGCCCGCTCGCGCAAGCGGATCAGCCTGGACGATCTGGACGCGGCGCTGAAGGAAACCAGTCAGCTGAACCTGATCCTGAAGGGCGACAACTCCGGAACCGTGGAGGCGCTCGAGGAAGCGCTGCTGGGCATCGAGATCGACGACGAGGTGGAACTGCGCGTCATCGACCGCGGTGTCGGTGGGGTGACCGAGACCAACGTCAACCTGGCCTCGGCGTCGGACGCGATCATCATCGGGTTCAACGTCCGCGCGGAGGGCAAGGCCACCGAGCTGGCCAACCGCGAGGGCGTGGACATCCGCTACTACTCGGTGATCTACCAGGCCATCGATGAGATCCAGAGCGCGCTGAAGGGCATGCTCAAGCCGGTCTACGAGGAGAGCCAGCTGGGCCGTGCCGAGATCCGCGCGTTGTTCCGGTCGTCGAAGGTCGGAATCATCGCCGGTTGCCTGGTGCAGTCCGGCGTGGTGCGCCGCAACGCCAAGGCCCGGTTGCTGCGGGACAACATCGTGGTGGCCGAGAACCTCACGGTGTCCTCGCTGCGACGGGAAAAGGACGATGTCACCGAGGTCCGCGACGGCTACGAATGTGGTCTGACGCTGACCTACTCCGACCTCAAAGAGGGCGACGTCATCGAGACCTACGAGTTGGTGGAGAAGGAGCGCGTTTAGACTATGAACTCCGACAAGCTGAACCTTCGGCATGGCTGACCCGGCGCGGGCGCGCCGGCTGGCCAAGCGAATCTCTGAGATCGTCGCCTCGGCAATCGAGTACGAGATCAAGGACCCCGGTTTGGTCGGAGTCACCATCGTCGACGCCAAGTTGACCGGCGACCTGCACGACGCGACGCTGTACTACACGGTGCTGGGCTCCACCCTCGACGACGAACCCGACTACGCCGGGGCCGCCGCCGCGCTAGAACGTGCAAAAGGTTTGCTGCGCAGCAAGGTTGGGGCCGGCACCGGTGTGCGCTTCACGCCCACCCTGACCTTCAGCCGCGACACGGTGGCCGACGCCGCGCAGCGGATGGAGGAGTTGTTGGCGCGGGCACGCGCCGCCGACGCGGACGTGGCTTTGGTCCGGCAAGGAGCGACACCGGCCGGCGACGCCGATCCGTACCGCACGACCGACGACGACGACGCGCTCGGTGGCGATGCGGGCCGCCACGCGGCCCGAGGAGGAGCCGGGCACGAAGACCCAGGGGCACCAACCGATGACGGGGAAGACGCCGGTGACGACGATCAACGCGAAGACTGAATCCACAGCGGCACAACGCGTCGACGCCATCGGCGCCGCGAAGGTGCTGGATGCCGCGGCCACGGTCGGAGTCGTCTGTCACGTCCATCCCGACGCCGACACGATCGGCGCCGGTTTCGCGCTGGGCCTGGTGCTGGATCGGTGCGGTAAGTCCGTCGAGGTCAGTTTCGCAGCGCCGGCCGCGCTCCCTGAGTCGTTGCGGTCGCTGCCCGGCGGGCAGCTGCTAGTGGATCCCAGCTCGATGCGCCGAGATGTCGATCTTGTTGTGACCGTTGATATTCCGAGCACTGACCGGCTCGGTGCGCTGCGCGACATGGCCGGCGAGGGGCGCGACGTGCTGGTGATCGACCATCATGCGTCGAACCAGCTGTTCGGTACTGCCAATTTCGTTGAGCCCTCCGCGGACTCCACCACGATGATGGTCGCCGAGTTGCTCGACGCCTGGGACAAGCGCATCGACACCGATGTGGCCTATTGCCTCTATGCGGGACTGACCACCGATACCGGCTCGTTCCGGTGGGCCAGCGCGGACGCGTACCGGCTGGCGGCGCGGCTGGTCGAGCTGGGTATCGACAACGCGGGAATCACCCGGTCGCTGATGGACACCCATCCCTTCGCCTGGCTGTCGATGTTGTCCCGGGTGCTGGGCTCGGCGCAGCTGCTGCCCGAATCCGCCGGTGGCCGTGGCTTCGTGTACGCCGTCGTCACCAATCAAGAGTGGGTCAGCGCGCGATCGGAGGAAGTGGAAAGCATCGTCGACATCGTCCGCACCACGCAGCAGGCGGAGGTGGCCGCGGTGTTCAAAGAGGTTGAGCCGCAACACTGGTCGGTGTCGATGCGAGCGAAGGCCGACATCGACCTGTCGGCCGTGGCATCGAGCTTCGGGGGCGGCGGACACAAGCTGGCCGCCGGCTACTCGACCACGGGCTCGATCGACGAGGTGGTGGCCGCGCTGAGCGCCGCCCTGGAGTGAGCGAACGGGTCCGGTCGCAACCGGATGGCCGCCAGATCGGGCAGTGACCGGTAAATGATGACCGAGCGCGAGCGGATGCTGAGCGGCCACGTGTACCGCGCCGGCGATCCCGAACTGGTCGCCAGCCGACAGTCGTGTCAGCGCGCACTCGAGGTGTTCAACGCCGGCGATGAGCACGGCCCACAGGTATTGCGGCGGTTGCTCGGATCGCTTGGCGAGGGTTCGGAGATTTTGCCGCGATTTCTGTGCGACTACGGCACGCAGATCGCGATCGGCGCTGGATGTTTCGTCAATTGCGATGCGATCTTCCTGGACTGCGCGTCGATCACCATCGGCGACCACGTGCAGATCGGTCCACGCGTGCAGCTTGTCACGGCGCTTCACCCCGTCGATGACCACGAGGCCCGACGCGCAGGATGGGAGTCCGCCGCTCCCATCGTCATTGGTGACAACGCCTGGCTGGCGGCCGGTGTCATCGTGTGTCCGGGAGTGACCATCGGCGACAACTCGGTGATCGGGGCCGGAAGTGTCGTCGTCAGCGACGTTCCGGCACGCGTGCTGGCGGCCGGCAATCCGTGCCGGATCATCCGAGAGCTTGCCGATTGAAATGCGGCCAGGCTGGGCCGCGATGTGCAACAAAGGTCTGCAGTTCGGTGTGTTGGGGCCGTTGCAGCTGCGGGCCGGCAGCACTTTTGTGCCGTTGGGCGCTCCCAAGCAACGAGCCGTGTTGACCGTGCACAAACCCGGCCGGGCACCGCCGAAGCACACCAGCGAACACTTTTGACCTGGTAGGTGAGAACTTTCGGTACTGCTGTCAATTTGGTGTCATTCTTTGGGGGCGTGCGGCGTTACTATGCATTGCGTGGTAGCACAAGCATTCGAGGTCGATGTCGACCATTTGATGGCCGGTGGTGAGTGCTGCCGCTACGCCGCGGAGTCGGCTCGGGATGCTGCGGAGGCGCTGGCCGGTGCGGATGTGGCGTCGGGAATTTTCGGTGATTTTGCCGAGGCGCATCAGTTTCACGGTGTGGTGAGTGGTGTCCATCAGCTGCATCAGGATCGGTTGCGTGGCCACCACACGACGTTGAGCGGGGTTTCGGGCAAAGCGGTCACAGCTGCGCAGGTGTTGAGCGGCACCGACGAGTCGGCGGGTGAGGCCATTACCTCAGCTGGCGACGAGATTTTGTAGGCCATTCGTGGGGGCGCCACCGTTTTTGGCCAACCTTGATGTCGGTGAGTTGTGCGGGGCGGCCGGCGGGAATCCGTGGAAACTCGATGACGAGTTGCAGGCCGGTGACGCCCAGGCGATCAACAAGCTCGCCGATGCGTTTCACCAGGCCGGCCACCGCGTCAAAGAGGCCGACGACGATTTTGACAAGGCCAAGCAGAAGTTCGAGGCGGGTTATCGGCGCAATGGCAGCGAGCATCCGATCAACGAATCTGCCGAAGTGCGTCAGGCCACTGTTGCGCTGGCCGGGCACACAGATGCGTTGCCGCAGATCGCGGCCAGCTTGGAGCAGGTGGCCGCCTCGCTGGTCACTGCGCAGCGCCACAGCGACTACGCCCTGGGCGAAGCTGATGGCGCGCTGGATGAGATCGACGACCAGATGGCGGCGGCCAAGACTAATAATCAGGATACCGGCGGGCTGCACGAGCACGCCGTCGGCGTCGTCACATCGGCTTTGGCTCAAGTCAACTCGGTGCGCGCGGGCTATGCCGCCGATTTGCATGCCGCGCAGACCGCGATGTCGGGGGCCGGGTTTGTGCCTGAGTCGCTGGCCGATCTGGACGCCGCGCCCGGCGATGCCGCCACCGACGCAGCAGCGAAATACGACACGTCCGGTCAGCGGGCACGAGATCAGGCCATGGTGGATAAAGCCCACGCCGCCGGGCGCACCCACTATTTAGCCAACAACGCCGGCTCTCCCGGCAATATGACAGACGATGAGGCCGCCGCCGCCCAGCGGCTCAAAGACTACGCGGCCATCACCGACCCAACCAGCCGCTTCGGACCAGGCTATGACCCGCACGAAGCTGCCCAAGCCCACCGGCTGGCCGGGGAACGCCTCGATGACTACAACGTCGCGAACGCGACCGGTCCGGTGCCCAGCGACCCTGTACTTGGCGGTGACGCCAGGATCCGGGCCCAAGCCAGGCTCAAACTGCAACACGACCTGGAAAACGGCCAAGTCCCCTGGCACCCGCAACCGATGTCGACCGACGAGGCGACGCAAGTCATCGATCAGACGGAAGGCGCAGACCGGGCCAGCGTGCTTGCTCGCCTGCCCGGTCAGTTGCAGCAGGCCGGCATGTCACCGCAAGGCGCTGCAGCGGTCGTCGAAGGCCTTGCCCACGGCAAAATCCCCGAGGAATACATCGAGGCCGCTGGCGGTGCCGGCAAGGTCTTCGAGAGCGGAGAAAAAGCGTTCGACAAATACGCCGGCTTGGTCACAGACCATGGCAGCCACTGGACACCCGAAGCAGCAGCACTCAACACCGACGACGTCGAAGCATTCGAAAAGCTCGGCAAGCGTATAGGCCGCTTCGGCAGCCTGCTCGAGCTCGGGACAGCTACGTACGAATTGACACACGGTGCCGACCCAGGCGAAGTTGCCGCGAAAGCTGCCGGCGGCTGGGCCGGCGCAACGGAACTCGGTGGGTTAGGAGCTGCGGGTGGTGAGATCGTCGGCGGGCCACTGGGGGCTTTCATGCTCGGCCTCATCGGCGGCACAGTTGGTGCATTCGGCGGCGAATGGGGCGCCGACAAGGTACACCAATGGCTTAAGGAGTAGTGGCGTGCGTCACGTAAATACATTCTTCATGGTGACAGGCGCCATTGGCATGCTCCTTACGCTCCTGGCATCATCAAAGAATCGCCGCGCGGGGCGGCGCGCGTATTGGGGTGGCGCTTTCCTCACCTCGATATCCGCTTTTCTACTTCTGTATCCGCCGGATTGGAAGTCGGGAACAATTCTGTCAGGTCTTGCTTGCTTTTTGATGGTATTCACCGCGTACTCTTACACCCCATATATCAAGATTCGCGGCAAGATTTACGCATTCTATGTGGCGGACAGTCAGCCCGATCCCTCCCTGGATGGGACTCCACTGCCGGGAAGCGACGACCCTGGTTATGACCCGGCACCCGACTCGTACGGCGGAATGGCTACCGCCAAGAAGACATGGTGGCAAGGAGTTTTCGCCATGGGACTGTGCGTGTTCTGCGTCATCGTCACAGATAAAGACAAGCCTTGGTGGCTGGCACCGACGGCTGCTGCCTTTGTCATCGCGGGAGCCGTTAGCTTGGGTTACGGTGACGTGATTTGGGGCTATCCGATCGCCCGCGGACAGCGCTTGCAATTCGCGATTATCGCGATCATCACAATAGGGGTATTTCCGCTGCTATATCTGCCCGCATATGCAGCAGGCAAGCGTTGGCCGCTGCGGCGCAAACAATCGATGGAATACCAGGCGCATCCTCGCCTCCGAAAAAGGTATCGGTCCTGACCTCTCGCTTTACGGGCGAAACGGAATAAAAAACGAGGTTTTCTCCCTTGGGGTTTGTGATTACGAGTGGCTTGTGAGGAGATTAGCGCTCTGAATGCAACTGCGTCAGCTTCTCAGCCATCGCTCGATCAACCGCATACCTTATTCTTCTTCGTGGCCACTCTGGTTTTTTTAGCGGTGGCAGTTTTGCCGCCGCTATGGCTCCGGCAGGACCGCAAATGGAGGCGACCCTACTGGGCGGCCGTCGGCGCGGCGGCTATTTGCGTCTTCTTGGCTGCTGTCCCAGATTGGAAGCTGGGCGTCGGCATGTCCCTTTTCGGGCTTGCTTTCATGACGGCATCTGCGTACATCTATTCGCCGTTTATCAAGATTGGCGGGAAGGTCTACGCATTACACGTCCGGGACAGCCTGCCCGACCCAACTCCTGCCGTTGAGCCCGTGTCGGCCACGGCAGACCCCGACTACGACCCGGCTCCAGATTCCTACGGCGGACTGACCAGCGCCAAGAAATATTGGTGGTTGCTGCTACCTGCCACGGCCATGTGCGTGGTCAACCTCCTCGCCTATACTGGAGATAAACATAATCCGTCGATTGCGTTACTATCGGCGCTCGGTCTGCTAATCGTAGCCAATGGCCTTGGTTACTTCGACGCGAGCTGGGATTACCCTGTAGCGCGCGGACAGCGGCTCCAATTCGGAATTGTCGCCGTCATGACGGCTGGCCTGTTCGCCATCTTCTATTTTGCCGCATATACCGCCGGCAAACGGTGGCCGGTGCGTCGCAAGCAGTCTATGGAGTACCGGGCGCATCCGCACCACCAGAAAAGGTATCCCTAAGTGTGGTACACCGTGGAGGTGTTAACTGATGGGCGAGACAACACATGCCGTTGGCGTCGTCAAATCGGCTCTGGCGCAAGTCGACTCGGTGCGTGGGGATTATGTTAAAGACTTACATGCCGCGCAGACCGCGATGTCGGGAGCGGGGTGTGTGCCCGAGTCGTTGGGCAATCTGGACGCCCAGCCCGGCGACGGCGCCGCCGACGGCGTCGGGAAATACGACAAAGCATCGCCGGCCATGAGTTCACCTTCCAGATCCGGCTGGTCTGAGCTGCGAAAACGCCGCCGCGGCAGCACAGAAGATCAGCGCACCTGCGCGCGACCGCGCTGCAGCACCGCCTCGCGGTTGGCGGCGATGTCGTCGCCTGAGGTCCGAAACGCCCGCGCCGCGGTCGCTTCCAGCCACAGGCCCTCGGCGGTCTGCGAATCGTCGATGCGGTGATACGACGACAGCAGCGCGCGCACTGCGGGCTGGTTGTTGCCGACGATGCTCGCCGCGACTGTGCGCGCCGCGGGCAGCAACTCCTCGTGCGGCACCACGTCGGTGACCAGGCCGGCGCGCAGCGCGTCCTGCGCGGACAGGTAATCGCCGGTCATGCTCATCCGACGGGCGAGTCCGACGCCGACCTTCTGGGGGAGTCGCACGCTGAGCCCCCAGGTGGGCAGCAGGCCCACCCTGGCGTGGGTGTCGGCGAATCGTGCGTGCTCAGAAGCGATCAGGATGTCGCAGTACAGGGTCAGCTCCAGCCCGCCGGTCACCGCGGCGCCGTTGATGGCGCCGATCACGGGCTTGCTCAGCGATGGCCAGCGCGGCGAGATGTCCGGCAACGCGGTCTGCCCGCCCAGCTCCTTGAGGTCCAGCCCGGCGCAGAACACCGGGTCGGTGCCGGTGAGGATGATCACGTCGACGTCGTCGTCGGCTTCCGCGTCGGCCAGGGCGGCGAAGAACCGGTCGCGCAGCGCGGCCGACAGCGCGTTACGCGATTGCGGCCGGTTCAGGGTCAGGGTTCGCACCCGCTCGTCGGTGTGGATCAGCAAAATCTCGTCAGTCATGGGGATCACCGTAGTTGGTCGATCACTGCGGACCAGTAAGATGGCTCGGTGACCATAAAAATGACCGCAACGGAGGTGAAGGCGAAGATCCTCGCTCTGCTCGACGACGTCGCCGACGGCGAAGAAGTCGAGATCACCAAGCACGGTCGGACGGTGGCTCGGCTGGTGGCAGCGACTGGGCCGCACGCCCTCAAAGGGCGGTTGGCGGGGATGGCGATGACGGCCGCCGATGAAGATCAGCTGTTCGGCACCGGTGAGGCGTGGGCCGCCTCATGACGCGCGCCGGCGACGATTCAGAGCGCAGCGATGAGGAGGAGCGGCGCACATGACGCGCGCCGGCGACGATTCAGAGCGCAGCGATGAGGAGGAGCGGCGCACATGACCACCGTGGTGCTCGACTCGCACGTGATGCACTGGTGGTCGGCGGAGCCTCAACGGATCAGCCAGTCGGCCGGCCGGGTTATCGAGCAGGCTGACGAACTCGCCGTCGCCGCGATCAGCTGGTACGAACTGGCCTGGCTCGCCGGACACGAACGCATCCAGATCACGATTCCGCTGCGGTCGTGGCTGCAGCAGTTGGCCGAGCACGTGCGCACGATCGGCCTTACTCCAGCGATAGCTGCCGCGGCGGCGTCGCTGCCATCCGGGTTTCCAGGGGATCCGGCCGATCGATTGATCTACGCCACCGCCGTCGAACACGGCTGGCGTCTGGTGACCAAAGACCAGAGGTTGCGGGCCCATCGGCATCCGCGGCCGGTGACGGTCTGGTGAGGGCGCGCCTATCGTTGCGGGCATGTGCCGCGAGGTGACCGAGACCGCGACGACGCCGGCGCTCAAGGAGTGGAGTGCGGCGGTGCACGCGCTGCTGGAGGGCCGCCAACAGGTGTTGCTGCGTAAGGGCGGCATCGGCGAGAAGCGGTTCTACCTCACAGCTGCCCGGGAGTTTCTGTTGTTCCCGACGCTGGCGCACAGCCACGCCGAGCGGGTGCGACCCGAATTCCGCGACCTGATCGACACCGCGGCACCCGACCGCAGCGCCGACCGGCTCGTCGTGCGAGCGGCGGCGAAAGTCGTTGCGGCCCTGCCGGTCAACCGGCCGGACAACATCGACGCGATCGAGGACCTGCACATCTGGACGGCAGAATCGGTGCGTCGTGACCGGTTGGACTTTCGCCCGAAGCATCGGCTGTCCGTATTGGTCGTGCAAGCCATCCCGCTGATCGATCCGGTCGAACTGCCCCGGCGGGCCGACTATGCCGGATGCACGAGCTGGGTGTCGTTACCCCTGACCGGCCCGTCGCTGGGCACGCCGGTGTACGACGAAGCCACCCTGCGTGACGTGGCTGCGCGCGTCCGTGCAGCGGTCGAATAGCGCTGTCATTCGTCATTGGTCGGAGGCGTCCCTCAGGAGCCGACCGGTAACGCGATTCGGGACGTGCCGAAGTGCACCTGGTGGGTGGACGGTGTGAGTTGGCTGCCCGTCGACGACGGCTCGCCGTTGCCGAGATTGCGATCGAAGCGCGGATGACAGCCGCCGGCGATCAGCACCCGGATGCGGGTCCCGGCCCGGAACCGATGAGAGACCGCGTCCAGCTCGAGGCGGAGGTGCTCGTGGGCCTCGGTGAATCGCCGGTAGGCGTCGCTGACGTTGCGGGAGCGACCCTTGGCGTCGACTTCGCTGATCCGGACGAACACGTCCACATACGGGTTGTCGGCGCTGTGCGCCAATTCGGCGACCGGATTGCCGTGCACGACAAGGTCGTCGGTCAGCGCGTCACTGGTGAAGCTGAGCACGTCGCGGCGATACGCCAGCGCGGTGTCGTCGCAGTAGCCGCCGTCAGGGGAGAGCAGTCGGCCCCCGACGGTGGGAGTCGGGTCGGCAGGGTCGTAGCGGAAGCTCGCCGAGGATCCGGCCGGGGGAGCCGTGTCGGCCAGGCCGCCGCCCGGCTGTAGGTACAGCGCGCGCTCGGTCGTATTCGGCGGCCAGTCGGATAGCTCGCGCCAGCCCTCGTGGGAGACCCAGAACCGGAATCGGCCGGACCGTGGTGCTGCGGGGCGACCGGCGAGGTGGGTGTCCAGCCATTCCTGGGTTTCCCTGGCGATGGTGGACAGCCCGGCGATGAGTAATCCGGTGTGCGTCCACGGACCCATGGTCAGCGCGACGTCGACTCCGCGCCCGCGGAGATGCCGGAATTGGTGCAGCGTCTGGGGCAGGAACAGGTCTTGCCATCCGCTGAGCAGCAGCAACGGCACCTGAATTCGATCGAGGGCGGAGTCGACTCGCAGCGGCCCCCAGAACGGGTTGTCGTCGGACGGAGGAGTCAGCCAGGACTCCCACCACGGTGCCCCGTCGCCGAGCAGGACCCGGCCGGCTGCGCCCAGCGGAGCCTCACCGGCGGCACGCACCACGCTTTTCTGCGCCCGCAGTTGGCGGATGCCGGCGCGGATCCGGCCCGGATCTTCCTGGTGCGCCACCAGGTTGCTCCAGCCGAGGAAGTCGTTGACCGTGAACGAGCCGGTACCCCACGCCGACAGGCTCATGTCGTGCGGACCCGCGACGATCACGCTCGTGACGAGTTCCGGCGGTGGATCCTGCAGCAGCGCGAATTGGGTGAAGCCCAGATACGAGATCCCGATGGTGGCGAAGCGACCGGTGAACCATGGTTGCCGACGCATCCACTCGACGGTGTCGGCGCCGTCGGCCGCCTCGTTGACCATCGGCGAGAAGTCACCGCCGGACCCGAAGGTGCCGCGCACGCTTTGCAACACCACCCGGTAGCCGCGGGCGGCATGCAGGTCGGCGAACACGGTCGAGAAGGGAAATGCCCGGCCGTAGGGGCCGCGGGCCAACAGGGTGCCGACGACATCTCCGGTGGGCTGGTAGACATCGGCGACCAACTCGACACCGTCGCGCATCGGGATCCTGACCTCGCTGACGGTGTAGCTGGTGGTCGGCGTTGGCAGTCGCAATGCCTTGGTGAGGGCGCGGTTGACGAGTCGTCGGGGCAGTGTGCGCAGCGTCGACGCGGCGGGCCGGTAGGTGGTCGTCACCGCATCAGGTTATGGCGGTGACGGCGATAGCGGGCCTAGAACTTGTAGTACGGCGAAAGCTGGTTGGCGCGCTGCAGGTTCGTCGCTGGGCAGTCGACTTCCGGGCTGGAGTAGATCGTGGAGTAGAACAGCGACTGCTGGATCAGCCCGTAGCTGGTTTTGAAGGCCACCATGCAGGAGAAGTAGAAGTAGCTGTTGTGATAAGTGGGCTTGAGGTTCCACCACTGCGCGGCACGGTGGCCGTTGATCGTGGTCTCGACGGCGTCGGCGGGCAGTGACTGGTCATATTTCCGCCAGACGATCGGTTCGACCGCCAACTGGTAGTTCCCGGCGTCGAAGTGGCAGCGCAGGCCCTCCTCGGGTATCGGCGGGGTGAAGGCCAGGCCCAGCCGCTGGACCGCGTCGAACGGGATGTCCCGACACGGATCGAACGGGCTCGGGTCGGTGGTCGCCACGATCGGGCTTTTCATCGTGGTGGGCGGGTCCATCGGCGCGGCGGTAGACCGCAGCTCCACCCTGGATCCACCGACGGCGGCCGGTGGGGCGCTCTGCCATGTCACGATCACCGCCGTGAACAGGGCTCCGAACGCCGCAAGGAGGCGCAGCCTGCCGACCATCTCGCCCCCTCGGGTCATTCGTCGTCTGCCGGGAGCTTACAAGTCACACCCGTGCCGCCACAGAGTAAACGAGAACCTGTTCTAGTCCGCTGCGGCGGCTCTGGTCCGCGGACTGGCTAGGCTTGTCAGTCGTGGCTTGGCACGAACACGGGCAGCGGCCCCCTACCGCACGGCAGCCGACGCTGTGGGCGGTATCGGATTTGCACACCGGCCACGTGGGCAACAAGCCGGTCACCGAGTCGTTGTATCCGTCGACGCCGGACGACTGGCTGATCGTGTGCGGCGACGTTGCCGAACGCACCGACGAGATCCGTTGGGCGCTGGACCTGCTGCGCCGCCGGTTCGCCAAGGTGATCTGGGTGCCCGGCAACCACGAGCTGTGGAGCACCAACAGGGATCCGATGCAGGTGTTCGGGCGGGATCGCTACGACTACCTGGTCAACGTGTGCGACGAGCTGGGGGTGGTGAGTCCGGAGCATCCGTTCCCGGTGTGGACCGAGCGGGGTGGTCCGGCGACCATCGTGCCGCTGTTCCTGCTCTACGACTATTCGTTCCTGCCGAAGGGCGCGACGACCAAAGCCGAGGGGCTGGCGATCGCGCGGGAGCGCAACGTCGTGTGCACCGACGAGTTCCTGCTCTCGCCGGAGCCCTACCCGACTCGCGAGGCGTGGTGCCATGAGCGTGTCGCGGCGACTCGCAAGCGCCTCGACGACCTGGACTGGATGAACCCGACGGTGCTGGTCAACCATTTCCCGATGGTCCGCCAGCCGTGCGACGCGCTGTTCCTACCGGAGTTCTCGCTGTGGTGCGGGACGACCGAGACCGCGGACTGGCACACCCGCTACAACGCGGTGTGCTCGGTCTATGGACACCTGCACATTCCGCGGACCACCTGGTACGACCACGTCCGCTTCGAAGAGGTGTCGGTGGGCTATCCGCGCGAGTGGCGCCGGCGCAAGCCGTACAGCTGGTTGCGCCAGATCCTGCCCGATCCGCAGTACGCGCCCGGCTATCTCAACGACTTCGGCGGCCACTTCGTCATCACCCCGGAGATGCGGGCACAGGCTCAGCAGTTCCGCGACCGGCTGCGTGGGCGGTAGCTGCGATGACCCTGACCACCTTGATGTTCGCGGTGCTGCCCGACGTCGCCGACCTGGCCTGCGCCGAGTTGTATTCCGACCCGCCGGGTTTGACGCCGATGGCCGAAGAAGAGCCGCTGATCGAACGGTCGGTGGCCAAGCGGCGCAACGAGTTCATCACCGTCCGGTACTGCGCCCGCATTGCGTTGGGCAAGATTGGATTTCCGCCGACGCCGATTCTCAAGGGGGAGAAGGGTGAGCCCTGCTGGCCCGACGGTGTGGTGGGCAGCCTCACGCACTGCGCGGGTTATCGCGGCGCGGTGGTCGGTCGCGACGGTGCGGTCCGCTCGGTGGGGGTGGACGCCGAACCGCATGACGTCCTGCCGGACGGTGTGCTCGACGCGATCAGCCTGCCAGCCGAACGTGCCGAGCTGGCGGCCTTGCCTTCAGACGTGCATTGGGACCGAATCCTGTTCTGTGCCAAAGAGGCAACCTACAAGGCATGGTTTCCGCTGACCAAGCGTTGGCTCGGCTTCGAAGACGCGCACATCACCTTCACCGTCGACGACTCCGGCTCGGCCGGTGGGTTCGAATCGACGATCCTCATCGACGGGGAGACACTTTCGGGTCCGCCGTTGAGCACGCTGGCCGGGCGGTGGTCGGTGGACCGCGAGTTGGTGCTCACGGCGATCACCCTATGACGGTCAGGCCAGCGAACCCGGGCCTTGTCATCGTCGACAAACCGGCCGGTATGACCAGTCACGACGTGGTGGGGCGTTGCCGGCGGATCTTCGGCACCCGCCGGGTGGGGCACGCCGGGACGCTGGACCCGATGGCCACCGGTGTTCTGGTGATCGGGATCGAGCGGGCCACCAAGATCCTGGGCCTGGTCACCGAAACCTCGAAGTCGTACGCGGCCACCATCCGACTCGGCCAGTCCACGTCCACCGAGGACGCGGAAGGCGATATCACCCAAGAGGTTTCGGCCCACGGTGTGACCGACGCGGCGATCGCAGCGGCGATCGCCGCGTTGCGCGGTGATATCGCGCAGGTTCCCTCGGCGGTCAGCGCGATCAAGGTCGACGGGCAACGCGCCTACCGGTTGGCCCGCGAGGGCCGCGCCGTCGAGTTGGCCGCGCGGCCGGTGCGTATCGACCGGTTCGAGATGCTGGCAGTGCGTCGCCACCACGAAGTCGTCGACGTCGATGTCGTGGTGGACTGCTCGTCAGGGACCTACATTCGCGCCCTGGCCCGCGATGTCGGCGCGACGCTCGGGGTAGGAGGTCACCTGAGCGCGTTGCGCCGCACCAGAGTCGGCCGGTTCGGGATAGACCAAGCCCGCTCGCTCGACGAGATCGCCGAACAGCCCGCGCTGAGCCTGACTCTCGACGAAGCATGCCTGCGGTTGTTTGCGCACCGGCAACTCACCGACGAGGAGGCCGACTCGGTCGGCAACGGGCGCGCGCTGAACCCGGCCGGGATCGACGGCGTCTACGCCGCACACACCGCCGACGGCCATGTCATGGCGCTGCTGCGTGACGAGGGTTCGAAGACGAAGTCGGTGGTCGTCATCCGGCCGGCGACACTGTAATTCGTCAGCACGACCGATGCGGCGCGGTGATGCCGTCCAACGCCTGCTCGGCGGGGCCGACCTCGCTCAGCATCACCGCCGCCGCCGCGTCGTCTAACCCGAAGTTACGGCTGTTGAAATAGGTGAATCCCCGGTTTGACCTGGGGATTGGTTGGCTGGGGTGGGTGGTTGTTCT
>NZ_JAVKSG010000002.1:0-226608 GCF_039583785.1 Mycobacterium sp.
GCCAACCGCTCAGGTGTGGTGAGCACATCGAACGTCAGGTCCACGGCGCGTTTGTAATCGGCCTCGAGCGCGTCGAGGACCTCGACCACCTCTTCCCGACTACTAGAACGCATGTTCGAATTGTAACGACACGGTCCGACACCCCGCACCCCGCTGAACGCCAACGGTGGACAAAGGCAGAACTGTGGATAAAACAGGCCATTTCAGACCGGCATGCCGGAGAACATCACCCGGCCAGGGTCGTACTTCTGCCGAACGGCATCCAGCCGCGGCAGATTCGGGCCGAAGTACCGCGACGCCGGCTGGTACGCCTCGAGGTAATTGACATACCCGCCAACCGAATACGGCTGCACGGCTCGGTGGGCGGCAGCAAGCCAGTCGCGAGCACCTGAGACATCGGACGTCTCGACATACCACTGCACCAACGACGATTGCCGGCGCCACGGGAAGGCGGTTGCTCCCACCGGCACATCGGCGAGGGCACCGTCGAGCGCATGCATGATCGCCAGCATGCGACCCGCACCGCGCGGAAACGCGTCGACTGCCGCGGCGATACCCTGCGCCACAGCCGGCGTAATGGTCGCGAAAACGTCTGAGCCACCGACGTATCCGAGCGGCGCGGGGTTGAGGTTGTTGACCGCGAGGTAATTGGTCAGGTCCAGATAGTTGAACGTGTGGCTCTCGGTGCCGCTCGGTTGAATGCCGACGGCCGACGTGATGGCCGACGCCACACCGGCCCCCGATCCGGCCGGGCTGGTCGCCAGGATGCGGCAGTGCATGCCCATCGGGTCGACGGCGGCATCCGCCAGCGCCCAGCAACTCCGGTCGGCGGTCCGCAGCCAGTTCTGCCAGCCCACCAGCACCTGAACGAACGATTGCGGCGGGAAGTCGAGGTTCACCACGTCCACCTCACCGGCCGGGAACGTCGCGAACGTCAGTGAGGTGGTCACGCCGAAGTTTCCGCCCCCGCCGCCGCGCAATCCCCAGAACAGGTCGGGCTGGGAATTCGCCGACGCGGTGACCGCTTGGCCGCCGGGCAGCACCACCGTGGCCGATCGCAGTGCGTCGGACATCAGCCCGGCGTGCCGGGAATGCGCACCCAGCCCACCGCCCAGGGCGTGGCCCGCAACGCCGACCGACGGGCAGGTACCGGTCGGAATGCCCCGGCCTGCCGCCGCCAACACCTGGTGCATTGCATACAGACTCGTCGCGGGCGGCACGGTGATCAGCCCGGTGGCAGGGTCGTATTCGACGCCGCCGGGCAGTTGCCGCAGATCGAGCACCATCGTGCCGTTAGCGGTCGACGCGCCGACATAGGAATGCCCGCCGCCGCGCGGAGCGACCTTGAGGTTGTTCGTGGCAGCGAACGCCATTGCCTTCTGCACATCGTCTGCCGAGATCGGGACCACGACCGCCGCCGGCGTCAAACCGTTGTAGTTGGTGTTGAAAACCGCTTTGGCCGGACCGAATTGCGGAGCATCCGGCTGGATTACCGGCCCGCCGATAGCCAATCCCTCCCATCCGGAGGCAACGGGCGCACCGCCGGCACGGCCCGAACCGATAAAGGCGCCGGCCGCCAACGCCACTGCGCCGCCGCGCAGAAACGTCTGACGTGAGATCTCACCCGTCATACCCGAATTGTCATGCACGCGAACCCCAGACACGCCGCGACAGCACGCGCATACCCGAGTGTCGCCCCAAATGTGCGTGAACCTTTACCGCGCCGTGTTCTGGACGTGACTGGGGTAGAGCACAGTTCGTGGCCATGGGGATGCCGTTGCTCAGCAACCAGCCGTTGATGGTGCGCGCGCTGGTGGGCGTCGGGTGTCTGATCAGCGTGGCCACCGCATTCTCGATACCCGGTGGGGCAGATCCCAGCGACGACAACTTCATCGACGCGCTCAGCCACGCCGGAATCGAGTACGGCGAACCGGGCAACGCGATGGCGGTGGGTCAGTCCATCTGCCCGATGCTCGCCCAACCGGGCGGCAGTTTCGCCGCCGCCGCGTCGGGTGTTGCGCATCGCGGCATGTCGCCGCAGGCGGCCCGGCTGTTCACCACTATCGCGATCCGGACCTACTGCCCCGAGCAGATGGCAAATCTCTTGGGCGGCAACGGCGTAACGACCAGTGGCATAACGAGAGGGCCCGGCGTCTAACGCGTTCCCAGCGGGTCGATCGTCCAGGCGATGTAGACCATCGCTGCCGCGACCGACGCCATCGTGGTGAAGTCAATTGCCTTGGTACGCACCACCAATAGGCCTGCGCGATCTTCGGTGAGCACCAAACGCAGCACAGCGGCCACGCCGACCCCGATCCCGATCAACAGCGCGCCGCGACGCCAGAAGTTGGCCGCTGCCAAGCTGAACGCGACCACAAAGATCAGGACCACCCACAGAAAAGGCCATTGCGGTCGCAGTCGGCGCATGGTCAGCGGCTCTCGGCCAACTCGACGACGTTGGTCAGCAGGAACGCACGCGTCAACGGACCCACACCACCGGGATTGGGCGATACGTGGCCGGCGACCTCCCAGACGTCGGGATGCACGTCGCCGGTGAGTTTTCCGTCGACCCGGCTCACGCCGACGTCGATCACTGCGGCGCCGGGACGCACCATGTCCGGGGTCAGCATGTGCGGCACACCGACTCCGGCAACGATGATGTCGGCCTGCTTCGTCAGCGCACCGAGATCGTGAGTTCCGGTGTGGCACAACGTCACCGTCGCATTCTCGGAGCGGCGGGTCAGCAGCAGTCCGAGCGGTCGGCCGACCGTCACACCACGGCCGATCACCACGACATGGGCGCCCGCGATCTCGACGTCGAAGCGCCGCAGCAGATGCACGATGCCGCGCGGGGTACACGGGAGCGGGGCGGGGTCCATGAGTACCAACCGGCCCAAATTGGTCGGATGCAGGCCGTCGGCGTCCTTGGCGGGATCGACGCGTGCCAAAGCCGCGTTCTCGTCCAACCGGCCCCGGGGCAGCGGCAACTGGACGATGTAGCCGGTGCACTCCGGGTTGGCGTTGAGTTCGTCGATGGTCTCGTTGAGCTCGGCCTGGGTGATGTCGGCTGGCAGGTCGCGGCGCAGGGAGGTGATTCCCACCTTGGCGCAGTCGGCGTGCTTGCCGCGGACGTAGGCCTGCGACCCCGGATCCTCGCCTACCAGGACAGTGCCCAGCCCGGGCGTCTTGCCCGCCGCTGTCAGCGCGGCCACCCGTTCCGTCAGGGCGACGAAGATCTCGTCACGTGTGATTTTGCCGTCCAACGTGATTGCAGCCACGTCGTTCAGTCTGGCATGCCCGCCGATGCCGACCCGGTACCGATCGACGGCGACCCGCTGCGTTCGGCTCCGCCGCCCTTGCGATCACCGTAAGGCCGATCGACGGCGACCCGCTGCGTTCGGCTCCGCCGCCCTTGCGATCACCGTAAGCTCCCGACCATGTCCGAAGCCCCGGACGTGCTGGCACCGGCCAAACTCGGACCCATCACGCTGCGCAATCGCACCATCAAATCCGCGACCTTCGAAGCCCGCACACCCGGCGCGCTGGTCAGCGACGACCTCATCGAGTATCACCGATTGCCGGCCGCCGGCGGGGTTGGCATGACCACGGTGGCCTACTGCGCGGTGTCGCAAGGCGGCCGCACCGAGGGCAACGGCATCTGGATGCGTCCGGAAGCCGTGCCCGGCTTCCGGCGGCTGACCGAGGCGATTCACGCTGAGGGCGCGGCGGTCAGCGCCCAGATCGGGCACGCGGGCCCGGTCGCCAACGCCCGCTCGAACAAGGCCACCGCGCTGGCGCCGGTGCGGTTCTTCAACCCGATCGGCATGCGGTTCGCCAGGAAGGCCAGCCGCGCGGACATCGACGACGTGATCGCCGCGCATGCCGACGCCGCAAAACTGGCCGTGGACGCCGGATTCGATGCCGTCGAAGTGCATTTGGGCCACAACTATTTGGCGAGTTCGTTTCTCAGCCCGTTGATCAACCGCCGCACCGACGAGTTCGGCGGATCGCTGGAGAACCGGGCCCAAGTGGCCCGCGGTATGGTGCTGGCCGTCAAGCGGGCTGTCAAAGACCAGATCGCGGTGATCGCCAAGCTAAACATGTCCGACGGCGTGCGCGGCGGTATTTCCGTCGAGGAGGCGCTCACCACAGCCAAGTGGTTGCAGGCCGACGGCGGCTTGGACGCGATCGAACTCACCGCAGGCAGTTCGCTGGTCAACCCGATGTTCCTGTTCCGCGGCGACGCTCCGCGCAAGGAATTCGCCGGCGCGTTCAAGCCACCGCTGCGCTGGGGCATGCGGATGACCGGTAACAAGTTTCTGCGCGAATACCCCTACCGCGAGGCCTATCTGCTTCGCGAAGCCAAGCAATTCCGCGCCGAGCTGACGATGCCGCTGATTCTGCTGGGCGGCATCACCAACCGCGAGACGATGGATTTGGCCATGGCGGAAGGCTTCCAGTTCGTCGCGATGGGTCGGGCGCTGCTGGCCGAGCCGGACTTGATCAACCGGATCGGCCGCGACGGCGCCGGCGTGCGTTCCGCGTGCACGCACTGCAACCGCTGCATGCCGACGGTCTACACCCGCACCCGCTGCGTGGTGACCGGATCACCTGACAACGTGTCAATCAGCAGGGATTGAACGCCCAGCCGATAAGATCGGTGCAGTGAGCCATCCAGCTAATGTGGGGGCGATGAGTCACGTCTCCCCGCCCGCGCTGACAGTCCGCTACGACGGATCTCAACGCACCTTCGCCGCAGGTCACGACATTGTGATCGGCCGTGATCTGCGCGCCGACATGCGCATCACACATCCGCTGATATCCCGGGCACACCTGCTGCTGCGCTTCGAGCAGGGCCGCTGGCGGGCCATCGACAACGGCTCGCTGAACGGTACCTACGCCAACGGGCACCGGGTGCCGGTGATTGACCTGCAAGACGGCCAAACGATCAGCATCGGCAATCCCGACGGTCCCCAGCTGAGATTCGAAATCGGCCGCCACGACGGTGTCGCCGGCCGGCCGCCGCAGACGACGTCGATGCGGATCGCCAGCCCACCGACGCCCGCAGGTCCGGCGCACGCACCGCAACCGCTGCCCACATCGCAACCCCTGCACGCACCGCAACCCCTGCACGCACCGCAACCGATGCCGCGCCAGCAGCCCGGGCTGAGGCCTCCGGGTCCCCCTCCCCCGCCGGGCCCGCGGCGGCCCTACTCGGCGCCACCGCAGCCGGCCTACCAACCCAGCGCTTCGCAGCGGCCGCCGACGTATCCGCCGAGCGCGCCCCATCACGCGCCGCCCCCGCCGCCGCTACACCGGCAACCGCCGCCCCCGCCGCCGAACTACGCGCCGAAGACCGAGATGGGTCCGACAGCGCTCAGCAAACCGCCCGAAGTCGGCAACCTGGCCACCAAGATGATCCAGGCGATCATGCCCGGGTCGCAGACACCGGACAAGCCCCTAGGCTCGGCAACGATCGGTCGCGCCAACGACAACGACATCGTGATCCAGGACGTGCTGGCGTCGCGCCACCACGCATTCCTGGTCGATTCGCCGCTCGGCACCGAAATCCGGGACGCCAACAGCATCAACGGCACCTTCGTCAACGGCGTGCGGGTCGGCTCGGCGGTGCTCACCGAGGGCGACGTGGTCACGATCGGCAACATCGACCTCGTCTTGACCAATGGCACCCTGGTCCGCCGCACCGAAGCCGCGACACGCAGCGGTGGCCTGGAAGTCAACGGGGTGCACTTCCGGATCGACGGCAAGGAACTGATCGACGGCATCTCGCTGACGGCCCGGCCGGGCACGCTGACCGCGATCATCGGCGGGTCCGGCGCGGGCAAGACCACGCTGTCGCGGTTGATCGCCGGATACACCAAGCCAAGCGCCGGAACGGTCACGTTCGAAGGTCACAACATCCACACCGAGTACGCGACCATGCGCAGCCGGATCGGGATGGTGCCCCAGGACGACGTGGTGCACCGCCAGCTGACGGTGAACCAGGCGCTGGGCTACGCCGCCGAGCTGCGGCTGCCGCCGGACACCAGCAAAGAGGAACGCGCACAGGTCGTCGCACAGGTGCTCGAGGAGCTCGAACTCACCAAGCACGCCGACACCCGCGTCGACAAGCTCTCCGGCGGTCAGCGCAAACGCGCGTCGGTTGCGCTGGAACTGCTGACCCAGCCGTCGCTGCTGCTGCTCGACGAGCCGACCTCCGGCCTGGACCCGGCGCTGGACCGTCAGGTGATGCTGATGCTGCGCCAGCTCGCCGACGCCGGCCGGGTGGTGATGGTGGTCACGCACTCGGTGTCGTACCTGGACGTCTGCGACCAGATTCTGCTGGTGGCCCCTGGCGGCAAGATGGCCTTCAACGGGCCCCCCAGCCAGGTGGGCGAAGCATTGGGTACCACCAACTGGGCGGACATCTTCGCCAACGTCGGCGCCGATCCCGACGAAGCGAACCGCCGCTTCATCGAACGCGACGGCAGCAGGCGGGAGTCCAAGCCACCGATTTCGCAAACACCTGCCGACCTCGGTGAACCTGTGCACACCGACCTGCGGCGCCAGTTCTCCACGATCGCGCGTCGCCAGATTCGGCTGGTCATCTCCGACCGCGGCTACTCCATATTCTTGGCGGTGCTGCCGTTCCTGATCGGTGCGCTGTCGCTGACCGTGAAAGGGCCGAAACCTGGTCTGGGTCCGGCCAACCCGCTCGGACTGGCGCCCACCCAGCCGCAGTACATCATGGTGCTGCTCAATATCGGGGCCGTGTTCATGGGCACGGCGCTGACCATCCGTGACTTGATCGGCGAGAGACCGATCTTCAAGCGAGAACAGGCGGTCGGTCTTTCTACCACCGCCTATCTGCTGGCGAAAGTCGCCGTGTTCTGCGCGTTCGCGACTGTCCAGGCGGCGATCGCGACCATCATCGTCAGATTCGGCAAGGGCGCGCCCACCGCGCACCCGCCCTTCTTCGACGACTCGACGTTTTCGCTGTTCGTCACCGTCGCCGGCACCTGCGTGGCCTCGGCCATTCTCGGCCTGATGCTCTCGGCGATCGCACAGTCCAACGAGCAGATCATGCCGCTGCTGGTGGTGTCGATCATGTCGCAGCTGGTGCTCGCTGGAGGGATGATCCCGGTGACCGGCCGGGCGGGACTCAACCAGCTGTCCTGGCTGACGCCCGGCCGTTGGGGTTACGCCGCGGGGGCGTCGTCGATCGATTTCCCGGGTTTGGTGAAGGTCAAGCAGATCCCGACGAACGACCCGATCTGGCAGTACTCGAAACACATCTATCTTCTCGACATGGGCATGCTCGCGGCGCTGTCGTTGTTCTACGCCGGCTACGTCCGGTGGACCATCAGGCTCAAGCGCTAGCACCGTCCAGCCGCAAGCCGTGGGCCGCGCGAAGGGCCAGCGCCTGCTCGACGGCGATGCGTGCTCGCGTCAACAACGCTCGCAATCAGTCCAATCCACTACGCGGTGGGCGACAAACTCGCCAGCGCATATTCGCTGACCGCGATCAAGGCATCGGTCGCCGACCTGCGGTCGCGGGCATCGACGTTGATCACCGGGACGTGCGCCGGCAGCGTCAGGGCCTTACGCACCTCGGCAGCGGGATACCTTGGCATGCCGTCGAATTCGTTGACCGCGATCAGGAACGGCAGGTTGCGATGCTCGAAGAAGTCGACGGCGGCGAAGCAGTCTTGCAAACGCCGGCAGTCCACCAGGATCACCGCACCGATCGCGCCGCGCACCAGGTCATCCCACATGAACCAGAATCGGCGCTGCCCGGGCGTCCCGAACAGGTAGAGCACCAGATCCTCATCGAGGGTGATCCGGCCGAAATCCATGGCGACCGTGGTGGTCCGCTTGTCCGGGGTGGCGTCCACCATGTCGACGCCGGCAGAGGCGTCGGTGACCATCGCCTCGGTGCGCAGCGGCATGATCTCCGATACCGCGCCGACGAATGTTGTCTTGCCCGCGCCGAATCCACCGGCGATGACGATCTTGGTTGACGCGTTGTCGCGCGACCTATGCGAAGGGGCGACCCCCGAATCAGAGCGCTCGTAGGCCACGGAGCGTCCTTCCTATCAATTCGCGGCGTTCATCGACGGTGGAGCGTTCGGTCAACGTCCGGTTAACTCGAAGGTAGCCCGAAGTCACCAAATCGCCGACCAACACGCGCGTGACACCGAGCGGCAAATTGAGCCGAGCCGATATTTCGGCCACCGACGGGCTCTTGACGCACAGATCCACAATCCTGCCCCGTACGTCGCCCCGCGGCCACCGGTGGAACATCGCCGATTGGAGCGACTGCACCGGCGCTTCCAGCGGGATGTCGATGTTGGCCTTCGTCCGGCCCGCGGTCAGGGTGTACGGCCGGACCAGACTCACCTCAGGTGGCGGCGGCTCAGACCCCGTTGGCTCGCGGATGTCCATGGCAGCTCACGAGTGCGAGGCGCTCGGTGACGATGCGGGCCGTCCAGCGGGAGCCGAATAATCCGACCCAGCGCGTCGGGTCGATTGCACGACGTTGCCCACCCGTTCGACGAGGACGGCCATCTCGTATCCGATCTGCCCGATGTCGCACGACGTCGCCGCCAGCGTTGCCAGATGTGACCCGTCACCGACCTGCATCAGCAGCAGGTAGCCGTTCTGCATCTCCACGACCGACTGCAGCACCTGACCCCCCTCGAACAGCTGAGCGGCACCGTTGGCCAGGCTGGCCAGACCCGACGAGACCGCGGCGAGCTGGTCGGCCCGCTCCTTCGGCAGACGCTCGCTGGCCGCGATCAGCAGCCCGTCGACGGACACCAGGATGGCGTGCGACACCCCGCGGACTTCGCGGACGAAGTTCGACACCAGCCAGTCCAGGGAATTGTCGGAGGGCGCGGGTTGGCTCGGCTGCACGGGTGGGAAGCCAGAGGTCATTTAAGATCCTTGGTCGTTGTCGCGGGCATGCGAGCGTCCGGCGCGGACGCCGCCGAAATGGCTGCTCATCGAGGCGCGTACCGCCTCCGGGTCGCGCAGCGGAGCTTGATGCGCGGGAGTGCGGGTTCCGCCGTTGATGGTCCCGTTGTCGTCGGCGCGGTGGTGTGCGTTGCCCTTGCGCTCGCCACCGCCGGGCACCAGTCGTGCGCCGGGATCGCGCACCGGCAGGCCCTGTTCGGTGTGCGTCTGCACGGGCGTGTTCTCCACTTCGGCGGCAGCTGACCAGCCATGATCCCACACCGACTGCCAGTCCAGATCGGGGCTCTGCGCCAACTCGCGGGGGTCGACCAGCCACTCGGAGAGCATCTGCTTGTAGATCAGGTCGTCGTCGGGGGAATCGCCGGACGGCGCCGCGTCGGCCACCCAGACGTCGTCGACTTCGCGCTGCGCGGCAGGCTCGGTTTCGGACCGCCTCAGGTTCGCCCGGCTGAGTCGGGCCCGCGAGCCGAAGAACGACGA
This sequence comes from Mycobacterium sp., assembly GCF_039583785.1. Classification (GTDB taxonomy): domain Bacteria; phylum Actinomycetota; class Actinomycetes; order Mycobacteriales; family Mycobacteriaceae; genus Mycobacterium. Next base: position 9,457 of record NZ_JAVKSG010000002.1, read on the forward strand.
GGTATTCGAAACCGGCTGTGCCACTGGCTGTTCCGGGGAAGGCTCGGTGGCCCCTTCGGCAGTGCCCGACGGCTCGGGGTGCTGCGCTGGCGCGGCCGGGACGCCGGTGATACCGCTACTGCCGGGCCTGCGCCGAGGCAGCAGGCTGATCGACGACTCGGTCGAGTGCAAGCCGTGTCGCTGCGAACTGTCCTCGGACTCCGAGGGGAACTCGGGCGCGACGACCAGCGGCTCGGGCGGCGCCGGGAAGGCCGCTGCTGCGACGGGCCCGGTTTCGTGCGGCGCCGCCGGCGCACCGTCGGCGCTGGCCAGCACGGTCGACGGCAGATACACCTCCGCGGTCGTGCCCGACCGCGCCTCCTCGAGTGACGAGCCGCGCAGCCGAACCCGGATCGCGTGCCGATCGGCCAGCCGACCGACCACGAAGAGACCCATGTGCCGGGCGCTGTCGGGGCTGACCTCTCCCCCGGACCGCAGGCGCATGTTGGCGATCCGGCGGTCGCCGTCGGTCATGCCCAGCCCGACGTCGACGATCTGCAGCAGCACCGCGCCGTCGCTGCGGAATTCGGCCGAGACCCGCACCGGCGACGCCGGCGGCGAGTAGCGCAGCGCGTTGTCGATCAACTCCGCAAGCAGGTGGACGATGTCGCCGGAGGCGCCGCCGGCAATTGTGCAATCGGGCACCATCGACGTCTCGACCCGGCGATAGTCTTCGACCTCGGACGCGGCCGCACCGATGATCGACGACAACGGCACGGCCGTGCGCTGATCTCCGCGCGAGCTCTGCGAGCCGGCCAGTACCAGCAGGTTCGCGCCGTTGCGGCGCATCCGGGTGGCCAGGTGGTCGAGACGGAACAGGCTGTCGAGACGCTCGGGATCTTCTTCGTTGCGCTCGAGGCGGTCGATCAGCGAGAGCTGCTGGTCGACCAGCGACCGGTTGCGCCGCGACATCGTCTCGAACATGTCGTTGACCAGATGCCGCAATCGCGCTTCGTCACCCGCCAAAAGCAATGCCTGCGTGTGCAATTCGTCGACTGCGTGCGCGACCTGGCCAATTTCCTCGGTGGTGTACACCGGCAACGGCTCGGGCGGCGATTCGTCACCGGCCCGCACCCGGGTGATCTCACGCTCGAGGTCGACGTGGGCAACCTTCAACGCGCCGTCGCGCAGCACCCGCAGCGGCGCGACCAGCGAGCGCGCGACCAGCAACACGATCACGAGTGCTGCGACGATGGCGGACAGCACCAGCGCGGTGTCGCGGATCGCGGCGTTGCGACGGTTGTGGGCCTGGTTCTCGACGGCTTTGGTCAACTTCTCGGTGTTGTCCTTGACGATCTGCGCGGCGATCCCGTCGGTGGTCTGCACCGAGTGCAGCAACGCCGGGTTGTTCACCAGCTTCTGCGCCGGATCGGACATCAGGCCCATCCGGATCACCATCTGCTGCTGCAGCATCTTGGCCTGCGGGGAGCCGACACCCAGCACTTCGGCCATGCCGAACAGGGTGGACGGCTCGGTACCGGCCAGGGTGATCATCGACGTCCGCAGCTCGGGCTCGGGCAGGTCGGCGCCGCCAGCAATCAGCATCTGCTGCATCACCATCTGGCCGCGGGCCCCGATCGCCCGGCTGAGGCCCTGCGCCTGGGCCCGGATCTGCTCGCTGTCAACGCGCACCGATCCGTCGATCGCATTCTCGGCGGTCAACAAGATGGGCGCGTAGGTCGTCACTCGGGGACGCAGGCCGAGGGTGTTCGACTCGACGTTGTCCAGTAACGACTGTCCGCCGTCGAGCATGGCCTCGACGCCGGCGGCCACATCGGGCGCAACGTTGGTGCCGTGCAACCGGGCTTCGAGCGCACTTTTACGGGCGTCGTAGTTCTTCTTCGCGCCGTTCGCGTCGCCTCCGGTCGAGTTGGCCAGCAATGCGACGTCGAGCGCCGACATGTATTTGGTAATGGCCGGAACCATTTCGGCACGGTCGGCCGCCAACCGGAGCCGATGCGCGTCGCTGAGCGCACCAGCAATGCGAAATCCGCCGAACACCATTGCCAGCACGAGTGGCAGCGCCACAATGGCGACGATTTTCCACCGGACCGGCCAATTTCGCAGCGACCACGATGCCGGCCGCTTCGTCGATGCCGACTCGACTCTGTTGCTCTCTGCGGGTTCGTTTTTCGACGACGAGATCGCCCACTTGGAGCGGGCAAACATGGTCACCGGACCAGAGCGGTGTTAGCGTCCGCTCCGCTGAATCCCAGTGTTAGCGCGTCGTTCATGAGACTTCCTGCTAATTGCGCTCACCCCGAGCGACGGGCCAGCGTTATCCGCCTGGCAATTTAGCGAGTATGCCAGGCTGTGGCGGCAGTGACCACAACTCTTACTGAACAGACAGAGTTCACCGACGCGCTTCAGACTCTGCAGTGGAAGGCCGGGCAACCAATCCGAAAAGCCTCCCGCACGCCGACGACGGCGGGTATCGGGTGATGGGGCCTGACTCTTGCCCGGTTACCGTGTGTTGTGTTCCGGTTGCTGTTCTACTCACCTCGAATCCCACCGAACACGGGCAATGCAATCCGGACGGCGGCCGCCACCGGAACAGAACTTCACCTCGTTGAGCCGTTGGGATTCGACCTCTCGGAGCCCAACCTGCGTCGGGCCGGGCTGGACTATCACGACCTCGCGTCGGTCACGGTCCATCCGTCACTGGACGAGGCGTGGGCGACGATCGCGCCGCATCGGGTGTTTGCATTCAGCGCCCACGCGACGCATGTGTTCACCGACGTCAGCTATCAGGCCGGCGACGTGCTGATGTTCGGCCCCGAGCCCACCGGGCTGGATGCGGCGACACTGGCCGATCCGCACATCACCGAGCGAGTGCGCATCCCCATGCTGGCTGGGCGGCGGTCGCTGAACCTGGCCAACGCGGCCGCGGTTGCGGTGTATGAGGCGTGGCGGCAGCAGAACTTCGCCGGCGCGGCGACGATGTGACAGCACCGGCCCCGTCGCGGTCCGGGTGCCGGTCGTTGGGTGATCTACCAGGTGTTCCAGTGCGTGAGCTGCTCGGCGGGCAATCGCTTGGCGGGCTTGAACTCGGTGCCCTTGGTGTAGGCGATCGGGAACAGGCCACCCTGGCTGTACTTCTCGTAGGGGATGCCGACTATCTCGGCCACCTTGTCTTCGCCGCCACGAATGAGGTGCAGCGTGGTCCAGCAGGTGCCCAGCCCGCGCGAGCGCAGCGCCAGGCAGTAGCTCCATACCGCCGGGAACAGTGACGCCCAGAACGACACCCCGCCAAGAGGCTGGGTGTCTTCGCGTCCTTCGATGCACGGGATCATCAGCACCGGCGCTTCATGCATGTGCTCGGCGAGGTAGCTCGCGGAATCCCTGACCGCGCCCATCCGCTCACCTCGGGCGTCGCCGTCGCCGTATTCGGGCGTCGGCGACTTCAGGTAGCCGCGGGCGTTGTCCAGGTAGATCTCTGCGATCGCCTTCTTCTTCTCCTCGTCCTCGACGAAAACCCATTGCCAGCCTTGGGAATTGGACCCGGTGGGCGCCTGCAGCGCCAAGTCGAGGCATTCCATCAGGACTTCGTGCGACACCGGCTTGTCGAAGTCGAGGCGCTTACGGACCGAACGGGTGGTGGTGAGGAGTTCGTCGACAGAAAGGTCAAGGGTCATGGTGCGAGACTACTCACCGGAAGTCGCGGGACTTCGATCCGATCTCGCACGTGAGCTCGCCGAACCGCTCGGCCATGACGGTGACTGCGCCACTGGCATTTTGAACCTGGCCGCGGATCAGCAGCGCCGACGCCGACTGGGCCAGCTTGCGGTGACGTGCCCACACTCCCGGTGTGCAGAGCACGTTGACCATCCCGGTCTCGTCCTCGAGGTTGATGAACGTCACCCCTCGCGCCGTCCCGGGCCGTTGCCGGTGGGTGACCGCCCCGGCCACCAGCACCCGGTCGCCGTCGGGCACCGACAGCAGGTCTGCGGCGGGTATCACGCCCATCGCGTCGAGATCCGACCGCAGGAACTGGGTCGGGTAGCTGTCCGGCGAGATGCCGGTGGCCCACACGTCGGCCGCGGCCAACTCCACCTCGCTCATCCCGGGTAGCGACGGCACATGCGACGAAGAGCCCACCCCCGGCAGGCGATCAGGCCGACCCGTGGCGGCCGCGCCGGCCGCCCACAGCGCCTCGCGCCGCGACATCTCAAAGCAGCCCAACGCTCCCGCGGTGGCCAGCGCCTCGGTCTGCGGCACGGACAACTGGACCCGGCTCGTCATGTCCAGCAGAGAACTGAAGGGGCCGTGCGCTTTTCGCTCCTCGAGCAGCTTCTCGGCCAGGTTTTCGCCGATATGACGCACGTCACCCAGACCCAACCGCACCTCGGTTCCGGCGTTCTCCAGCGTGGCATGCACCACACTGGCGGCCGCGCATGGACCGTGCACCGTCACGCCGTGCCGGCGGGCGTCGGCCACCAGCGACTGCGGTGAATAGAAGCCCATCGGCTGGGCCCGCAGCAGCGCCGCACAGAACGCCGCGGGGTGATGCAGCTTGAACCACGACGAATAGAAGACCAACGCCGCGAAGCTCAACGAATGGCTCTCCGGGAAGCCGAAATTGGCGAATGCTTCCAGCTTTTCGTAGACCCGGTCGATCACCTCGTCAGCGGCGCCGTGCAGGTTCCGCATGCCGTCGTAAAACCGGCCGCGCAACCGCTGCATGCGTTCGGTCGACCGCTTGGATCCCATGGCGCGGCGCAGTTGGTCGGCCTCGGCGCCGGTAAAGCCGGCGCAGTCCACCGCGATCTGCATCAGCTGCTCCTGAAACAGTGGCACTCCCAACGTCTTCCGCAATGCCGGTTCCATCGACGGGTGGTCGTAGACGACCGGGTCGAGGCCGTTGCGCCGCCGGATGTACGGGTGCACCGATCCGCCCTGAATGGGGCCCGGACGGATCAACGCCACCTCGACCACCAGGTCGTAGAACACTCTCGGCTTCAGCCGCGGCAACGTGGCCATCTGCGCGCGCGACTCCACCTGGAACACGCCGACGGAGTCGGCGCGCTGCAACATCTCGTAGACCGCCGGCTCGGACAGGTCCAGCGTGGCCAGGTCGACCTTGATGCCTTTGTGCTCGTCCACCAGGTCGATGGCGTAGTGCAGCGCCGAGAGCATACCCAGACCGAGCAGGTCAAACTTCACCAAACCGATTGCCGCGCAATCGTCTTTGTCCCACTGCAGCACGCTGCGGTTTTCCATGCGGGCCCATTCGACCGGGCAGACGTCGGCGATCGGCCGGTCACAGATCACCATGCCGCCGGAATGGATGCCCATGTGCCGGGGCAGGTTCTGGATCTGGTCGGCAAGGTCGATCACCCGCTCGGGGATACCGTCGATGTCCGACGGGCGGCCACTCCAATGGCTGATCTGTTTGCTCCAGGCGTCCTGTTGTCCTTGCGAGAATCCCAGGGCGCGAGCCATGTCGCGCACCGCGATACGGCTGCGATAGGTGATCACGTTGGCCACCTGAGCGGCGTAGTCGCGGCCGTATTTGTCGTAGACGTACTGGATGACCTGCTCACGCAGATCCGACTCGATGTCGATGTCGATGTCGGGCGGGCCGTCGCGGACCGGCGACAGAAAACGCTCGAACAGTAACTCGTTGGCCACTGGGTCGACCGCGGTGACGCCGAGCGCGTAGCAGACTGCCGAGTTGGCCGCCGATCCCCTGCCCTGGCACAGGATGTTGTTCTCCCGGCAGAACCGGGTGATGTCGTAGACCACCAGGAAATAACCCGGAAACTTCAGTTGTGCAATGATTTCCAGCTCGTGCTCGATCTGGGTATACGCCTGGCGCGCCTGCGAGCGCGGGCCGTACCGACGCTGCGCCCCGGCCATCGTCAGCTCACGCAGCCAGCTGTCTTCGGTGTGACCGGACGGTACATCTGGGAACGGCGGCAACTGCGGGGCGATCAGCGCCAGGCCGAAGGCGCACTGCTCGCCGAGTTCGGCAGCGGCGGTGACCGCGTCGGGGTGCTGGGCGAACAGCCGGGCCATCTCCGCACCGGAGCGCAGATGCGAGCCGCCCAGCGGGGCCAGCCAGCCGGCGGCCTCGTCCAGCGATTGCCTGGCCCGTATCGCGCCCATCGCCATCGCCAGCTGGCGCCGCGCCGGTGCCGCGAAATGCGCGCCAGTAGTTGCAATGCTGGTGAGTCCGAATCGCTCTGCCAACAAAGCCATTTCGGCGTTGACGTCGTCGTCGACCGGGCAACCGTGGTGGGTCAGCTCGACGCTGACTCGCCTCCGACCGAACCGATCCACCAGGTCGGCCAGTGCCACCGAGGCCGCGTCCGGTCCGCCGGCGGACAATGCGGAGCGGACGTGGCCTTTGCGGCAACCGGTCAAGATGTGCCAGTGGCCGTCCGCCGCCTCGGTGAGCGCGTCGTAGTCGAAGCGCAGCTTGCCCTTCTCGCCGCCGGCCAGATGCGCCGCGGCCAGCTGCCGCGACAGCCGGCGATAGCCTTCTGGCCCGCGAGCCAGCACCAGCAGATGCGGGCCGGCCGGATCGGGGTCGTCGGTTCGGGCACCCGACCCCAACGACAGCTCGGCACCGAACACCGTGCGCATGTCCAACTCCACAGCCGCTTCGGCAAAGCGCACCGCGCCGTAGAGCCCGTTGTGGTCGGTCAGCGCGATGGCCCGCAGCCCCAGCCGCACCGCCTCTTCGACCAATTCCTCCGGCGCGCTGGCCCCGTCGAGAAAGCTGTACGCGGAATGCGCGTGCAACTCGGCGTACGGGACGGATGAGCGATTCGGGCGGTCTTCGTCCGGCGGCTGGTAGGCCATTCGCCTGGGCGATCGGGGCGCCTCGTCCGCCGGAGTCCACACGGTCGGCGTGCCGGCACGGCGTGGCTTGCCGGAGAGCACCCGCTCCATCTCCGACCAGCCCGGCGGTCCGTTGTTCCAACCCACCGAGTCAGCGTATCGAATATATGTTCGAATGACTAGCGGCGGGTGTGCTGTCACGGTCGCCGAAGTCGATGTGCGTCCGGCATCGCCAATTCGATTGATTATCAGAGACTCTCAGAAACAACGGTGATCGTTCGCCACCCACCCAACGCGCTGCGGCAATCCAACTGCGTTGCCAGACAACCGACCCCAGTTGTTTACACAAATTAATCTCGTCGCCACCTCTGACCAATGGTCACCACCCATAATCAAACACATTCCAAGCGAGACCCCGAGAAGAAGCGGTGATGATCCGTGGAGCAACTCAACACGCTCGATGCCAGCTTCCTGATGGCCGAGGATTCGGACCGCAATGTCAGCTTGGCGATCGGCGCAATCGCCGTCATCGACGGCGCGGCACCCAACTACGAAGAATTCAAAACTGTGCTGGCAGAGCGTGTTCAGTCGATTCCTCGATGCACCCAGATGCTGCGCATCCAACTCTTCGACGCACGCGCGCCCCAGTGGGTGAAGGATCCCGCCTTCGACGTCAACCGTCACGTGCGCCGGATCGCAGTGCCGCGGCCGGGCGATGACACCGAGTTGTTCCGCGTTGTCGCCGACGTCTTGGAGCGCAGATTGGATCGCGATCGCCCGCTGTGGGAGTGCTGGGTCATCGAGGGCCTGAAGGGCAATCGGTGGGCGATCTTGATGAAGGTCCACCATTGCATGGCCGACGGGATCTCGGCGACCCGGATTCTCGCGGGCCTGTGCGATGAGTTCGACGGCGACGTCTTCGCGCGGCCCGCTGTGGCCAAGCGGGGCAAGCGGGGCAAGCGGCGCCCGCATCTGACGCCGGTGCCCGAGAACCCGCCCCGCACCAGCCCACTGGGCAGCCTCTGGCGAACCGCCACCGAAATCACCAACACGGTCACCCGTACGGTCGGCGGCGCGACCGAAATCGCCACCAGCCTGATGCGCCCGACCGCTGGGTCGTCGCTGGTCGGGCCCGTGACGTCGATGCGCCGTTACCGTGCGGTCCGCGTACCGCTCGCCGACGTCGAGCACGTCTGCCACAAGTTCGACGTCACCGTCAACGACGTCGCGCTGGCTGCAATCACCGAGGGCTTTCGCTCCGTTCTGCTGCACCGCGGCGAGCAACCCCGACCGGACTCGTTACGCACCCTGGTTCCGGTGTCGGTGCGCTCCCCCGACACGGCCGACCAGCCGGGCAACAAAATCTCGATGCTGTTGCCCTACCTGCCAGTCGACCAGGACGATCCGCTCCAGCAATTGCGCACGGTGCACAGCCGGATGACCCGGACCAAGCAGGGCGGGCAGCGCCAGGCCGGCAACATGGCGGTATCGGTGACCGGTTACGTCCCATTCATGTTGTCCTCGTGGCTGATTCGACTGCTCACCCGTCTGCCTCAGCGTGGCATCGTGACGCTGGCTACCAATGTCCCGGGTCCGCACCGTCGGCTGGAGATGATGGGCCGCACAGTCAGTCGGCTGCTGCCGATCCCGCCGATCGCGTTGCAGCTGCGCACCGGAGTCGCGGTGCTGAGTTACGCCGACGACCTGGTGTTCGGTATCACCGCAGACTACGACACGGGAGCCGACATCGGCGAACTGGCCGACGGCATCAAAATCGCGGTCGCACGCCTGGACCTGCTCACCCAAGACTCGATCTTGCTGTTCGACAAGAAAACCGTCTGACGCTCACCGACTAACCTGACTATCGGCACCGCGACGACGGGGCGGGAAGGCAGGGCGGGCAATGTCGGTCACCATCGACCCACGCCGCCTGGACGCCGTGCTGTTTGACGGTGAGCCCAACGCCGCGTTCCTGGCGAGACTGCGCGACGCCGGTGTGCGCGTCGCGCGATCGCAGGCCGCTGCGCTTGCCGCGTCGGCCGACAGACTTGAGGTGCGAGCGGGTCGCTGCGCCGTCGTCACGTCCACCGATGAGGGCGCGTCGGTTGCGCGGGCCGCCGGATTCGCACTGGTGATCGCGACCGCTGAATTGCCTGGTGCCGACGCCGTGGTCAACGATGTCAACGACATCGGCGTTCGCACCGGGGATCGGCGGATGTCCGAACTGCTCGACGGTATGCAGGCGCTCAATGCCCTGGCTGAACCCGCGGTGTTCTACGACTTCGACGGCACACTGTCCGAGATCGTCAACGACCCCGATTCCGCGCGGCTGGTCGACGGCGCGGCCGATGCGCTGACATCGCTGAGCGCCCGATGCCCGGTGGCGATCTTGAGCGGTCGCGACCTGGCCGACGTGCGGGATCGGATCGGCCTGCCCGGCCTGTGGTACGCGGGCAGTCATGGATTCGAGCTGACCGGTCCCGACGGCGAGCACCACGAGAACGCGGAGGCCGCGGCGAGCGTCCCGCTGCTGGCGGAAGCCGCCGCCGAGCTGGCCGACCAGCTCGGCGATATTCCGGGTGTGATGGTGGAGCACAAGCGATTCGGCGTGGCTGTGCACTATCGCAACGCGGCACGTGACCGCGTCGGCGAGGTGGCTGCGGCGGTGCGCAGCGCCGGGCAGCGAACCGCCCTGCGCGTGACGACCGGCCGCGAAGTCATCGAGCTACGTCCAGATGTCGACTGGGACAAGGGGAAAACGTTGCGCTGGGTGCTCGACCACATCCGCGACAACGAAGGCGGCGGCCCGCGACTACCGATCTATCTCGGCGACGACATCACCGACGAGGATGCCTTCGACGCGGTAGCCGACGACGGTATCGCAATCCTGGTGCGACACCGCGACGACGGGGACCGCGCCACCGCTGCCCGCTATGCGCTGGACGACCCCGACCGGGTCCGGGAATTCACCGAGCGGCTCGCCCGCCGGCTCGCGGATTGATCACAAAACCGCTTGCGACTGAATGGTTTTAGCCGCCAACTTGCCGTTGTCGCCGCGGATCTCCGTTTCGACCACGATGACACGCCGTCCGACGTGCAGCGGACGGCTGTGCGCCTTGACGGTGCCGGCGCGGATGGCAGCCATGAAGTTGGTCTTGGATTCGATGGTGGTGGTGCCGGCGGTGCCCTCGGGGAGATTCAGGAATGCGCACACCGCGCCGGACGAGTCCGCCAGTGCCATCACGATCCCGCCGTGCAATATGTCGTTGCCGGTGGTCAAACCACGCACCCAATCCAGGCTCAGCACAACCACTTCGGGGCCTGCGGCATCGGTGGGCTCGGCGCGTTCGGTCGGGCCGCCCGGACAGCCCGACAACCTGACAGGTAACGGGCGGCAGTCAAAGTCACCCAGCGACATCAGCCGTCTTCGTCGTCGTCTTTGCCGGTGTCGAGTTCGAGTGTCGCCCAATGACTCGGCGAGACGAAGACCGTCCAGTCCCCGTGGTCGCGACCCAGCTTGACGACACCACTGTCGACTTCCCAGGTGGTGCTGTCGTCGTAGTCGGTGGCCTGCCCGTCGCTGTAGGTGAGTTTGAATGCCATGCCCGAGACTGCCACGTTGAGGGCGCGGCTAAACCTCGGTGTACTCCACGGCACCGTCCTCGAGCACCAGCCGGGCATTGCTGCCGTCCTCGGGGCCGGAGGCGCCAGAAGCTAGGGTGCGGAACACCGCCTTGCCGGGTTCGGTGCGCCAGATCAGCGTGGTCAGCGTTTCGCCGGGAAACACCGGTTTGGTGAATCGCGCGTCGATGGCGGTGATGGCGTGGGCGTCCCCGCTGCCGAGTTCGGCGATCAGCGCGCGACCGGCGAACCCGTAGGTGCACAGGCCGTGCATGATCGGCTCCGGGAAGCCGGCCAACTCCTTGGCGAACCACGGGTCGCTGTGCAACGGATTGCGATCGCCGGAGAGCCGGTAGATCAGCGGTTGGTCTTTGCGGGTGGGCAGCGCGACCCGGGCATCGGGCTCGCGGTCGGGGATCTCCGGCGCGACGGGGCGCTCGCCCGGCTGTCCTCCGACGCCACCCTCGCCGCGGATCACCAGCGTGGTCTGCGTTTCGGCGACCAGTGCCCCGGTGTCGGGGTCGCTGCCGCGACCGCGCAACATGATGATCGCGTTCTTGCCTTCGCCCTTGTCTTGAATGTCGGCCACCTCGGTGACCACCGACAGCTTCCCCGCGGGCGGCAGCGGCGCGTGCAGCCGGATGCCCTGCGAACCGTGCAGCAGCATTGCCCAGTTGAACGATCCAACCTTGCCGGCCGCACCGAACGCCGGACAGCAGATCACCGCGTAGGTCGGCAGCACCTGCTGGTCGATGCCGTGGCTGTTCTCGGTGGTGAACTTCAGGTCGTCGAGACCGGCGCCCACACCGAGGGCGTAGAGCAAGGTGTCGCGGTCGGTCCACTCGAACAACATGGGTTCGGTGGTCGCGCCGACGGCATTCGGGTCGATCGCCATGCGGGTCTCCTTTTCGGTCAGGTTCGGAGGGCCATTCCATCACTCGGCCATTTGGCTGATTTATCGGGCCAACCCTGGCAAACGCCCCACGTCGAGGGCCTCGGCAAGGCAGGCTGTGGCTATGCGCAAACGCACCCGCACCGTCATCTGGAAGGCCGCTGCCGTCCTCGCCGCCGTTGTCACCGTCAGCGCCTGCTCGGGATCACCGCATGTACGCAGCATCACCCTGACCTTCATCCGGCATGCCCAGTCGCAGAGCAACGCCGAGCACGTCATCAACACCGACATCCCAGGCCCCGACTTGACCGAGGAGGGGCAGGGCCAAGCCCAGCAGCTCGCCCACCAGTTGTCCCGCAACAACTTCGACGGCGTCTACGCCTCCAATATGCTCCGAGCCCAGCAGACCGCGGCGCCGTTGGCCCGCGCGCTGGGTAAGCACGTCGAAATTTTGCCCGGACTGCGGGAAATCAACGCGGGTTGGTACAACGACACCCCGGCGAAGCGCGCGGACCTGACGTATCTGCTCGCGCCAGCCGGTTGGCTGAATGGCGATCTGCAAGAAGCCATCCCCGGGTCAATTAGCGGTCAGGAGTTCAACGAGCAGTTCAGCGCGGCGGTGCAGAAGATCTACGACAGCGGTAACAGCAAGCCGGTGGCTTTCTCGCATGGCGAGTCGATCATGTACTGGACGCTGATGAATGTGAAGAACCCCAAGGACAGCCTGGCGACCAAACATCCGCTGCCCGATCTGGGCCGCGTGGTGATCACCGGTAGCCCCACGATGGGCTGGACGTTGCTCGACTGGGACGGGATCAAAGACTTCAGCTATTGACCTGAACAGGTCGTCCCCGACAGTACGGTACTGGACAGTACTGTCATTATTTCCCTATGGTTAGCAGCTGTGGCCGGGACAGTTCAGCGTGGCGCAGCACCTTCACCCTGGTCGCCGCGCGAAACCGAGTTGCTCGATGTCACGCTGCACTTGTTGCAGGAGCACGGCTACGACCGCCTGACCCTGGACGCTGTGGCCGCCCGCGCACGGGCCAGCAAGGCCACCGTGTACCGGCGCTGGCCCTCGAAGGCCGAGCTGGTGTTGGCGGCTTTTATCGAGGGCGTCCGCCAGATCGCGGTGCATCCGCAGACCGGCACGCTGCGCGGCGATCTGCTGCGCCTGGGGCACCTGATCAGCCGGCAAACCCACGAACAGGCCGGCGTCATCCGCGCCGTGCTCGTCGAGGTGTCGCATCAGCCCGCGCTACGGGACGCCCTGCAGTTGCAGTTTCTCGACCAGCGCAAGGCCCTGATGCAGGACGTCCTGCGCGACGCCGCACTGCGCGGTGAGATCGACGCCGCTGCCATCAGCGACGAGCTCTGGGACCTGCTGCCGGGCTATCTGATCTTCCGGTCGATCATGCCGAACCGACCACCCACCGAGCAGACGGTGGAAGCCCTGGTCGACGACGTCGTCATCCCGAGCCTGACCCGAAAGGTGAATGGATGAAACGCTTCTCGGTGACCGGTCTGGTGAGACGGCGGTGGATGATCCTGGTCGCCGTCGTGGTGGTGTCGCTCGCCGGGTTCGGCGTCTACCGACTGCACGGCGCGTCCGGCTCGCACAACAGCGCGTCGCACGCCAGCGGAATCTCGAACGAGATCATTCCCTTCAGCCCCAAACACGTTGTCTATGAGGTTTTCGGCGCGCCGGGCGCAACCGCAACCATCAACTACCAAGACGTCCACGCCGCACCACAACGCGTCGACAACGCGCCGCTGCCGTGGTCCTACACCATCACGACCACCGATCCCGCGGTCATCGCCAACCTGGTTGCGCAAGGCAACGGCCCCACGTTGGGCTGCCGCATCATCGTCAACGGCGTCGTCAAAGACGAAAGGACCGTCAACGAAATGAGCGCCTACACCTTCTGCCTGGACAAGTCAGGATGAGCGATCACAGCGATCGGCAGCCCACCACCGCGCACACCGTCCGTCGGCTGGCCGTGCCGATCCTGTTGTTCTGGATCGCGTTGGCCGCGATACCGAATATCTTTGTGCCGCAACTAGAAGAGGTCGGCAGGCTGCACAACGTCGGCCTCAGCTCCCCCGAGGCACCGTCGTATCAGGCGTTCAAACACATCGGCAAAGTGTTCCACGAATTCGACACCGACAGTTCGGCGATGATCGTCCTGGAAGGCGACCAGCCGCTTGGCGCCGAAGCCCACAAGTTCTATGACGCGTTGATCCACAAACTGGAGCAGGACACCAAGCACGTCCAGCACATCCAGGACTTCTGGGGCGACACGCTGACGGCGGCGGGCTCGCAGAGCAGTGACGGCAAGGCGGCATACGTCCAGCTATTCCTGGCCGGAAGCCAGGGCGAGGCAGAAGCCAACGAGTCCGTCGATGCTGTCCGCGACATCGTCGATCATGTGCAGCTGCCGAAGGGCGTCAAGGCCTATGTCACCGGCGCGGCGCCGCTGATCGCCGATCAGTTCACCGAGGGCAGCAAAGGCTCGAACAAGGTCACCGCCCTGACCGTCGCGGTGATCGCGGTGATGCTGTTTTTTGTCTACCGATCGTTCGTCACCACGGTTTTGGTCCTCGCGACGGTCCTCGTCGAGATGGCCGCGGCGCGCGGATTCGTCGCCTTCTTGGGCAATGCCGGAATCCTGGGGCTGTCGACATACGCGACGAATCTGCTGACGTTGCTGGTGATCGCGGCGGGAACGGACTACGCGATCTTTTTCGTCGGCCGTTATCAAGAGGCCCGCTCCGCCGGCGAAGAGCGAGAAGCCGCCTACTACAGCATGTATCGCGGAACCGCACATGTCGTCTTGGGCTCGGGCCTGACCGTCGCCAGCGCGGTCGCGTGCCTCAGTTTCACCCGGCTGCCCTACTTTCAGAGTTTGGGCTTGCCCGCGGCGATCGGGATCCTGATCGCGCTGGCAGCCTCGCTCACCCTGGGCCCGGCCGTGCTGGTCGTCGCCGGCCATTTCGGTCTGTTCGACCCCAAGCGCGTGCTGCAGACCCGCGGCTGGCGGCGCATCGGCACCGCCATCGTCCGCTGGCCCGGGCCAATCCTGGTGGTATCCATCGCAATTGCTCTCATCGGCCTGCTCGCCCTGCCCGGCTACAAGACCAGCTACGACACCCGGCCCTATCTGCCGGCCACCGCCGCGGCCAACGTCGGATACACCGCCGCGGAGCGGCACTTCTCCCGTTCCCGGTTGGAGCCCGAGCTGTTGATGATCGAGGCCGACCACGACTTGCGTAATCCGGCCGACATGCTGGTCCTGGACAAGGTGGCCAAAGGCGTTGTGCACATACCCGGTATCGCCCAGGTGCAGTCCATCACCCGGCCATTGGGGGCCCCGCTGGACCACAGTTCGATCGCTTTCCAGATCAGCCAGCAGAGCGTCGGACAGGTGCAGAATCTGAAGTACCAGATGGATCGCGCGCGCGACTTGTTAAGGCAGTCGGACGAACTGACGAAGACGATTGGCATCCTGCGGCAGCAATATGTCCTGCAACAGCAACTCGCCGGCGCCACCCATGACGAGACCAAGAAATTTCACGAAACCCTGGCGATCATTTCCGAGGTACGAGACAGGCTGGCGAACTTCGACGACTTCTTCCGGCCGCTGCACAGTTACTTCTACTGGGAAAAGCACTGCTATGACATTCCGGTGTGCTTCGCCCTGCGCAACACTTTCGAAACGCTGGACAGCATCGACCAGCTCACCGAGAAATTCAAAGACCTCACCGCCAGCCTGGACCAGCTCGATGCGATCCAGCCGCGGCTGGTGGGGCTGATCCCGCCCCAGATCGCCAGCCAAGAGATCAACCAGGAGCTGGTGCTGAAGAACTTCGCCACCAATTCCGGCATCGCCGCGCAGTCGAGCGTCGCCAACGACAATCCGGCCGCACTCGGGCAGGCGTTCGACAAGGCCAAAAACGACGATTTGTTCTACCTGCCGCCAGAAGTCTTCACCAACGCCGATTTCCAGCGGGGGCTGAAACTGTTCTTGTCGCCGGATGGCAAAGCGGCGCGGATGATCATCACCCACGAAGGCGACCCGGCAGAGCCCGCCGCCATCTCCCACGTCGAGCCGATCAAGCAAGCCGCGCACGAGGCGGTGAAGAACACGCCGTTGGCGGGCGCGAGCTTCTATCTCGGCGGGACGGCCTCGACCTACCATGACATCCAAGACATGGCGAGTTACGACATATTGATTGTCGCCGTCGCCTCGCTGAGCCTGATCTTGTTGATCATGATGATCATCACCCGAAGCCTGGTCGCCGCGATCGTGATCGTCGGCACCGTGGCATTGTCGCTGGGCGCCTCGTTCGGTCTTTCGGTTCTGCTGTGGCAGTACCTCCTGGGTATCGAATTGTATTGGGTGGTACTCCCTTTGGCGGTCATCCTGCTACTGGCGGTGGGATCCGACTACAACCTGCTGCTGATCTCACGGTTCAAGGAAGAGATCCCCGCGGGGCTCAAGACCGGCATCATCCGGGCCATGGCCGGCTCCGGTTCGGTGGTGACCGCCGCCGGTCTGGTCTTCGCGGTGACGATGTGCGGGTTCGTCTTCAGCGGCCTGCAGACGCTCGGTCAGATCGGCACCACGATCGGTCTGGGACTGTTGTTCGACACCCTGATCGTCCGGTCGTTCATGACCCCGTCGATCGCGACGCTGCTCGGCCGGTGGTTCTGGTGGCCGCTGCGGGTGCGCCCGCGTCCGGCCAGTTCGATGCTGCGCCCCTACGGCCCGCGCCCCGCGGTTCGCCAGCTGCTGCTGTGGGACGACCCAGATGAAAAAGACTCGGTGGCGCCGTCCCGCTGACCGGTTCAACGATCACGTCACACTGCGTTGACGTCCGACCACGCCACGCGCACGATGTCCTACATGCGCTATATCGTTACCGGCGGTACCGGGTTTATTGGGCGCCGCGTGGTGTCGCGTCTGTTGGACGCCCACCCGGACGCCGAAGTATGGGTCCTGGTTCGCCGATCCTCCCTCGGCCGCTTCGAACGCTTGGCCGCAGCCTGGGGTGATCGAGCAAAGCCGCTGGTTGGCGAGCTGACTGAGCCGCAGCTCGGGTTGACCGAGGAGCCGTTGGCCGAGCTGGGCGCGGTCGACCACGTGGTGCACTGCGCGGCGATCTACGACATCACCGCCGCCGAAGCCGCGCAGCGCGCGGCCAACGTGGAGGGCACCCAGGCCGTGATCGAGCTGGCGTGCCGGCTCGATGCGACCCTGCATCACGTGTCGTCGATCGCGGTGGCCGGCGACTTCCGCGGCGAGTACACCGAGGACGACTTCGACATCGGTCAACAGTTGCCGACGCCGTATCACCAGACGAAGTTCGAGGCTGAACTGCTGGTCCGCTCGACGTCGGGGCTGCGGTACCGGATCTACCGGCCGGCGGTCGTGGTGGGTGATTCGCGCACCGGCGAGATGGACAAGATCGACGGGCCGTACTACTTCTTTCCCGTGCTGGCCAAGCTCGCGGTGCTGCCGCGGCTGACGCCGATGATGTTGCCCGACACCGGTCGCACCAACATCGTTCCGGTGGACTACGTCGCCGACGCCCTGGTCGCATTGCTGCACGCCGACGGGCGCGACGGGCAGACGTTCCACCTCACCTCGCCGAAAACCATTGGGCTGCGAGGTATTTACCGAGGGGTTGCCGCCGCAGCGGGATTGCCGATGCTGCGCGGGTCGCTACCCAAGTCGGTGGCGGCGCCGGTGCTAAAAGCGCGTGGCCGGCCCAAGGTGTGGCGCAACATGATCGCGACTCAACTGGGCATCCCCGGCGAGGTTCTCGACGTCGTCGACCTTGCCCCGACTTTCATCTCCGACCAGACGCAGAACGCGTTGCGCTGCAGCGGAATTACGGTGCCCGAATTCAGCAGCTATGCGCCGGCGCTCTGGCGGTACTGGGCCGAGCATCTCGATCCCGACCGGGCCCGCCGCGACGATCCGGACGGCCCGCTGGTCGGCCGGCACGTGATCATCACCGGAGCATCCAGCGGTATCGGCCGGGCGGCAGCGCTTGCGGTCGCCGAACGTGGCGGATGCGTGTTCGCGCTGGCTCGCAATAGTGATGCGCTCGACGATCTGGTGAAAGAGGTTCGTACGAAAGGCGGACAGGCTTACGCCTTCACCTGCGACGTCACCGATTCCGGGTCGGTGGACCACACCGTCAAAGACATCCTGGGCCGCTTCGATCACGTGGACTATCTGGTCAACAACGCGGGTCGATCGATCCGTCGATCGGTGGTCAATCAGACCGACCGGATGCACGACTACGAAAGGGTGATGGCGGTCAACTACTTTGGCGCGGTGCGAATGGTTCTGGCGCTGCTGCCGCATTGGCGTGAGCGCCGTTTCGGCCACGTCGTCAACGTGTCCAGCGCCGGCGTGCAGGCCCGCAGCCCCAAGTACAGCTCGTACCTGCCCACGAAGGCCGCACTTGACGCGTTCTCCGAAGTGGTTGCCACCGAAACACTGTCTGACCACGTGACATTTACCAACATCCACATGCCGTTGGTGGCCACCCCGATGATCAAGCCGTCCCGGCGGCTGAACCCGATTCCGCCGATCAGCACCGAACACGCGGCCGCGATGGTGGTTCGTGGATTGATCGACAAGCCATCACGGATCGACACGCCGCTGGGCACCTTGTCGGAGGCCGGCCACTATTTCACTCCGAAGCTGTCGCGGCGAATCCTGCACCAGGTGTACCTCGGCTACCCGGATTCGGCCGCGGCGCGTGGTGAGGCGCAACCGATAGACCCGAATCCTGTTGTGGAACAGCCTTCGTCACGCCGACCGAAGCCGCCGACGCGTGCCTCGGTTGCTCGGGTACGGATCCCCGGCCCGGTCAAGCGCGTCGTGCGCCTGGTTCCCGGTGTGCACTGGTAACAGCGAACTCGGTTCGATCGCGTCGCCGGGCAGTCTGGCTCGCCATGCGCCCTTGCGTCACCAACCGGATCGACCAGGCCTGAGCGGGTATCGTGTCCGCGGTGGCCGCCGCACCAGTTTTCGCCGACGTCGACACCGGCGTTGACGACGCCATTGCACTGATCTACCTGTTGGCCAGCCCGGACGCGGAACTCGTCGGCATCGCCTCGACCGGTGGCAACGTCCCCGTCGACCAAGTCTGCGACAACAATCTCGGTCTGCTCGACCTGTGCCGCGTCGAGGGCATACCGGTGTCGAGGGGTGCCGATCACCCGCTGAACTCCGCTGTGCGCACGGACAGTCCGGTCCACGGACCGCGCGGCTTGGGCTACGCCGACTTGCCACCAACCGAGCGACGGATCAGCGGCGACGATGCCGCTACGGCGTGGGTCGCAGCGGCGCAACAGCATCCGGGCGAGTTGATCGGAGTGGCCACCGGGCCGCTGACCAACCTGGCGCTGGCGTTACGCAAAGAGCCTGCGCTGCCGGAACTGCTGCGCCGGTTGGTGATCATGGGCGGCGCCTACGACCACCTAGGGAACACCACCCCGGCGGCCGAGTGGAACATCGCCTTCGACCCGGAGGCGGCGGCCGAGGTATTCGCCGGTTGGTCACCTTCGGAGGACGTCGACCCACAACGTCTTCCGATCTTGTGTGGCCTCGACGTAACCCGGCAGATCGCACTCACCCCGGACATTCTTTCCCGCCTGGCCGCCGCGGCCGAGTCGACAACGACCACCCTGAGCGCCGAGGATCAGCGCGGCACCCGGTCGTCGGCCTCCAACCCGCTCATCCGGGTGATCGAAGATGCGACGCGGTTTTACCTGGAGTCGTATCACGACCGGGGCCATGGCTACCTCGCGCATCTACACGATCCATTGGCCGCGGCGGTCGCATTGGATCCGCAGCTTGTCGAGACCCGGCAAACCACGGTGGACGTCGAGTTGACCGGCACCCTGACCCGGGGCATGACAGTCACCGACTGGTCGGGCCGTTGGGCTCGAAAGCCCAACGCGTTGATCGCTGTTCAGGCAGACCCGACGGTGTTCTTCGACCGGTTCATCGAGCGGGTGGGCCCGTTTGCCAGCCGACTGGGCTGATCGGCTTCTACTCGCCGAACGTGTAACTGCTGTGAGCCGATTTTCGCCGCTTTTTCGCAGTGACTGCACGCTCGGCGCACGGAAGCTCGCGTTACTCGTAGATTCCCTCCAGGTACCACCTCCGTTGCCGATAGCAGAGCAGTAGCGCGGTGCCGGGATCGGCCGGTCGCTCGCCTTCCAACAACACCTGCACCCGAGCGGTCCGACCCGCCTTTTGACCGGCATCAAGCCGGTCATCCCACCACCGTTCGTCGACCGGCCATGGGCCGGCCCACCAGTGCAGCTGATTGTCGCGGCCGCGGGCGGTCAGCCGAGCCGGGTCGGCGGAGAACAACCCGCGACTGGTTATCCGAATCGAATTGCCTTGACTATCAAGCAGTTCCACTGGGTCGTCGAGTAGCACCGCCGGTGATGGCTCCGGCAGCTGGCCGGGCCACGGCCGATTCGGATCGGCGAGCGGCACCGGCTCGTCGCCCAGTGGTGTCAACGTGATGCGTTCGGCCGGCCCGCGACCGCCGGACAGCGTGGGCACCTGCACCGCCTCCGGCCCGAGCAGACCCTGCACCCGGATCAGCACCCGACGTGCCCGCATCCGGTCCTCTTCGCCGAGACCACCCCACAGCGGTAGCTGCAGCGCCCCCGCCGACACCACCTCCACGGCCTGCAGCCGTAACTGAACCAGCGGCGCGGTAGGCCGATCCACGACGATCCGGGTGTTCAACCAGCCGTCCAGCTGCCAGCGCACCCGGTCGGCGGTGGCATCCTCGGTCAACGGCTCGGCGCAGCGCCAAACCCGGTTCAGCTCTTCACCGTTGGCGGTCACGGCATGGATGGCCAGCCGGGTGCAACCCACTCCGGCAGCGAGTAACGTCTGATGCAACGCGCCGGCCAACGAGCGCCCGGCGAACGCCGCGGCGTCGACCCGGTCGATCGGCGGATCGCACTGCAACACCGCATCGAGTTCGGCCGGCGGCTCACGCCCCGACGGCCCGCGTTCCGGCTCGCCCCGGGCGAACCGGTGCGCGCTCACCGCATCGGCGCCGAACCGGGAGGCGACGTCCGTTCGCGACAGCGCAGCGAACTGACCGATGGTGCGAATCCCCATCCGCCACAGCAGATCCGCCAGCCCAGCCCGCCCTGGACCAGACAGGCTGGGCTCGGTGGCGAGTTGCCGGATCGACAGCGTCGACAGAAACCGCGCATCCTCCCCCGGCGCTACGACCCGGCCCGCCCGAGCCGCGAAGACCGCAGTCGGGAGCTGATCGGCTATTCCGACCTGACACTCGGCGCCGGCCGCGGCCACCGCGTCGGTCAACCGCTCGGCGACCTGCTGTTCGGACCCGAAGAACCGGGCCGCCCCGCGCACCGGCATCACCACCAGGCCGGGACGCAGCACCTCGGCCCGGGGCACCAGGTCGTCGACCGCCGCAACCACTCCTTCGAAGAAGCGGGCGTCACGGTCCGGGTCGACGGCCACCACGTGCAGTTGCGGGCAGCGGGCCGACGCTTCGCGCCGTCGCAGCCCTCGCCGGACACCCGTCGAACGAGCCGCCGACGAACAGGCGATCACCCGGTTGGCCAGCGTGACGGCCACCGGGGACGTCGCCGGCAGTCCCGCCGCCGCCGCGGCGGCAACCGCGGGCCAGTCCATGCACCAAATCGCCAATACCCGCGAAGCCACACTCACCCCGTTCGAGCCTGCCGGATCGCCCGCCCCGCTGCACACACCTCGAGCCGCACCTTGTTGATCCGCCCGAAACCCGGCTTTTCCGAGGTGGTTTCGTAACCGTAGACCCGAGCCTTGAGCCGGATCGACGCACCCTGCCAGCTGCCGTCGGTGACCAGCAACGTGCAGCCTTTCTGCCGAGCCCGGGCCGCCACGGCCCGGGCCCGAGTCATCGGCACCAAGCGTCCGCCCAGCGCCAGCACAATCAGGTCCATTCCGTCCATGAGCACCGCGGCCACCTCCACCGGGTCGGTGCCGGGATCCGGGATCACCGCAAGCCGGCTCAGATCGGCGCCCATTTCCACCGCGGCCAGCAGTCCGACATCCGGTTGGCCGACGATGGCCGCATTCCCGCCGGCGGCCGTCACCGCGGCCACCATGCTCAGCGGCAACGACCGGGCACCCGACAACACCGCAACCGCTCCTCGTGGCAACGCATCCGGCAACAAGTCCGTCAGCAACTGCGGGACCGGGAGCCTGGCTTCCGAATCCGGAAGCAGGTCGTCCAGATGGGCGTGGCCGCGCCGCAGAGAGCCAATCTTCCCGGATACCGCCGCCATCTGCCTGCGCAGCTGTTTTAGCTGTTCAGCACGGTTGTGCTGCGGCTGCTCGGAAGTAAGCATCGCCGTCATCGAGCACTCCTACGGTACGGGTGTTACTACTGGTATTCGAATATGTGTTCGATTGCCCATCAGTCAATACCCACCCACCGACAAGGTCAAGCGGAAGCGTGTCGCGATGGCTCCAGAGGAATTCGCGTTCGGGACAGGCCTCGACGAACGAGTCGGGCTATTCCGATTGCCCGACTTCTCCTCGCGGCGCGCATCGTCGTCGGGCTATTCCCACTCGATGGTGCCGGGCGGCTTGCTGGTGACGTCCAGCACCACCCGGTTGACCTCGGCCACCTCGTTGGTGATCCGCGTCGAAATCCGCTCCAGCACGTCGTAGGCCACCCGGGTCCAGTCGGCGGTCATGGCGTCTTCGCTGGACACCGGTCGCAGCACGATCGGATGCCCGTAGGTCCGGCCGTCCCCCTGCACGCCCACCGACCGGATGTCGGCGAGCAGCACCACCGGGCACTGCCAGATCTGGGAGTCCAGGCCGGCCGCGGTCAATTCCTCACGCGCGATCGAGTCGGCCCGACGTAGTGTCTCCAGCCGGGCCGCGGTGACTTCACCGATGATGCGGATCGCCAGGCCCGGACCCGGAAACGGCTGGCGCGCAACGATTTCCTCGGGCAAACCCAACTCGCGCCCCACCGCGCGCACCTCGTCTTTGAACAGCAGTCGCAACGGCTCGACGAGAACGAACTTCAGATCGTCGGGCAGGCCGCCGACATTGTGATGGCTTTTGATGTTGGCCGCCCCGGTGCCACCGCCGGACTCCACCACATCCGGATACAGCGTTCCCTGCACCAGGAACTCAACCTCGTTGTCGTTGTGCCCCAGCGCATCTCGAACAGCTCCCTCGAACGCCCGGATGAACTGCCGTCCGATGATCTTGCGCTTGCCTTCCGGGTTGGTCACCCCGGACAGCGCTTCGAGGAAGGTCGCCTCGGCATCGACGGTCACCAGGTTGGCGCCGGTGGCGGCGACGAAATCACGCTGGACTTGTGCGCGCTCACCCGCGCGCAACAAACCGTGGTCGACGAACACACACGTCAGTCGATCTCCGATGGCCCGCTGCACCAGCGCCGCGGCCACGGCCGAATCGACGCCACCGGACAGCCCGCAGATCGCGTGACCGTCGCCGACCTGGCTGCGCACCTGCTCGATCAACGCCTCGGCGATACCGGCCGGGGTCCAATCCGGTGCGATACCGGCAAACTCGTGCAGGAACCGGGTCAGCACCTGTTGCCCGTGCGGGCTGTGTAGGACCTCGGGGTGGTACTGCACGCCGGCCAGCCGCCGCGCCCGGTTCTCGAACCCCGCCACCGGGGAGCCCGCGCTGGTCGCGATCACCTCGAAGCCGTCCGGCGCGGACGTCACCGCGTCGCTGTGGCTCATCCACACCGGCTGGGTGCCGGGAAGATCGGAATGTAATTCGCCGCCAACGACTTTCAGTTCAGTGCGGCCGTACTCGCTGGTGCCGGTTCGCGCGACGGTGCCGCCGAGTGCCTGCGCCATCGCTTGGAATCCGTAGCAGATACCGAACACCGGCACACCCAGGTCGAACAACGCCGGGTCGAGTTGCGGAGCGCCGTCGGCGTACACGCTGGCCGGACCGCCGGACAGCACCACCGCCAGCGGATCGCGGGCCTTGATCTCGTCGACCGCCGCGGTGTGCGGGATGACCTCGGAGAACACCCGCGCCTCACGCACCCGGCGGGCGATCAACTGGGCGTATTGCGCGCCGTAATCGACGACCAGCACGGGACGGGGCGATGCGGACTCCACCGGCATAGTCTAGAGGCGCACCCGTCGGCGCTCCGCGCTTGACGTAGGTGTAGGCAAATGTCAACACAGCCGTTCATGCCGCCATCGCCCACCCCGCCGTGCAGCAGGAAAACATGCCGGTCACCACGCCAATCGCTGGCACACCGACGTCACGTTCGTCGCGAATTACCCGGCTGCATCGGTTCTGCGCGCCGTCACCCTACCGAGCTAGGGCGGATCGACGCTGACGACCAACATCGGCTGATCAACCGCGTCGCGGTGGCGGGCGACGTTCCGGTCGACATCCACGGCCGGCGCAGCCGAACGATCAGCGGCGCGCCGCTGCGGGCGGCAAAAAGCGCCGCGAGCTGATTGGTGAGTATCCACTCACCGATCAGCACCTAGCCAAGGTACGGTCGCGCCCATGACCTCCCCTGCGGCCAGCACTCGCGATCGCCTGCTCGAAGCGGCCATGGAGTTGTTCGCCCGTCAGGGGTATGCCTCCACGTCCATCGCCGACATCCAACAGGCGTGCGGGCTGTCCCCCGGCTCCGGCGCCCTGTACAAGCACTTTCCCTCGAAGAGGGCGCTGCTGCAGGAAGCGACGCGGCGGCAGGTGGAGCAGATGGGCAGTATGCGCGACGACTACAACCGGACGCGGCCCACCGATGTCCGGGGTGCGCTGCGCCAAGGCGCCGAGCAGATCTGGGCCAGTCTCGATTACAACAGCCAGCTACTCAGGGTGATGTTCCGCGAGCCCGAGGCGATCGACGAGATGATCGACGAGCTGTGGTCGGCGGCGACAACTACCGCCTACCAGCGGACCGGCCGGGCACTGGCCGCCGCCAAGGAAACCGGAGTCGCGCCGGTCAAAGATCCCGAGGCGACGGCTACGGTGCTGGTGGCAGCACTGGCTTATCTGCCGATCGCGCAGTTGCTGATCGGGCGAACTCCCGGCGACATCGACGCCGAGCGGTTCCGCGAAGCGTGGCTCCGGTTGGCCGAAGGCGTGTTCACCGGCGCACCACCGACCTGACTGCTCGACGCAGTTCGGCCGCAGCAACGCCGCCGAAAAAAGTCGGTCGGCCGGAACATTTGGCGCACCGGCAGCGGGCATGGTGAGGTGGTAACTGCTCACGGTAGAAACCATCCCTGACCGACCTCATCCCAGAAGGGAGGCCCGCCTTGCTGGGTCTACCGGAAAAAGTGCACGCCTGCCTGTTCGATCTCGACGGCGTGCTCACCGACACCGCGAGCGTGCACACCAAGGCCTGGAAGGTGGTGTTCGACGCCTTTCTCAAGCAGCACGCCAAGGACAACGGGGAACAGTTCGTGCCGTTCGACGCCGACGAGGACTACCTGAAATACGTCGACGGCAAGAAGCGCGAAGACGGGGTGCGCTCGTTCCTGGCCAGCCGCGACATCGAACTGCCCGACGGCGATCCCGACGACACCGCCGACAAGGACACCGTCTATGGGTTGGGCACCCGCAAAAACGACGCCTTTCAAAAGACTTTGCACGCCGACGGCGTCAAGGTCTTTGAGGGCTCACGGCGCTACCTGGAGAAGGTGGCCGCCGCCGGCCTGGCCACCGCGGTGGTGTCGGCCAGCGCCAACGCTCGCGAGGTACTCAAGATCGCCGGGCTCGAGAAGTACATCCAGCAACGCGTCGACGGCGTGACGCTGCGCGAGGAGCACATCGCGGGCAAGCCAGCACCCGACTCGTACCTGCGCGCCGCGGAGCTGCTGAAGGTAAAGCCTTCTGCCGCAGCCGTTTTCGAGGACGCCCTCTCCGGGGTGGCGGCTGGCCACGCCGGCAAGTTCGGCTACGTCGTCGGCGTCGACCGCGTGGGCCAAGCCGACGAATTGCGCAGTCACGGAGCCGATCTCGTGGTAACCGACCTCGGCGATCTGATTTAGGAGCCACGCATGATCAACGAAGACGCCTTCCCCGTCGAACCCTGGCAGGTCCGGGAAACCAAGCTCGACCTGAACATGCTGGCTCAATCAGAGTCGTTGTTCGCGTTGTCCAACGGGCACATCGGATTACGAGGCAACTTCGATGAAGGTGAGCCGCACGGACTCCCGGGCACCTACCTCAACTCGTTCTACGAAGTCCGGCCGCTGCCGTACGCGGAGGGCGGGTTCGGTTATCCCGAAGCCGGCCAGACCGTCGTCGACGTGAGCAACGGCAAAGTGTTTCGCCTGATGGTCAACGACGAGTTGTTCGACGTGCGCTACGGCCAATTGATCGACCATGAGCGGATCCTCGACCTGCGCGCTGGCACACTGGTTCGCCACGTGCACTGGCGTTCGCCGACAGGCCGACAAGTGAAGTTGACCTCCACCCGGCTGGTGTCGCTGGCCCACCGCAGCGTCGCAGCGATCGAGTATGTGGTCGAGGCGGTCGACGAATTCGTCCGTATCACAGTGCAATCCGAGCTTGTCAGCAACGAGGACCAGCCGGAGACATCGAGCGACCCACGGGTATCGGCGGTGCTGGACCGGCCGCTGGAGGCAGTCGACCACGAGGCCACCGAGAACCGATGCATGCTGATGCACCGGACCCGGGCCAGCGGGCTGATGATGTCGGCAGCGATGGATCACGAGATCGAGGTCCCCGGTCGCGTCGAGGTTCACACCGAAGCTCGCCCGGACTTGGGCCGGACCACGGTGATCTGTGGATTACGACCGGGTCAGCGACTGCGCATCGTGAAGTACCTGGCGTACGGCTGGTCGAGCCTGCGCTCCCGCCCCGCTCTGCGCGACCAGGCCGCCGGCGCCCTGGCCGGCGCCCGCTACGCCGGATGGGACGGGCTGCTGGCGGCCCAGCGTGAATACCTCGACAATTTCTGGGACAACGCGGACGTCGAGGTCGAAGGCGACCCCGTGATCCAGCAGGCCGTCCGGTTCGGGCTCTTCCACCTGGTACAGGCGAGCGCACGCGCCGAGGGCCGCGGCATTCCGAGCAAGGGGCTTACCGGCACCGGCTATGACGGCCACATCTTCTGGGACAGTGACGGATACGTTCTACCCGTGCTCACCTATGCCTTGCCGCACGCGGCGGCCGACTACCTGCGCTGGCGGGCGTCGACGCTGAATCTGGCCAGGGATCGCGCGGTCGAACTCGGCCTGCAAGGCGCGGCGTTCCCGTGGCGGACGATTCGCGGCGAGGAGTGTTCGGGTTACTGGCCGGCGGGCACTGCGGCCTTCCACATCAACGCCGACATCGCGATGGCATTCGAGCGGTACCGCATCGTCACCGGCGATCAGTCGCTGGAAGCGGAATGCGGACTCGAGGTCCTGATTGAGACGGCCCGGCTGTGGCGCTCGCTGGGTCACCACGACCGGCATGGCGTCTGGCACATCGACGGGGTGACCGGTCCCGACGAATACACCGCGATCGTGCGCGACAACGTCTTCACGAATCTGATGGCGGCACACAACCTTCAGGTCGCCGCCGCGGCGTGCGCCCGTCATCCGGAGCAGGCCCGGGCATTCGGTGTCACCACCGAGGAAACCGCCGCCTGGCGTGATGCGGCCAATGCGGCCAACATTCCGTACGACGAAGAGCTCGGCGTGCACCAGCAGTGCGAAGGATTCACCACCTTCGCCGAATGGGACTTCGAGAACCGAAACAAATATCCGCTGCTGCTGCACGAGCCCTACGTCCGGCTCTACCCCGCGCAGGTGATCAAGCAGGCCGACCTGGTGTTGGCGATGCAATGGCAGAGCCGCGCGTTCACACCGGAGCAAAAGGCCCGCAATGTCGACTATTACGAGCGTCGGATGGTGCGCGACTCGTCACTGTCGGCGTGCACCCAGGCGGTGATGTGCGCCGAGGTCGGCCACCTGGAGCTGGCACACGACTATGCCTTCGAAGCGGCGCTGGTCGACCTGCACGACCTGCACTCCAACACCCGCGATGGTCTGCACATGGCATCGCTGGCCGGCGCCTGGATGGCTCTGGTGAACGGCTTCGGCGGTCTCCGCGACGACGAAGGTGTGCTGTCGCTGGATCCCCAGTTGCCGGATAGCTTCGCACACCTGCGCTTTCGGCTGAACTGGCAGGGATACCGGCTGACGGTGTCGGTCACTCACAAGGACGTCACCTACACGTTGCGTGACGGGCCCGACGGCGAGTTGAAAATCCGTCACGCCGGTGCAGACCTGGTGCTCAACAGCAACGAACCGCTCACCGTCGAGATCCAGGAACGTCAGCCGCTGTTGCCGCGTCCGCTGCAACCCCCCGGCCGCGAGCCGATGCACCGGCGCAGCGGCTTGGCGCAGCCGAAGATCGTCGCGGTCAGCCCGCCGAGCTGATCGGCCGCCGACTGATGCGCCGCTCCTCCTGCTCGTTTCGGATCGCACTGCGCTGTTGATCGTCGCCGACGGAAGGCAACCAGCGCAGCGCGCCCGGCGCTGACTCCGGCACCACCGGGTGGGCCGGCGCGATCGGGTCGAGCCGACGGTAGGCCTCGCCCTGCTTGGGACGAATGTCGTTCTCCCCCTTGTTCGGCCACAGCGATGCGGCCCGCTCGGCCTGCGCGGTGATCGACAGCGACGGGTTCACGCCGAGGTTGGCCGAGATCGCGGCGCCGTCCACCACGAACAGCGTCGGGTAGCCGTAGGCCCGGTGATACGGGTCGATGACGCCGGCCTCGCGGCTGTCGCCGATCGCCGCGCCGCCGAGGAAGTGTGCGGTCAGCGGGATGTTGAACAGCTCACCCCAGGTACCACCGGCGACGCCGTCGATCTTCTCGGCGATGCGGCGAGTGGCCTCGTTGCCGACCGGAATCCAGCTTGGATTCGGCACACCGTGGCCCTGCTTGCTGACGTAGCGGCGACGACCCAGCTTCGTACGTTTGGTGTAGGTGGTGATCGAGTTGTCCAGGTTCTGCATCACCAGCGAGATCATCGTGCGCTCGCTCCACTGACGTGGATTGAGCATTCGCAGTATGCCCCGCGGATCGTCACCGGCATAGTCCAGCAACTGCCGCCACCGCGGGACGTCGCTGCCGCCTTCGCCGGGGCCGTCGGTCATCAACGTCTGCAGCAGACCCATTGCGTTGGAGCCTTTGCCGTAGCGGCACGGCTCGATGTGGGTGTCCGACGACGGGTGGATGGACGACGTGATCGCCACCCCGTGGGTCAGGTCCAAGTCGGGGCTGACCTTGAGCCGGCCCGCTCCGACGATCGACTCGGAGTTGGTGCGGGTCAGTTCGCCCAGCTTGTCCGACAGCTTGGCCAATTTTCCGGCGTCGCGCATCTTGAACAGTAGATGCTGGGTGCCCCAGGTGCCCGCGGCCAGCACCAGATGCTCGGCGGTGAAGGTGCGTTTCTTGCGGCGTAGCGCCCGTCCGGTGCGCGCGGTGCGGATCTCCCACAGGCCGTCGGCGCGCTGTTCGAAACCGGTGACGGTGGTCATCGGAATTACCTCTGCGCCATTGGATTCCGCAAGACCCAGGTAGTTCTTCACCAAGGTGTTCTTGGCGCCGAACCGGCAGCCCGTCATGCAACTGCCACATTCCAGGCAGCCGGTCCGGGCCGGGCCGGCGCCGCCGAAATACGGGTCGGGCACCGTCTGCCCGGGCGTCTTGGCGCCGTCGGGCCCGAAGAACACCCCGACCGGGGTCTGCACGAAGGTGTCGCCGCAACCCATGTCCTCGGCGACCTCTTTGAGAATGCGGTCGGCGTCGGTGAAGGTCGGGTTGGTGACGACGCCGAGCATCCGCTTGGCCTGCTCGTAGTGCGGCAGCAGTTCTTCTCGCCAGTCGGTGATGTGCGACCACTGCCGGTCTTTGAAGAACGGATCCGAGGGCACGTACAGCGTGTTCGCGTAGTTCAGCGATCCACCGCCGACGCCCGCGCCGGCCAGGATCATCACATTGCGCAGCAAGTGGATGCGCTGGATGCCGTACATGCCGAATTTCGGCGCCCACAGAAATTTGCGGAGGTTCCAGGAGGTCTTGGCGAATTCCTCATCGGAGAAGCGGCGACCGGCCTCCAGCACGCCGACCTTATAGCCCTTCTCGGTGAGCCGCAGCGCGGTGACGCTGCCGCCAAAACCCGAACCAATGATCAAGACGTCGTAGTCAGGTTTCACGTCGCCAGCCTACGGCGAGCAGACGCAGAATCGCACAAAAGCCGCCGTGGTCATGCGATTGTGCGTCTGCTCGCCGGGCCGTCAACTGGCCGGGCGCTAGCTGCCGACGGTCAGGCCGACCTTCTGGAATTCCTTGAGGTCACAGTAGCCCGATTTGGCCATCGAACGGCGCAGCCCGCCGACCAGATTCAACGAGCCGAACGGGTCGTCGGACGGGCCGTTCAGAACGTGCTCCAAGGGCAGCCGTTCGCCGACCGCGATCTGCAGCAGGGCACCGCGTGGCAGCGACGGGTGGGCGGCGGCGGACGGCCAGTACCAGCCGTCGCCCTGCGCTTCGGCGGCCTCAGCGAGCGGGGTGCCCAGCACGACGGCGTCGGCGCCACACGCGATGGCCTTCGCAAGATCGCCGGAGGTGTGGATGTCGCCGTCGGCGAGCACGTGCACGTAGCGGCCGCCGGTCTCGTCCAGGTACTCGCGCCGGGCCGCGGCGGCGTCGGCGATCGCGGTGGCCATCGGCACGCTGATGCCAAGCACCTCGTCGCTGGTGGTCACTCCCCTGGTCGAGCCGTAGCCGACGATGACGCCCGCCGCGCCGGTGCGCATCAGGTGCAGCGCGCTGCGGTGATCGATCACGCCGCCGG
This sequence comes from Mycobacterium sp., assembly GCF_039583785.1. Classification (GTDB taxonomy): domain Bacteria; phylum Actinomycetota; class Actinomycetes; order Mycobacteriales; family Mycobacteriaceae; genus Mycobacterium. The sequence continues at coordinate 39,711 of NZ_JAVKSG010000002.1, forward strand.
CCACCACCGGGACGTCGAGCTCGGAGATGAACGTCTTGAGGTTCAACGGCTCGCCGTGGCTGTCGACCCGTTCGGCGGAGAGGATGGTGCCCTGGATGACCAGCAGGTCGATGCCCGCCGACAGCAACGCCGGCGTCAGCGCCTGCGCGTTCTGCGGGCTGACCCGGACCGCGGTGGTGACCCCGGCCTCGCGGATGCGGGCCACCGCGGCGCCGAGCAGATCGGGATCCAGCGGAGCCGAGTGGAATTGCTGGAGCAGCCGGATAGCCGCCGACGGCTCGGGAGCGGCCGCTGCTGCTGCTACGACCTGGGCGATCTTGGCTTCGACGTCGGCGTGACGGCCGATCAGTCCTTCGCCGTTGAGCACACCCAGCCCGCCGAGCCGCCCGAGTTCGATGGCGAGCTCCGGCGACACCAGCGCGTCGGTCGGATGCGCCACGATCGGGATCTCGAACCGGTAGGCGTCCAGCTGCCAGGCCGTCGTGACGTCCTGCGACGAGCGGGTGCGTCGCGACGGCACGATGTTGATGTCATCGAGTTCGTAGGTGCGCCGGGCGGTTCGGCCCATGCCGATCTCAACCATGTCACGCATGAGTGTCCTTAGATCAGTTCACCGAGCGTAGTAATTGGGCGCTTCGGCGGTCATCGTGATGTCGTGCGGATGGCTTTCTTTCAAACCCGCCGCGGTGATGCGAACGAATTGCGCCCGCTGCAGTGCCTCGATGGTCTCGGCACCGGTGTAGCCCATCGCGGCGCGTAGTCCACCGGTCAGTTGGTGGATCACCGACGACAGCGGCCCGCGGAACGGCACCCGGCCTTCGATGCCCTCGGGGACCAGCTTGTCTTCGGACAGCGCGTCGTCTTGGAAGTAGCGGTCTTTGGAGTAGGACTTGGCGTATCCCCCTGCCAGGCCCCTGCCTTGCATGGCGCCCAGCGATCCCATGCCGCGGTAGCTCTTGTATTGCTTGCCGTTGACGAAGATCAGCTCGCCGGGCGCTTCGCCGGTACCGGCCAGCAGCGAGCCGAGCATCGCGGTGGAGGCGCCGGCCGCCAGCGCCTTGGCGATGTCGCCGGAGTACTGCAGGCCGCCGTCGGCGATCACCGGCACACCATGCGGACGACACGCCGCTACTGCTTCCAAGATCGCGGTGACCTGCGGGGCCCCGACCCCGGCCACCACGCGGGTGGTGCAGATCGATCCGGGACCGACGCCGACCTTGACCGCATCCGCTCCCGCTTCGACGAGCGCGGTAGCGCCTGATCGGGTCGCGACGTTGCCGCCGATGATCTCGACGCGATCGCCGACTTCGCCCTTGAGCTGACGGACCATGTCGAGCACCAGCCGGTTGTGGGCGTGCGCCGTGTCGACTACCAAGATGTCGGCGCCCGCGTCGGCCAGCGTCATCGCGCGCACCCAGGCGTCGTCGCCGACACCGACGGCGGCGGCAACCAGCAAGCGGCCGTCGCTGTCCTTGGTCGCCAGGGGATGCTGCTCGGTCTTGACGAAGTCTTTGACGGTGATCAGCCCGGTCAGCCGGCCGTGTCCGTCGACGATCGGCAACTTCTCGATCTTGTGCCGGCGCAACAGGCCCAACGCCGCATCCGCGCTCACGCCCTCCTGAGCGGTGATCAGCGGCGCCTTGGTCATCACCTCGGCGACGTGCTTGAACTGGTCGACCTCGAAGCGCATGTCGCGGTTGGTGATGATGCCGACCAGCTGGCCCGCGTCGTCGATGACCGGCAGCCCGGAGATCCGGAACCGGGCGCACATCGCGTCCACCTCGGCCAGCGTGTGGTCCGCTTTGCAGGTGACCGGGTCGGTGACCATGCCGGCTTCCGAGCGCTTGACGGTCTCGACCTGTCCGGCCTGCTCGGAGATCGGCAGGTTGCGGTGCAGCACGCCGAGACCGCCGGCCCGGGCCATCGCGATCGCCATCCGCGACTCGGTCACGGTGTCCATCGCGGAGCTGACCAGTGGCACCTTCAGCCGAATGTTTTTGGTGAGCTGGCTGGATGTGTCGGCGGTCGCCGGCACCACATCGGAGGCAGCGGGCAGTAGCAGAACATCGTCGAAGGTCAGTCCCAGCATCGCGATCTTCTGCGGATCGTCACCACCGGTCGGCACCGGATCCTCCGGGAAGCCACCAACCCGAGGATACGAGGTGACGATCAGGTCGCTACCGCCTTCGAGACGGGACAAGCCAGATGACATAGCCGGGGCCCTCCCAATACGAGCGCGGAGTGATCGACTCATCCTATCGGCTCACCCGGCTGGTGCTCACGACCCGCGCCGCGGCAACACTCGCCAGACCGCGACATGACGGCTGGGCTGCGGGGGTCGCGCTGGCGGGATGCCCGTCAGAATGCGTACTGTAGACCCGTGCGTGACTATCTTCCGCCCGGCCTGCCGCCTGACCCATTTGCCGACGACCCTTGCGATCCGTCGGCAGCGCTGGACGCTGTCGAGCCCGGCCAGCCGCTGGACCCGCAGGAGCGGATGGCAGTCGAAGCCGACCTGGCTGACCTGGCGGTGTACGAAGCCCTGTTGGCGCACAAGGGAATCCACGGCCTCGTGGTGTGCTGCGACGAGTGTCAGCAAGACCACTACCACGACTGGGACATGCTGCGCGCCAACCTGCTTCAGCTGCTGGTCGACGGCACAGTCCGTCCGCACGAGCCGGCCTACGACCCCGAGCCCGATTCCTACGTGACCTGGGACTACTGCCGCGGATACGCCGATGCCTCGCTGAACGAGGCGAACACGGACACTTCGATTTCACGGGAATAGCGCGGCTCGCCGCTGAGCGATTCCTCCCGCTCACCCACTAAATGGGTTAGGTGCAACGGTTATCACCGAAACGCCTGGCGGTGTCACCGCCACCGAGGTGGTCGCGTCGGCCGTCGGTGGGTGGGCGGCGCGGCTGACCACCTTGGCGTTCAGCCGATTGACCTTCGCGATCAGCCCTTGCTTGCGACCGACGTCCTTCACCGTCTGAACGTGTGCGCCGACCGCGGCCAACTTTTCGTTGGCCTGATCCCATTGCCCCGACGCGATCATTTGCTCAACCTGATCCAGATCGGCCTCGGCGGACGACGCGATCTCTTCGTCATGCATCGACGCCGGCTCGCCGAACAGCGTCGTCCGGAGTCCGTAAAACGCGTAACCCAGCTTGACCTGGCCCAACACGGCACCGATTGCCACGACGCCGAGCACCACCGCGGCCACCGCCGTGACCAGCGTCATCCGGCGCCGGGCGCGTCGGCGACCGGTCAGCCCTCGGTTGAGCGCTTCCGCCGCGTCCTGCACGGCGCACACCGCGGTGTTCGGGCGGCCCCGCAGATCGTCGCGCCAGGCCTCCAACACTGCGGCCAGCTCACGGTCTCCGGCGTCGCCGTCACCGGCGAGGTCGGCGAAGTCGACCGGCCCGCGATTGGCCAGGGCGTCGACGAGACGCGCGCTGCGCACCACCTCTTGCGGGCGGGGTTGGTCACCAGGCTCAGACATAGTCACGTCCCGCCGCGGTGATCGCGGATTTGAGCCGCGCCAGCGCGCGGTGTTGGGCGACGCGCACCGCGCCGGCGGTGCTGCCGACGGCCTGGGCCGTCTCCTCTGCGGTCAGCCCGACCACCACACGCAGGATCAGTATCTCGCGTTGTTTGTCCGGTAGGACGTCGAGCAGTTCGCTCACCCGGGTCACTGAGTCGGCATCCATCGCCGCCTGCTCGGGTCCCGGCTCACTCGACAGCCGTTCCGGAACGGACTCGGTCGGATAGGACAGGTCACGGCCTACGGCGCGGTAGGCGTCGGCGACCTTGTGTGCAGCGATGCCGTATACGAAAGCCAAGAACGGGCGGCCGCGATCACGGTATCGCGGCAACGCCATCACGGCAGCCAAGCAAACCTCCTGTGCCACGTCGTCGGCCGATAGACCGTTCCGCTCGAATGTGCCGAGGCGCGCGCGGCAGTATCGGGCCACGATCGGGCGGATCGTCTCCAGGACCTCTCGAAGCGCGTCCCGATCACCTGCGACGGCGTCGGCGACAATCGCGTCGAGATGGTCCTCTTGCGTTGTCATCGGCGGCAACGTCTCCAGCGTTACGAGCCGGGTGGCGCCCGGCCCGTGGGATGTCACTTCGACAATAACCACCCGGCGGATTTCAGGGCCGTCGCCAGGCTCCGCCCCAGTGCTCGACGCGGCGCGCACAGTCGTCCCGGATGTCGCGCAACTCGGTGATCCTGCCTTCCGCGTCGGTGAGGTCGGCCAGCAGGCAGGCCAGCGCCCATCGCAACGGGGTCAGCCCCAGTCCGCCGGTGAGCTCCAGCGCTGCGTCGGCGACAGTCCGGGCACGGTCGACGGCGCCGGCGCTGCACAGTGCGGCGGCCAACACCACCTGACTTTTGGCCCGATGCCGGGCTGCCACATCGAGCGTGGTCGCCGCCAACTCCACCGCGAACTCGGCGTTGCGAACCGCCAAGCTACCTTCGCCGGCGGCCATCGCCAACTCCGCGGAGACCCAGGCGCGGCGCACCGCGACCCGGTGCGGCGCGCGTGCCACGACCGGTTCGGCACGCGCCAGCAGCGTCGCGGACGCCGCCAACCGCCCGACACCTAGCGCGTCGGCGGCCAGCCCGGTAAGCGCATCGCCGACCGACTCCGGATCGTCACCCGCCAGCGCCAGCGCGCGGCCGTCCCATCCGCGGGCCAGTTCGTGCCAGCCCAATTGGCGCAGAAACGATGCCCGTGCGCTGAGCGCGAGCGAGGCCAGTCGACCCGGCGGGCCGGCTCGAAGCAACACCGCGAGATCGGCGTGCGCGCTGCCGTAGCGGCCCTGTCCCCCGGCGGCCACCGCGCGTAACCACAGCTGATCGGGTGTAATAGCAGTGGGTAACGGCCAGCTTCCGGGCAGCTCGCCGAAGGCGGCAGCCAGCAGGCCCGACTCGCCGGACGAGTCGGAAGAGAGATGTATCACGGCGTTCTACACGTTAAGACTTCATGGTTTCTGAGTTACACCGACATTAAATCCAACGATGGTCGTATTTGGTGTGTTGGCCGGATGATTCGGCCGCGAGCTGCGATATTTCTACATACCGTGCCGTCGGCACGCAAACCTCGACTCGACGAAGCACTCGTGTCGATGAATTCGGGGTAAATTCCCTAGCCGCGGTTGAGCATTCGGCGGCGTGCAGCGTGTTGACGGGAATTCCCTAGCGCCTCTACGTTTGTTGCGACGAGTAGTCACCGACGACCCGCTCGACCAGAACATGGGCGCGTAGAGAGGGACTCCAATGCCGCAACCGGAGCAATTACCAGGCCCGAATGCAGACATCTGGGACTGGCAGCTACAAGGTCTGTGCCGCGGCGTGGATTCGTCGATGTTCTTCCACCCGGACGGAGAGCGTGGCCGAGCGCGACTGCAGCGCGAACGTCGGGCCAAGGAGATGTGCCGCAGCTGTCCCGTGATGACCCAGTGCCGCGCACACGCGCTGGACGTGGGCGAGCCGTACGGCATCTGGGGCGGCCTGTCCGAGACCGAGCGCGAACTGCTTCTCAAGCGCGACATCGGCGGCAGGCGCAGCATCCGCCGCAGCGCCTAGTTCGACGACGGGTCGACCTAGAGGATCGATCCGTCCTGCTTGTACTGCTCGATCTTGCCCCAGTCGACCCCGGCGTCCAGCAGGATCTCTTCCGTGTGCTGGCCGTGTTCGGGTGCGCCCGTCGGTTGGACGTGGCGCCCGTCGAACTGCACCGGGTTGGTCGGCAGGATGTAGGGCGTGCCGTTCATCGCTGTCACCTCGGGAATGTAACCGTTGGCGATGACGGCCGGATCTTCGTGTAACTCGCTCGACTTCTGCAAGACGGCCCAGGCGCCCGACAACGGCGTGAGGATCTTTCGCCACTGATCGACGGTTTTGGACGCGAATTCGGCATCCATGATGTCGATCAGCTCGCCACGGTTCACGAAGCGGTTGTGACCGTCGGCGAATCGCTCGTCGGTGATCAGATCCGTCCGGCCGATGACGGTCATGAACTCGGGGTAGAACTTGTCGCCTTGCAGCATCATCAGCGTGATGAAGCGGCCGTCCTTGGTCTGGTAGTTGCCGACCAGCGGGTTGGGCATCGCGCGGTGGGCGAAGGTCGGGATCGGGTCGCCGCCGTACAGGTTCGCTGCCGTGACCTGCGGGGTCATCGCCCACGCCGCGAGGCCGAGCAGCGAGACGTCGACGATCGAGGTCTCGCCGGTGGCCTTGCGCTTGTACAGCGCGGCGGCGATGCCGCCGGCGATGGTCAGCCCACCCATCAGGTCGCCGAATGCCGGGGTTTGCATCACCGGCTCCGGCTGCTCGCGGGTCAGCGCGTCGGCGATTCCGCCGCGTGACCAGAAGGACACGCCGTCATAGCCGGGCCGGTCGGCATCGACGCCCTGTGGTCCATAACCGGATCCGCGGACGTAGATGATGTCGGGGTTCGCGGCGCGAATCTGCTCGACCTCGATGCCGAAGTGCTTGCGACGGCCGGGCAGATAGCTGGTGAGGAACACATCGCTGGATTTCGCCAGCTCGTGGACGACCTCTTGGCCGCCCGGTGTGGTCAAGTCGATGCCGATGGATTTCTTTCCGCGGTTGGGCATTTCGATCATGTAGTTGACGGCGGTGGGTCCGCCGGGAATGAGGCCCATGGTGACCAGTCCGCGCTGGGGGTCGCCGCCTTCACGCGGCTCCACCTTGATCACGTCGGCACCCCACTCGGCCAGAACCGCGCCGGCGGCAGGAACGAATGTCCAGGCCGCGACTTCCAGTACGCGAATGCCGCTCAGCGGTCTGGCGTCAGTCATGACGAGTCCTCGGTTTTCGCAATAGTTTTCAGTTATTCGTCGATGAGCCTGAACCGACGGTATGCCGCGCGGATATCGGTGCGTGCCTGCTCGGGCGACGTGGCCTGGGGCGCGTAGCCGTCTCGATGCGCGTCGATCGGCTTGCCTCCTTCGCTGATCCCTCAAAGATTAGCGGCGGGGACCGCTCCAACTAGATCCAATCGCCGGAAGCATCTACCCGAGACGGTAAAGACCGACCACCCCCGACGCTTGGCCGGGGGTGGTCCGGGTAGGCGGTTCTAGTGCGCGTGCCCGTGGTGATGGCCGTGGTCGTCGGCCGCCTCGGCGGGCTTCTCGACAATCGCGGTCTCGGTGGTCAGCACCATGCGTGCCACCGACGCCGCATTGAGCACCGCCGACCGGGTGACCTTGACCGGGTCGATGACCCCGTCGGCCGCCAGGTCGCCGTACTCCAGCGTCGCCGCGTTCAGGCCATGCCCGACCGGCAGCTCGGCCACCTTGTTCACCGCTACCGCGCCGTCGAGCCCGGCATTGGTCGCGATCCAGTACAACGGCGCACTGAGCGCCTTGGAGAACACCTCGACGCCGCTGGCCTCGTCGCCGGACAACGACTTGTGCAGATCGGCGAGCGCCTTGCGGGCATGTATCAGCGCGGATCCACCGCCGGCGACGATGCCCTCTTCGACCGCGGCCTTGGCCGCAGCGACCGCGTCCTCGACGGCTTCCTTGCGCTTCTTGAGCGCGGTCTCGGTGGCCGCGCCGACCTTGATCACAGCCACGCCGCCGGCCAGCTTGGCCAACCGCTCCTGCAGCTTCTCGCGATCCCAGTCGGAGTCGGTGGCCTCGATCTCGGCGCGCAACTGCTTGGCTCGGTTCGTGATCGCGTCAGCACCGCCACCGCCCTCGACGATAACGGTGTCGTCCTTGCTGACCACCACGCGACGGGCCGAACCCAGCACCTCGAGACCGACCTCGCGCAGTGAGAGCCCGACGTCGGGGTTGACCACCTGGCCGCCGGTGACGATGGCCAGGTCCTCCAGGAATGCCTTGCGGCGGTCGCCGAAGAACGGCGCCTTGACCGCGACGGCCTTCAGCGTCTTGCGGATCGCGTTGACCACCAGCGTCGACAGCGGCTCGCCCTCGACGTCCTCGGCGATCACCAGCAGCGGCTTACCTGCCTCGGCGACCTTCTCCAGCAGCGGCAGCAAGTCGGGCAGCGAGCTGATCTTGTCGCGGTGCAACAGGATCAGGGCGTCCTCGAGCACGGCCTGCTGAGCGTCGAAGTCGGTGACGAAGTAGGCCGACAGGAAACCCTTGTCGAAGCCGACGCCCTCGGTGAACTCCAGTTCGGTGCTCATCGTTGACGATTCCTCGACGCTCACCACGCCGTCGTCACCGACCTTGCTGATGGCCTCGCCGACCAGCTCGCCGACCTGCTCGTCACGCGACGACACGGTGGCGACCTGCGCGATGCCGGTCTTGCCGGATACCGGGGTGGCCGATGCCAGCAGCGCTTCGGAAACCGCGTCGGCGGCCTTGCCGATCCCCAGCCCCAACGCGATCGGGTTGGCGCCGGCCGCCACGTTGCGCAGTCCGTGCTTGATGATGGCCTGCGCCAGCACAGTCGCGGTGGTGGTGCCGTCACCGGCGATGTCATTGGTCTTGGTGGCCACCGACTTCACCAGCTGGGCGCCCAGGTTCTCGAACGGGTCTTCCAGGTCGATCTCGCGGGCGACCGTGACGCCGTCATTGGTGATGGACGGGCCGCCAAAGGCCTTGGCCAGCACCACATTGCGGCCACGCGGCCCCAGCGTCACGCGGACCGCGGCGGCGAGCTTGTCGACGCCGGCTTCCATCGCCCGGCGCGCGGTCTCGTTGAACTCAATCTGCTTGCTCATTTTTTCCTTCTAACTAGTGCCGCCCCGGAACTCACCCGTCGAAACGGGAAGATCCGGGGCGGTACAAGAGTGCCTATTTGTTGACGACAGCCAGCACGTCGCGGGCCGAGAGGATCAGGTACTCCTCGCCGCCGTACTTGATCTCGGTGCCGCCGTACTTGCTGTAGATGACGGTGTCGCCTTCAGACACGTCCAGCGGGATCCGCTTCGAGCCGTCCTCATCCCACCGGCCGGGGCCGACGGCGACGACTTTGCCCTCTTGGGGCTTTTCCTTAGCGGTGTCGGGAATGACCAGACCGGATGCGGTCGTGGTCTCGGCCTCGTTGGCCTGTACGAGGATCTTGTCCTCGAGTGGCTTGATGTTGACGCTCGCCACGATTGGAGCCCTCCACTTACTTAGTCAGATCCGGGGCGGTTGCCCCGATTTACCAGGTGTTTCGGCTTTCGTCCGTGCCTTAGGCGTCGTCGTCGCGGGAGCCGACGCCGGGAATGTCCGATTGCCACCTAGCACTCTATACATGCGAGTGCTAGCACTCAAGGGTGGGTCGGTGCTTTGAGCGAACTTGCCGCATTGGCTTTCAGTAACTTGCCAGACTGACAGACCCATACTGGAGAAATGCTCAACTATTTGCGAAACGCCACCCGCGCCGGCGCCGTCGCGACCTTGCTGATGGTCGCCGCACTCGGGTCGACCCCGCTCGCCCACGCCGAGATGTACGGCGACCCGTCGACCGCCGCGCCCTACTGGCGGTACCAGCACCAGGAGGACTGCGGCCTGATGGCCATTTCCGACGTGGTCGGCCAGCTCACCGGCCACGAGCCAAGCCAGATCGGCATCGAGATGCGCGGCATCTTCACCCCGAGCGAGTCCCACGGCGGCGACGTCTACTTTTTCGACGGCACTTCTCCTCAAGACATGGTGATGCTGTTGCAGCGCTACGGCATCGCAAACAACCTCACCACCGGTAACACCATGGCAGGCCTCGAACAGGATCTGGCCCAAGGCCACAAGGTCATCGCCGCGCTCAACGCCGAGACGATCTGGAACATCGACGGCAATCGGACCCGGCCTGACCACGCCGTCGTCGTCACCGGGGTCGACACCGGCGCCAACATCGTCCATCTCAACGACAGCGGCACGCCCAACGGTCGCGACGAGCAGATCCCGATGGACGTCTTCAGTCAAGCGTGGTCGACGAGCGACAACCTGCTGATCGTCACCGACGCCACCGGTTACGGGACCGTCCCGTGGGCACCCCGACTCTAGTTTGAGCGCTAACGCACCTGACCTGTGACCACCGGTAGACCCGGGTCACTGGCCACATCCAGCGGCGACGGCGACGCACCCGCCGCCAGCAGATGAGCGGCGAACGCAGCGATCATCGCCCCGTTGTCGGTGCACAGCCGCAGCGGCGGGATCCGCAGCGCCACGCCGGCCGCCTCGCAGCGCTGAGCGGCCAGCTCCCGCAGCCGCGAGTTGGCGGCCACGCCGCCGGCCACCAGCAGAGTGGACACGCCTAGGTCGGTGGCGGCGCGGACCGCCTTCATGGTCAGCACGTCGGCCACCGACTCCTGGAACCCGGCGGCGATGTCGGCGGTCGAGGAGTCCGGGTGACTCTCGACGTAGCGGGCGACGGCGGTCTTGAGCCCCGAGAAGCTGAAGGCGTGCGGCTCGTCGCGCGGTCCGGTCATGCCGCGCGGAAACACGATCGTCTCCCGGTCGCCGGTCTGCGCCAGTTCGTCGAGCACCTTGCCGCCCGGATAGCCGAGCCCGAGCAGCCGAGCCACCTTGTCGTAGGCCTCCCCCGCGGCGTCGTCGACGGTGCTACCCAACTCGACGATCGGCTCGCCGAGCGAGCGGACGTGCAGCAGGTGCGTGTGGCCGCCGGAGACCAGCAGCGCCACACTCTCGGGCAGCGGCCCGTGCGCGTAGACGTCGGCGGCCAGGTGACCGCCCAGGTGGTTGACCGCGTAGAACGGCACATCCCACGCGGCCGAATACGCCTTGGCCGCAGCCACTCCCACCAGCAGGGCGCCGGCCAGGCCGGGCCCGACGGTGGCCGCGACGACGTCGGGCTTCGGTAGGCCGGCGACGTCCAGTGCGCGGCGCATCGCTGGGCCCAGCGCCTCCAGGTGTGCCCGCGAAGCGACCTCGGGTACGACACCGCCGTAGCGGACGTGTTCGTCGACGCTGGAGGCCACCTCGTCGGCCAGCAGGGTCAGCGTCCCGTCATCGTCGAGCTGGGCGATGCCGACACCTGTTTCGTCGCAGGACGTTTCGATCGCCAAGACGGTTTTCACGTTGCCTCCCGTCGCATCGTGTAGGCGTCGGCACCGCTGACCCGGTAATACCGCTTGCGCACGCCCACTCGCGCGAACCCGACGCTGCGATACAGCGCGATCGCCGCGTCGTTGTCAGTGCGTACCTCCAGATGTACGACGGAGTCCGCGGCGATGTCGAGTAGCGTGTCCAGCATTCGCCGACCGATGCCGCGGCCTTGGTAGGCGGGGTGGACGCCGATGGTGTGGATTTCGTATTCGAACGGCGGCGTGCGGCCCAGCCGGGAGATGCCACCGTAGCCGACCAGGGTGTCGCCGTCGCGCGCGGCCACGTAATGGTTGTGGTCGGCGCCGAGTTCGCGCACGAATGCGACTGTGGGCCAGGGGTCGTCGCCGGGAAACAGCAGGGCTTCCAAATCCGCGCAGCGGTCGGCGTCGGATTCGGTCAGCCCGTCAATGGTCACGGTCACTGGCCCGCCCGCTCGGCCAGCGTCTTTGCGTCCGGCCGGCGCAGATACAGCGGCACCAACGCCGCGGGCGGCCGCGACCAGTCGGCCACCGCGGCAACCAGGCCCGCCGCGTCGGGGTAGGCCGGTTGGATGCAGGGCAGTCCGAACAGCCCGGCGTGGTCGGGCGAGCCGGCCACCGACTGGGCGCGGCCCGCGACCACGTCGGCCGGGGCGCTGACCGCCGGGCCGTCGACACGGACGCCGTCGCGGTAACGGGCCCAGTAGATCTCGCGTCGACGGGCGTCGGTGACCACCAACACCTCGCCGTTGGTCTGCCCGCCGATGGCGTCGAGGCTGCACACCCCGTAGACCGGAATGCCCAGCGCGTGGCCGTACGCCGACGCGGTCGCCATCCCGACCCGAAGCCCGGTGAACGGGCCGGGGCCGCAACCCACCACCACCGCGTCGAGGTCGGCCATCGAACGCCGGGCATCGGCCAATGCGGCCAACACATTCGGGGTGATCCGCTCGGCGTGGGCACGCGCGTCGACGCTGACCCGCTCGGCCAACAGTTCACCGTCGGCAACGACGCCCGCCGTCACCGCGGGGGTCGAGGTGTCGATGGCCAACACCAGACTCATGAGCAACTCCACTGCCAAGTAGCAATTCGGTTGTCGGAATTGCTAATTCGTTCCAGACGAATGTCGAGGTGGCGATCGGACAACCGTTCGGCAAGATTTTCGCCCCACTCCACCACCACGACGGCATCGTCGAGCTCGGTATCTAGATCGAGGCTTTCCAGCTCGTCGAGCAGGTCTGCGCCGGTGTGGTCGAGCAACCGGTAGACGTCGACGTGAATCAGCGCGGGGGCACCGGTCCGCCGTGCCGGATGGACCCGCGCCAGCACGAACGTCGGCGAGGTCACCGGCCCGTCGACATCCATCGCTGCCGCAATTCCCTTGGCCAGCACTGTCTTTCCAGCGCCGAGCGGACCGGAGAGCACGACGACATCGCCCGCGCGCAATTGGCCGCCGAGTTGCGAGCCCAGCGCGACGGTGTCTTCGACGTTCGGCAGTGTCGCGATGCCCGATCGTGAGCGCGGCGAAGCCGGCCGTGACGGGTCGACACGAACATCGGACTCAGCGTCAGTCACGGCGCATGACCCGATCACGCAACCGCCGGCTCAGCACCGTGAATCTGCCGGGGCTGGCGTGCTTGACCAATCGCACCAACCCATCGCTGACGGATGCCGGCTTCTCCAGCAACACCAGATGGCCCGCCTTGCCGACGATCACCAATTCGGAGTCTGGCAGCACCTCCGCCATTTTCCGGGAGTAGTCGGCGGGAGTGAGCAGGTCGCGATCGCCGCAGACGATCAAGGTCGGAATCTTGGCCAGCGTAGCCAGCGCCGCCGTCTCGTCGTGCACCTCGAGAGCGTGCAGAAACTCGACCATGGTCCGGACAGGTGTGCCGAGCATCATCTTCTCGGAGAACGCCACGATGCTTGGGCTGACCCGCATATCGGTGTACGACGCCGCCCGCAGAATCGGCCCGATCAGCGAGCGCGCGGCGGTGCGGCCGCGGTCAACGAGCTTGGGAGCGGAGCGCGCCGCCAGCCGAACGGCTTCCAGCGCAGGGTTGTTCAGGATTTCACCGAGCGGCGATTTGCCGACACCTTCGGCCGCCGACGAGATCAGCGCCACCCCGGTGATCCGGCTGCCGTAGTGCTCGGGAAACTGCCGGGCATGCGCCAGCACCGTCATCCCGCCCATCGAATGGCCCACCAGCACAACCGAACCGCGCGGGGCGATCACCTGCAGCAGGGTCTCGAGGTCTTGGCCGAGCTGGCTCAGCGTGTAGGTCTCTGGCGGCGCCTCCGCGGAACGCCCGTGACCGCGCTGGTCGTAGAAGATCATCCTGACCTGCGAGCCCCACTCATCAGCCAGTCGCATGCGCTGAAAGTGAAAGGAGCCCATCCGAAGACAGAAGCCGTGGGCGAATACGACGGTCAGCGGCGCGTCGGTGGGCCCGACCTCACGAACCGCAAGGTGCACCCCGTCGGGGGTGGTCACCAGATAACTGCGGTCACCGTCGAGCGTCTCGAAATCCTCGTGGGCAAACGGATCGTCGATGCCCGACCGCCGATTGAGCATCGATCGGGCCACGGTTGCTCCCGCGATAGTGCCGACGACACCGATCCCGGCAGCACCGGCCAACCAACGTCCCCGCACCGGATTGCCGATACGGACGCCGTCAAAGTAGTCTTCGATCAATGCTTTTCAGCCTCGCGATAGGTTCTGACGATACGCCCGCGCGGACTGGTCACCACTTCGTAGTGGATGGTGTCCAGCAGGTCTGCCCACTCTTGCGCGGTCGACTCGCCGTGGGTGCCCGGCCCGAACAGGAACGCCTCGTCGCCTTCGGCGACGTCGACGTGCCCAGGGCCCAGGTCGACCAGGAATTGGTCCATGCAGATGCGGCCGACACCGGGACGCCGACGGCCGTTGATCAGCACTTCCAGCCGCCCGCCCAGCGACCGGAAGACGCCGTCGGCGTAGCCGACCGGCATCAGCGCGACGGTGGTGTCTTGCTGCGCGATCCAGGTATGTCCGTAGGACACGCCATCGCCAGCCTGAATCGATTTCACCAGTGCAACAAAGCATTTCACCGTCATTGCCGGAATCAGACCCATATCGCCCAACGTCGGCACCGGGCTTAGGCCGTACAGCGCGATGCCGGGACGGACCATGTCGAAGGCCAGTTCGGGCCGCGACATGGTGGCCGAGGAGTTCGACAAATGGGCAAAGTCGAACGGCACCCTCTTCTCGCGGGCCAACGCCACGATCTCGGCAAACCGTTGCGCCTGAATGCTATTGATCGGGTTGTTGGGTTGGTCGGCGAACACCATGTGCGACATGAGGCCACGCAATGTGATGGCGTCCTCAGCGATGGCGGGAGCCAGTGCGTCCAGCATCGACGGGTACTGAGCCAGCGGGACACCGTTGCGGTTGAGGCCGGTGTCCACCTTGAGGGTCACAGCTGCAGTGTGGCCGGATCGGCGGACGGCACCAAGGAGCTCGTCGAGTTGGCGCGCCGAGGACACCGCGATCTGCACGTCGGCCCGCAGCGCCGGACCGAAGTCGACCCGGGGCGGATGCAGCCAGGCCAATATGGGCGCGGTGATCCCGGCGGCCCGCAGCGCCAGCGCCTCGTCGACGGTGGCAACGCCGAGCTCCGCAGCCCCGGCGGCCAGCACCGCGCGGGCCACCTCGACGGCGCCGTGGCCGTACCCGTCGGCCTTGACCACGGCCATCACCTGGGCGCTGCCGGCGTGCTCGCGGAGCACCCGCACGTTGTGCTCGATGGCGCCCAGATCCACCACAGCCTCCGCGAGGACGCCCGGTGTCCGGGATGTCTGCGATACGGCCACGGCGTTCATTGTCCCAGAACCGCAAAAGGCGCCGCCGAACGTCGACTTGTTGCCGAGATTCGGGCCCGTGCGCTCGACAAGTCGACGTTCGGCGCTCGACGGTCAGTGCGCGAAGTGCGCGGCGTCGTAATGCCCGCCGGGCTTGAGCTTGTCCAGCGAGGTCAGCGCGCTGCGCACGTCGTCGTGCAGGGCACGGGCCAGGTCCGCCGAAAGCCCTTCCCGCACCACGATGCGCAGCACCGCGATGTTGGTGGCGTTGTCGGGCATGGTGTAGGCGGGCACCTGCCAGCCGTATCCGCGCAGCTCATGCGACACGTCGAACTCGGTGTAGCCGCGATCCTTGGACAGCCGGAAACTGAGGACCGGGATCGCCGAGCCGTCCGAGATCACCTCGCAGTGGTCCTCCGCCCGCAGTTGCTCTGCCAGCCAACGGGCCGTCTGCGACAGCGTCTGCATGACCTGCGTGTAGCCCTCGCGGCCCAGCCGCAGGAAGTTGTAGTACTGGCCGATCACCTGATTGCCGGCGCGGGAGAAGTTCAGCGTGAAGGTCGGCATGTCGCCGCCGAGATAGTTGACGTGGAAGACCAGCTCCTCGGGCAGGTGCTCCTTGCTGCGCCACACCACGAAACCGATACCGGGGTAGGTCAGGCCGTATTTGTGCCCGCTGACATTGATCGACACCACCCGGGGCAGCCGGAAGTCCCACGTCAGCTCGGGATGCAGGAAGGGCACCACGAACCCGCCGCTGGCCGCGTCCACGTGCACCGGGACGTCCACGCCACCGCCCGCCGCCAACTTGTCCAATGCCGCACAGATCTCGGCGATCGGCTCGAGCTGACCGGTGTAGGTGGTGCCCAGGATCCCGACCACCCCGATGGTGTCTTCGTCGACGGCGTCCACGACCTGCTCGGGCGTGATGACGTAACGCCCCTCCTCCATCGGCAGATACCGCGGCTCGACGTCGAAGTATCGGCAGAATTTCTCCCAGACCACCTGCACGTTGGAGCCCATCACCAGGTTGGGGGTGCGTTTCTGCCAGCCTTTGCCGACCTTCGCGCGCCACCGCCATTTGAGCGCCAGCCCGCCGAGCATCACCGCTTCGCTGGAGCCGATCGTCGACACCCCGATCGCACTGGAGGGGTCGTCGTCGCGCAGGTGATCGGCGTGGAACAGGTCTGCCACCATGCATACGCAGCGCTGCTCGATAGCCGCGGTCAGCGGATATTCGTCCTTGTCGATCATGTTCTTGTCGAACGTCTCGGCCATCAGCCTGCCGGCCTGCGGATCCATCCAGGTGGTGACAAACGTCGCCAGGTTCAGCCGCGAGCTGCCGTCGAGCATCAGCTCGTCGTGGATGAAGCGGTAGGCGGCGTCGGGATCCATCGACTCCTCGGGCAGCCGCAATGCCGGCACCGGCGTGGTGAACAGCCGGCTGGTGTAGGCGGGGCTCAACGAATGCGTTGGAGCGGGCGGGTGAGACATGGGCAGATCCCTTCGGTTAGAGCGGTTGTGGCAGTAGCGCGGCTATGGCGGTGCGGATGTGACCGAGAATGCCCGACGCCGAGGTCGGTGCGTTTCCGGGCCCGGGGTCGGCAGCGGACATGGCCGCGGCGCGCGCGTGCACGAACGCCGCGACGGCCGCGGCGTCGGCGGGAGGCATACCCGCGGCGAGTAGGGCGCCAATCATCCCGGACAACACGTCGCCGGATCCGGCGGTCGCGGCCCAAGACTGCCCGGCCGGGTTGAGGTAGACCGGGCCGCCGGGATCGGCGACGACGGTGACGTTGCCCTTCAGCAGCACGGTCGCGCCCGTCGCGTCGGCGAGCTTGCGAGTGGCGCCGATGCGATCGTCGCCGGGCGGGGTGCCGGCCAACCGGGCGAACTCACCGGCATGCGGCGTCAGCACGGTCTGAGCCCGACGGGAGGTCAGCAGGTCGGGGTGCGCGGCCAGGATGCTCAGCCCGTCTGCGTCGATCAGCACCGGCAGATCAGTCTGCAACGCGAACCACAGTGCGGCAGCGCCGGTTTCGTCGGTCCCCAGCCCAGGCCCGACGACCCACGCCTGGACGCGACCGGCCGCGGCCGGCGTGGGCGATGCGATCACCTCGGGCCAGTGCGCGAGCACTTCGGTGTGCGCGCTACCCGCATACCGAACCATTCCCGACGTCGCCGCGACAGCAGCGCCGGTGCACAGCACGGCGGCGCCCGGGTAGGTCGACGAGCCCGCCATGACGCCCGTGACACCCTGGGTGTACTTGTCGTCGTGCGGCCCCGGCACCGGCCAGCGTGCCGCGACATCGGCCGCTTCGAAGCCGTGGATGTCGGTGTCGGGCAGGTCCAGGCCGATATCGATCAACCGCACCGGTCCGCAGTCGGCCAGCGCGTGCACGGGCTTGAGACCGCCGAACGTGACGGTCAGCGCAGCATGCACGGCCGGGCCGCCGATGGCGCCGGTCGCCACGTCGACCCCGCTGGGGATGTCGACCGCCACCACCGGGATTCGTTTCGCGTCGTTGAAGACCTCAGCCGCGTCCGGTCGCAGCGGTCCTGAGCCGGAGATACCGACGACTCCGTCGATCACCAGATCGGTGGTCGGGTCGACGTGCTCGACGATCCGGCCGCCGGCTTTACGGAAGGCCGCCAGGCCCTTCCGGTGGGCCCGCTCGGGCTTGAGCAGAATGGCGTCGGCGGCCACTCCGCGGCGCCGCAGGTAGGTCGCGGCCCACAACGCGTCACCGCCGTTGTCGCCCGAGCCGACGACCGCGCACACCCGTCGCCCCGCCAGTGCCCCGGTGCGGGCGATCAACTCACCGACGATCACGGTCGCCAATCCGTAGGCAGCGCGGGCCATCAGCGCGCCGTCGGGCAGGCTGGCCAACAGCGGCGCCTCGGCCTCGCGGATCGCGTCAACCGAGTAATAGTGCCGCATTGTG
Organism: Mycobacterium sp.; assembly: GCF_039583785.1. Classification (GTDB taxonomy): domain Bacteria; phylum Actinomycetota; class Actinomycetes; order Mycobacteriales; family Mycobacteriaceae; genus Mycobacterium. The sequence continues at coordinate 57,535 of NZ_JAVKSG010000002.1, forward strand.
TCCACGTTACGTGCCTGGCACACGGGCACAGTCAGGGTCGGGCGCGACGCGAATCGGGCAGGCTCCCGTCGTCGAAGCCTGGTTGCGTTCGTTACCCGTTGCATGAGCGATGCAACTAGTGGTCTGCCCAGCGTGCTGGGTGACATCCTGCTGGTATGGCCGACGGTCGCTGAAATCACCGCCGCCGTGATCAACGGCCCGCGGGCAGATACGTTGCGGTAATGCATCACACGTCTGGTCCTGGCGTCGTCGGCAAACTATTCGCGCTGCTTGCGGCCGTACCCCTGCTCTTCAGCGTCGCACCGACCGCGTCGGCCGGCGCCCGGCCCGACCGGTGTGCTCCGCCCGGAGTGGAGAGCGCGTCCGCGTTGCCGTCGAAGCTGGCCGGAGCCGACCGGCCTCGCGAGGACACCTACACGACCGAAAGCGTCGAGCCGCTGGCTTCGGTGGACACCGCCAAGCTGGACCTCATCACGCCGGGCACCTTGACAATCGGTGCGACGTCGGAGGATCCGCCGTACTCCTGCATAAGCTCCGGCGGGCGATTCACCGGTTTCGACGACGAGCTACTTCGGGCCATCGCCGCAAAGCTGGGTTTGCGGGTCCGCTTCGTCGGCACCGAATTCTCTGCTCTGCTGGCCCAAGTCGCGACCCGGCGTTTCGACGTCGGCTCGGCGGCGATCATGACCACCGACGCTCGGCGGCGCACCGTCGGCTTCACCAACGGCTACGACTTCGGCTACGCCTCGCTGGTCGTGCCACCCGGCTCGCCGATTACCGGATTCGACGACCTGGCGCCCGGACAGCGGATCGGCGTCGTTGTGGGCACGGCGCAGGACGCCTACGTCGTCGAGGCGCTCCACCTGCAGCCGGTGAAATTTCCCGACCCCATCACGGCCTATGCCAGCCTGAAAACCCACCAGATCGATGCGTGGGTGACGGGTGCACTGGAGGCGATCAGCGCCGTGCGGCCCGGCGACCCCGCCGCGATCGTCGACAGCACGTTCATCGAGGGCTACTACGTGGCCTACGCGGTCGCCAAAGAAAACCGGCCGCTGATCGCCGCCCTCAACTCTGGGCTGGACGCCGTCGTCGCCGACGGCACCTGGTCGGGCCTGTACTCGCAGTGGGTGCCGCGACCACTACCGCCGGATTGGAAACCCGGGTCGAAGGAGGCGCCGACCCCGCAGCTGCCGGATTTCGCAGCGATCGCGAAGCAGCATCACCGGCCGAAGACCGGGCCGCCCGTGCCGACGTCCACACTGGCCCAGCTGCGCGACTCGTTTTTGGATTGGAGCCTCTATCGGCAGGCCATCCCGGCGCTGCTGACAACCGGGCTGCCCAACACGTTGATCCTGACCGCCAGCGCCGCTGTGATCGGTTTGACGCTCGGGATGGTGCTGGCGATCGGCGGGATCTCCCGAACTCGTTGGCTGCGCTGGCCGGCGCGGGTGTACACCGACATCTTTCGCGGGCTGCCCGAAGTGGTGATCATCTTGCTCATCGGGCTCGGGGTCGGGCCCTTAGTGGGCGGGTTGACCGGCAACAACCCCTTTCCGCTGGGTATTGCCGCGCTCGGGCTGACGGCCGCGGCATACGTCGGGGAGATTTTCCGCGCGGGCATCCAAAGCGTCGAGACCGGCCAGTTGGAAGCCTCCCGTGCACTCGGATTGTCCTACCGGGCCTCAATGCGGTTGGTGGTGGTGCCGCAAGGGATCCGGCGGGTGTTGCCGGCGCTGGTCAACCAGCTCATCGCACTGCTGAAGGGGTCGTCGCTGGTGTATTTCCTCGGGCTGATCGCCAGTCAACGCGAGCTGTTCCAGGTCGGCCGCGACCTCAACGCCCAGACCGGCAGCCTGTCGCCGCTGGTGGCCGCCGGGCTGTTCTACCTCGCGTTGACCATCCCGTTGACGCATCTGGTCAACGCGGTCGACAACCGCCTCCGCCGGGGACAGGCCGCGGGAAAGCCGGATGACCGGCTCGATACCGTCGCCTTGAGTCAGGAGCAGACGTAATGCCAGTTTCACTGGCCGGCCGAGAGGCCCGCCTTGCATTCGGTCAGAACGTCGTGCTGCGCGAGTTCGACATCGACCTGCCCGCGGCCAGCACGGTGGCAATGATCGGTCCGTCGGATCGTCACACCTCGGCACGAAACTTCTTTTCGCCCGCGCTGATAGCAAACGGTAAACGGTTCTCAGGCGGAGCGAGTGGACAAACCGATCGATTGTTATAGGCGCAGGAAGGGTTGTATGCGTAATTGAAGTCGAGTAAAAGCGAATCCTGCGGATCAGCGCCGGGGAGTGGCAGTAAATCGCTGCCTTTGATGGTGTCGCAGAGGTAGCGCCCACCGCCGTAGCTCTCAAGCGGGCAGGTCGTATCGTGAAATGGCAAGAAAAGACCCCCGCCATAGATGTTCAACCAGTACAGCACAAGAGAGCCGGCCTGCCCCTGGATTGTGAAATGGAGACGCGCCACGGCAGTCATGGTCATCCGCTCATCTGCATCCATTGGGATAGTCAGGCTGGTGGGTTCGATACCTGTCTCGATGCGCGCCGGTACACGCAGATCAGCGCGGTACGGGAAATAGGGCAAGCCCCGAAATGCCCGCCGCTGCTCCTCATCCAGCGCAGATTGTGGGTGGTCCCGAAAAAGGGTCTCGCGGTGCAAACGATAACGCCGCCAGATCAGTTCCGCGTTCTCGCCCGCCTGGACCGCCTCATATCTTTCCGCGTACATGGCTGCCACGCGGCGACGATAATCATAAAGATCAAGATATGCTGACATCTGCTTTCGCCCAAGCCTGAATACAAGCTGCCAATGCAACCCGCGCCCGACTGTCGGACGATTTCTCTGTAATATACCGACGGAATCGTGCAGAAACTAACAGGTGCGAAGTGAGTTCGGTGCGATACCGACAGCAGCGCTGTTATCGACTCCTGGTGCTGCGGCCCGGATCCGACAAAGGGCCTCGACGGCGCGCGGGCCGACCCGCACGACCTCGACCGGGACGACAGGGTCAGCGAGATCGATGCGGTCGCCCGGCTGACGTTCACCGACTGGTCACCAATGAGGTTGGCGTGCAACAGGATCTGCCAAGGCTAGATTCACCGTCAGCCCGGGGCGCCTCAACGCGGACTGGTCCGCGGTCGTCACACGAACATCTACTCGACGGTGACCGACTTGGCCAGGTTGCGCGGCTTGTCGACGTCGTAGCCACGGGCCTGCGCCACCGCGGCCGCGAACACCTGCATCGGAATGGTCGACAGCAGCGGCTGCAAAAGCGTTGAAACCGAGGGGATTTCGAACAAGTAGTCGGCGTACGGGCGCACCGTGTCATCGCCCTCCTCGGCGATCACGATGGTGATCGCGCCACGGGCCTGGATCTCACGGATGTTGGACAACAACTTGCCGTGAAGTATGGCCGAACTCTTCGGCGACGGCATCACCACGATCACCGGCAGGTCGTCTTCGATCAGCGCGATCGGGCCGTGCTTGAGCTCGCCGGCGGCGAAGCCCTCGGCGTGCATGTAGGCCAGTTCCTTGAGCTTCAGCGCGCCTTCCAGCGCGACCGGGTAGCCGACATGGCGACCGAGGAACAGGATCGTCGACGCTCGCGCGAACCGATGAGCCAGCGCGGCAACCGGTTCGATCTCGGCAATGACGCGGGCCACCAGCTCTGGCATCGCTTCCAGTTCGCGGTATTCGCGCATCACCTCGTCGGGATACTTGGTGCCGCGCGCCTGCGCCAGCGCCAGGCCGACCAGGTAGTTGGCGGTGACCTGTGCCAGGAACGTCTTGGTCGACGCCACCCCGATCTCCGGGCCGGCGCGGGTGTAGAGCACCGCGTCGCATTCCCGCGGGATCTGCGAGCCGTTGGTGTTGCAGATCGCCAGCACCTTGGCTTTCTGCTCCTTGGCGTGCCGGACGGCTTCCAGGGTGTCGGCGGTCTCCCCCGACTGCGAGATCGCGATGACGAGCGTGCCGCGGTCCAGAACCGGGTCGCGGTAGCGGAATTCGCTGGCCAGCTCGACCTCGACGGGCAGCCGCGTCCAATGCTCGATGGCGTACTTGGCGAGCAGCCCGGAGTGGTACGCGGTGCCACAGGCGACGATGAAGACCTTGTCGATCTCGCGGAGTTCCTGATCGCTCAGGCGCTGCTCGTCCAGGACGATGCGGCCGTCGACGAAGTGCCCGAGCAGGGTGTCGGCCACCGCGGTGGGCTGCTCGGCGATCTCCTTGAGCATGAAGAACTCGTAGCCGCCCTTCTCGGCGGCGTCGAGATCCCAGTCGATATGGAAGGGCCGGGCGTTCGCGGTGTCGTCATTGCCGTGAAAGTCGGTGATCCGGTAGCTGTCCGCGGTGATGGCGACGGCCTGGTTTTGTCCGAGCTCGACCGCGTCGCGGGTGTGGCCGATGAACGCGGCGACGTCGGAGCCGACGAACATCTCGCCGTTGCCGATGCCGACCACCAGCGGTGTCGAACGCCGCGCGGCGACGATCGTGCCCGGTTCGTCGGCGTTGGCGAACACCAGAGTGAAGTGGCCCTCGAGGCGCCGCAGCACGGCCAGTACGGACGCGATGAAATCACCCGCCGTCTCGCCGTGGTGGTAATTCCTGGCAACCAGGTGGACGGCCACCTCGGTGTCGGTGTCGCTGGCAAACTCGACCCCGGCGGTCTCGAGCTCGTGGCGCAGGGATGCATAGTTTTCGATGATGCCGTTGTGGACGACCGCGATCTTGCCCGCCGCGTCGCGATGCGGGTGCGCGTTGCGGTCGGTGGGACGTCCGTGCGTCGCCCAGCGGGTGTGGCCAACGCCGGTCGTGCCGCGCAGGGATTCGGGGTCGGTCTCGGCGAGCGCGATCTCCAGGTTCGCCAACCGGCCGGCCCGCCGCCGAACGGTCAGATCGCCCGCGCCATCGACCAGCGCGATACCGGCCGAGTCATAGCCGCGATATTCCATCCGACGCAGCGCGTCGACGACAACATCGAGGGCAGGCTGGTGCCCGACGTAGCCGACGATTCCGCACATAAAGACCCAGGTTAGTGCAGGGCTCGGCTAGGGCTAAACATCGTGGTTAACGACGCGGCCGCAAGCGTCCCGCGTCAGTGCTGCTGGTTCTGGCCCTGCCCGTTTTGCCAGCCGCCATCGCCACCGTTCTGCCAGCCGCCATCGCCACCGTTCTGCCAGCCGCCATCGCCACCGCCGTCGCCTCCGCCGTGGCCACCGCCGCCGCCCGGACCGAGGCCTTGTGCGGAGACATGCTGTAGCGGTTGCACCTGGCCCGCGGCGGCCAGACCTAACCCGACGACTCCCAGGCCGGCCGTGAATGCCACTGCCGCCGCCGCTGCGGTACGCACGATAGATTTCGTACGGCACTAAGTAGCCGGCTCCATCCGGGGCGAAACTGGCAAGACAATGCAGGACGGAGAAATCAGTGCCACACGACGGGTTTCATCCCGACTTGCAACCGGGCTCGGCAGCGACGCGCACTCGGGTGCGTGTCGTCCGGTCATCGGAACTCGACGCCGACACCGCACAAAGCGAAGGAATGCAGCGCTTCGCCGCGATCAGCGCGGGTGCGGTCGGATCGGAAAAGCTGTGGATGGGCGAAACACATGTCGAGCCGCAGACGGTGTCGGCCAACCATCACCACGGCGAGGCCGAAACGGCGATATTCGTGCGCAGCGGCCATCCCGACTTCGTCTACTGCGACGGCGAACAAGAAATCCGGATATCCACCGGCCCCGGTGACTATGTCTTCATCCCGCCGTATTTGCCGCACCGCGAAGAGAATCCGAGACCGGACGAACCGGCCGTGGTCGTGATCGCCCGCAGCATCCAGGAGGCGATCGTCGTCAACCTGCCCAAGCTGTACCCGCTGTAGGCCCGTGGGTGCGCTACCGTCGACGGGTGGTTCGAACCAGCAAACTCGTCGCCGCCCTTGGCCGGCGCGGCTCGCATCGCGTCCTGCGGGGCGACCTGTCCTTCGCCGGCCTGCCCGGCGTGGTGTACACGCCCGAAGCCGGGCTGCATCTGCCCGCCGTGGCGTTCGGCCACGACTGGCTCACCGGGGTCGAGCGCTATGCGGGTTTGCTGGAACATCTGGCGTCGTGGGGCATTGTCGCCGCGGCCCCCGACACGGAACGCGGGATGGCACCGTCAGTGCTGAAACTCGCCTACGACATGGGGACCGCGCTGAACATCGCCACCGGCGTGCGACTGGGCCCAGGCAAGATCAGCGTGCATCCCGACAAGCTCGGCGTGATCGGGCACGGCTTCGGCGCCTCGGCCGCGGTGTTCACCGCCGCGGGAATGAAGGCCAAGCCTCGAGCGGTAGCCGCGTTATTCCCGGCGGTCACCACCCCGGCCGCCGAACGGCCGGCCTCGACGCTTCGGGTGCCCGGTGTGGTGTTCAGCGCACCGGGTTCAGCAAAGAGCTTGCGCTCCAATGCGATTGAACTCTGGCAGGCCTGGGACACCGCGACCTTGCGAATCGTCCGCAAGGCGCAGGCCAACGGGCTCGCCGAGGGGCGACGGCTGACGACCGCGTTCGGGCTGGGCGGTCCGGATCGCAGGACGCAGAAGACAATTCGCGCATTACTCACGGGCTACCTGCTCTACACACTCGGCGGCGACAAGACGTATCGCGACTTTGCCGACCCCGACGTCCAACTGCCCAAGACCCTTCCCGTCGACGACGAGGCCGCGACGCTGACACCCGAGGAGAAATTCGTCGCGCTGATCAAGGGCTGAGCCTTGGCCTACTGCCCGGCCTGCGGCAGTTGATCCTCGGCGATCTCACACGGCGTCGATCCGTCGGCCGTTGGCGGCGCTGCCGCCGGTGGAGACGGCTCGACGGGTGGCGGTGCATCGACTACCGGAGCGTCGACGGGTTGTGCGACCGGCTCCGCGGCGGCTTCGGTTGCCGGCAGCGAACTTTCGACGGCAGGCAGGTGGGGTGTGACCTCGTCGTCGAGGGTGGGAGGTGCGAGGGCGTCCCTTGCCTCGTCGAGTCTGTCGACGTCATCGAGGGCCGGATCGTCATCGTCGTCGAGGTCTATCGGGTCGTTCGCAGGGTCACCGCTCAACCCGCCGGCCAACGAACCCAGCAGGCTGCCGATACTGTCGACGATGCTCCCGACCACGCCGCCAATTCCACCGGTCACGCCACCGAGACCACCTGCACCCGTGGATAATCCGGCTGCTTCACCGAGCGGGGTTGTCGACTCCGGCGGCGTCGCCTCAGGCTCGTCAACTGGGAGATGCTGCGGTGCTTCGGATATCGGTTGCGGCGCGGGCGCCGCCGCGGGCACCGTCGACAGTGGACCGGCGGGCAGCGACATCACCGGCGGCGCAGCCGAGACCGGGCACTCCCCTGGCTGCCACCTCGGGCCCAAGTCGCCCGGGATGTCGAACCGAGTGTCGCACATCGACGTCAACGCGTGTATAGCCGCGTCGTAGGACGCCGCCACAGATGCACTGGCTGCACTCATCGCTGCGAGCCAGTCATTGCGAATGTCGCTGTCTACATATGGCATTACCTGCTGATGCACCATCACCTCAGCCGCCGATCGGTCACCCGCGCCCGATCTGACCGCCCCGGCCGCGGCAAGCCAGGCTGAGCGCTCCGCCGCGCTCCGTTCGTCGATGGCGACAGTGGTCGCGACCTTGCCGTCGACTGCCTGCCACAGGTCGTCGCGCAATGTGGCGCAGCACTCGGCGGCGGCACGAAGATGCGCGGCCACCTGTTCTGCGGCATCGCAGTGATGCTGGATGAACCGTGCTGCCGACTCGGCGCCCGAACCTCGCCAGGCCGCCGCAAGCTCGGTGACCTGCGTGCGCTGCACCCACAGCGCTTCGTCGATGGCCGTCACTGCGGCGCGGAGCTCGGCGGCGTCACCGTCGAGCACTCGGAGGTCAAGGCCCATTTCGGTGTCGTACCAGTCCCCCACCTGCGAGGCGTGCGCGGTGAGGTCCGGCTGCTGGTAACCGAGCGTCTGGCAGGCCTGCACGTAGGTCTGAATGTGCTCGACAGCGGCCTTACCTTCGGCAAGTCGGGCCGCCACGTCGTATCGGTCACTCACTGGCGCCGCTCCTCTTCGTCATCGGGCGCTGCACCGTCCCCGGCGCCCATCAGCCGATCCGCGCGGCGGCGAGTTGGTCGGCGTCGGCGTAGCGGTCGACACCGGCCCGCAGCGCGGCCGCGACCTCCATACCGGCCCGCGCCCACTGCGCAAGGTCGCCGCTGAGCCGATGCAGGGCGAACCGCAGCGCGTCGCCCTGACCGGTATAGGCGCGCCCTGAGGTTGTCCCGTCGAAGGCCAACCGGCCGAAATGGGTGCGTACCGCCACGTCGATGAGATGTGCCGCGTCGTCAAATCGGTTCGCGACGGCCTGTACCGCTACAGCGTCGACGAATGCGTCTCGTTGTGCCATACCTAGATTCGACGAAGCGAATCGCGCGGAGGTTCCGCCCGTCAGCGGGTGGCGCGCACCGTGTCGGCGACGTGGGCGGCAAGCCGGTGCGCGACATGCTCGTCGTCGGCTTCCACCATCACCCGGATCATCTGCTCGGTTCCAGAGGGCCGCAACAGGATCCGACCGGTGTCGCCGAGTTCATCCTCGACCTCTTGCACCGCGGTCTGGACCGACGGCGCGGCGACGGCAGCCACCTTGTCGGCGACGTCGACGTTGATCAGCACCTGCGGCAGCGTGTGCATCGCCGAAGCCAACCCGGCCAGCGAGGTACCGGTCTGTGCCATCCGCGACATCAGCCGCAGACCGGTCAGGATGCCGTCGCCGGTGGTCGACAGGCCAGGCAACACAATGTGTCCGGACTGCTCACCGCCGAGGCTGAATGCGCCAGATCGCAGCTCTTCCAACACGTATCGGTCACCGACGCTGGTGGTGCGAACCTCGACCCCGGCCGCCCGCATCGCCAAGTGCAGACCGAGGTTGCTCATCACGGTGGCCACCAGTGTGTTGCCGGCCAGTTCACCGACCTCCCGCATCGCCAGCGCCAGGATCACCATGATCGCGTCGCCGTCGACGATCTCGCCGGCGGCGTCGATGGCCAGGCAGCGGTCGGCGTCGCCGTCGTGTGCCACACCGAGGTCGGCACCGTGCTCCAAGACCGCCGCTCGCACCACATCCAGGTGCGTCGAGCCGCAGCGGTCGTTGATGTTCAGACCGTTGGGTGCGGCATTGATTGCGATGACGCGGGCGCCGGCAGCGCGGTAAGCACGGGGTGCGGCGATCGAGGCGGCACCGTGCGCGCAGTCGACCACCACGGTCAGCCCGTCGAGTGGGACGGTGCTGGCCTTGCCGACCTGACGCAGGTAGCGTTCCAGCGCATCTTCGGCGTCGATGACGCGGCCGATGCCGGCGCCGACAGGTAGCAGACCCGGACCACCGGCGACCAGGTCCTCGATCTGGTCTTCGGTCGCGTCGTCGAGCTTGTGCCCGCCCGGCCCGAATATCTTGATGCCGTTGTCGGGCATCGGGTTGTGCGACGCGGAGATCATCACGCCGAATTCGGCGTCGTAGGCGTGCGTCAGGTATGCCACCGCCGGCGTCGGCAGCACGCCGCAGCGCAGCGCGTCGACGCCTTCGCTGGTGAGGCCGGCGATCACCGCGGCTTCCAACATTTCGCCGCTGGCACGGGGGTCGCGGCCGATCACTGCGACCCGCCGCCGTCCGCTTCCTGCCCTGGTCAGACGCCGGGCGGCCGCAGCGCCGAGCGCCAACGCGAGCTCGGCGGTGAGCTCGCGATTGGCAACCCCTCGGACGCCGTCAGTGCCGAATAGTCGACCCATGCGGTCAAACCTCTCACAGTTAGTGACCGCGCACCCACACGACATGAGGATTCGCCGGAGTGCCACCCAACTGGTACGCGGCCGTGATCGCCGCTGAGGATCAGCGCTTGCTGTACTGAGGCGCCTTGCGGGCCTTCTTCAGACCGTACTTCTTGCGCTCGGTGGCACGCGGGTCACGCGTGAGGAAGCCGGCCTTCTTCAGCGCGGGACGGTCGTCGGGCTGCACGATGATCAGCGCCCGGGCGATTGCCAGCCGCAGCGCGCCGGCTTGGCCAGACGGGCCACCGCCGTCGAGGTGGGCGAACACGTCGAAAGCGTCCACCCGATCGACGGTCACCAGCGGAGCCTTGATCAGCTGCTGGTGCACCTTGTTCGGGAAGTAGGCCTCCAGGCTGCGGCCGTCGAGGTCGAACTTGCCGGTCCCGGGCACCAGACGGACCCGCACGACGGCTTCCTTGCGGCGGCCGACGGTCTGGATCGGACGCTCGATGACGATGTGGTCTTCGCGCGGCGCCGGGGCGGCAGCCTCGACAGCCTCTGGGGACTCGGCGGCCTCTTCGACGACGACTTCGGTCTCAGTTGCTGCGGTCTCAGTCATTTGGCGCCGCTCCTCTTACCATTCTCAGATCGCACTGCTCTGTTGATCGTCACCGGCGTGGTCATCATTGGGCCACCTGCTTGATCTCGTACGGGGTCGGCTGCTGCGCGGCGTGGGGGTGCTGCGGGCCAGCGTAGACGTGCAGCTTGCGCTGAATCTGACGACCGAGCTTGTTCTTCGGGATCATCCCGACGATCGCCTTCTCCACCACACGGTCGGGGTGCTTTTGCAGCAACTCACCGATCGTGCGGCTCTTCAGGCCGCCGGGGTAACCCGAGTGGCGGTAGGCCAGCTTCTTGTGTTCTTTGTCGCCGCTGAGGGCGACCTTTTCCGCGTTGACGATGATGACGAAGTCACCGCCGTCGACGTTGGGCGTGAATGTGGGCTTGTGCTTACCGCGCAGCAGGTTGGCTGCCGCGACGGCCAGGCGACCGAGCACCACGTCCTGGGCGTCGATGACGTACCACGTCCGCGTGGTGTCACCCGCCTTCGGCACGTATGTGGACACGCGCTTACCTCTCGTCTTTGGGTCTTCGACCCGGTTATGGATCCCGGTGACCCGGGTGCCAGTCAAACGCTTGCGGAGGGGATGGTCTCGGCGACCGGCGTTGACCCGAGGCCCGACGTTCCGCACGCCAACACGGCAGCTTACCGGCGGTTATCCACGCAGGTCAAAACGCGTCAATGCCAGCTCGATGTTCATGCCCGTGGATAGGCGAAAAGAACTGACAACGCCGAACACGGCCCCGGTTCGGCTCCACCGGAGCTGACTGCGCGGTCCCGCCGGTCTCTCCTTACCGGCGGAACCGCGCAGAGTCACCGAACCGCGCTGAGTCTTTGTGCAATCACCGTCCCTGGCGGGCCCACACGCCCGCCGCCCGGTGATCCGCGGCCGCGACCTCGTCAGCGCCATCGCGGACGGCGTTTCCCAGGTCCACCAAGATTTCGTTGAGTGCGGTGGCGGCTTGATGCCATTTGATCTGTTCGACGCCGTAGGCCGTTGCGGCTTCGCGGGTCCATAGTTCCTGCAGGGGCGAAACGTGCGACTTGAGTTCCTGCAACGCGGCGTTCAATGTCGTCGACGCGGAGTGAATCTCCCGGCGAACAGAGGCTTCGATCTCGTCGAAGTTGTATGACAGTCGCGGATCCATTGCCGACGGCCTCACAGATGTCCGGCTGCAGTGCCAATGTGCAGCGCGTGGTTCTCGGCGGCATCTCGCAGCGTGACTTCGTTGTAACGAATGGTCTCCGCGATGCCGTGCAGCGCTTGATGCAGCTTCAACGATTCCGCGTTCCATCGATGCACTACGTCCTTGAATCGCGACGCCGCCATTCCGCCCCACACCGAGTGCGGCACGGCACTCATGCGGCCGATAAACGCTTGCAGTGCCGCACGGATCTCATCGTTGCGGGTATCGATGGCCGCAGCGACCGAGAGCATGAGGTCGAAATCGGTGCTGAGTGAATTGCCACCAGTCGGTGCGCTCACGTGTCCTCTTTCCGCCCATGGCCGCGGCCCTCACCGCGCTAACGAAAAGTAAGACTCCCGCCGGCGCCGTCCGGTTCCGCCCATTTTCAGTTCAACGCCCGCGCCGACCGGATCGCCAGTTCGCACTCCCGGCGCACAGCGTCGTCGCGACTTCTGCGGCTCTGACATCCGATGCTGATCCGGACCGCGTCGTCCACCCATACCGTCCAGCGGATGTCATGGCCGGCCCGAACCTCCCGGTAGGTCACCACCGGACGTCCTGCACTGCGGCCGGTGGGGTTGAAGTCGACGAATACGCCGGCCGGCGCTGCGTCTATCGCGCTCTTGAGGAACTCGGCAGTCGCGTCCAAACCTGTCACGGCGACCCGCGATTGGGTCACATGCAACGCCACTTCCGGGTCAGCCGGGGACGTGAGCTGCACCCGCGCCGACCCTGGCCCTGCGACAACTCTCCGCATGAGCCAGTGCGCCGGAACCTCCACTGCAACGTGGCCTTCCACAACAACGGTGGTCGGAAAGGGGCCGGTTGCGCGCGGTGCGCCGTGACGCGGCAGTGTACCGACGCTGATGAACACGCCGGTCGCCGTCACCACCAACGTCAGCGCCCGCAGGCTCTTCCCCGAAGTCCAGGCGCGTTTCGGCCGGTGAGGTTTGTTGTCGGTCGGCTTCAGTTCTCCGGCAAGCTTTCTCAGGCGGATATCATCCACAACGATCGCAGTGATCCCGCCGCTACTCGGTACCCTTCTGGCAAGCGCCGCCGCAAGCGTCTTCGCCCCGCGCACAGTCGCGGGGGCGTCGATGAGCACCGTCTCAGTGGCGCCCGACGCAGCAGTCAGGATTGACAGCGCGACCGATTCGGCGACGGCCTCGACGCGGCCCTGCCGGGGCTCAACTGTCACCGTCGTGCCCGTGACGACAACGAAATCGTCGGTGATTTCCACGGTTGACGTCGCAGACGAAGCGGGAGACGCCCGAGTCAGCAACCACCGCCGCGACCGCATTTCGGCATCGCCCGGCAAAACCCGCGCGGCGGCGCTGACGACGTCGATACGCGGCGGTGACCACCAGGATGGGTGCACGACCGTCACGGGTTCGGCGGCGCCGCAGTCGAGCGACTCGAAGATGGTTTGCCACAACGATTCGACGCTGACCGGTCGCAGGTCGACCAGTGCCACTGGGTGGTCGATGTTCTCGAACGCGGCCTGCTCGACCCCAGTCTCGGCGACGGTGGCTCCGCCGCAACATAATCGGCGGATCGCGGTCGGACTGATCTCGATGAGATGCACCCTCACGGCGCGGGCGTCCAACCGACATGGATCGTCTGCGGGTCGCCGCGACGCGGCACAAGCACGCCGCGCCCGGGTGGCAGCGGAGACGGGCGTACCGGGCCGATGGTCAACCCCTCGTCCGGACTTCCGCTCATCAGCAACGTCGCACAACCTGCGTCCCGAAGTCCGGTCAATAGCGGCTCGAACATGGCACGGGCTGCACCAGTGCTGCGGCGCGCCAGCACAAGATGTAGACCCAAGTCTCGGCCATGCGGCAGAAACTCCAGCAGCGGCGCGAAAGAATTGACAGCCACGCCGCCGAGCAGGTCGTAATCGTCGACCACAATGTATATTTCCGGTCCCGACCACCACGACCTGTTACGCAATTGCGCCGGGGTGGTATCCGAAGTGGGCACGCGTCGACGCAGCATTTCCATCAAACGCGGCACTGCTTCGGCCACCGCGTCACCGGATGGAAGGTAGCCGCCGAGCCTCCCGGTTTGTTGCTCAACCACGCCAAGTAGCGAGCGCCTAGGGTCGACGATGAATAGTTGGCACCCCGCCCGAGTCGTCGTCCTCAGCAGTTCGACGCACACGGTGCGCAACGTCGCAGTCTTACCGCATTCGGCGTCACCGAGAACCAACAGATGCGGGTGGTGCATGAAATCGATTGCCAGCGGCCGAAGCTCGGTTTCTTCGACGCCCAGTACAGCGCCGGCGTGGCGCACGCCAGCGAGCCCGACCACGGCGGTGTGCTCTATCTGTAGTGGGAGTACCGGCACTGGCGGCGCAGTCCACCCGCCGTGCCGGCGCCGCAACATCTCCCCCACGCTCGAAGCGGCGCCGATGTCAAGGTGTGGTTGTGCGACGACCATGTGCAGTCCGTCGTGCGAAAGTCCTCGCCCTGGACTCCCGTCTGGAACCTGCTGAGCCCGCCGACGATCGAGTTCCGAATCACCGGGATCACCCAGTCGCAGCTCGATCCGTGTCCCGACCTGATCCCGCAGAGCGGGTCGAATCTCGGGCCATCGCGTAGCCGACAACACGAGGTGGATGCCGTACGAGAGCCCCTCTGCGGCAAGGGATGTCACCGACATTTCGGCCGTCTCGAGTTCGCGTTGCAGGCTGAGCCACCCGTCAACGATCAGAAAGATGTCGCCGAACCGGTCACACCGTGCATCGCGCTGCGCCTTGAGCAGTCGATAGTTCGCCATCGACTCGATGTTGTGCTCGCGGAAAAGCGTCTCGCGTGACCGGACGACAGCGCAGAGTAGGGCGATTGTGCGCCGGAGTCGTTCCGGGTCGCCGCGTCCGGCTACCGAACCGACATGCGGCCAGTCTCGCAGTGACGCCAACGAGCCGCCGCCGAAGTCGAGGCAGTAGAACTGCACCAGGTGGGGAGCGTGAGTCGCCGCGAGCGCGGTGACCAAAGTACGCAGCGCCGTCGACTTGCCGGATTGAGGTGCGCCGACTACCGCGACATTACCTGCGGCCCCTGCCAAATCGACAATCAACGGTGTGCGCCGTTGCTCGAACGGACGGTCAACGAGGCCGACAGGGACCGTGAGCGGCCGGGTCGGCTCGGCGTGCCGCAGGACCGACTGCAAAGCTGGGGCCGCTCCGAGGGGTGGTAGCCATATCTCGTGCGCTCGTGGGCCATCTCCTGACAGCCGTTGGACAATCGCCTGCAGCACCGTAGGGGATTCGCCGAGGTCCGCCTCGTCGTCGCGGCCAGACACGACTGATCCGACGGGCTCAGTGGTGAATAGCCGGACAATTGCGGACCGTGAACCGCGCTCCGGCAGGACACAATCGCCCGTACCGAAGCGTGCCGGAACGGGGCCAGATACAAACGCCGTCTGGAACCGCATCGGTGCATCGGTACCGACACGCAGATACGCGGCGCCTGGATTTGCGGGTAGTTCGTAGGCTTCCGACGTACCCAGGACCGTACGCGATTCGTTGCTCGACAGGGTTTTCAGGCACACCCGATACGACAGATGCGATTCCAAACCGCGCAATCTGCCTTCATCCAGACGCTGGCTCGCCAGCAACAGATGTATGCCCAGCGATCGCCCCAACCGGCCGATCGCGACGAAGACATCGGCGAAATCTGGATGCCGGCTGAGCAATTCGGAGAACTCGTCCACAATGACGAACAACGCCGGCAGCGGGGGCAGCTGGCCCCTGGCGCGCCGCCTGCGTTGGTAAGCCGAGAAACCGTCGAGGTTGCCGGCCTCGCGGAGCACCTCTTGACGGCGGTTCATCTCGCCCATCAACGCATCACGCATTCGTGCGACCAACGCTGCTTTGTCGGCCAAGTTGGTGATCACCGCGGCCACATGCGGCGCGGGTTCGAGTCCGGAGAACGTCGCGCCGCCCTTGAAGTCGACCAGGACCAGGTTCAACTCCTCCGACGAGTGACTGACGATCATGCCCAGAGCCACCGTCCGGAGAAACTCCGATTTCCCTGAACCCGTTGCCCCGATACAGAGCCCGTGCGGTCCCATGCCGTTCGCCGCGGCCTCCTTGATGTCCAATTCCACTGGCGTGCCGGTGTCATTCGTGCCGACCGGAACTCGTAGCAGCGCCGGCGTGCTTCGAATGCTCCGATGCGCAACCGGCGAATAGCAGGCAATGTCGTTGATGCCGATCAGGTCCTGCCACGCAGTCCGGTTCGATGCCGCGCGCGGGAGGCCGGGGCGATAGCCGGCCAGTCGTTGCGCGCAGACCAGCGCCGCGGCACGGCTCAACTGATCGGTATGTGCGACAACCTCTTCGCCAGAGGCGGTGACGACCACCGGCTTGCCGTCGCCGCATCGCACAGTGAGCACGGTGACGCCCTCGGCAGCAATGTCGTTGGATTCCTCGTCGCTGTCGTCGACAACCACGATGTAAGGCGCCGTCGCATCGCCGACTCGCCCGCCGTCCATCAATCCGTCCAGCGCCTCACGCGCCGCGACTGCCGACGCATACACCATCCGGGCAGGGCCAAGCTCATCCGACACATAGGGATGTCGATTGTGCGGCAACCATTTCAGCCATTCCCAGTCCGGCCGGTTGGCGTCGGCGACGGCCGCGGCGATCAAGACCGTTGCCGGACTGTGCAGGACGGCCAGCTGGCACAGCATGGCCCGCAGGAGTGCGCGTGCCTGCCTGCCGTCGCCGCGGATACTCACCACCGACTGGCCGCGTAACGAGATCGCGATCGGCGCGTTCGCCACCGTCGAGTGCATGCGGAGCAAGCGCTGCAGCGCAGCCACCCCCACCGGGTCCAGCCGATTGACCGACTCCAGGGCCGGCGCCACCAGTCGAGTCGCAAGAGGCAGGTCTGCGACACCGATCCGGAGCCGGCAGAAATCCGACTCCGTCGTTGTCCGCTCCCACATCCGGCACCCGCCCACCAGAGTCCACAGCGTGTCAGGATCAGGGTGGTGCCAGGTCAACGAATAATGCTGTGCTTCTGCATTCTTCAGCGCACAAGCTCGAATGTCGGACAGGTAGCCCAGATAATCCGCGCGCTGCGCATTGACCTCGCCACGACGCCGGTCGGAGCCCGACAGCACCGTCGCGACCGTGGACACCAGCATCATCAGCGGGAACATCATGAACGCCGGATTGCGCGCCACGGTCGAGCGCGCGTAGTAGGCCGCAACCATCGCGCCTACCGTCGCGACGGCGGTCAGCAACGGCACGAAGCGGATCAACTGGTTCGACTGCGCCTGGCGGGTTACTTCCGGTGGCGCCGCGACCGCGATGTCCTTGGTCTCGTGCACCGGCGCCGCGATGCGCTCGATCGCAACGTGCACTGCGGTCGCACCCCCGTCCAACGCCTGCTCGACCTCCATGTTCCGGGCACGGTAGGCGCGGCCGTCATTGGCGACAAGTCGGCTGTGGAGCAACGCATACGGGGCAACTGCGGCACGGCTATCGTCCAGTTCGGCGAATGGAGGTCGGTGTGCATCAGGTGTCGGTGACGACCGCTCAGCGGCGGCTGGCCATTCGTACCGATACCACCAGCCTCGATCTGGTGGTATCGGCGGAGGTACCGGTCGGTTCCCTCATTCCGTCGATCATCGACGCCCTCGCCGGCAGGGGCCACGTCGATGCCTGCCTCAGCTCTGTCACGTGTCAGCTGTCCCGATCCGGCGGCGATGCACTGGATGCGTCGAAAACGTTGAATGAATTGGGGATTCGAGATGGATGCACGTTGTTTCTGGTCCGCCCGCCGACGGCATTCGTCCCTCCGCCCTGTGACGATGCAGCCGAGGCGGTCGCGGCTGCGGTCGCCGAGGTGCAACGGCCCCGGACCCGACGAGCGACTCGGCTTCTCGGCGTGCTGGTGTCTGCCTGCCTGGCAAGCGTTACCGCTGCGGTGCTGATTCGAACAGCCTTTGCCGCCGACGCGCACCGCGCCGGCTGCATCGGTGTTTGTTGGACGGCCGCTCTCCTTACGTTGCTGGCGGCGGGGGCGGCGTATCGGGTATTCGACGAACCAGGGGCAGGCCTGACATTGGGTCTGATGGGCGCCGGATCTGCTGCCCTTGCCGGGCTCTTCGCCATTCCCGGCGGACCTGGTGCGCCAAACGCGCTGTTGGCAGCCGCCGCTGCGGGTACAGTCGCGGCGATAGTCCGCGTGTTCGCCCGCCACACAGTCGTATTCACGGCGCTGGCATTACTCGCAATGGCCTGCGCGACTACGGCCGCGGTGCGTGCGGTCGTCGCCGCTCCACTTCCGGCAGTTGGCGCGGGATTGGCGGCAATCTCACTGGCGCTCATCGAAGCGGCAGCGCCGGTATCGGTCATGCTCGCGCGGTTATCACCTGGGCCCGCTGAAAGTCCAGACCATTTGCACGCGAGAGCAATCCGCGCGCACACCTGGCTCGACAGCTTGATCACGGCTTTCTCCGCCTCGGCCGCCCTGGGTGGCATCAGCGCAGCAGGCGAGGCCTCGCTGAGCGGCATCGGCTTCGCCGGGATGGTTGGCGGCGCCCTGGTGCTGCGGGCGCGTGGGCATCAGGACGTCGGCCGCTCGGTGCCGCCGATCGTCTGCGGGGCGGCCACTCTCTGCGCTGCCCTGGTCGCTGCTGCCCTTGCCTACCCGCAGCACGCGCTGCCCATCGCGGCACTGTCGATGGCGCTGAGCATTGTTGCGCTGCACCTAGGATTCATGCCTGGCTCAACGCCGGTTTTTCCGACCGGGCGGCGAAGCGTGGAGTTGGTGCAGTATTTCACGCTGGCGACGATTGCCCCGCTGGCGTTCTGGCTCTGCGGCCTCTACGGAGCCGCGCGCAACCTGAATCTACCGTGACGTCAGGGCGATTGGGGCTGCGGCGATGTGCGGCGATGGCAGCTCTGGCCATTCTGCCGGGCTGCACCATACCGCTTGCTAACGCGGTATCGCCGCCACCGATCGACGACAGTCTGCTCCCACGGCCCGCACCCGCACGCCCACCGCGACCGACCGTCCAACGCGAGATCTGCGCGGTGTCGTCAGCCCTGCCCGATGCCGACGTATCCCAGCTCTCCGGCCTTGATCTGCAGCAGGTTTGGAAACTCACCAGCGGTTCGGGCCAGCGCGTCGCCGTCATCGACACCGGTGTTGCGCCGCATCCGCGCCTGCCGCACCTGGCGGCGGGTGGGGACTATGTTTTCACCGGCGACGGAACCCAGGACTGCGATAGCCATGGCACTGTGGTCGCTGGGATTATCAGCGCGACAACAGATCCCAAGCATGACGACGATTTCAGCGGTGTCGCTCCAGGAGTCGAGCTGATCAGTATCCGGCAGTCCAGCACGAAGTTCGCAGCGGCATCGGACCCGACAAAGTCCGGATTCGGAGACGTGGACACGATGGCGCGAGCGGTACGCACCGCCGCCGACTTGGGCGCCACCGTGATCAACATTTCGTCGGTTGCCTGCGCCCGCGCCGGCTCAGCTCTCGACGATCGCCCACTCGGCGCGGCGTTGGCCTATGCCGTCGAGACCAAGAACGTCGTCGTGGTGGCGGCCGCGGGAAATGCCGGCACCGGCCAGTGCCCTGCGCAGCAATCCGATCCGGCAGTAGTGGTGAGCCCGGCTTGGTATGACGATTACGTGCTGACCGTCGGGTCGGTGAATGCGCAGGGCGAACCGTCGTCGTTCACCCTCGCCGGGCCGTGGGTCGATGTCGCCGCACCCGGCGAAGGGGTGATCTCGCTGAATTCCTCGGCCGATGGACTGGCGAACGCGCTTGACGGACAGGAAGGGTCGACGCCGCTTTCGGGTACGAGCTATGCCGCGCCGGTGGTCAGCGGATTGGCCGCACTGATCCGCTCCCGGTTCCCGAGGTGGACCGCTCGTCAGGTGATGCAACGCATCAAGGCGACCGCGCACCATCCGCCCGGTGGATGGAACCCACGAGTCGGCGCCGGCAAAGTGGACTTCCTTGCCGCGGTGAGCACCGATACGCCGACCGCTCCGACACCACCGTCGGCCCGGACCGTGGCGCCCGTCGTCGAACCTGCACATCCCGCGCCGGCGGATCACCGCGCACGGCACGAGGCGTTCGTCGGGGCCGCTGTCTGTGGCGGCCTATTGGCGTCGGTGCTGTCCGGCAGCGCGTTGCGGACCCGACTGCGTCGTGCCGATCGGTCGAGCAACGGCGGGGATGTCCTGCGCGACTGACGCATTGGCTCTGCTCAACTCCGGTCCCGCGGGTAGCTGGGCCAGAACCGGCCAAGGTGCGGCGACCATGGTGGCCGGCATTCCTAGGTCCTTGGCCGCTTCGTCGTCGTGAACGGCGAAGCGAACACCGGTGTCGGAGATCAGGTATCGAGGACCCGCGCGAGCGTCCGCACCGGACAGACTGGTCGCGCGGACATACGCCATGCGCCCCGGCGGCAGGTACAGCGCGTCGACGGCAGGTCCTTTTCCGTCGG
This sequence comes from Mycobacterium sp., assembly GCF_039583785.1. Classification (GTDB taxonomy): domain Bacteria; phylum Actinomycetota; class Actinomycetes; order Mycobacteriales; family Mycobacteriaceae; genus Mycobacterium. The sequence continues at coordinate 77,627 of NZ_JAVKSG010000002.1, forward strand.
CCTGCGCCAACTCGACGGGTGCCTGTCCAACCGGAATGGGCAGGCCGGCAAGCGAAAACGAGACGGTGACGCTTCCCGACACGGCGGGCGCCCAGCTGGCACACAGCGTCGTACCGCTGGCGACCGGTTGCGGCGAGACCCGGTCGGGAAACTCCGACACCGGCAGACGGGTCACCGATTTGGTGGTCCGAATGACATCGGGTGCAACCGAGATGGCGGTACGAGTTCCCTGCGGCTCGGAGAATCGCACGAGCTCGGCAGCGAGCGCGCCGACCCGCTGGACCCCCTCCCGCAACACGACGTAGTAATCGTCGCCGCCGCTGCGGGCCACCCGCAGCACGGTGCCGACCCGAAAGCCGGGCAGCGAGTCGGGTCCTCGTTCGCCGACGTCGGGAATCGGCGGTGCCGCGATCGGTGATGTCTCCGGGACGAGGTTCAACAGTGTCGGCGAAACGTGCAGTGGCAGCTGGCCGTCCAGCCCCAGGACGCGTGCTACCGCAGCGTCGTCCGGGTTCACCACGGCCCGTCGGCCGTCGAACAACAGGTACGTCGAGCCGCCCGTGCTCGGCGTGACGAGCAGAGCCTGGTCGCGGCCCAGAACATTGGACTGCGGCTGCGCACCGACGATGACCGTCGTGCGATCGCCGCCGTCGCAGACGGTCCACTGCGATTCGCCTCCGCCCAGCGGTTTTCCGAGAAACTGCGGGGCGCCGGGGATACCCAACAGCGAGCCCATCTTGTTGCGCCCGAAAGCGGACGCGGCCATCGGTTCGGGGTCTGCATTGATCTTCATGATCAATCTGGCCGAGGCCAGGTTCAGCACCGGGTGCAGCGTGTCGGCCAATCGGACGTAGAGCGCCCCCGACTGTCGCTCCATCACGATCGGCGCGGTCTCCGCGTCCGACTGGGGACGCAGCAGGGCCAGGACGAGGCACCCGGCCAGTGCGACGATCGCGAACACCAGGCCGACCGCCAGCGACTGCGCAGGTGCACGGATCGCCTCGTTGACGGACCGCAGGTCGATGCCCAGCAGCGCGCACTCGATTCGTCGCCGCAGGAATCGATGACCGCTGAGCTCCAGCCTCGTCGTCGGGTGCCATGCCATCCCGTCTGACGATAGGCACTAGCCACTGAGCGGTCCGCCCACGATCCACAGCCAGGGACCGGAAATTCGTGGATGTGGCCGCGAACGCAAGAATCCGTAGAATCATCTGGTGAGCATTGACTGCCTGAGCCGTTCCGCGCGACATCGCCCCTGGTCACGCCGCTTGAGCCGGACCGCCGCCGCATTGCTGGTCGCGGGCGTGTTGCTCGTCGCACCCAGCGCCGTACTCAACGCGGCCCCCTCGGCCAACGCCGACAACTGCCCGGATATCGCGTTGACCTTTGCGCGCGGCACCGACGAGCCGGCCGGTCTGGGACGCGTCGGCGAGGCCCTTGCGGACGCCATCCGCCGGGACACCGGCAAGAACGTCGACGCCTACCCGGTCAACTACCGTGCCACCCTGCTGCAGATCCACGGCAACGACGGCGCCAAGGACGCGATCAAGCACATCAAGGAGATGGCCGACAAGTGCCCGACCACCCCGCAGGTGCTCGGCGGGTACTCCCAAGGCGCGTCGGTGGTCGACATCGTCACCGGAACGCAGATCGGCGGCATCGGCTGGGGCGACTCGCTGCCGCCGCAGTACGCCGACCACATCATCGCGGTCACCACATTCGGCAACCCGGCCGACCGCAGCGGCGGATCGATCACGGCGCAGAGCGCGATGTTTGGCGCCAAGGCCGTCGATTACTGCAACCCTGAAGACCCGATCTGCCACGCCGGCCAGGGCAACGAGTGGAAGGGCCACACCGACGGCTACGTTCCCGTATACACCAACCAGGCCGCCAGCTTCGTGGCCACCCGGCTGCTGGCGGTGCTCCCCCAGACCGCACCGGAAGGGCCACTGGGCGTCCCGCCCGGCCCCGTTGGGCTCGTCCCGCCCGGCCCCGTTGGGCTCGTCCCGCCCGGCCCCGGCCAAGGCCCGCCGCCCGGGCCCGTCACGCCCGGTCCGACCGTGGTCGACCAGACCCGGCCCGCGGTCTTTCACTGATCACTCGGCACTCCAGATCGCCAGTCGCTGAGTAAGAATATGAGCCTGCGCAGCAGCGTCGCCAGAATGGCCGCCACCGGGCTGCTCGCCACCAGTTTGATGCTGGCCCCCGCGACGATCCCGACCGCATTCGCTGCCTGCCCCAACACCGAAGTGGTGTTCGCCCGGGGACGGCAGGAACCACCCGGCGCCGGAGTCCTCGGTAATGCCTTCGTCAGCGCGCTGCGGTCCAGGGTCGACAAAAGCATCGGTCTCTACGCGGTTCGCTACCCGGCCGACACCGAGGTCGCCGTCGGCGCCAATGACATGAGCGCGCACGTGCAGTCGACAATCAACGGCTGCCCGCACACTCGCATAGTGCTGGGCGGCTACTCCCTTGGCGCAGCGGTCACCGACGTCGTGATAGCGGCTCCGGGCGCGATGCTCGGCTTCACCAACCCGCTGCCGCCGGGCGCCGATCAGCACATCGCCGCGGTCGCCCTCTTCGGCAACGGCGCCAACTGGATCGGACCGATCACGAACGTCAACCCGATCTACAAAGATCGGACCATCGATCTGTGCCACGGCGCCGATCCCATCTGCAACCCGGCAGACCCGCACACCTGGTCGGACAACTGGAACCAACACATGGCCGCCGGCTACATCCAGGACGGCATGGTCAATCAGGCCGCCAACTTCGTCGCCGGCAAGCTGTAGCTCAGTCACCTCTGGCGACAATGCGGCGCGCGAAGCGGGCCGAGGAGGAGCCGGACTATGGATCCCGGGTGCGAAGGTCGCGGGTGATCAACGTCCGCGCCTGCAACTCGGTGTCGGGCGGGTAATCCACGCCAACCAACGTCAAACCCCGCGCCGGAGCCGCGGCGTAGTCGCTGGAACGCCTTGTGTCGGTGAGCAATTCGGAGCACCAGTCCGCGGTGCGCCGGTGCTCGCCGACGGCCAGCAGCGCGCCGACCAGCGACCGCACCATCGACCAGCAGAACGCATCGGCGGTCACATACGCGGTGATCAGGTCGCCGTCACGGTCCCAGTCGAACCGCTGCAGGTCGCGGATCGTCGTCGCTCCTTCACGGTGACGACAGAACGCGGCAAAGTCGTTGAGTCCCAGCAGCTTTTCTGAGGCCGCCGACATGGCATCGACGTCGAGCAGCCGCGGCCAACTGGTGATGAAGCGGGCCTGATGCGGATCCACCCCGTAGTCGGCGGTCGAGATCCGGTAGACGTAATGTCGGCGCAGCGCCGAGAATCGCGAGTCGAAACCCGCAGGCGCGCGGCTGATTCGGCGCACCCGCACGTCGGCGGGCAGCAGCCGGCCAAGCCGGCGCAGCAGCGGCTGGAACTCGGGTTGACTCGGCCGCGGTCTGCGCGGATATACGTTGGGCAGCGCGTCGAGCGGAACATCGACGTGAGCGACCTGGCCGGTGGCGTGCACACCGGTGTCGGTGCGGCCTGCCGCGCGTAGCCGCAACTCGCTGCGAAACACCGTCGACAGCGACTCTTCGAGCACACCCGCGACAGTGCGTTGACCCGACTGGGTGGCCCAGCCGGCGAATTCTGTTCCGTCGTAGGCGATATCGAGCCTGAGACGAACACACCCGCCATCGGTGTCGATGGCGGGTGTGTCGTTCAACGGCACATCTTCAGGACTCGTCAGCGTCCCCGGCCTCGCCGGCCTCGACCTCTTCGGCCTTGGGCTCTTCGGCCTCGACCTCTTCGGCCTTGGGCTCTTCGGCCTTGGGCTCTTCCTTGGCAGCCGAAGCCTTGGCAGCCTTCGACGCGCCCACCCGGCGCGCGCGGTCGGCTTCAGACGTCACCGTCTTCTCCCTCACCAGCTCGATGACCGCCATCGGGGCGTTGTCGCCCTTGCGGTTCTCGACCTTGATGATGCGGGTGTAGCCGCCGTTGCGGTCGGCGAAGTGCGGCCCGATCTCGGCGAACAGGGCGTGCACCACGTCCTTGTCGCGGATCTTCTTGAGCACCTCACGACGGTTGTGCAGCGTGCCCTTCTTGGCGTGGGTGATCAGCTTCTCGGCGTAGGGGCGCAGTGCCCGCGCCTTGGGCTCGGTCGTCTTGATCCGGCCGTGCTCGAACAGCGCGGTCGCCAGGTTGGCCAGGATAGCCTTCTGGTGCGCAGAAGATCCGCCGAGGCGAGGACCCTTGGTGGGCTTGGGCATTGCCACTTCTCCTTTATGGGGCCGACCCCCGTATCAGGTAGGGCCGGGACGGCGCTCTTTTCGAGCAATTGGGCTTTAGAGCTGCTCGGTTTCGGCGTAGTCCGCGTCGTCGTAGGCAGCGGCCTCGGCGGACCAGGTGCCGGTGGCGACGTCGTAGCCGGCGACCTCCGACGGGTCGAAGCTGGCCGGGCTGTCCTTGAGCGACAGGCCGAGCTGGTGCAGCTTGACCTTCACCTCGTCGATGGACTTCTGCCCGAAGTTGCGGATGTCGAGCAGGTCCGACTCGGTGCGCGAGACCAACTCGCCGACGGTGTGCACGCCCTCGCGCTTGAGGCAGTTGTACGAGCGCACGGTCAGGTCCAAGTCGTCGATCGGCAGGGCGAACGACGCGATGTGGTCGGCCTCGGCCGGCGACGGGCCGATCTCGATGCCTTCGGCCTCGACGTTGAGTTCGCGTGCCAGACCGAACAATTCGACCAGCGTCTTACCCGCGGACGCCAGCGCGTCACGGGGGCCGATCGAGCTCTTGGTCTCGACGTCGAGGATCAGCTTGTCGAAGTCGGTGCGCTGCTCGACCCGGGTGGCGTCCACCTTGTAGGTGACCTTGAGCACCGGCGAGTAGATGGAATCGACTGGGATACGGCCGATTTCGGCACCCGAGGCCTTGTTCTGCACGGCCGGGACGTAACCGCGACCACGCTCGACGACGAGCTCGATCTCGAGCTTGCCCTTGTCGTTGAGGGTCGCGATGTGCATCTCGGGGTTGTGCACGGTGACACCGGCCGGCGGCACGATGTCACCCGCGGTGACCTCGCCCGGGCCCTGCTTGCGCAGGTACATGGTCACCGGCTCGTCCTCCTCGGAGGACACCACCAGGCTCTTCAGGTTCAAGATGATGTCGGTGACGTCTTCCTTGACGCCCGGCACGGTGGTGAACTCGTGCAGCACACCGTCGATGCGGATGCTGGTGACGGCCGCACCCGGAATCGAGGACAGCAGCGTACGCCGCAGCGAGTTACCGAGCGTGTAGCCGAAACCCGGCTCCAACGGTTCGATGACGAACTGCGAACGGCTGTCGCTGATGACTTCTTCGGACAAGGTAGGTCGCTGCGAAATCAGCATGGTGTTTCTTTATCTCCATCTCGGCACCCGCTATTTGATGCCGTTTTCCTATCCCGCCGGTGCGGTTGCAGCGGCGGGGGTCTGCGCTTACTTCGAGTAGTACTCGACGATGAGCTGCTCGGTGAGCGGCACCTGGATTTGGGCGCGCTCGGGCAGTTGATGGACCAGGATCCGCTGCTGCTCGCCGACCACCTGAATCCAGCTGGGGACCGGACGGTCGCCGGCGATCTCGCGGGCAATCTGGAACGGAACCGTGTTCAGCGACTTGCCCTTGATGTCGATGATGTCGTACTGCGACACCCGGTAGCTGGGAATGGTCACCTTGACGCCGTTGACGGTGAAGTGGCCGTGGCTGACCAGCTGACGGGCCATCCGACGAGTCCGGGCGATGCCGGAGCGATACACGACGTTGTCGAGCCGGCTTTCCAGGATCTGCAGCAGCTCATCACCGGTCTTGCCGGGACGGCTCGCCGCTTCTGCGTAGTAGCGGCGGAACTGCTTTTCCATCACGCCGTAGGTGAAGCGGGCCTTCTGCTTTTCCTGCAGCTGCTGGCGGTATTCGCTCTCCTTGATCCGCGCGCGGCCGTGCTGACCGGGCGGGTAGGGGCGCTTCTCGAACGACTGATCTCCACCGACGAGGTCGACACCCAAGCGGCGCGACTTACGGGTGATGGGTCCGGTATAACGAGCCATGATTGATGTTCCTCCCTAGACCCGGCGCCGCTTGGGCGGACGGCAGCCGTTGTGCGGCTGCGGTGTGACGTCGGAGATCGCGCCGACCTCCAGGCCGGCGGCCTGCAGCGAGCGGATCGCGGTCTCGCGGCCCGAACCCGGGCCCTTCACGAACACGTCGACCTTTTTGACGCCGTGCTCCTGCGCCTTGCGGGCCGCGTTCTCGGCGGCCAGCTGTGCGGCGAACGGCGTCGACTTACGCGACCCCTTGAAGCCGACGTGACCCGACGACGCCCAGGCCAGGACGTTGCCCTGCAGGTCGGTGATCGTCACGATCGTGTTGTTGAACGTGCTCTTGATGTGCGCGGCGCCGTGCGGGACGTTCTTCTTTTCCCGCCGCCGGGTCTTCTGACCCTTCTTGGCAGAAGCAGCCTGCCCTGCCTTTTTGGTTGGTGGCATGGTATTACCTGGCCTTCTTCTTGCCGGCGATGGTGCGCTTCGGGCCCTTGCGGGTACGCGCATTGGTCTTGGTGCGCTGACCGCGCACCGGCAGCCCGCGGCGGTGCCGAAGGCCCTGGTAGCAGCCGATCTCAATCTTGCGACGGATGTCGGCCTGCACCTCGCGGCGCAGGTCACCCTCGACCTTGAGATTGCCTTCGATGTAGTCGCGCAACTGGACCACCTGATCGTCGGTGAGGTCCTTGGTGCGCAGATCTTTGTCGATCCCGGTAGCGGCCAGGATTTCGTTGGAACGGGTGCGACCAACTCCGAAGATGTAGGTCAACGCGACCTCCATGCGCTTGTCGCGCGGGAGGTCGACGCCCATTAGTCGAGCCATGAACGGCATTCCTTCTCTATGCGGAGGTCTAAATCCCAGCCCGTTCCCTGGCCCAGAAAACAACTCAGGGCTCCGGGGTCCGGCCTCCGTTCCGGACGTAGCTAGGCATGCCCATCTGGAGAAAGATGCCAGCTGCCTAGTGGTGCTGGGAGGTCTGCATTCAGTTGTGTGCGCGTGTCAAGCGGAGGGACTGAGCCTCAATAATTGTCCGGCTCCTGCTCAGGCCGCTTCACGGCCTGAATCGTCACCGGACGGTTAGCCCTGGCGCTGCTTGTGGCGTGGATCGGAGCAGATCACCATGACCCGCCCATGCCGACGGATCACCCTGCACTTGTCGCAGATCGGCTTGACGCTCGGGTTCACCTTCACGGCTGTTTTCGATCCTGTTCTGTCTTCTCGTCGGTTAGTTGTTCGGGCTGTTACTTGTAGCGGTACACGATGCGGCCTCGGGACAGGTCGTAGGGAGACAACTCCACCACCACCCGGTCCTCGGGCAGGATGCGAATGTAATGCTGCCGCATCTTGCCGCTGATGTGGGCAAGCACCTTGTGGCCGTTTTCCAGCTCAATGCGGAACATCGCATTGGGCAAGGGCTCGACCACGCGGCCTTCGACCTCGATGGCGCCGTCCTTCTTGGCCATGACTTCTCTTCGAATCCTCGTCTTTGGTTTCGTCTCTTCTGAGCCCGTGTCAGCGCAGCACGCGCCAGCCCTACAACGTGAGCCAGTGACAGGAAATTCCTAAGACAGGGCACGCGAGAAACCAGCGCGATGAAGCACCGTTGCTCTACGATACCTGCTGATACGTGTTGGCCAAAATCGCTGTCGAAGAAATCGGGAGCGCCGCGCTCGCCGCACGCGCCAGCCCTGACGAGCGCGTACTCGGCGCTGATAACTGATCCCGCAGGTGTCGATGCCACCTCCCGCAAACCGGTGCTGCTGACCGTCGACGACGATCCCGCGGTGTCTCGGGCCGTTGCCCGCGATCTGCGCCGCCAACCGCATCGTCCGGGCCGAATCGGGCCCCGACGCGCTCGACACCCTCAAGCAGCTCAAGCCGTGGGATTCCACCCGAGGAGAAGCTGTATCGACGACTCCCTCGAGGCCTGGAAATCGGGGTCGGCGGCGGGTCGAGCGGCGATGCATCTGTCCCGCCGCCCGAAATCGGTCACGATCCTGATGCGCGGGCCGTCGTTGGAAGCATCCATGTCGCACTACCTGAATTCGAGCTACTGGGCACCAATCTCGGCGACTTCTACGGGATGTCGCCGGTCGTCGACGTGGCGCTGCCGCAAGACGGCGACGCCGCCGAAGAACGTGCGCGGTCGTAAAGAACACTTATATGTTGTTCCAAAATCCATGCCATGCAACGTATTCCGAGACGGTGACGCCACATGCGGCCGCGACGACGGTCGGCAAAAGCACTGCGTCAAGCACGTGCTTGGGGCCGCGATAACGAGCCGAGCCGGCAGCGAAAGCGTCCAGGCAGTGCTGCCCAGGCCCAGCCAGCCCAGACCTGGAATAGCGGAGGCCGAGCGGTAAGTTGGAGTCACCATGACCGATTCAGCTGCGAGTAAACCCAACCTCGGCCGGTTCGGATCGTTCGGCCGCGGGGTAAAGCCTGAGCAAGCCAAAGACATCGAAGCCCTCGGCTATGGGGCGGTCTGGGTCGGCGGTTCGCCGCCCGCCGAGCTGGCCTGGGTTGAACCCATTCTGGCGGCGACCACGACTTTGCAGGTGGCCACCGGCATCGTCAACATCTGGTCGGATGCGGCCGAGCCGGTCGCTGAGTCGTTCCACCGCATCGACCGCGCCTACCCGGGCCGGTTCCTGCTGGGTATCGGCGTCGGTCATCCCGAGGCGATCACCGAATACCGCAAGCCCTACGACGCGCTGGTGGAGTACCTGGATCAGCTCGACGAACACGGTGTCCCCGCCAACCGTCGAGTCGTCGCGGCGCTGGGGCCGCAGGTGCTGAAGCTGTCGGCGCGACGCAGTGCGGGCGCGCACCCGTATCTGACCACTCCGGAGCACACCGCGCAGGCTCGCGAACTCATCGGACCGGCGGCGTTTTTGGCCCCCGAGCACAAGGTGGTGCTGACCACCGATGCCGAGCAGGCGCGCGCCGTCGCGCGCAAAGCGCTGCCGGTGTACTTCAACCTGGCCAACTACCGCAACAACTGGAAACGGCTCGGGTTCTCCGAAGACGAGACCACTTACCCGGGCAGTGACCGCTTGATCGATGCGCTGGTGGCGTACGGCACTCCGGAGGCGATCGCGGCGCGGTTGCGAGAGCACCTGGACGCCGGTGCCGATCACGTGCCTGTGCAGGTCCTGACCACAGATGAAAACCTGGTGTCGGCTCTGGCCGAACTCGCGGGGCCGCTCGGACTGACACCTGCCTGACGAACCATAAGGGGATCTCGATGACCGAAGGCGTTTCGCTCATACCTGACTTGGGTCGATACGGCGTCTGGCTTGCCAGCCGATCCGTCAGTCCGAACGTCGCGCGACAGATCGAATCGCTGGGCTATGGCGCCGTCTGGGTCGGGGGATCTCCCGACGCCGACCTCAGCTGGGTCGAACCCGCGCTGGCGGAGACGTCGACGCTGCAGTTGGCGACCGGGATCATCAACATCTGGGCATCGCCGGCCGCACAGCTGGCCGAATCGTTCCACCGCATCGAAAGTGCTTACCCGGGAAGGTTTTTGCTGGGCATCGGCGTCGGTCATCCGGAACACACCGATGTGTACCAGAAGCCCTACGACGCACTCGTCGGATATCTCGACGAGTTGGACGGGGCCTCGGTGCCGACCAGTCGGCGGCTGCTGGCGGCACTTGGCCCGAAGATGCTGGCGCTCTCAGCCGAGCGCAGCGCCGGCGCCCATCCGTACCTGACGACGCCCGAGCACACCGCGCAGGCGCGCGAAGTGGTGGGCAATACGGTGTTCCTGGCTCCCGAACACAAAGTCGTCCTGACTGAGAACGCCGACGAGGCCCGCGAAATCGGGCGGCGAACCGTCGAGTTCTATCTGGACCTGAGCAACTACGTGAACAACTGGCGCCGACTCGGATTCACCGACAACGATGTGCGTAAACCCGGCAGCGACAAGCTGATTGACGCGGTGGTCGCCCACGGCACCGCCGAGCAAGTGGCCGCGCACCTCGACGAACACCTGGCGGCCGGGGCCGATCACGTGGCGATCCAGGTGCTGGGCGGGCCCGACGGCAAGCTGCTGGGCGCGCTGGAGGCGTTGGCCGAACCGCTGGGGTTGACGCCTCCGAACTGACCGCAGGGCTAGGGTTTGCTCCATGCGGTTGCTCATTACCGGTGGTGCTGGATTCATCGGCGCCAATTTCGTGCATTCCACTGTGCGCGACCATCCCGACGACACGGTGACGGTGCTCGACGCGATGACGTACGCGGGCAGTCACGAATCGCTGGCTCCCGTCTCGGGCGACATCACGCTGGTGAAGGGCGATATCACCGACGCGGAGCTGGTTTCCCAGTTGGTCGCCGAGTCCGACGCGGTGGTGCACTTCGCGGCCGAAACCCACGTCGACAACGCGCTGGCCGACCCGGCGCCGTTCCTACAGTCCAACGTCGTCGGGACGTTCACGATCTTGGAGGCGGTCCGCCGACACGGTGTGCGGCTGCATCATGTCTCCACTGACGAGGTCTACGGCGACCTCGAGCTGGACAACACGCAGCGGTTCACCGAGGCCACCCCGTACAACCCGTCGAGTCCGTACTCCTCGACCAAGGCCGCCTCCGACCTGCTGGTGCGCGCGTGGGTGCGGTCCTTTGGCGTGCGCGCGACAATCTCCAACTGCTCCAACAACTATGGGCCCTATCAGCACGTGGAGAAGTTCATCCCCCGGCAGATCACCAACGTGCTGACCGGGCGTCGGCCGAAGCTGTACGGCGCCGGCGCCAACGTCCGGGACTGGATCCACGTCCACGATCACAACGACGCGGTCCGCCGCATTTTGGACAACGGCCAGCCGGGGCGGACCTATCTGATCGGCGCCGACGGCGAGCGCGACAACCTCTCGGTGCTGCGCACCGTGCTCGAGTTGCTGGGACAGGACCCCGACGACTTCGACCAGGTTGTCGACCGGACTGGTCACGACCTTCGGTACGCGATCGACCCGTCGCTGTTGAGCAACGAATTGGGCTGGGCCCCAAAACATACCGACTTCACCGAGGGCCTGCGCACCACCATCGACTGGTACCGCAGCAACGAAACCTGGTGGCGGCCAATCAAAGACGCCGTGGAGGCGCGATACGAACAATGGGCTCAGTGACATGGAAGTCCGGGAACTCGACATCGTCGGCGCGTGGGAGATCACCCCGCAACTGCGCACCGATTCACGCGGCCTGTTCTTCGAATGGCTGACGGCCGGTGAATTCGCGGAATTCGCCGGTCATCGGCTGGACGTCCGGCAGGCCAACTGCTCGGTGTCGGCGGCCGGCGTGCTGCGCGGACTGCATTACGCCCAACTCCCGCCGAGCCAAGCCAAATACGTGACCTGCCTGTCCGGTTCGGTGTTCGACGTCGTGGTTGATGTTCGGGTGGGCTCGCCGACGTTCGGCCGGTGGGACGCCGTGACGCTCGACGACCACAGCCACAAGTCGGTGTACATCTCCGAAGGACTCGCCCACGGCTTCCTTGCACTGCAAGACAATTCGACGGTGATGTACCTGTGCTCGGCCGAGTACAGCCCACAGCGCGAACACACCATCGCCGCCACCGACCCGGCCCTGGCGATCGAGTGGCCGAGCGGCCACCGACCCGTGCTGTCTGACCGGGACGCCGCCGCGCCGACCTTGGCCGAGGTGCGCGCCGCCGGTCTGCTGCCGTCGTGGGACGAAGCCCGGGCTTTCGTCGAGGGCCTGCGCAACGGTTAGAACGGCGGTTTGGTTCGGGCCGGCTGGGGTATCTTCAGCCTGGGTTTCAGACGGAAGACCCCTTTCGACGTCGAGGAGGTCGTCATGGTTCACCAACTTTTGCTGGCCAGCTACAGCCAGCCGGAAGCTGCAGGCTTTATTCTGCGCGGCATCAAAGGAATCTTTGTCGCCATCGGCAGCATATTCGCGGCAATCATTTGTGGAGCCATCGCTGCGATCAAGGGCCGCAACCCATTCGGGTGGGGAATCCTTGGGCTGCTCTTCAGCATCCTGACCCTGATCGTGGTGATTTTCATCCCGTCCAAAAAGTAGCTTCGCCCAGCAGAGCGGTGACTCGTCGTTGGCGACGATCGGGAGTTGCACTGAGACCCTTGGCTTCCGGTTGCGGCGACGCACGCGACGTTGCGTTGCGCCGCTGACATCCGGACCGTATCGGCAAGGTCAGGAAATTTCGGCGTTCAGGCGACCACCGCGCGATCGCCTTCCACGCGAAAAAGAACGTCGTCGCCGTCTTGGAGACCGAGAGCGTCCCGCACGGCCACAGCGTTGTTGGTCAGCCCGCCGACGCGGCGTTGGCGGCTTCGGTCGCCGCGTACGACCCGGCGCTGGTGCCCAGCGTGTTCACGAACTGCTCGTGGATCGCGGCGGCCTGCGCGGCGACGGCCTGATACAACTGCGCGTGCGCGGCGAACTGCACGGCAGTCAGGGCCGACACCTCGTCAGCCGCGGCGGGAACGACACCGGTCGTCGGCGCCGCGGCCGCGGCGTTCTGCGCGCTGAACGACGAGCCGATGCCGCCCAGCGCAGTTGCCGCCGAGCTCAGGGCCTCGGGCTGTGTGGTCACGAATGACATGTGCTATCTCCTCAAGTACGAACATCGCATCTACGAATACTGTAGGCCTGTTGGCCCGCCTGGCGCGTATTACGCGCTTTGCGCCCTCTTGACCAGGCTGGACAGCATCTGGTCGTCCGCGGCCCGAACCAGCTCTGACGTGCCTAAACTAAAGCGCGGCTGCTCTCCGGCCAACTCCTCGTCTTTGATCACGATCACGGGTGGCCAGATGCTTCGCCGCGCAATCTGATCGGGGTCGATCAGGGTTCGTCGTCGAGAAGGACAGCGGGCTCACCACCGGCAGTGGTGAAGGCCTTCAGTCCCCGCGTCAAGCCTCGCCGGTCCGGGGTGGGCATGTTCTCGACGATTTCCGCGATCTCCTTGCGCCGCCGCACCAACACCTCCCGTACGACCTTGCGCCCCCGCGGGGTCAGGGCAACCAGCAGTTCGCGTCGCGAAGTCGGGTGTGGGCAGCGATCGATAAGCTCGGCGCCGACGAGCCGATCGACCATCCGGCCTGCCGCCGACGGCTTGACCTCTAGCAGGCCGGCAAGCGTTGCAAGATTGACGGTGTCCTGAGACGACAGGATCAGCAAGACGCGAAATTGCGGGATCGTGAGGGTCCCGTCCACCCGCGCGATGGAGCGTCGAGATATATCCACCAGCAGCCGAGACGCGGTCAGCAGCGCATCGGCGATCGCGTCTACCGAATCATCTTGCGCCGCATCCCCACTGGACGATTTCCCGCTCCCGACCGGCGACGTCCGGTTTTTGCCTACAGTCTGGCGGGCCATCCGGCGAATGCTAGCAGCGGCGAACTAATTCGCCCAGGCCACCATTGCCGCCGGCGACTATCGCCGCAGACAACGGTCGGTTTCCGTCGCGACCCTGGAGAACTTGCCCGGGGTTTTGCACCTTACTAATACTCTTGCCATAAGCAACAGTTGCTATGCTAAATTTTTCTCGCCGATGTTTGGTAAAGACCGAGGAGTTGGTGCCATGGCGGCCCAGTCACAGCGCACGCGAGCTCGGTTACGCCGGCTCGGACCCGCAGCAGTGGCTGCAATCGGTCGACAGCAGTGGCTGGACCGGCCCAGTTACCGACTGGAGCATGTCCTGAGCTTCGCCTACAACAGCTTGGGCGGCGCGCGCAACACCGTGATGAACGCGCTCAACGGCGTCTGGCTCGGCCATCCCGTGCACCCGCCGTTGGCTTCGCTGACCAGCGGTGCACTGGGTACGACGGTAGTGCTCGACGCGCTCAGCATCTTGCCGTACCGACCCACCTCCGAAGGCGCCGGCGCATCGCAGTTTGCCCGCCGTTCGCTGGGGATCGGGATCCTTGCCAGCATCGGCTCGGCTATTACCGGCGTCACCGACTGGCAGCACACCCACGAGAGCGATCGCCGCGTGGGGTTGGTGCACGGTGTGATCAACGTGGCGGCCACGGCGCTCTACGCGCAGTCCTGGTGGGACCGGCTGCAGGGACGAAACGGTCGCGGAATGGCGCTTACCGCCCTCGGATACGCCGTCACCGTCGGCGGCAGCTATCTGGGCGGGGCCCTGGTATTCGATTCCGGCATCGGGGTCGACCAATCGGGCCGGCGGTTGCGGACAACCGAGTGGACGTCGGTACTCCCGGTGCACAAGCTGAACGGCAAGCCGGTGCGCGTAGAGGTAGCTGGTGTGGGCCTGGTGGTGTGCCAGACCGAACCGGGGCGGGTCTCGGCCTTCGGCGAGTTCTGCCCGCATCTGGCGGCCCCGATGGCCGACGGCTGGGTCGATCGCGGCCGACTCGTCTGCCCCTGGCACGGATCGTGGTTCGCGACCGAATCTGGCGAAGTGCTGCGTGGTCCGTCGGCGGTGCCGCTGCCGTGCTACCAGGCCAGGGTGGTCGACGGGATGATCGAAGTGCGCGGCGAAGATCCGACACGTTCCCGGTCGCGACGCGCGGTTGGAAAGGGACCGACGCAGTGAATGCTTACCAGGTACTCAAAGAACATCACATCGTGCTCAAGGGTTTCGGCAAAAAGATCAGCGAAGCACCGGTCGGCAGCGACGAACGTCGCGCACTGCTCGACGACATGCTGGTCGAACTCGACATTCACTTTCGCATCGAGGATGACCTGTACTACCCGGCACTCAACGCGGCCAGCCAGCTGATTGCCATTGCGCACGCCGAGCACCGTCAGGTGGTCGACCAACTGTCGGTGTTGTTGAAAACTTCGCCGAGCGCCCCCGGCTACCAGGACGAATGGAACTCGTTCAAGACGGTGCTGGAGGCCCACGCTGACGAGGAGGAGCGCGACTTGATCCCGGCTCCGCCGGAGGTTCAGATTTCCGCGGAAGAACTCGAGACTCTCGGTCAGGCAATGTCTACTCGGATGGAGCAGTACCGCAGGTCCGCAGTGCACCGCTTGCGCACCAAGGGCCGGGCGGCCCTGGTCCACTCGCTCTAGCGCCGCGCACCAGCCGGCCGCCCCGTCCTGGCGCGCAGCCGCTTGCCAGCACCCGGAACCAGTTACTAGGATATCCTAGTAACTAACGTGCTCACTCTCCATGTCCGAGGGACGCCATGATCAGTCAGATTCCGCATTTCATCGACGGGCGACGGAGCAACCTGTCCTCGACCCGCACCGCCGACGTGCTCAACCCGAGCACTGGTGAGGTGCAGGCGCAGGTGCTACTGGCGTCGAAGGCCGATGTCGACACCGCGGTGTCCTCGGCGGTGCAGGCGCAGATCCAGTGGGCGGCGTTCAACCCGCAGCGCCGGGCCCGGGTGATGATGAAGTTCGTCGAGTTGGTCAACGCCAACGTAGAAGAATTGGCCGAGCTCCTTTCCCTGGAGCACGGCAAGACCGTCGACGATTCCAAGGGTGACATTCAGCGCGGGGTTGAGGTGATCGAGTTCGCGATCGGTATCCCGCACCTGCTCAAGGGTGAGTTCACCGAGGGCGCCGGCACCGGAATCGACGTCTACTCGATCCGCCAGCCGTTGGGTGTGGTCGCGGGCATCACGCCGTTCAATTTCCCGGCGATGATCCCGCTGTGGAAGGCCGGTCCGGCGCTGGCATGCGGAAACGCGTTCATTCTCAAGCCTTCTGAGCGTGACCCGTCGGTGCCGTTGCGACTGGCCGAGTTGTTTCTCGAAGCCGGTCTGCCGGCGGGGGTGTTCCAGGTGGTCCAGGGCGACAAGGAAGCCGTCGACGCCATCCTGCACCATCCCGACGTCCAGGCCGTCGGGTTCGTCGGCAGCAGCGATATCGCGCAGTACATCTACGAAACCGCGGCAGCTAACGGCAAGCGGTCGCAGTGCTTCGGTGGGGCGAAGAACCACATGGTCATCCTTCCCGACGCCGACCTCGACCAGGCGGTGGACGCGTTGATCGGGGCGGGCTACGGCAGCGCCGGTG
The DNA here is from genome assembly GCF_039583785.1 of Mycobacterium sp. Classification (GTDB taxonomy): domain Bacteria; phylum Actinomycetota; class Actinomycetes; order Mycobacteriales; family Mycobacteriaceae; genus Mycobacterium. The sequence continues at coordinate 93,682 of NZ_JAVKSG010000002.1, forward strand.
AGCGGTGCATGGCGATCAGCGTCGCGGTGCCGGTCGGCAAGGAAACGGCGGATCGGCTTCGGAATCGGCTCGTTGAACGGATCAACGGGTTGCGGGTCGGGCACAGCCTGGACCCGAAGGCCGACTACGGCCCGCTGGTCACCGAGGCCGCGCTGGCGCGGGTGCGCGGCTACATCGGCCAGGGTGTGCAGGCGGGTGCGGATCTGGTGGTCGATGGCCGCGAGCGCACCACCGACGAGTTGACCTTTGACGACACCAGTTTGGAGCAGGGCTTTTTCATCGGGCCCACGCTGTTCGACAACGTCACCACCGACATGGCGATCTACACCGACGAGATCTTCGGCCCGGTGCTGTGCATCGTGCGGGCGCACGACTACGAAGAAGCACTTGCGCTTGCTTCCGAGCACGAATACGGCAACGGGGTGGCGATTTTCACCCGCGACGGTGATGCCGCCCGTGACTTCGTGTCCCGGGTGCAGGTCGGCATGGTCGGGGTGAACGTACCGATCCCGGTTCCAGTGGCTTACCACAGTTTCGGCGGCTGGAAGCGGTCCGGCTTCGGCGACCTCAACCAGCACGGGCCCGCCTCGATCCAGTTCTACACCAAGGTCAAGACCGTCACGCAGCGCTGGCCCTCGGGCATCAAAGACGGCGCCGATTTCTCCATCCCGACGATGAACTAGCCCGACGATGCAACTTTTCGGTCTGGACGACGACGAACGGGTCATCACCGAGACGGCCGCCGCGTTCGCCGCCAAGAAGCTTGCCCCGTACGCGCTGGAATGGGATGCGGCCCACCATTTCCCGATAGACGAGCTGCGAGATGCGGCCGGTCTGGGGATGGCGGCGATCTACTGCCGCGACGACGTGGGCGGCAGTGCGCTGCGCCGCCTCGATGGAGTGCGGATCTTCGAACAACTGGCGATGGCCGACCCGACCATCGCGGCGTTCTTATCGATCCACAACATGTGCGCGTGGATGGTCGACGCGTTCGGCACCGACGAGCAACGCAAGGACTGGGTGCCGCGGCTGGCCTCGATGGACGCCATCGCCAGCTACTGCCTGACCGAGCCCGGCGCCGGTTCGGACGCCGGCGCGTTGAGCACCAAGGCCGTCAGGGCAGGCGGCGACTACGTGCTGGACGGCGTCAAGCAATTCATCTCCGGTGCCGGCACCTCGGACCTCTACCTGGTGATGGCGCGCACCGGATCGAGCGGCCCACGCGGAATCTCGGCGTTCATCGTCGAAAAAGACAGCGCGGGACTGAGTTTCGGTGCCCACGAAGAAAAGATGGGCTGGCACGCCCAGCCGACCGCACAGGTCGTTCTGGATCACGTCCGGGTGCCGGCTGAGGCGATGCTCGGCGGCGCCGACGGCGAGGGCGGCGGCTTCGGCATTGCGATGAACGGCCTCAACGGTGGCCGGATCAACATCGCCGCCTGCTCACTGGGCGGCGCGCAGGCCGCCTACGACAAGGCCGCAACTTATGTCGCACACCGCGAGGCGTTCGGCGCTGCCCTGCTCGACGAGCCCACCATCCGATTCACCCTGGCCGACATGGCCACCGCGCTGGAGGCGTCGCGACTGATGTTGTGGCGGGCCGCGTCTGCTTTGGATGCCGGCGCTGCCGACAAGGTCGAGTTGTGCGCGATGGCCAAACGCTACGTCACCGACACGTGTTACGAGGTCGCGGACCAGGCCCTGCAATTGCACGGTGGCTACGGCTACCTGCGCGAGTACGGTCTGGAGAAGATCGTGCGCGACCTTCGGGTGCACCGCATCCTGGAGGGAACCAACGAAATCATGCGGGTGGTCATCGGCCGTGCCGAAGCCGCCCGCGTCCGCGCCAGCGCCTAGGAGGGCCAGAGCAATGTCGACCGTGGCGTTTTTAGGGCTCGGCCACATGGGTGGCCCGATGTCGAAAAACCTGGTCGACGCCGGCCACACCGTACGGGGATTCGACCCGATGCCGGCAGCGGTGGAAGCCGCGATCGGCCACGGCGTCGCGGTGTTCGGCAGCGGCCCGGAAGCGGTGACCGGCGCAGACGTCGTCATCACCATGCTGCCGCACGGCGATGCGGTCAAGCGCTGCTATGCCGAGCTGCTGGCCGCGGCCAACGCGGAGACGCTACTCATCGACAGCTCAACCATTTCCGTCGACGACGCCCGTGAAGTCCACACGCTCGCCGCATCGCACGGCGTGGACCAGCTCGACGCGCCGGTCTCCGGCGGAGTCACAGGGGCGGCGGCCGGCACGCTGGCCTTCATGGTCGGCGGCGACAGTGCTGCGCTCGAGCGGGCCCGCCCGGTGCTGGAACCCATGGCGGGCAAGATCATTCACTGCGGCGACGCCGGAGCCGGCCAGGCCGCCAAGATCTGCAACAACATGGTGCTGGCCGTACACCAGATCGCGGTCGGCGAGGCGTTCGTGCTCGCCGAAAAGCTCGGCCTGTCAGCCCAGTCGCTGTTCGACGTGATCACCGGCGCCACCGGAAACTGCTGGGCCGTGCACACCAACTGCCCGGTGCCCGGCCCGGTGCCGACGTCGCCGGCCAACAACCACTTCGAACCCGGCTTCGCCACCGCGCTGATGAACAAGGACCTCGGCCTGGCGATGGATGCGGTCAACTCGACCGGCTCATCGGCGCCATTGGGCAGCCACGCCGCCGACCTCTACGCCAAATTCGCAACCGCCAACGCCGCCTTGGACTTCAGCGCGATCATCGAGACGCTGCGTTAGGCAGCTTGGCGTATCCACCAGCGGCGGTGCGCCTGCTGGCAACTGGCCACCGACAACGAGTCATCGACAACAACCGCGGGCAATCCCGCAGCGGTCGACGCAAGCGCATCGGCATCCGGGCCCGTGACGGCCAGAGCGCTACGGGCAGTAATTCCCATCTCCCACAACGCGAGCCGGTACAATTCGCCACCACGGGCTAGCGTCGCGTCGGGCTCAGTGAGGTCGTCGATGGTTACGATCGTCTCGACCAGACCGTCGCCGAGGATGTGCCGCACCAGCTTTTCCACCTGGGACCGCGGCCGGGTGCTCACCACGCTCACCCAGATACCCGCGACAAATAGGCTCACCACTGCATCGACGAGATCGGTCCCGGGACCGCGATGTTCGATTCGAGCCAGCGCGGAATCCGCGTCGAAAATCACCGCACGCAGTTCATCGGCTTCCGTCCGTGATTCCCGGTCCCACCAGAACGTCCGAATCGGACGAGTCTGCCCCTCGATTCGCACGCCCACAGACTGCCCCGAACAGGGCCTGCCCAGCCTCCCCCATTAGGGGGATTGTGGTGGCGATAACCTGCGCCTCCTCCGACGACCAGCCCATCATTGGTCATACTTATGACTATGGCCGAGGTCAGTTCACTCGCCAAAACGAAGGCGCATCTGTCGGAGTTGGTGGCCCGCGTCGGCGATCAGCACGAGAGAATCACGGTTACGGTGCACGGACGTCCTGTCGCGGTCCTTATCGCTGTCGACGATCTGGAGTCACTTGAGGAAACCATCGCGGTGTTGTCGGATGCCGCAACACTGCACGCGCTTGGCGACGCTGACGCTGAGCTAGCTCGCGGAGAAAAAGAGAACCAGGACAGCCTGGCTGCGGCAATGCGGGCGCGCCGAGCTAGGACGTGACCGCTCGGCGATACGAGTTGGTCGTGGCGCCGACGGCGAAAAAGCAAACGGCAAGGTGTTCATCCTTCCAGAGTCGGCGCACGAAGTGTCCCGGTCACCGCCAGGCACCCGAACTGGTCAGCACTATGGTGTTGCCATGCCGGTACGTCTCGTCCTGGTCGACGACCACGAAATGGTCATCGAGGGCCTCAAGGCGATGCTGACCTCGTTCAACGACCGGGTGCAGGTCGTCGGCCAGGCCGTCGGAGTCGAGCGCGCCGTCGAGGTTGTCGACGAACTGCGGCCCGACGTGGTGTTGTGCGACGTGCGCATGCAGGGTTCCAGCGGATTGGACCTGTGCAAGATGCTGCGTGAGCGTCAGTCGGACCGCAAAGTCGTGATGCTGTCGGTCTACGACGACGAGCAGTACCTGTACCAGGCGTTGCGGGTGGGTGCGAGCGGCTACCTGCTGAAAAGCATCAGCAGCGACGACCTGGTGCGCCAGCTCGAATTGGCACATCGGGGCGACACCGTCATCGATCCGGGGATGGCGGCCCGCGCGGCCGACACCGCGGCCCGCATGCAGCGCGACGAATTCTGGCCGGGCGCCCGGCAAGGGCTGACGCAACGCGAGAGCGAAATCTTGTCCTGCATGGTCAACGGACTGTCCAATCGGGGGATCGCCGGCAAGCTGGTGATCGGCGAGGAGACGGTCAAGAGCCATCTGCGGGCGATCTACCGCAAGCTCGGCGTCAACGACCGCACCGGCGCGGTGGCAACCGCACTGCGCGAGGGCATCTACCGATGAGCACCGTGTCCCGCGGATCGCATGCCGTGCGCGATCTCGTCGACAGCGATCGTGAATTGGCGTTGCTGCGCGAGCTCATCCAAGCCGCCTCGACCGGACCCGGCGTCGAGCCGCTGGCCGCCGCCGCGGCGCGGATGATCACCGCGGCCACCGGAACCGACGTGTGCTTCGTGCACGTCCTCGACGACAGCGACCGGTCGTTGACTCTCGCCGGAGCGACGCCCCCGTTCGACGGACAGGTGGGGAAGATCAGGCTGCCGTTGGGATCCGGCATTTCGGGCTGGGTTGCCAAACATCGCGAGCCGGTCGTCATCACCGACGACAAGGAAGCTGACCCGCGCTACCTGCCGATCCAGTCGCTGCGTGGCCGCGACTTCACCTCGATGGTGTCCATGCCGATGGAGACCGATCCGGGCGGGCTGGTCGGCGTGCTCAACGTGCACACGGTCGCGCGCCGCGAATTCACCGACGGCGACGTCGATCTGCTGCGGGTGATCGGCCGCCTGATCGCCGGGGCCATGCATCAGGCGCGGTTGCACCGGCAGCTGGTGGCCAGGGAGCGCGCCCATGAGTTGTTCGTCGAGCAGGTGATCGAGGCGCAGGAGATCGAACGTCGCCGGGTCGCCGGCGATATTCACGACGGCATCTCGCAGCGCCTGATCACACTGTCCTACCGACTCGACGCGGCGGCGCGCGCCGTGGGCAACGATCCCGCCGAGGCCGCCAGCCAACTCGCCGAGGCCCGCGACCTGGTCGGCCTGACGTTGGGCGAGGCCCGGGTCGCGATCAGCGGGCTCCGCCCGCCGGTGCTCGACGACCTGGGTTTGGCCGGCGGGCTGGCCAGCCTGGCCCGGTCGATCCCGCACCTGGACACCGAACTCGACCTCGCCGACGTCCGGCTGCCCGAGCACATCGAGATCGCGCTGTACCGGATCGCCCAAGAAGGTTTGCAGAACATCGTCAAACACGCGAATGCCTCGGTGGCACGGCTGCGGTTCACGGTCGACGCCGGAGCCATCGCTCGACTCGAAATCCTAGACAATGGAATAGGTTTCGATACCTTCGAGCACCCGCTGGGAGGCGACGAGATGGGCGGCTACGGGGTGCTGTCGATGGCCGAACGGGCCGAGTTGGTCGGCGGCAGGCTGAACATCCGCTCGCGCCCGGGTTCCGGGACGGCGGTCACCGCGACGATTCCGCTGCCCGCGCTGACGGCGTAGCGGCGCGAGCAGCGTAGCGGGCGCGAGCAGCGTAGCGGGCGCGAGCAGCGTAGCGGGCGCGAGCAGCGTAGCGGCGCGAGCAGACGTGAAATCGCATTGCACGGGCCTTCCCTGTGCGATTCTGCGTCTGCTCACGCTCAAAAGTCGCCGGCGCGCTGCCGCAGGGTCTCGATGGACGCCACCAGCGCCTGCGATTCGCGCTCCGAGATGCCGATGTCGGCGAACACCTGCTCGTTGAGCGTGACGGTAGCGTCCTCGACGGTGGAACGGCCCAGGTCGGTGATCTGGACCAGCGTGGTGCGCCCGTCGGTCGGGTGCGGAACCCGTTGCACCAGTTTGTTGGCTTCCAGCCGGCGGATGGCGTGGGTGACGCTGGTGACGTGCACCTGCAGCCGGTCGGATGCCTTGGTGATCGGCAACGCCCCGCTACGGCTGAATGCCAGCAGGCGCAACAGTTCGTACCGGGAGAAGCTCAAATCGTACGGCCGCAGCGCATTCTCGACACGGGCCAGCAGAATCTGGTGAGCACGCATCACCGACGTGACCGCGACCATTCCTTCGGCGACGCCGCCCCATCCGGCCCGTTCCCAATTCGCACGCGCGACGGCGATCGGGTCGCGGTTGTCGGGTTTTCCGCGGTCACTGGATGGGGCCACGTCCTTTCATACCGCACTTGACGGGGCACCGCGGCGATCCGTGGCGCTATGCCGGCGAGTTTTCCACCGCGGACGGGACGGCCAGCGTCGCCGGGAGATCACCGACGTTCACCCGCGCGCCATCGGGGCAGCAGCGGACCCGTGGCCCGACCTCGGCGGACACCTCGTGCCGCGGCCGACCCCTCGGCGGCAGGTACACGAAGTTGGCGTGCGAGTCCGTGCCGTGGACACCTATCGCGATCCGGTTCTTCACGGCGGTGTAGACCGATACGAAGCCGCCTGTCGGGCGATCGGGTGACGGTCAGCCTTCCGTACATGCCGACAACTTTGGCCAATTGGTACGCCGCGGTGATGACCAAATTCCGCAAGAGCATCGGTATATCGTCGAGAACATATTCACTTAGCTGCTGCCGACGAACTTCTGCCGGGTATCCGCAAAATCATCGAGACGCCGCCACCGCACCCGGCGCATTTCACGCTAACCACGACGGCTCTCACCGCAGCAGCTCATGGCAGTTTCAAGCTAAGGCCCTAACCTTGTTCCGCTGCCCGTTACCGTCATAGATTTAGGCGTGGGGACAAAACCAGACGTAAGCCGATTTCGACATCTGCCCGGCTACGGGTGTTCCGCGAAGCGGGTTTTCGTAGCGAACTCACTGTCGACTCGGTCGCTTCGAGTCCTCGTCATCGGCGCCGGTGTAAGCGGCATTTCCGTTGCTCGGGGTTTGTTGCGCGACGGGCATGACGTCACTGTCTTCGATCAGCGGCCGGATGTGCGGGCAGGTGGCGGCGCCGTGACCATCTGGCCCAATGGCGCGACGGTGCTAGGACAACTGGGTGTCGACATGGACGGGGCCGGTCAGCTGCTGTCCGCCCTGCGCGTCCTGACATCCACGGGTCGCGCGGTCACTAGTCCCGACGTCGACGCAATGGCGGACCGGTTGGGCGCACCTGTTCGGATGGTCCCACGCCGGGTCTTACTCGAACGGTTGCTGCACGGCTTCCCGGTCGATCGCATCCGCTGCAATTCCCGTGCGGTCCGGGTGGTCAGTACGCACGACGGAGTGCGGGTCGAGTTCGACGGCGGCAGCTCGGCCGAAGGAGATCTGTTGATCGGTGCGGATGGGCTGAACTCGGTCGTTCGAGATGCTGTCGGCGCGCGACAGGCGGAGCCGACCGGCTGGTGCAGCTGGCAGGGATTGGTCGCCCTTCCAGACGTCGCCGACAGGCGCGTCGCCCTGATGGTGATCGGCGAGCACGGAAACCTGGGCCTGTGGCCGGCTGGAGCTTCCGATGTGCAGTGGTGGTTCGACTTGCCATGGTCGCCGGATTTCGTCAGACCGGAACGTCCGATCGACGTGATCCGGTCCCACTTTGCCGGATGGTCCGATTCGGTCGACCGCCTGCTCGCGAGATTGACCGACGACCATCTGGCCCGTTCGCCTTACCCACATTTTCGGCACCCCAGTCCCCGGCCGGGCCAAGGTCTGCTCACGTTGCTCGGCGATGCCGCGCACACGATGCCGCCCACCCTCGCGCAAGGGACCAATCAGGCGCTGCTCGACACGATGGTGCTGTGCAAAGCGCTTTCGGATTTCCGGAAGGGAAAGAACGCCAGCTTCGGTGATCTCTCGAGCGCCCTGCGCTGGTACGAGAAGACCAGGCGACGCCAGGTCATCGCCGTGTCCTGGGTGGCGTCGCTGCCGGTTTCCCATGGTGAGTCCGTGCTGAGACCGGCGGCGATGATCTCGGATCGGTTGATGACCTGGGCGCTGACGATGTTTCTGCGTTGGACAAGTCACCGCCGGATGTCAGCGGAGATCAGCCAAGAGCTGGCGACCGCGACGACGACCCGTCTTGTCGACGGCGATGAACAAGTCAGGGAGTATCAAGCATGGAACCGGTGAACAATCCGGACGATTCCGTACGGGTACGCGGCGATTTCGACGCGCCCTCACGCTGGCTCTGGCTTCTCAAGTGGTGCGTGCTGGCTGTCCCCCACTACCCCATATTGATCCTGCTCTACCTCGTGTATCCGCTGCTGACCGTGGTTGCCGGCGTCGCCATCTTGTTCACCGGACGGTATCCGCGCCCCATCTTCGACTTCAACGTGGGCGTGCTGCGCTGGTCGTGGCGGGTCATGAATTACAGATTTCCGATGAACAGCACCGACAAGTACCCGCCTTTCACGCTCGCGTCTCGGCCCGGCTATCCAGGCGATCTAGAGGTGGACTATCCCGCACGGCTCACGAACTGGGCCGTGCTAGTCAAGTGGCTATTGGCGATCCCGCAGATACTCATGTGCTGGGCGATGGAGCCGCTGCTGCAATTGCTGTGCGTCATCGCACCGGTGTGGTTGTTGTGCACCGGGACGATCCCGCGGGGCATGTTCGACCTTCTCCTGGGCATCACTCGGTGGCGGTATCGCGTGGCCGTGTATGTCTCCTTGATGCGCGACGAATATCCGCCGTTCCGACTGGATCTGGGCGACAGATGACACGCGGTAATCCGTTGTTCCCGTATATCTATCGACTCGGCATGCCGATTTTCGACCGGCTGTTCTATCGCCGGTATCGCCGAGAGGCGATGAGCAATGCGATCGGCCGGCTGCTGCTGCTCGGTGTCGGCCCGGGAACCGACTTGTTATTCCTTCCGTCCACGGTGACGTCGGTCGCCGCCGTGGAGCCGGAGGCGGCGATGCGCCGAATGGCTTCCGCGCTGGCCCGCCGCAGCGGCATTGCGGTCGACATCGTCTATGGGATCGGCGAGTCGATTCCATTCCCGGACAACAGTTTCAACTCGGTACACACCGGGCTTGTGTTGTGCTCGGTCGACGACGTGGCCGCTACTCTCGGCGAGATCCGACGGGTGCTGGCTCCCGGAGGCCGACTGGTCGTGCTCGAGCATGTCCGCGGGGAGGGCGCGATGGGTCGATTCCAGGACCTGATCGCAAAGCCGTGGTCGTGGTTGGCTTCCGGTTGCGAGCCCAACCGCCGAACCATCGATGCCATCGCCGCGGCCGGATTCGATACCGGGGGATTGCGCAGCATCCGACGAACCGCGGTGCCGCCGCCGTGCACACCTCATGTGCAGGGATTCGCCACCGTGGTGCAGGGCAATGGTTGAACGGGGCGCCCGCCGGCGCATGGCCTTCGTCTGAGTCAGTTTCCCGCCAGCCGCAGACCGTCATCTCTTGTTCATCTTTCAGGAGGGCGCAGTTCATCGTCGGCTGGTGTATCTATTACAGACGGTAACTCGTCGCTCGCGAGTCGCCGGCTGTGGGCGACCCACAACATCATCACCGAATCGAACGGGGCGAATCGTCGGCTGCGGGGAGCCCGCCATGCACATCATCCAACGATTCGCGAATTGGAGTCTGCCATGAGGGCTCGGTACTTTTCGCTCGTCCTCGGTACGGCTGCCGGTGCTTTGCTGGCTGCTGGGCTCATCCCGTTGGCAACCGCCGCTTCCGCCCACGCCGACGGTGACGATGCCACCCCAGGAGGGGACACAGACTTTATGAGTGGACCGCTGCAAGATTTCGGCATATTCACGGACCAATCATTTGCCGACCCCGGGGACAATGAGTTTGTTGCGACTATTATTTCCAATCAGTTGTTCACAGATATTTTGACTTCTGGGGCTGACCCCTCTGATGGCCTAGCGGCGTTCGGGGCGCCCGCAGATACGGGCATAGGGGTGGCCGGGGAGACAATAAACACCTTCATAGTTCCGAGCGATCCGGCCCTCGATTTCACGTCCACGCTTCCTTTCACGGACCCGTTGGCCGAACTGTTTACTGCGCTGCTTCCATTGGGCTTCTGATCTCAGCGGTCCGCGGCCAGCCGAGGCAACTTCGGCTGATTGAGTCCGTCGAGCAGGCGCACGGGGTGTTACTCGACGCCGACAGCATCGATGATGTTCAAGCGCGCCGCGCGCCGCGCGGGCGCCACGGAGCCGAGCAGGCTGATCGCCAGCGCGCCGATCGCGAAGACGAGCGCCAACGGGCTGGGCCGGAAGGCGACGTTGAAATTCATCATGTCCGCGCTGACCAGGCTGTAGAGCCACTGGTCCGTCAGCCCGAACAGCAGTCCCAACACGCCGCCGACGAGACCGATGCCTACGGCCTCGGCCAGCACCATCCGCAAGGTGAACCGACGGCTGGATCCCATCGCTCGCAGCACGCCTATTTCACGGCGCCGCTCGAGTACCGACAGGGTCAACGTGTTGAACAGCGCGACTGCGGCCACACACATAACGATGATCCACACGGCGTTGGCGATGAACATGCTCTGATGCAGCGGCGCCTCGAGCCCTGCCAGCGCCGCGCGACCGTCGTACACGTAGTTCGGTGGGGGCACGACGCGGCGAACCTCGGTCAGCAGACGATTCGGGTCAACAGCCGGGTCCGCGGTGATCTGGAGTGTGGTCGCCGTCGGACGATCGAACCACGTCCGCAGTTGCTCGAGGTTGATCCCGACGGTGCCGATAACCGTCGAGAAGTACGGCACCAGGGCCAGCACGGTCGTCCGATGCAGACCGCGCGGCGTTTGCAGCGGCAGTAGGTCGCCGACCCGGACGCCGAGAGTCTTGCCCAGATTCTGCGACAGCACCACGCCCCGACCGGCGAGTACCTCGTTACGTGTCTGTTCGTCGAGCGCGCGGTAGAGCGGATCGCTGGTTCCGGAGGAAAACCCGTCAAGCATCACCCGCGTCCCGCCGAGCACAGCGAACCCGAATGCGCCCTCGGTGATCCGCGTCACGCCCGGCATTGCGGCCACCTTGCGGGTGAGACCTTGCGGCAGCGCGTCGACGGGATAGGTGTCGGGAGGGTCTGCGCTCACCCACACATCGACGTCTGCGACCGGTGCGAAGATGCCACGCGCCGATCGGATCATGTCGGCGTTCGTACCGGTAATCACAATGGTGGTGACAACCGCGATGAGAACGGTCATGACGGTGGCCCACACGCGCCGCGGCGCACGTTCGATCGTGGCCGCCGCCAGTGGACCAACCGATCCGAAAATCCGGGCTGTTGCGGCTGCAGCTTTGACGATGAGCACGGTGAGCGCGAAGCCAAGCGCGATCTCGGCACAGAACACAGCGAAGATCGCGCCGAAGGCGAAGGTGCCACGTCGGTCGACGACGATCAGGGTCGACGCCGCGAACACCGCGACGGCTCCAATCCCGCTTGCCATCCGCAGCCATCGTGGCACGAAGTCCGCCGCTGAGACCCCGACGGGTGCCAATGCCTCGATCGGTGAAACCTTGTAGACCTGCCGCGCAGCCATCGCCGACGCGGCCACGCTGGTGAGCACCGTCGCCACGAGGGCAACCGGTATCGCGTAGCCGGGTAGCCGGTATTCGACCCGAGCTTCGAGCCCTTGCGTGATCACCGGAGGCAATCGACCAATCGCGATGCGGCCCATCAGTATTCCGATGCCTGACCCGACGGAACCGCCGATCAGTCCGAGAATCGCGGCTTCGGCGAGCATGTCGCGGACGATCGTGACACGACGGCCGCCGATCGCGCGCAGCATCGAGATGACCGGCCGGCGCTGGTTGATCGCCATGGTCATCGTGGTGTAGATCAGGAATGCACCGACCACCAAAGCAACGGCCGCGCCCATCAAGGCCATGTAATCCATCAGCTTGACACCGTCGCCGGCCCGAGTTGCGCGCATGCCCGGATCCGCAACGATCGCTCGGCCGTTCACAGCGGCGGTGATCCCGGCCCGCACGGTTGCTAGAGCAGCGCCCGGCTTCGTGGTGATCAGTATCGAGTCGAGCTGACCTTTTCGCCCGGTAATGTTCTGCGCCAAAGCAAGCGGGGCAAGGACATAGTGGCCGCCGTTGAGATCCGAGAGTTGCTTGCCGGTGAGCACTTCCGTGACGGTGACCGAGCCCGAGCCAAGCTGGAATGTCCGGCCTTTCGCATGACCGACACCCGGCCCGACCTGGACACCGTTGGGCCTTGCGGACAGCTCCGCTAACGGTCGGCGCACCGCATCTTGCAACGCACCCCCCAACGCAGCGCTGCTGGCGTCTGCACCGAAGAGCAGAACCGATCCCGTCGCCGTGGATGCAGACGTCCGTATCATCGGCGCCGCGGCCGCCACGCCGGGAACGGCAGCGACATCGGCTGTTATCGTGTCGGGAAATCCGGCGTCGGTGATACCCGACACCTCGAGGGCGGCGATGCCGGCGATTCCATCGGCTAGCCGGTTGACCGATCCGGTGATCGAACCGAAGATGCCGATGACCGCGACGAGATACATTGCGGACACTGCCATTACAGCGATCGAGGCGGTTGTGCGTCTCCGATGCACACTGAGTTCACGCAGGCTGAACAGACGTAGCCGGCTAGCCGCGGCAGCCGTTGCGGCGGCCGGCCTCACCATTGGACTGCGGACAACTCGTCGGATCCGATCCGACCGTCCTGCAGGGTGATCACCCGATCGGTCGCCGCCGCGGCATTCGAATTGTGCGTCACCATCACCACCAACCGACCGCGCCCGCCCTCGTGTGCCACCTCGGCGAGAAGCGCCAAGATCGAAGCGCCCGCTGCGGAATCGAGATTCCCCGTCGGCTCGTCTGCGAGGATCAGCGGTGGGTCCATCATCAATGAACGTGCCACCGCGACCCGCTGCATTTGACCGCCGGACAGTTCCGACGGTCGGTGCCGGGTCCGGTTGCCGAGCCCTACTCGGTCCAGCAGCCGAACCGCATCAGCTTTGGCCTTGCCCAGTCGGACGCCGTCGAGCAGCCTGGGGACCGCGACGTTCTCCCACGCTGACAGGGTCGGCAACAGGTTGAAGAACTGAAAGACGAACCCCACCCGATGATGGCGAAAGTCCGACTGTTGCTCATCGCCGAGGCGGCTGATCTCGTCGCCGTCGAATGTGATCGAGCCAGAATCGGGGGAATCCAACGCGCCGAGCAGGTGCAGCAACGTGCTCTTCCCCGCCCCCGACGGCCCGACGATCGATACGAACTGCCCGCCCGAGAGCCGCAGACTGATCGCGTCGAGTGCACGCACCGATTGACCGCCGACCCTGTACTCGCGCAACACATTGCGGAGTTCGATGGTCAGTTCGTGGTCGGCTGAATCCGAGGCACCGAGTCGTGTGATGATTATCCTCCCGCTAGACCGCGCTAGCAGCGCGCGACAGCCGCGCCTGATTCGGTCATCAGGGTCGTCCGCCCCAGCGGACAGCGGCCGCGCCGGCGAAGTCACCGGCGTGCGCGAAGGCGGCCATCATGACCACGTCACCGGCCTCGACCTGACCCTCGGATATCGCCCGATCCAAGTTGACCGGGATACCGGCACCGAACAGGTTGCCGCACTCGTCAAAGGTGTCCTGATGGCGTTCCTTGGGCAGCTCGAGCGCATCGCGCCAATTGCGCAGAAACGCCCGGTTGGGCTGGTTAGTGACCAGCAGGTCGATTTCTCTGGAGGGCAGGCCGATTCGGTCACAGACCGCCAGCGCCACTTCGGGAACCAGCCGGTTGCCGCGGGCCAGCACCTTGGTGATCTTGCTTTCAGTGAAACCGATGCTGCCCTCACCGGGTCCGGCCTGCCACCACTTGCGGGGCGGGTCGTAGGAGAGCGTCATCTCACCGGCGTATTCGCCGAATGTGCGACATTCGATATCGAGAACGGGTGATTGGTCGGACAGCGTGACCAGGCCCACCGCGGCGCCGTCGCCGGGCACCGCCGACTGCGCCTTGCGGCGAACTCCAACCTGATCGAAAAACTGCCCGGCCGCATTCTGCGCGATAGCGATCAGCGCGGTGCGCCCTTCGCCCGACGAGAGCAGCTTACGAGCCACGTTGAGCGCCAACACAAACGCAGCGCAACCGCCGTTATTCAGGTCGAGCACCCAGGAGGGCCGCAAGCCCAGGCGGTGCGCGATGCCGCCGCCTTCGCCGTAGAACGCCATGTCCGGTACCTGGGTGTGCGTGATTAACACGTCGGCGCCTTCGATGGCATCGTGGCCATGCCGTTCGATCAAACCTTGCACCGCACGCTCGACCATGTCGGCCGGACTCTCGTCCGGTGCGATGTGATGGCGGAACTTCGGAGCGCGGAACATGACGTTGTCGCTCAGGTCGTCGGTCTTGGCGAATTGCGCGTAGTAATCAGCGCTGATCGGCTCGCCCGGCAGGTAGGTGGACACGTCGATCAAACTGACGGTGGGCTGGCTCATGATCTCCTCATCTCATCCAGGCAGGGGTTACCGGCAGGCCGTTGCGATGGCGGTACTCAGCGATTGCCTTGAGGCTCTTCATTTCCAGCAGGTGACCGGCGCCGAACATCTCCCAGAAGTCACCGACCCACACCGGGCGTTCGGGTGGTGCGGCCTCCGGATAGGGGTTGCGGTCGTAGAACGGGTGGTGGCAATTGGTCCACAGCACAACCGAACCGGGCTTGTTCAACACCACCTCCGCATCGAGGACCCGCATCAGGTAGATCATCCACAGGTGCTTCCCCTGATCCCAGGCGCAGTGGTAGTCGACGGTACGGGCCTGCTTGTTGGCGACCGTTCGGGTGTAGATCTTGGTCTCGGAACCGAGTCGGTCGTAGGCCAGCCACAGACCAGGTTCGTCGGTGGGGGTGAAGCCGCGCAGACTGTACGTCCACTCTTCCAGGCTGCGAGTGTCGGCCAAGTACCCGTACAACTCATCCGGCGGACAGTCGATGTAATCGTTGACGGTGCAATACTGGCCGAAGACTTGGTCGTGCGGGTAGACCGACCGCATCATCTCCATGATGATCGGAGTGGCCTTCTCCCGGGGGCTGGTTTCGATGCGGATCACGCCTTCGATAGGCGCGCTGGTGCCGGTGTGGGTGACGATATCGTCAAGCGCGGGCGGTGACATGGGCGCGGTCCTCCTGTGCGGTTGGGACATGATGTCTGGGCGCAACGGGTTTGACCACTGACTGATTGAGTAATGTTGCGAAGGGCGGGATTTCGTCGGCAGAGCATTCGACGCTGACTACCGACGGGCCGTCGACTTCAAGCGCTGCGCGCATCGCCGCGCTAAATCCGTCCGCGTCGGCGACGTCGACTGATCTCAGCCCGGGGAACATTGCGGCCAGACCGGCCCCGAGCCGGCTGGGAGCGAACCGGTTGTAGCTATAGACGTCGTCGTAGTAGAGCTGCTCGCGGTTCACGCACATGGCATGCGCGTTGTTGTTGAACAACACGAACGTCACCGGAAGCCGGTAGTGCACGGCGGTATGCACCTCCATGCCATGCATGAAGAACGCACCGTCCCCGGCGATCACCACGACACGCCGGCCATACTCGTTTTTGACACGGCCGAAAGCCATTCCGATACCGGCACCGAAGCTGTAGCCCATGCCACCCATGCCGAGTGCCACTGCGAACCGGCCCCCGCGCCGCACCGGCAGGTAATGGATGGCCGACGCCCCGGTGTTGCCGGCATCGACGACGATATCCGTCCCGTCGGGCAACACGCGATCAAGCGCGATCATGGCGTCGCGGTAGCGCACGCCCGGACCGTCGAAAGGCGGCGGGGTGAGCTCCGTGCGCGGCACCACATCGGGCACCCGAATCCCGGTTGGGCGCCTGCGGCCGGTGAGCGCGCTGGTCAGCATCCGCAACGACGCGCGCAGATCGTCGCTGTGCACGTGCGTGCACGCGATGTACGGCGGCGCCGATCCGATCGAGACCGTCCGCACCGCCGCGAGCGCTTCATCGAGGCCAGTGCGAGCTGTCACGGACAGGCGGGTGCCAACGACCAGGCACAACGCACTGCCCGTCACCGCCTCCGCCACACCGGGATGACCCATGACACCGGTCACACCCAGCGCTGACGACGACCCGAAGCCCGGTGTCCCGGCGACATCTTTGGCGTCGGGGACGGTAGCCGCCTGCGCGCGCAGCAGAGCCCGCAACTCCTCGAGTTCTACGCGGGCGTCATCACGAGCCACCTGCTCGCCGGCGATGATCGTGACCGTGCCGTTCGCGCGGCGCAGTGCCTGGACGATCGGATACGGGTTGCCGATGGGCGCCGGCGGCAATCGCAGATCCTGCGTGGCGTGGCCATTGGGGTACCTGCGGTCATCGACGCCAATAAGTCCCTGCTGAATGTCTTTGGGCAGCAACAACACCGCGGGGCCACCGGCCCGCGCCGCCGAAATGGCCCGAGGAAGCGCCGAAATGATGTCGGCTGGGGTGAGCACCCGCTCGCAGAACACTGACACCGCCGAAAACACCGCGTTGGCGTTGAGCGAACCGTTGCGGCCACTGGTGTCCTGAAAGCTGCCCCGACCATCCATCGTGGTGGCCGGCTGGCCGACCAACGCCAACACCGGCACCCGGCTGGCCAACGATTCCCCAAGCCCGGCAACGAGGTTCAGCGCGCCCCCGCCAGAGGTCGCCGCCACCACACCCAAACCGGTGCCGGCGCGACTGTACCCGTCGGCCATCGTGGCGGCAGAGAATTCGTGTTTAGCCAACACCGCTGTGATATCCGGCCGGAAATACGCGGCGTCGTACAGGTCCTCGATGTTGGCGCCGTCGACACCGAAGATGTAGTCGACCCCAAGCGCCGCGAGACATCCGACGATGTGATCGATTGCTCGGTGCTGACTGGGCATCTGATCACCCCAACTCGTGGCGATGGCAAGGACACTGTGGGCAAGTAACTTCATCTCACGCCCGGCGGAACTTATAGCGAGCGCTCTGGGAGCACCTGGCCGTCGACGGCGGACACCCTCTTTGCACTGTATCGATCTGATCGACCGGCGTCGAGATGCCGGCCTGCGGAGCAGCCGACCGCTGGTCGGCCTTCGCCAGCAACGGCGTGAGCAGGTCAGGACACGGCGGTCAGCTCGGTCACGGCCTCCCGACACGAAATACAGCCGAGCATGTACGCCTCGAGTTCGCGCCGGTCGACGTCCGACAGCGCGCCCAGCACATAGGCGGCGTCCCACATCGCATACTTGTGAGCGACCTGCGGACGTCGGTTAGCCCTCGCCGGGCCTTTTCCCTTGCCGAGGCTCCGTCGTTGCGCTCCCCCAGTCTCCAGCCCCATCTCAACCAAAGCCTGGCGCAGTACTTGCTGAAGACGTGCGGGCGTTGCCATGCCCGCAGCAAGGTCTCTTGCACCACATCTTCGGCATCGGCAGGATCACCGGTCAACCGCTACGCCAAGCGCCACAAAGCGGCGGCATGTCAGCCCCATAGCCGCCTCAACGCGTCCGAGTCTGCGCCGGTCTCCGGTATGTCCATCACCAGCGTTCCGGTGACGACACGGTTTAGGTGTCCGTCGGGTTCACGTGGTCCGGGACGGAGTCAGCCGAGAGTCAGGATGCGAGGCCCGTCTTCGGTGGCAGCCACGGTGTGCTCCCAGTGCGCGGCGCGCGAGCCGTCGGTGGTGGTGACCGTCCACTCGTCGTCAAGCACCGTGGTTTTTCGGGTTCCCAGGGTCAGCATCGGCTCGATCGCCAGCACCGACCCAGCGGCCAGCAGCGGGCCGCGGCCGGGGGCGCCTTCATTCGGCAGAAATGGGTCCATGTGCATCTGACGGCCGATGCCGTGCCCGCCGTAGCCCTCGACGATGCCGAACTTTCGCCCGTAACGGACCTCAGCCGCGTGGGTGGCGGTTTCGATGGCGTGCGACACGTCGGTCAGGCGATTGCCGACGATCATGGCCGCGATTCCGGCCTCCATGGACTCCTTGGTGGCCTGCGAAAGCAACTCGTCGGCCGGGATGAGCGGGCCGACGCCGAAGGTGATCGCGGCGTCGCCGTGCCAGCCGTCCAGGATGGCGCCGCAATCGACCGAGACCAGGTCGCCGACTGCGAGTTCATCGGCCGTCGACGGAATGCCGTGCACGACGCGGTCGTTGACCGACGAGCAGATCGAGGCCGGGAAGCCGTGGTAGCCGAGGAACGACGGCGTCGCACCGGCGTCGCGGATCACCGACTCGGCGATCTGGTCGAGATCGTGTGTGGTGGCTCCGGGAACTGCGGCCGCACGCGCCGCCGCCAACGCGGCGGCGACCACGGCGCCGGCGGCGGCCATCGCGTCGAGTTCGGCCGCACTGCGCTGCGCCACCACCTTGCGACTGCGCAGGCCGGCCAGGCCGATCACCGTTACTTTCCGAGGGCCTGCAGGGCCCGCGCGAACACCTCGTCGACCGAGCCGACGGCGTCGACGGTCTTCAGCTCGTTGCTGTAGTACTCGATCAGCGGAGCGGTCTCGTCGCGGTAGATGTTCATCCGGTTATGGATGACGTCGTCGGTGTCGTCGGCGCGGCCGCGCGCCTTGAGTCGCTCGAACAGGACTTCCTCGGGCACCCGGAACTCCAGGACCACGTCAAGTCCGGTTTCGCGGCGCTCCAGCATGTCGTGCAACGCCTTGGCCTGCGTCACCGAGCGCGGGTAGCCGTCCAGGATGAAACCGTCGTCGGTGTCGGGGTTATCCAGCCGGTCGTCGACAAGTTCGTTGGTCAGCGCGGAGGGCACCAGGTCGCCGGCGTCCAGGTAACTCTTGGCCTTGCGCCCCAACTCGGTGCCATTGCCGATGTTCTCCCGGAAGAGGTCCCCGGTGGACAGGTGCGGCAGCTCGAGTTTCTCGGCCAGCTTGACGGCCTGCGTGCCCTTGCCTGCTCCGGGCGGGCCCAGCAACACCACTCTCACTTGAGGAACCCTTCGTAATTGCGTTGCATGAGCTGACTTTCGATCTGCTTCACCGTATCCAACCCGACCCCGATGGCGATCAGCACGGCGGTACCGCCGAACGGCAGGTTCTGTACCGTTCCGGTGCTCCCGATCTTGAGGAAGACGTTGGGCAGCACGGCGATGACACCGAGGTAGATCGAGCCGGGCAGGGTGATCCTGCTCAACACGTAGCGCAAATGGTCGGCGGTCGGCTTGCCCGGCCGAATGCCGGGGATGAAGCCGCCGAACTTCTTCATCTCGTCGGCACGCTCGTCGGGGTTGAACGTGATCGAGACATAGAAGTACGTGAAGAAGATGATCAGCCCGAAATAGATGCTGATGTAAACCGGGCTGGCGGGGTTCGTCAGGTAATTGGCGACGAATTTGTCCCACGAGCTGTTGCCCCGACCGCCGCTGCCGCTGCGTATCAGCTGGGTGATCAGATTCGGAATGTAAATCAGCGACGACGCGAAGATGACCGGGATGACGCCGGCCTGGTTGACCTTGAGCGGTAGGTACGTGGAGGTGCCGCCGTACATCCGCCGGCCCACCATCCGCTTGGCGTACTGCACCGGGATGCGGCGCTGGCCCTGCTCGACGAACACCACGCCAACCACGATGATCAGCGCTGCCACGCAGACCGCCGCGAACACCACCCCGCCACGGCCGTCCAGGATGCTTTTGCCTTCACCAGGAATACGGGCGGCGATGCCGGCGAAGATCAGCAGCGACATGCCGTTGCCGATGCCGCGCTCGGTGATCGTCTCGCCCATCCACATCACCAGTGCCGCGCCGGCGGTCATCACCAGCACGATCACGAGCAGGGCGAAGATGCTCTGGTTGGCGATGATGTCCAGGTTGCAGCCCTGCAACAGGCCACCGTTGGCGGCCAGCGCCACGATGCTGGTGGCCTGCAGGATGGCCAGCGCGATCGCCAGGTAGCGGGTGTACTGCGTCATCTTGGCCTGGCCGGCCTGGCCTTCTTTGCGCAGCTCTTCGAACCGCGGAATGACCACGGTGAGCAGCTGAACGATGATGCTCGCGGTGATGTAAGGCATCACGCCGACCGCGAATACGGTCAGCTGGAGCAGTGCGCCACCGGAGAACAGGTTGATCAGCGAATAGATCTGCGCCGAGTCCCCACCGCTGACCTGCGCAATGCACTTCTGCACGTTGGGGTAGTTGACGCCGGGCGACGGCACCGTCGCACCCAGCCGGTAGCAGATGATGATGGCCAACGTGACCAGGATCTTCCGTCGCAGGTCGGCTGCTCGCAGCGATGAGATGAAAGCCGAAAGCACTCTTCCTCCTGCGCAGCCGGTCTAAATGCGGCATGCCTACTGGCTGGTGTGTCCAGCACCGGACTGTCCTGGATGGTCTTACGTCGCGCGCCGAGCACATGCAGGCAGGACGTGTTCTGGCGCGTGTCAGACAGTCTACGAGACTAACAGCGCATGAAGCGCCCGCCCGCGGATGGGTGGGCTGGGGCGGAGAATTAGCAGGGCTGACGTTCCGAGGCCGCCGCACAGCAACAGGGCGTAAGGTTTTCTTTACCTTGGCTAAATATGAAACTGCTAGAGCCGAGTTGTGCATAGAAAGGGTGATCATGACACGCACCGACACCGACACATGGAATTTGGCCACCAGCGTGGGCGCCACAGCGACGATGGTCGCGGCGGCCCGGGCGCTGGCCACCGAGGACACCGACCCCATCATCAACGACCCGTTCGCCGCCCCCTTGGTCCGGGCGGTGGGCATCGACTTCTTCACCCGGGTGGTCGACGGCGACATCGACCCGGCTGATGCCGGCGAGAACGGGACAGACGAACTGCAGACCGAAACCGACTCGCTGGCGGTGCGCACCAAGTTCTTCGACGACTTCTTCTTGGGCACCGCCGCGACGGGCATCGGCCAGGCCGTGATCCTGGCCGCCGGCCTGGACTCGCGGGCATACCGGCTGAACTGGCCGGCTGGCAGCGTCGTCTACGAGGTCGACCAACCTGAGGTCGTCGCGTTCAAAACCGAGACCATGTCCCAACTGGGCGCCGAACCGACGGCGCGCCGTCGCACAGTCAGCATCGACCTGCGCGACGATTGGCCGACTGCGTTGCGCGAGAGTGGTTTTGACGACACCAAGCCGTCGGCGTGGAGCGCCGAGGGGCTGCTGATGTACCTGCCACCGGAGGCGCAAGACCGGCTGTTCGACCACATCACCGCGCTCAGCGCCGCGGGCAGCCAGATCGCGACCGAATTTCACCCGGACAACGGTCCGTCGATGGCCGAACGCGGCAAGGCGATGAGCGACCGGTGGGCCAATATCGGCTGCGACGTCGACCTGTCCGGCTTGTTCTACGAGGGCGAACGCAACAACGTCGCCGACTACCTCACCGACCGTGGATGGGACGTGGTCACCCGCAATCGCCGTGACCTGTTCGGTGAATACGGCCGCGTCTTCCCGGCGGAGGAAAACCTCGGCGCATTCCGAAACATCGCGTCCATCATCGCAACTCGCCGATAGGGGGTCTGCACATCGCCATGAATAATCGACACGACGGGGACACCTGGGATCTGGCGTCCAGCGTGGGCGCCACCGCCACCGCGGTGGCGGCTCGGCGCGCGATGGCGTCGCAGGGGCCCGACCCGCTGATCGACGACCCGTTCGCCGAGCCGTTGGTGAACGCGGTCGGCGTCGAGGTCTTCATCAAGATGATGAACGGCGAGATCGAACTCGGCGACGACGATCGGGCCTTCACTTCGCGCCGACTGGCCGAGGGCATGGCGGTCCGGACCCGGTTCTTCGACAACTTCTTCACCGACGCCGCGGCGGCGGGCGTGCGCCAGGCCGTCATCCTGGCCGCGGGGCTCGACACCCGCGCCTACCGGTTGCAGTGGCCGGCGGGCACCACCGTCTACGAGGTCGACCAGCCTCAGGTGATCGAGTTCAAGAGCCGCACGCTGGCCGATCTGGGTGCGGCTCCGACCGCCGACCGCACAGCGGTAGCTGTGGATCTGCGCGACGACTGGGTGGGCGCCCTGAGCGCCAACGGGTTCAACTCCGAGCGGCCGACGGCGTGGATCGCCGAGGGACTACTGGGCTACCTGCCGCCCGAGGCGCAGGACCGGCTGTTCAACACCATCACCACACTCAGCTTCAGCGGCAGCCAGCTCGGCACCGGCTACGTCCCGGACATCCATGACCGAATTACCAAGCGCGGCAAACAGATCAGCGAACGTTGGCACCGGCTCGGGTTGAACTTGAACTGGTCCGAGCTGGTCTACGACGGCGACCGCAACGACGCCGTGGAGTATCTGGCCGAGTGCGGTTGGCAGACTACCGTGCGCACCACGCCAGAGCTATACGCCGCCAATGGTTTTGAGTTTCCCGACGCCGACTCGTTGGAGGGTTTGGGCGACATCCGGTATGTGTCGGCCGAGCTACCGTAGCGAGGCCAGCTCGAGGAACCGGCAGTAGCGCTCCTGCACCGGGAATGGCCCATCGGTGCCAACACCGGGAACACGGCCGCGGCCATCGCCATAGAGCAGCCCCGGGGTAATCGGTATGCCCGCGGCGTCGACGGCGGTCAACGAGGGGACCATCGCGGCCACCGCGATTGCCGACGCATCCGGGCACGCCAACTGCTTCAGCGCCGTCAACGGGCCCTGTCGCCATGCTTCGTCGGCGTTGTGCTCCAGCCGATCCGGCGCCGGCACCCGCAGCTCGTGTGGAATGCGTGCCCGCGCGACCACCCGGCCATCGGCGTCGGCGGCCACCGCCTTGACGGCTGTCGTGCCGATGTCGATGCCGATTGTGACGTCTGTTGCCACCCGCGTCACCGTACGCCAGCATTGGCACTCGTGACCCGTGCTCTGGTGACGGCCCCGCTGCGCGGCGAGGGATTCGAGAAATTGCGCCGACTGGCCGACGTGGTCTACGACCCGTGGATCGACCACACTCCGCTGCGGATATTCAGCGCCGAGCAGCTGGCCGACCGGATTTCCAACGAAGGCGCGGATGTCGTTGTGGTGGAGAGTGATTCGGTCGGCGGTCCGGTATTCGATCTGGGGCTGCGGGCCATTGCATCCACCCGCGGCGACCCCGACAACGTCGACATCGCGGGGGCGACCGCGGCCGGCATCCCGGTGCTGAACACTCCGGCCCGCAACGCCGACGCGGTCGCCGAGATGACGTTGGCGCTGCTGTTCGCCGCCACCCGGCAGGTGTTGGGCGCCGACGCGGACGTGCGGGCCGGCGAGGTGTTCCGCGACGGCACCATTCCTTATCAGCGCTTCCGCGCCTGGGAGCTCGCCGGACGGACGGTCGGGCTGATCGGCCTCGGCGCGATCGGGCAGGCGGTCCGGTGGCGGATGGCCGGGCTCGGCATGCGGGTCATCGCCCACGACCCCTACAAAGACGAGGCCCAGCACAGCCTGCCGGAGCTGCTCAGTGCGGCCGACATCGTCTCGTTGCACGCACCGCTGACCGCCGATACCGCCGGCCTGATCGGGGCCGTGGAGTTCGCGGCGATGCGCGACGGCGCCGTCTTCCTCAACACTGCCCGGGCGCAGCTGCACGACACCGACGCGCTGGTCGAGGCGCTGCGCAGCGGCAAGGTCGCCGCCGCGGGCCTCGACCACTTCGTCGGGGAATGGCTGCCGACCGACCACCCGCTGATCGCGATGCCCAATGTGGTGCTGACGCCGCATATCGGCGGGGCGACGTGGAACACTGAGGCGCGCCAGGCCCAGATGGTTGCCGACGACCTCGACGCATTGCTGTCGGGCCGGACGCCGGTCCATATCGTCAACCCGGAGGTGCTCACCTGATGAGATTCGTCGAGCATCCAGCGACCGCGGTGCTGGCCGCGGCCAAGGACATGCTGCGCCGCGGACTGGTCGAGGGCACCGCGGGCAACATCTCGGCCCGCCGCGAGGACGGCAACCTGGTCATCACGCCGTCATCGGTCGACTACGCGGACATGACGCTCGATGACCTGGTGGTGGTCGACCCCGACGGCGCGGTGCTGCAGGCCACCGACGGCCGATCGCCGTCGACGGAGATGAAGCTGCACCTGGCCTGCTATCACGCCTTCGACGACGTCGGCAGCGTCATCCACAGCCACCCGGTGTGGGCCACCATGTTCGCGGTCGCCCACCAGCCGATTCCGGCCTGCATCGACGAGTTCGCGATCTACTGTGGCGGCGACATCCGCTGCAGCGAATACGCCGCATCGGCCACACCCGAAGTCGGCACGAATGCGGTGAGAGCACTGGAAGGCCGCGCCGCGGCGCTGATCGCCAACCACGGCTTGGTGGCAGTCGGCCCGCGACCGGACAAAGTCCTACACGTCACCGCGCTCGTGGAGCGAGCCGCTCAAATCGCATGGGGGGCAAGGGCACTCGGTGGTCCGGTGCCGATCCCCGAGCATGTCAACGCCAATTTCGCCGTCGTCTACAACTACGTTCGCGCCAACCCGATGTAACGACACAGGTTCGCCGGGGCCCGCCACGTCGTTCTCACGTCGTTGATGCGAGAACGTAGCTGTTTCGCGTCGGAGTCGGTGAGCATGCCTTCGAGTCCCAGCCGGATGTCGACTTCGTCGGTGTTCAAATTCGCCAGATACGCATCCAGCGCCTCTTGGACGAGCGAGGAGAAGCCACGCACGCCGCGTCGCTGAGCAATTGCACTGAGCGCGCGATGCTGTGCATCCGTGATCTCGACCGTAGTGCGCATGCATGGATGTTAAGACATGCCATCCGTTAGCCAGGAACGCGTGCCGTGCGGTTGGCCGGCGTCGCCGAGATCAAAAGCGGGGCACGCGGGCGACGTTTAGCCACTGCTTTCCTGCCACCGAGCGCGCCGCAGCGTGGCGCGAATGGCCAGCTACCACCCGGGTTTCGGCAATATGGGTGCACACGTGGCCCGTCGGCGGCATGGTAAGCTCGTTATACTAGCTAAGTATCAACCCGGCTTCCTGCAAAGGAGATCGCGATGGCACGCAGCGACGACGACACCTGGGACCTCGCATCAAGCGTCGGCGCGACCGCCACGATGGTCGCGTCGGCCCGCGCGATGGCCAGTAGGGCCGACAGCCCGCTGATCAACGACCCGTACGCCGAGCCGCTGGTTCGAGCTGTCGGCCTCGACCTGTTCACCAAGCTGGCCACCGGCGAGCTGTCCCCCACCGATCTCGAGGACGACAACGACGGTGCGCCGGCCGGCGTGCAGCGGATGACCGACAACATGGCGGTCCGCACGAAGTTCTTCGACGAGTTCTTCCTCGACGCGACCACGGCGGGTATCAGGCAGGCGGTGATCCTGGCGTCCGGGCTGGACGCGCGGGCCTACCGGCTGCCCTGGCCGGACGGCACCACCGTCTACGAGATCGACCAGCCGCAAGTCATCGCATTCAAGTCGCGCACCCTGGCCGAACTCGGTGCCCAGCCCACCGCACACCGTCGCGCGGTCGCCGTCGACCTGCGCGACGACTGGCCGGCCGCACTGCAGGCGGCGGGTTTCGACCCCGCCCAACCCAGCGCGTGGAGCGCCGAGGGCCTGCTGGGCTATCTGCCGCCGGATGCCCAGGACCGGTTGCTGGACATCATCACCGAGCTCAGCGCGCCGGGTAGCCGGATCGCCACCGAGAGTGGGCCCACCCGCGACAAGGACCACGAAGAGCGGATCAAAGATCGCATGCGCACCGTGTCACAGCGGTGGAGCAAGCATGGACTCGATCTCGACATGACGCAGCTGGTCTACTTCGGCGAACGCAACGAGGCGTCGCCGTATCTGTCCGACCACGGGTGGGAGATGGGGGGCAGCACCATCGCAGAATTGTTCGCCGCCAACGGTCTTGCGCCGATTCTCGAGGACGACATGCCATTCGCCGACCGCCGCTATGTCAGCGGCACGCTGACCGACAAGAAATAGGAGCCTTCGATGCCACGTACCCACGACGACAGCTGGGATCTCGCCTCCAGCGTCGGGGCCACCGCGACGATGGTGGCAGCCTCGCGCGCGATGGCCTCCCGCGGGCCCGAGCCGCTGCTCGACGACCCGTTTGCCGAGCCGCTGGTACGCGCGGTGGGCCTTGCGCCGTTCGTCCGCATCCTCGACGGTGACCCAAGCCTCGAAGACGACCCGATGCTGAACCGCAAGACGCGCACTGAGCAGATGGCGGTTCGCACCAGGTTTTTCGACGACTTCTTCTCGGGCGCCACCCGGTCCGGGATACGCCAGGCGGCGATCCTGGCGTCGGGTCTGGACACCCGCGGCTACCGGCTGCCCTGGGGCGACGGGGTGGTGGTCTACGAGATCGACCAGCCCGAGGTGATCGAGTTCAAAACCCGCGCCCTGGCCGAACTCGGCGCCGCGCCGACCGCAGAGCTGCGGACCGTCGCGATCGACCTGCGTGACGACTGGCCGGCCGCACTGCGCGCCAAGGGTTTCGACACCGACCAGCCGACGGCCTGGAGCGCCGAAGGCCTGCTTCCCTATCTTCCGGCCGACGCTCAGGACCGGCTGTTCGACAGCATCACCGCGCTCAGCGCGCCAGGCAGCCAACTGGCCACCGAACACGTCCCTGACCCGAATGCTTTCACCGGCGACCGCCTCAAACAGATCAGCGAGCGCTGGCGCAGTTTGGGTTTCGACCTCGACGCGGCGGATCTGTTCTATGTCGGCGACCGCGCAGTCGTCGTCGACTACCTCACCGAACACGGCTGGCAGGTCGACGCGCACCCCGCCAAAGAGCTTTACGCCCGCAACGGCTTCGAATTTCCCGAAGAGTCGACGATGGCGGTCTTCGGTGAACTGAGCTACGTCAACGCGACGCTGAAATGACCCGTACCGACCGAACCGATAATGACAGCTGGGACCTGGCTTCCAGCGTGGGTGCCACCGCAACCATGGTCGCCGCGGGTCGCGCGATGGCGACCAAAGACCCCCAAGCGCTGATCAACGATCCGTTCGCCGAGCCATTGGTGCGGGCCGTCGGGCTGGACTTTTTCGTCAAGATGATCGACGGCGACGTCGACGTCTCGATGTTCCCGGACTCGTCACCGGAGCGGATGCAGGCGATCGTCGACGGAATGGGGTTGCGCACCAAGTACTTCGACGACTACCTGCTGGACGCGGCGGGTGCCGGGGTCCGACAGGTGGTGATCCTGGCCGCCGGCCTGGACGCCCGCGCCTACCGGCTGCCCTGGCCCGACGGCACCACCGTCTACGAAATCGACCAGCCGCAGGTGATCGAGTTCAAGACCCGCGCGCTCGCCGACCTCGGTGCCGAGCCGACCGCGACGCGTCGAACCGTGTCGACCGACTTGCGCTACGACTGGCCGGCCGCGCTCAGGGATGCGGGCCTGGACACCAGCGCGCCGACGGCCTGGCTGGCCGAGGGACTGCTGATCTATCTGCCACCGGAAGCGCAGGATCGGTTGTTCGACAACATCACCGCGTTGAGCGCACCGGGTAGCACGGTAGCGACCGAATATGTGCCCGGGATCCTCGATTTCGACGAAGAGCGGGCTCGCGAGATGTCGGCCCCGCTGCGCGAACAGGGTGTCGACATCGACATGCCGTCGCTGATCTATGCCGGCCAACGCAGCCACGTAGCGGAGTACTTGCGCGGCAAGTCGTGGGATGTCACCGACACCTCGCGGGTGGACCTGTTCGTCAACAACGGACGCGTCGTTCCGGCACCCGAGAACGACGACCCGCTGGGCGAGATCATCTACATCAGCGCAACGCTCGACGGCTAGAAGCGCGACTGCCCCACCCACCGCACGCTGGCACCGGTCAGCGACCGCCGGGCCTGCTCGACAAGGCCGACCATCGACTGAGTGATCAACGCGCCCAACGCATCCGACAGCGCAGCCGCCGGCTGGGACGACGATCGCGGCCGTAGGTAATCCCACACCGAGGAGCCCGGATAGCTGACCAGCCGAACCTTGTCGTGTTCGTCCAGGCCGGCCAGCACTTTAGCCCTGCGCACCGCGGCACGCAGACCGCCGAGCTCGTCGACCAGGCCGTGCTCGAGGGCGTCGGCGCCGGTCCACACCCGACCCCGGGCAACCGCGTCGACCGCATCGACACTCAGGTTGCGGCCCTCGGCGACGCGCTCGACGAAGTCGGTATAACACAAATCCGCCTCGGCCTCGACCTGCGCCTGCTGCTCCGGCGTGAACGGCGCATTGATCGACCAGGCGTCGGCATTGGCGTTGGTGCGCAATGCATCTGAGCCGATACCGAGTCGGTCCTTGAGATCCCGGGCGATCAGCTTGCCGGTCAGCACGCCGATCGAACCGGTGATCGTGCCGGGGTTGGCCACGATCGCGTCGGCGTTCATCGAGACGTAATAGCCGCCGGACGCGGCGACCGCACCCATCGACGCCACCACCGGCTTGCCGCGCTCGCGGGCTTTTTTGACCTCCCGCCAGATGGTTTCCGACGCGGTGACCGAGCCGCCCGGCGAGTCGACCCGTAGCACGATTGCCGACACCGAATCATCGTGCGCCGCTTCGCGAAGAGCAGCCGAGATGGTGTCACCGCCGGCGTTGGACGAGCCGAACGGCAGTCGCGAGCCACCACGGCCGCTGACGATCGAACCGGAGACGGTGACGACGGCGATCGTCGACTTGGGTCCGCGCCCGGGAATCGATGGCCCACCCGGACCGGTCGCCCGCGCATAGCGGCTCAGAAAAAGCCGAGGCGGGGCGTCGTCGTCGTCGGGTGAGACACGTTCAACGCCAACCAGTTCAGCGATTCGGGCATATGCCTCGTCGCGGAAGCCGACCCGATCAATCAGCCCTGACTCCAGGGCTGTATCGCGCAGCAGCGGCGCGCGGTCGGCCAGGCCGTCGAGGCTGTCCTGGCCGATCTCGCGCGATTCGGCGATCGCCTGCCACACCTGGCCGCGCAGGCTCTCCAGCAGCCGGGTGTCGGCCTCCCGGTGCGCGTCGGTATAGCGGTCCTGCGTGAAAAGGTTTGCCGCCGATTTGTATTCGCCGCGGGTGACGAACTGCGCCTCGATGCCGGCCTTGTCCAGCGCGTCCCGCAGGAACAGGGCGTTGGTCGCAAAGCCGATCAACCCGACCGTCCCCGACGGCTGCATCCACACCTCGCCGAACGCCGACGCCAGGTAATACGACAGCGTGCCGGGATACATCTCGGCCCAAGCCAGCGACGGCTTCACGGCGGTGAACGCCGCGATGGCCTCGCGCAATTCTTGTACCGGACCCGCCGCGACGGCCGGCAGCTGGACACGTGCGATCAGGCCGGCGACGCGGGAGTCCTCGGCGGCCCGGTGCAGCGCCGCCACGGCTTCGCTCAGCACCAAGGGCCGGCCGCCGCCGGTGATGATCGCCAACGGATCCAGACCGCTGGTTTCCGGCGGCGCCAGCCGCAGGTCCAGCTCGAGCACACAACCGTTGGGCACACCGTGGTGGCGGGCGGTGTCTACCCGGCGGGCCAATGCGCGAACGTCGTCGATACCCGGCGGGTTGGGCAGGAAAGAGAACATCCGACGAGCCTACCGCTGGCGTCGTTGCCGGCCTGCGGGCCGTGACCGATGCCGGCGCCGAGACGATACTGCTCAACCCGGTCGGCCGCGACGTCGGCAAGGATCGCGGGCAGATGGAACGTCCTGCCGCGGACGTCATTCCACGATTGAGCTGACATGCTTGTCGAACGCTTCGCACCGTTACCTATCGCGACGCTGTCCGCTAGGATGGCTGCCGGGTACTCAAAGCCTCAGGAGGAGGGGTTTCGGTGCCGTTGCTCCAACGGTCTTTACGGCGCGCGGCTATACGCAACGTCCCCGTCACGGACATCTCTTCCGCTCGAGCGCTGTTCACCACCCCGTCGGCGCACTTCGTCGAAGACATCTCCCAACAGCCACTTCTCCAGGGGTCGGGGCCGGGGGCGTGACGGACTCGGTTGTGACGCTCGGTCTATCGGTAACGCCGAGCACCGCAGAACTGGTCGTAATGCAAGGAAGCGGTGCGCGAGGCGCTGTGCTCGATCGCGTAGTAATACCTATGCAGGACGACCCATCGGCAAACGCATCGCAGTTGCGGCAAACGGTCGACACCGTGCTGCAGACCGAAGCGATCGCGATTGCTCATGGATACCGCGTTCACGCGGTCGGCGTGGTGTGCGATGGCGCCGATAAACTCCTAACGAACGGGCTCATCGGCGCCCTGGAAGATGCCGGGCTGCACAACGTCACCGCCCTGGATCCGGCCGACGCGCGCGAAATTTTCACGCAGCCAGAACTCGCTGTTTTGGAGAACTCCGCGGCGGCGGATAGCACGCGATTACGTGTTCGGCGGCGTCGGATTTTCATCGCAGCGTTGGCGATCGCCCTCGCCGCGCTGGCTTTCGCGATCGGTGATCAACTGTCAGTTGACCAACCCACCGTTCCGCGCAAGCCCGCCGTGACACCGCTTCCCACCCGCACCGCGATCCCGAACCCCACCGCTGTCGAGACGCCGCCACCTTCGGACCTGACTTCTCCTCCGGAGGTTAGCCCGGCGCCGACCGCCACCTCGCCGCCACCGCAGCCCCCAGCCCAACGCGAGCCATCGACGCCAAGCTATCCGGATCAACAACGGCCCCCTGACCGCCCGTCACTGCCTCCTGCACCGCCAGCCGATCCACCCGAACCTGGCCCGGACCCATCCACCGATTGCTTGTTCCTCTGCGGGGTCGCCATCTAAACCGGATCGGCTTGCCCACAATGTCCAAACCACACGATCCACCCCAGTCCACCGCGGTATCACGACTCAACGGTTCTCCAAGTCGCGGTGTTGCCCGAGTTGATCGGCGGTAACGTCGACGACGGCTATCGCAAGGTCGCAGACGCATTTCGCGCGCCGCCGTCGCGACCGGGTGCCGCACGTCGACACGGGCTATTCACTGGGATTGTCGAGACCCGCGCAGCTGCTTCGGTTCGGATCGTCTGACAACGCTTTCGGCACACCCGGTTTCGGCGGCTCGTTCGGCTTCGCTTACCCCGACACCGGGACCGGCTGGTTTTCACCTGTGCAGCGATCCAAGAGAACTCGCGTTGCGACAGGCCTTGTTCGGTGACGTCCTGGGCGCACGACCGCAAAAATAGCCGGTTGTTTTACAGCTCGGTCGCCGAACCGCCTGCCGCGGTGATCTTTTCCCGCGCGCTGCCACTGAATTTGTGCGCGGTGACGTCGACCTTGACGGTCAGCTTTCCGTCGCCGAGAACCTTCACCAGCGTGTTCTTGCGAACCGCACCGTTGGCCACCAGCTCGTCCAGCCCGATCGAACCGCCCTCGGGGAACAGACGATTGAGGTCGCCGACGTTGACGACTTCGTATTCGGTGCGGAACCGGTTACGGAAACCCTTCAGCTTGGGCAGCCGCATGTGAATCGGCATCTGCCCACCCTCGAAGGTGGCCGGCACGTTCTTGCGGGCCTTGGTCCCCTTGGTCCCTCGACCCGCGGTCTTACCCTTGGAGCCTTCACCGCGACCCACTCGGGTGCGCTTGGTCTTCGACCCGGGCGCGGGGCGCAGGTCATGCAGTTTGATGGTCATTCGCTACCTCCCTCGGCCGGCTGGACCTCAATGAGGTGCTGGACGGTGGCGATCAGCCCACGGGTCTGCGGGTTGTCGTCGCGCACCACGGACTGCCGGATCTTCCGAAGTCCCAGTGTGCGAAGGCTTTCCCGCTGCTTCCAACGAGCGCCGATCGTGCCGCGCACCTGGGTGATCTTCAGCTGCGTCGGCTGTGTCTCTTGTGCGGCCATGATTACGCGCTTCCTTCACGAGCGGCGCCGGCGACCAGCGCCTCGCTTTCCCGGCGGGCGCGCAGCATGCCAGCCGGAGCCACGTCCTCCAGCGGCAGACCACGTCGCGCGGCGACCTCTTCGGGCCGCTGGATCATCTTGAGCGCGGCGACCGTCGCATGCACGACGTTGATCGCGTTGTCGCTGCCCAGCGACTTGGAGAGGATGTCGCGCACGCCGGCACATTCCAGCACCGCACGGACCGCACCACCGGCGATCACACCGGTACCGGGGCTGGCCGGACGCAGCATGACAACGCCCGCGGCGGCTTCACCCTGCACCGGGTGGACGATGGTTCCGCCGATCAGCGGGACGCGGAAGAACCCCTTGCGGGCTTCCTCGACGCCCTTGGCGATCGCGGCCGGAACTTCCTTGGCCTTGCCGTAGCCGACACCGACCATGCCGTGGCCGTCTCCGACGATGACCAACGCGGTGAAGCTGAAACGCCGACCACCCTTGACCACCTTGGAGACCCGGTTGATCGTGACAACCCGCTCCAGGTAGTTGCTCTTGTCGCCGTCACGGTCCCGACCGCCGCGGCCGCCACCATCGCGGCGGCCCCGGTTGTCGCGGCCGTCGGAGCGAGAATCGCGGCCTCCCGAGGGGCCGGACGTCCCGCCGGCCGATCCAGCCGGTTGTTCCGCCATTATGCGGTCCTTCCAAAGTCGTTGCTTGTCATCAGAATTCCAACCCGCCCTCGCGAGCGGCGTCGGCGAGTGCCGCGAGCCGCCCGCCGTAGGTGTAGCCACCACGGTCGAACACCACCGTGTTGATTCCGGCGGCCTTGGCCCGCTCGGCGATCAACTGGCCGACCCGCACGCTGTGGGCCTTCTTGTCGCCGTCCACGCCGCGCACGTCCGCCTCGATCGACGAAGCGGCGGCCACGGTCGTCCCGGTCAGGTCGTTGACCAATTGCACGTGGATGTGCCGCGACGAGCGGTGCACCACCAGGCGCGGTCGCTCGGCGGTGCCCGAGATTTTCTTACGCAGCCGCGCGTGACGACGCAGCCGCTGCTTGCGCCGAACGGCGGACACGCTCTGCGCAGGAGGCTTTTGCGCGGTACCAGCTTGTGTTTGCGCCATCACTACTTACCTGTCTTTCCGACCTTGCGGCGGATCTGCTCGCCTTCGTAGCGAATGCCCTTGCCCTTGTAAGGGTCGTTCTTGCGGAGCCGACGGACGTTGGCCGCAATCTGGCCGACCTTTTGCTTGTCGATCCCCGAGATCGAAAACTTGGTGGGCGTCTCGACCGCGAACGTCACGCCGTCAGGCGCCGTGATCAGCACCGGGTGGCTGTACCCCAGGGCGAACTCGAGGTCGCTGCCCTTGGCCTGCACGCGATACCCGACGCCGTAGATCTCCATCTTGATCGTGTAGCCCTGCGTGACACCGGTGACCAGGTTGGACACCAGGGTGCGGGACAGCCCGTGCAGCGAACGGTTGCGCCGGTCGTCGTCCGGACGGGTGACCACGATGGCGCCATCGTCGTTGCGCGCCAAAGTAATAGGTTCGGACACCTTCAGGTCCAGGGTGCCCTTGGGACCCTTCACCGAGACCTGCTGGCCGTCGATGGACACCTCGACCCCGGACGGGATCTGGATCGGTTGCTTACCAATACGCGACATAGTTTTTTTACCGTCCTGTTCCCACTACCACACGAACGCGAGGACTTCGCCGCCCACGCCCTGTCTGGCTGCCTGACGATCGGTGAGCAGGCCCGAGGAGGTCGAGATGATCGCCACGCCCAGTCCGCCGAGCACGCGCGGCAGGCCGGTCGACTTGGCGTACACCCGCAGACCGGGCTTGGACACCCGACGCAAGCCGGCGATGCTGCGCTCCCGGCTCGGCCCGTATTTGAGCTGAACGGTCAGCGCCTTTCCCACCCGAGCATCCGCGGTGTGGTAGTCGGTGATGTAACCCTCCCGCTTGAGGATCTCGGCGATGTTGGCCTTGAGCTTCGAATGCGGCAGCGTCACCTCGTCGTGGTAGGCAGAGTTGGCGTTGCGCAGACGCGTCAAAAAGTCTGCGATCGGATCCGTCATCGTCATATGCGCCCGCTCCTCCTCTTCATAGCTACGCTCTGCATCGTCGACATCGCGGTCATGACAGCGTTGGTACCTTCCTCACGGCGGTTCCCACTCGGTTTATTTTCCGGGAAGGCCTGCCGCGCAACTGTTCTGGGTTGGTCTGAGTTTTCACTGTTACCAGCTGCTCTTCTGCACGCCGGGCAGCTCGCCCGCGTGCGCCATTTCGCGCAGGCAGATCCTGCACAGCCCGAACTTGCGGAACACCGCATGCGGACGGCCGCATTTGTTGCAGCGGGTGTAGGCGCGTACCGCGAACTTCGGCTTGCGCTGGCTCTTGATGATCAATGCTTTCTTCGCCATCAGATCAGTTCTCCTTGAACGGAAAGCCGAGGCTACGTAGCAGCGCCCGGCCCTCGTCGTCGTTGGTCGCCGAAGTGACGACGGTGATGTCCATACCACGGGGCCGGTCGATGTTGTCCACGTCGATCTCGTGGAACACCGACTGCTCGTTGAGCCCGAATGTGTAGTTGCCCAAACCGTCGAACTGCTTGGGCGACAGTCCGCGGAAGTCACGGATACGCGGCAGAGCGATCGAGGTGAGCCGGTCGAGGAACTCCCACATCCGGTCGCCGCGCAGGGTGACCCGCGCGCCGATCGGCATGCCCTCGCGAAGTTTGAACTGGGCGATCGACTTGCGGGCCTTGCGGATCTCCGGACGCTGTCCGGTGATCAGCGCAAGGTCGTTGACCGCGCCGTTGATCAGCTTGGCGTCGCGGGCGGCGTCGCCGACACCCATGTTGACCACCACCTTCACCACGCCGGGGATCTGCATGACGTTGGCGTAGCCGAATTCTTTGTTCAGCGCGTCGCGGATCTCGCTGCGGTAGCGCACCTTCAGCCTGGGCTGAACTTTCTCGGTCGTCGTCATGCCTGAATGTCCTTGCCGTTGCGCTTGGAGATGCGAACCCGCTTGCCGGACTCCTCGTCAACCCGGTAGCCGATCCGGGCGGCGTTGCCGTCGGAGTCGACCACCATCACATTGGAGACGTGGATGGGGGCTTCCTGGGTGACGATCCCGCCCGACTGAGCCCCGCGCTCGTTGGTCGAGACCGCGGTGTGCTTCTTGATCCGGTTGACGCCCTGGACGAGCACCTTGTTGCGGGCCGGGTAAGCCTGGATCACTTTGCCCTTGGCGCCCTTGTCCTTACCCGAGATGACCAGGACGGTGTCGCCCTTGTGCACCTTCATTTACAGCACCTCCGGAGCCAGCGAGACGATCTTCATGAAGCGCTTCTCACGCAGTTCACGGCCGACCGGCCCGAAGATGCGGGTACCACGCGGGTCGTTGTCGGGCTTGATGATGACGGCCGCGTTCTCGTCGAACTTGATGTAGCTGCCATCCGGCCGGCGGCGCTCCTTGACGGTGCGCACGACGACGGCCTTCACCACGTCGCCACGCTTGACGTTGCCACCGGGAATGGCGTCTTTGACCGTCGCGACGATGACGTCGCCGATGCCGGCATACCGTCGCGACGAGCCGCCGAGCACGCGGATGCACAAGATTTCCTTGGCGCCCGTGTTGTCGGCCACTTTCAGCCGCGATTCCTGCTGAATCACTCGATCTCCTGACCTGGTTCACGTAACACGCCCACGCACCGACACGAGGGCGGACATGGTCCACCCGACCCGTCTTGCCTGGTCTTCATCGTCGAAAGGCACGCAGGGCTGACGGTGATACTCGAGATGCCAGCCGAGGTCTGCCCACGGCAACCCCTCGAGTCTAGGGGAAGACCTGCTCAGAGCAAAATTCCTGGTCTAGCCACGTGTACCGCCGATTGGCCGGATGTCGCCGAGGTGATGGATACCTTCGTGCATCGCCTGAAGGACCAGCCGACGTGCGGTGCGCTCCTCGCCGGGCAGACGCGTCGCGATGCGGTCTCAGTCCCGTTCTTCCGTACGGGCAATATGCTCGCAGAAACCCGCAACAGCTGCAGAGAGTTCATCGAGCGTGGCTGGTAGGTCGCAGTCGTTATAGCGGACTCGGCGCACTCGCAGGTCGTTGAACATCGGCTCAAGCGCGGGCCGAACTTCCGCACAGGTGCGGTGCAGTCGGATGGTGTAGCCGATGTAGACATCGCGAAATGGCATAGATATTCGGCAACCGACCAGACATGCCGACGTGGTCGCATTCGGCGCACCTCAGGCGGGATGGCGTAGACCGCTTCCTCGACCGCGCCGGCAAGCCGCCGAGAACGCCAACGGTGGTAGCTGCTCGTTGTTATCAGCGCGCAGGTAGAAATCCTATTGCCCCCGGCAGGTGCCCCTCGGCCGAAAACTCAGAAGGGCGGCGGTTCGTCGTTGGCGACGACGGGCAAGCGCCGCTTCGACTCTCGCGCCGTGCGGTTGTGTCGACGTTCGGTGGCGATGCGAGCGGCGCGGTTTTGGGCGCGGGTGCGGCGGCGTTTGGGCATCATCGCGGTGCGATCAGCGCAGTGCGGGTCGGCGCGGTCCGGGTCGGCGCGGTCCGGTTCGGACGGAGGCAGGTCCCCGGTCGGCACGCAAAGACTCGGAAACAGCAAAACACTGCCCGGCGTGGTCACATAAATGCGCCCGTCAGGAAGAAGCCAAATCACGGTGCCATCGGGCAGCTGCGTGTCACGCCAGCCCCCAAAAGTCTTCAGCAGATGGTGTTTTCGACACAGCGCCTTCAAATTCGACGCGTGTGTCCAGCCACCATCGTGGTAGGCGACCGTATGATCCACATCGCAGTCAGTAGCCGGGCGATCACAACCCGGAGCACGACAGGTCAAGTCGCGGCACCGCACGAACGCAGCAAGTTTGGCAGACGGGGTATAGCGCGGCTCAGGCACATCGACCGGCGCCATCAACGGCTGCATCCTCGCGCTCTTGGCCAGCTCGGCCACCATCTCCGCCGAGATCAAGCCCTCAGCACCCACCACCACACCCGGCGACTCTCCACGGCCCTCGACGCTGGCTTGGTCGGCGATCACATGAATCAGCACGTTGCTTGTAGCTGGCCGCCCCGCGGACGTGCAATCCGCAGATCCACAGCCGCACACCAACCGGTCCGCACCAGCACTCAACGCACCCAACGCGTCGGCCCGGCGCTGCTCACGGCTACGCGGGTCGGCCTCACACACCGTGGCCGCCAACTCATCGAGCCGACGGTCCAACGCGCGACCGGCCGTGGCCAGCACCCTTCCGGTCACAAACGCCACGCCAGTTTCGGCGAAGTCGACATCGAGAAAGCGATCCCTGATAGCCTCCTTCGCGCGCCGCACCGCGTCCCGGTCAACGCGGGCCACCACCCGATCAACCTCGGCGGCGAGCCGACCCCGCGTCAACGACGGATGCCGCGAAAGCCGCACCGCCACAAGCGCATCCACCCGGGCCAACACATCGGCATCGGTAATCAAGTCAGTCCGAAACACCACGGTCTGAAACGCGCGATAGTCGATATCGCCGGCCCGAAACGCCTTGCCCACCTCCGGTAACCGATCCCGCAACGCCATCGCATACCGCAGATAACTCGAGCCCATGGCCATGCTGCACCGCAACGCAGCGGCCACCTGCGCGGCCACCGCCTCCCAGGTATCCATCGGCCAATCAGCCTGCTCTCCCGAATCCCGCAGCCGCACCACGAACAACTCACCGACAGCCACCAACCGCTCAGCGGCCGCCCGAGCCTCCGCTCGACCTGCCTCCGAGATTTGGTCCAGCAGCGCAACCGACTCCGGCGTGGGTCGTGACGCGTACCAATAATCGAACATAGATTCGATGATAAATCGTCCCACCGACAGATTCCGAAATCGAGATCGGTGCCGTCCTCGAGGCGGCGGGCCACCTAGGAACGTGCTGATCCGGCCGGCAGATCGCTGACACACCGGAATCCGATGTGCGTGGTCGCGGTGTCCTGCGACTGCGGCGAGCGTGCCGCCGGCCGGTAGCGGTGACAGTACTCCGGGGCGCAGAGGTGTGAGCCGCCCTTGAGGGTCTGCGCGACGGTCGGGTCTGCGGGTCCTATTGGCGCGCAACAACTCTTGGGCGGTTGTTCGAGCTGGTGGTGTGCGGAGAACTCGGTGGTCGTCCATTCCCAGACATTGCCGATCATGTCGAAGAGGCCGAATCCATTGGGCGGGAACGTTGCCACCGGCGAGGTGCCCGACCAACCGTCGTTGTGGTAGGGGAAGCGGCCCTGCCAGGTGTTGGCCATCGGCGTCCCGTTCGGCTTCTCCTCGTCGCCCCAGGCGTACGTCGTGGCGGCTTTGCCGCGCGCGGCGTACTCCCATTCGGCCTCGGTCGGCAGTCGCCGGCCCGCCCAGCGCGCATATGCGGCCGCATCGGGATAGGCCACTTGCACCACCGGATGATTCGCCCGGTCGGCGACGTCGCTGCCCGGACCGAACGGGTGGCGCCAACTGGCGCCCGGCACCCAGACCCACCATTGCCGCCAGTCCCGCAAGTCGACCGGACCCGGCGTTGGGCGGAATACCATTGCGCCGGGCTGAAGTCCGGCCGGATCGGCGCCGGGGTAGCGGGCCGGGTCGATGGGCTGCTCGGCGACCGTGACATAGCCTGTAGCGGTGACGAATTCGGCGAACTGGGCGTTGGTCACCGGATGGCGCTCGATGGCGAAAGCGGGCACGCTCACCGTATGGATCGGCGCTTCTTCGGGATAGAAGCTCGTCGAGCCCATCCGGAATGTCCCCGGTGGCAGGTCGACAAGATCGGTCGGCATCAACTCAGGGTATGACGACCGCGAAATCCGGTCACTGCGCGGCG
Source organism: Mycobacterium sp. (assembly GCF_039583785.1). Taxonomy (GTDB): domain Bacteria; phylum Actinomycetota; class Actinomycetes; order Mycobacteriales; family Mycobacteriaceae; genus Mycobacterium. The sequence goes on from NZ_JAVKSG010000002.1 coordinate 132,337, forward strand.
GGCGCCGAACCGCCGCTTCACGCGGCAACCCCGTCGATGTTCCGCACGCATCCGGACAGAGCCGTCGCCAACAGAGCAGCAGAACCCAGAGCGGCCCACAGCGCTCTGGGCGGCGGCTCAGTCACGCGAAAAGACCAGTGCCAATTCCTTTTCCACATCTTGATACGGCCGCCCGGTGAGGTCGACGGTGACCTGCGAGACCGTGCCCCCGGTGAGCACGAACGGCGGCTGGTAACGGCTGGACACCGCCGAACCGCCATTTCGCCCGACCGTGATTCCGGCACCGGCCAATCCGAAAGTCCCCGGATGTGACTGCACATCGGCCAGCGTGCCGACCGTCGCATCGTCGATGAACAGCGTCACTTCCCCCAGTGGCGTGTGGCTGTTTTCCACCGTGCCGGTGCGGGTGTAGCGAACACCGAACACGTGCCGGCCCAGCGGCACCGCCTGCGACGACGCGACTTCCTGCTGACGCTCGCCGAGGAAGTTGTAGACGTAGTGCAGCCGGCCGTCCTGGACGAACAGCACGTGACCGCCGTGCGCGCCGCCCTGTTTGAACAGCACGCCTTCAGCACCGGCGCGGTCGATGGTGACGTCGGCCAGCACCGCGAACGAGCGGCCGCGCAGCTCGGCGCCGGCGCCGATTCCGACGTCGGCACAGTCGGGGTAGTAGGTGTAACTGGTGCGTTCGCCGCCCAGGAAAGGCCGCGAGCGCATCATGGTTTCCAAAATGTTGAGGTCCGACAACGGCAGCCCGTTGTACTTGGCGGCTTCGGAAAACCACAGCGCCTTGAGCTCGTCCAGCTTGTCGGGATGCTCGTCGGCCAGGTCGTGGCACTGGCTGCGGTCGGCCTCGATGTGGAAGAGCTCCCAGCGGTCGGCATCGAAATGGCTCCACCCGGCGGGTGTAGCGGCATGCACGGTGTTGGCGAACCAGCCGTTGTGCCAGATCCCGCGGGTGCCCAGCATGGTGTAGAACTGGGTCTCTTTGCCGGTGTCGGAGGACGAGTCGGGCAGGGCCGAACCTGTCAGGGCAGCTTTGAAACTCACGCCGTCGAGCGGCTTCTGCGGAATGCCTCGAACGGTGTCCGGCGGCTGGATGTCCAGCAGGTCATAGACCGTCGGTGTCACGTCGCACACGTTCACGTAGTTGTCCCGGACCTCGCCGTGCGCCGCAATTCCTCTGGGCCAGGACACCATTGCGGTGTCGGCGATCCCACCTTCGTGCGAGGCGTATCTCTTGTAAAGCTTGTAGGGCGTGTTAAAGGCCATCGCCCACCCGATCGGGTAGTGGTTGTAGGTCTGCGGCCCGCCGAGCTGGTCGAACAACTTCATGCTCTCTTCGACGGTGTCGATGTAGCCGTTGAAGAACTTGCCTTCGTTGACCGACCCGTTGGGCCCGCCCTCGCCGCTGGCTCCGTTGTCGGAGATCACCACAATCAGGGTGTTGTCCAGCTGACCCGATTCCTCGAGATAGTCGAGGATACGACCGATCTGGGCGTCGGTGTAGCTCAGAAAACCGGCGAACACCTCCGCCATTCGACTGAAGAGTCGTTTCTCTTCGTCGTTGAGCGAGTCCCAGGGCCGCACGGTGTCCTGCAACGGCCAGGGCTGGCCGTCGGGACCCTTGACGTCGAGATAGGGGTTGATCGGCGAGAGTTCGGTGTCTTGCGGCACGATGCCCATCGACTTCTGCCGCTCCAGCACGATCTCGCGGTAGCGCTCGTAGCCCATGTCGAACTTGCCGGCGTAGCGGTCCGCCCACTCCTTGAAGACATGATGCGGCGCGTGGCCGGCGCCGGGGCACACGTAGCTGAACCATGGTTTGTCCGGTGCGATCACCTTGGCGTCGCGGATGAACTCAATTGTCTTGTCCGCGATGTCTTTCGACAGGTGATAGCCGTCCTCCGGGGTATCGGGCGGGTTCACCGGGTGGTTGTCGTACACCAGGTCCGGGTACCACTGGTCTGTCTCACCACCCAGAAAGCCGTAGAAGCGCTCGAAGCCGCGCGACGTCGGCCAGTGCCGCTTGGTCGCGGCCAGATTCGACTCTTCGAGTGGGGTCAGATGCCACTTGCCGACGCAATAGGTGTTGTAACCCTGCTCGGCCAATACCTCAGAGAGCAGGGCGGTTTCGAAGGGGATGCGGCCATTGGAGTTGGGAAAGCCTTCGGTGAATTCCTCGATCGTGGCCATGCCGACGGTGGTGGCGTTGCGGCCGGTCAGCAGCGAGGCCCGGGTCGGCGAGCACAAGGCGGTGGTGTGAAACTGGGACAACCGCACGCCGTGTTCGGCGATGCGCGTCATCGCCGGCATCTCGACCAGGCCACCGAAGCAGTCCCAGGTCGCGATGCCGATGTCGTCCCACACCAGGTACAGCACATTGGGCGCGCCCTCGGGCGCGGTCGGAGCGGCGAACGGCCCCCAATCTGGTTCCGAATCACGGATATCCAGTTCGATCTTGCCGTCGAACTCGGTTGCCATTCTGGCCTCCGTCTCGCAGTGGCCCCCAGGATTCCGGATGCAGAGTACACCGCCGCGACCAACGATCCGCCAACAGCGGGTGGCGTCTAGCGAAGAGTTGTGACGGTGCCGGAATCGCGCTCAGCCCGCAGCTATGGAACCACGCCGACATCGGTTTGCCCGCATCGGTTTACCGGATCGTCGGACCGTTGATCGCACTGGCGTTCATCGTCGCCGTGCGCCGCGTGGACCCGGCCTACCGTGCGGCCTTCGCCGCACGGACCAGCTGACTACTTGGCCTTCTCCAGGATTTCGACGAGCCGCCAGCGCTTCGTGGCCGACAGCGGACGGGTCTCCATCAACGACACCCGGTCGCCGGTACCGGCGTCACCGTGCTCGTCGTGCGCCTTGACCTTCTTGGTGGTCCGGATGATCTTGCCGTACTTCGGGTGGCGCATACGGTCTTCCAGCTCGACCACAATGGTCTTCTGCATCTTGTCGCTCACCACGTAGCCGATGCGGGTCTTACGACGACCGCGCGGCTTCGGGGTGGGCGGAGTGCGCTTGGGCCCCTTGGCACTAGCGTCTTTCGCGGCCGCCTTCTTCGCCTCAGCCATCAGGACTCCTCACCATTGGGCCCAGCTGCCAGGCCGAGTTCGCGTTCACGTAGCACGGTGTAGATCCGTGCGATTTCCTGACGGACCGTGCGGAGCCGACGGTTGTTGGCGAGCTGACCGGTCGCCATTTGGAAGCGCAAGTTGAACAGCTCTTCCTTGAATTCGCGCAACTTCTCGACCAGATCTTCGTCGTTGAGCTCGCGCAGTTCGCCCGGCGAAGTTCCCACTGCCATCAGAACTGATCCTCTCGGGTGATGATGCGTGCCTTGATCGGCAGCTTGTGGATCGCACGGGTCAGCGCTTCCCGGGCGGTCTGCTCGTTGGGGTAGCTGAGCTCGAAGAGCACGCGACCCGGCTTGACGTTGGCGATCCACCACTCCGGCGATCCCTTACCCGAACCCATCCGGGTCTCGGCGGGCTTCTTGGTCAGCGGCCGGTCCGGGAAGATGTTGATCCACACCTTGCCGCCACGCTTGATGTGCCGGTTGATGGCGATACGAGCGGACTCGATCTGCCGGTTGGTGACGTAGGCGTGCTCCAGTGCCTGGATGCCGTAGTCGCCAAAGCTCACCGACGTGCCACCGCTGGCGATCCCGCGCTGACGCGGGTGGTGTTGCTTGCGGTGCTTGACTCTGCGGGGAATCAACATGATTCAGCTCTCCGTACTCTGCGCCTCGACGGCGGGCGTCTCCGCCGGCGCCGCGGCCGCGCTCGCAGTATCTTCAGCGGCACTCAGTGCGCTTCGGCCGGCCTCGGTACTGGTAGCCGTCGTACCCGCGGATCCGCTCCGGCGCGGGCGGGTGCCCGAGGGACGTTCGCGGCGCGGACGCTCGGCTCCAGCCGACGGCGCCACCAGCTCGCGTTTGCCGCCGACGATGTCGCCCTTGTAAATCCAGACCTTCACGCCGATCCGGCCGAAGGTGGTCTTGGCCTCATACAGGCCGTAATCGATGTCGGCACGCAGCGTGTGCAGCGGCACCCGACCTTCGCGGTAGAACTCCGAGCGACTCATCTCAGCGCCCCCGAGACGACCGGAGCACTGCACCCGGATGCCCTTGACGCCTGCTTGCCGCATGGCCGACTGAATGGCCTTGCGCATCGCGCGGCGGAACGCCACCCGGTTGCTCAGCTGCTCGGCCACACCTTGAGCCACCAGCTGTGCCGTCGACTCGGGGTTTTTCACCTCGAGGATGTTCAGCTGGACCTGCTTGCCGGTCAGCTTCTCCAGGTCGGCGCGGATCCGGTCGGCCTCGGTGCCACGGCGACCGATGACGATGCCCGGACGGGCAGTGTGGATATCCACCCGAACCCGGTCACGGGTGCGCTCGATCTGCACGTCGGCAATACCGGCGCGCTCCAGGCCGGTCGACAGCAGCTTGCGAATCGCCACGTCTTCCTTGATGTAGTCCGCGTATTGCTTGTCGGCGTACCACCGCGACTTCCACTCGGTCGTGATGCCGAGCCGGAAACCGTGCGGATTGATTTTCTGGCCCACTACTCCGAGCCCTCCTTCGCTTCCGAAGTCGCTTCAGTCCCAGCGGACTTCGCGGCGGATGCCTTCACTTCAGATGTCTTTTCGGTGGCCGCCTTCTTGGCCGGCGCCTTCTTGGCCGGCGCCTTCTTGGCCGGCGCCGTGCTGGCAGCCTTGCTGGCCTGCGCGCGACGGGCGCGGGTGGCGCTCGCGGACTGCGAGCCCCGCCCGTCCTTGCTCGGACGGCTTTCCACGATCACGGTGATGTGGCTAGTGCGCTTACGGATCCGGAACGCGCGGCCCTGGGCGCGCGGACGGATCCGCTTGGCGGTCGGGCCGCCGTCGGCGTAGACGGTGGCAACCACCAGAGTCGCCGGGTCGAGCCCATTGTTGTTCTGCGCGTTGGCTGCAGCGCTCGCGATGACCTTGGCCACCGGCTCGCTGGCCGCCTGCGGTGCCCAACGCAGGATGTCCAGCGCCTCGGCCACCGACTTGCCGCGAACCAGGTCGATCACCCGGCGCGCCTTGGTCGGCGACACCCGCACGAACCGCGCTTTGGCGACCGCCGAAGGATATTCCGTAGCCGTGCTCATCGCCGCTTGGCCTTCCGGTCGTCTTTGATGTGTCCCTTGAAGGTGCGCGTCGGTGCGAACTCACCCAGTTTGTGGCCCACCATCGATTCGGTGACGAACACCGGCACGTGCTTGCGACCGTCATGGACGGCGAACGTGTGACCGATGAAGTCGGGAATGATGGTCGAACGGCGCGACCAGGTCTTGATGACCTGCTTGGTGTTCTTCTCGTTCTGCGTGTCGACCTTCTTGAGCAGATGGTCGTCGACGAACGGACCCTTTTTGAGGCTGCGTGGCATATCTGTTACTCCTGGCTGCCGCTAGCGAGACTTCTTGCCGGTGCGCCGGCGTCGGACGATGAGCTTGTCACTGGGCTTGCTGCCCTTACGGGTACGGCCTTCGGGCTTACCCCACGGGCTGACCGGGTGACGACCACCGGACGTCTTACCCTCACCACCACCGTGCGGGTGGTCCACCGGGTTCATCACAACACCACGGACGGTGGGGCGCTTGCCCTTCCAGCGCATCCGGCCGGCCTTACCCCAGTTGATGTTGGCCTGCTCGGCGTTGCCCACCTCGCCGACGGTGGCACGGCAGCGCACGTCGACGCGACGGATTTCACCGCTGGGCATACGCAGCGAGGCGTACGCGCCTTCCTTGCCCAGCAACTGGATGCTGGATCCCGCCGAGCGAGCCATTTTGGCCCCACCGCCCGGACGCAGCTCCACGGCGTGCACCAGCGTACCGGCCGGGATGTTGCGCAGCGGCAGGTTGTTGCCCGGCTTGATGTCGGCGTTGGCACCGGACTCCACCACATCGCCTTGGGAAAGTCCCTGCGGCGCAATGATGTAACGCTTCTCGCCGTCAAGAAAATGAAGCAGCGCGATGTTCGCGGTGCGGTTCGGGTCGTACTCGATGTGCGCGACCTTCGCGTTGACGCCGTCTTTGTCGTTGCGGCGGAAGTCGATCACCCGGTAGGCCCGCTTGTGCCCGCCACCCTTGTGGCGGGTGGTGATATGACCGTGCGCGTTACGTCCACCCTTACCGTGCAACGGCTTGATGAGCGACTTCTCCGGAGTCGAGCGGGTGATCTCGGCGAAATCGGAGACGCTGGCACCGCGACGACCCGGAGTCGTCGGCTTGTACTTGCGAATTCCCATGTCTGTTAAGTCTCTCTATCCTCGGCCGGCCCTGGCTACGCCGTAGCGCCGAACAGTTCGATCGGCTTGCTGCCGGGAGCCAACGTCACGATGGCGCGCTTGGTGCTCTTCCGTTGTCCGTACCCACTCCGGGTGCGCTTGCGCTTGCCCTGCCGATTCGCGGTGTTCACCGCGGCCACCTTGACCGAAAAGATCTTCTCGATCGCGATCTTGATCTGCGTCTTGTTCGAGTCGGGGTGCACCAGGAAGGTGTACACGTTGTCGTCGATCAGACCGTAGGACTTCTCCGAGATGACCGGGGCCAAGATGATGTCGCGGGGGTCAGTGACGGTTGCCATCAGGTGCAAACCTCCTCGGCGCTATGGGTGTTCGCTGCGATGTAAGCATTGAGCGCCTCCACCGAGAACACCACGTCGTCGGCGTGTAGCACGTCGTAGGTGTTCAGCTGGTCCGGCGAGAGGATGTGCACACCGGGCAGGTTGCGCACGCTCTTGGCGCCGGTCTGGTCACTACGTCCGATGACCACCAGCACCTGCTTGCGGTCGGTCAGCGTGGCCAGGAAACCCTTGGCGCTCTTGGTCGACGGAGTCTGACCCGGCACCAGTTCGGTGATCGCGTGGATGCGGCCGTTGCGAGCCCGGTCCGACAACGCACCGCGCAGCGCGGCGGCGATCATCTTCTTCGGGGTGCGCTGGCTGTAGTCGCGGGGCTGCGGACCATGCACGACGCCACCGCCGGTGAACTGCGGCGCACGCGTCGAACCCTGACGTGCGCGACCAGTTCCCTTCTGCCGGTATGGCTTACGGCCGCCACCGCGGACCTCGCCGCGAGTCTTGGTGGAGTGCGTTCCCTGGCGGGCCGCGGCCAGCTGTGCCGTGACGACCTGGTGCATCAGAGCGATGTTCGCAGGCGCATCGAACAACTCGGCCGGCAATTCAACGGAGCCTTCGGTTTTGCCGGCGGGCGTCTTGACGTCGATCTTGAGTGCTTTCGCGGCGTTATCGGAAGCCATTACTTCTCACCTCGTTTGATCGCGCTGCGGACCACGACGAGTCCGCCCGTGCGGCCAGGCACCGCGCCCTTGATCAGCAGCACGCCGTTCTCGGCATCGACCAAGTGCACCAACAGGTTCTGGGTGGTCACCCGGTCATGCCCCATCCGGCCGGACATCCGGGTGCCCTTGAAGACACGCGCCGGGGTGGCGCAACCGCCGATGGAACCGGGACGGCGGTGAACCGCCTGCGCTCCGTGGCTGGCGCCCTGCCCCTTGAAGCCGTGCCGCTTCATGGTTCCCGCGAAGCCCTTGCCCTTCGACGTGCCGGTCACGTCGACATAGGTTCCGGCAACGAACATTTCGGCCGTCAGCTGCTGACCGACCTGGTAGTCGGCCGCGGCGGCCTCGTCATCGAGACGGAACTCGGCCAGATGCCTGCGGGGGTTGACCCCGGCGGCGGCGTACTGACCCGTCAGCGGCTTGTTGATCTTGCGGGGACTGATCTCGCCATAGGCCAACTGCACCGCGCTGTACCCGTCGACTTCCGGAGTACGGATGCGGGTCACCACGTTCGGCCCGGCCTTGACCACCGTCACGGGGACGACGCGGTTGTTCTCGTCGAACACCTGCGTCATGCCCAGCTTGGTGCCCAGGATGCCCTTTCTCGCCATTGCTCGCAGCTCTCCTACTGGATGTTGACGTCGACGCTGGCAGGCAGATCGATGCGCATCAGCGCGTCAACGGTTTTCGGGGTCGGGTCAAGGATGTCGATCAGGCGCTTGTGGGTGCGCATCTCGAAGTGCTCACGCGAGTCTTTGTACTTGTGCGGTGAGCGGATGACGCAGTACACGTTCTTCTCGGTAGGCAGCGGCACAGGGCCCACCACGCTGGCGCCGGTACGGACAACCGTCTCGACGATCTTGCGCGCCGAGGCGTCAATGGCCTCGTGGTCGTAGGCCTTGAGCCTGATGCGGATCTTTTGTCCCGCCACGCTTCCTCACTCTCCAGGTCGAGACCCGGTTTACTGCCGATCGCCGATCGCCGTGAACGGTCTACACCGATCAAGCGCGCGCCCGGTTGTTGCGCCGCTGTTTACCTGTCTTGGTCCACCGGCCCCCGCGGTCGGGTGTGTCGCCCTCACGCAGCCTGGTCCGCGACCGAAATTGGTCACGCTCCAAATTGGGACCGGACGCGCCCGTGTGGGCGCTGGTCGTATGCCCAGCCAGGCGCGAACCCGGCTCGAGGCAACCTGAACAGTATGCCCTAGATCGCGGTATCGGCCAAATCCTCTCGACCACGTGACAGGCGCACAGTGAGACAGTCCGGCGACAAGTTCTTACTTCAAAGTAAGTTATCTCGACTTGACGAGCTCGACCTGCACATATGCCGCGTGGCAGGCCGGGTGACCAAAGCGGCGGCCACCACGTGGGTCCCGACGGTCGGCTAACGCGAACTGCGCGCCAGATACGTGCCGTGGCCGCGACGCACCAGTGCGCCGTCGAACTCGAGTACCTCACACACCAGGCCGTCCTTCTGGTTGCGGTAGTTGATGACGAGAACCGACGCGCCGCCGTACACCCCGATGACGTCGACGTGAAAGTTGGGTAGGGCCGCCAGGGCAGCACGCCAGTATTCACGCAACGCCGCTTTGCCGTGCACGACTCCTGCCGAGCCGGGAACTAGGTCGGCCGCGATCGGCGAGGTGAACAGGGCGTCGTCGTGAAAGTACGCAAGTACCGCCTCGACGTCCCGGCGGTTCCAGGCCGCTGCCCACTCGTCGGCAAAGTCGTCCGGCTCGGGAGTGCTCACGATTCGCCCCTCATCGTTGCCCAGAACGGGCACTGGTGTTCGGTCTCGAAGTCGGTGCTGACCTGACTTCCGCCGGGCCGCAACGACATCCAGAAGTTGTGCTCGGGGTCGCCGTCCTGGGCCGGCCAGTCGGGCAGGCCGGCGGCCTTCGGAGCGCCGTTGGTGACGAAGTGGCTCCAGTAGCTCATCATCTGGTCGGACAGGATCTGCTGCGCCTGATCCAGCGGCGGCGCTCCGCCCATGCTGAACAGGTATCGCAGCTCCAGGGAGTGGCTGGCCCCGACCGGGAACGGCGCACGCCGCAGGAAATCGGGCTCGGGTGCGCGCGGATCATCGAATTCGTAGCCGTAGACCGGAGCGTGCCGGCTCAGCGATTCGGCGAATCTGTCTGCAGTGCAAGCGAAAACACCGTCTGTTGCCGCAGCAGAGTAAGCCAGCGACACATCCCCGCCGTAGCGATCCGGTGGGTAGTGCGCCTGCACCGGGGCACTGTTGTCGCCGAAAATATCGGCGAGCACATGCGAATACTCGCCGGGGCTGACTCCGCGATGAACCTTCGCCGCCCGCAGGGCGGCGAACAGGGTGAACTCGTCGTGGTTGACCCCGATCAGCACCGGAACGTGCGCGGTCCGGTCGGCGGCGGATGCCGCCAGCGGATTGGCCGGAAGCATCGGCGTTCCGGTCACCGGACCGGAGAGCGCATCGGAGTCGCCGAGGAAGTTGTACCAGGGTGGACGCTCGAGCCTGGTTGCCGGCAGGGCACGCAGACACCGCGCGGTGGTCGCGGGAGTGCGGCAGCCGGCCGCGATCGCGTAGTCGATACTCTGCCGTTGGCCGAACGTCAACTCGGCCTGCGCCTGACATGGCGCGCTCTGGATGATCGCCGCCCGGAACAGTCCAACCGACCCCGGCGCGATCAGGTGGTCGCACACCGACATGCCGCCGGCGGATTCGCCGGCGATGGTGACCTTGTTCGGGTCGCCGCCGAACGCGGCAATGTTGTCGCGAACCCAGCGCAGCGCGGCCTGCTGGTCGGCCAGCCCGTAGTTGCCGACCGTTCCGGGCGGACCGAGCGCCGGATGCGCCAGGAAGCCAAGGGCGCCCAACCGGTAGTTGACCGTGACGACGACGATCTGGCCTCTGGCCGCCAACCAGCGCGAGTGGTAGATGTCGCCGCTGCCGTTGACGAACCCTCCCCCGTGGATCCACACCATCACCGGGCGCTTCTCGCCATGTTGGGCGCGCGGCGGAGTCCAGACATTGAGCGTCAGGCAGTTTTCACTGGTCGGCTTGCCCACCCCCGGCTTCAGGCCGGTGTCCTGCATGCATTGCGGACCTGCCTTGGTGGCGTCCAACATTCCCGACCATCGCGCGGCCGGTCGCGGCAACTGCCACCGCAAGGGTCCCAGCGGCGGCGCCGCGTACGGAATGTTCTGGAACACACGGTAATCCAGGGCGATCTGGCCGCGCACCGATCCCATCGCGGTGCGCACGACACCGGCATCCAGCGGGCCCGCGTAGGCCGGTTCCGCCGCGTGCGGCTTGACGCCGGCATCCTGCCCACATGCCGCCACCAGCAGGGCCGTCATCAACACGACGGCCCAGACTCGCCGACGAGGCGATCGCGTCCACACGTTACGACAGCCTACGGATTATCGGAAGCCCGTCAGAATGGGCGCTTCTGCCCGGGTGCCGCGCTGGCAGGCATCGAGGTCAACAGCTTTTTCGCCGAGCTGCTACCCCGGTTGACATCCATTGAGCTGAGCCGCAACCCAAAGCTGATCTGGACGACGTTCGTCGGCGTTGTCACGCACCTGCCGATTCGCTACCAGCTTCGTTGAGCGGTTTCGCCTGTGCGCGCTGCACATGCAGGAAGCCGTCGACGGCGGCTTGCGCGCACTCGCGATAGTCGAAGTCGGGCAGAGTGGACAGCCGGCCCAGCACCGCCGGGCCGATCAGCAGCGCAATCGCCCGGGTGCGGTCGATGTCCCCCAGCTCGGCGGCGTCCGGGCTGTCGAAGATCGCATCGAAGGGCGCAGCGTACTGCTGGGCGATTCGTTCGCGCAGCGTAGTGATCGCCGGACTGTCGGGCGTGCGGGTCCGTGCCGATTCCGGCAACTGCTCCAGGTCACGCCCGAGTGCCAGCCAGCTCATCGCCATCACCATGCCCGAGCTCTCGGCGATCGACTGCCCGAATGCCGACACCACCGCGATCAGTCGGTCGCGCAGGGCGCCGTCGTCGGACGGCATCGGCGCCGGCGGGATCAGACCGCTGAAAGCCGCTGCGAGCAAATCATTTCCACTCGGGAAATGGCGATACAGGGTGGCACGGGCAACATTGGCGCCACGCGTCACCGCATCGACGGTCACCGCGCTGGGCCCCCCGGCGCGCAGCAGCGCGGTGGCGGCCTCCAGTAGCCGGGCTTGAGAACGCGCCGGGCGCGGATCGGTCTTATCGGCGATATGGAGCACCTCCTCGTGTCCAACCTCGACAGCGTACACAAGCGACTACGCGGATCGTGCCCACGTCAGGTGACGAACTCCGCGGCCCGATGGCCCAGCATGGCGATGGTGGCATGCGGACCGCGACTGGTGATCACCGGCAGCACCGACCCGTCGATCACCCACAGCCCGTCGACACCGTGCACGCGGCACTGCTGATCGACGACTGCTGCCGGATCCTCCGCGCGGCCCATCGGGGCGCTTCCGCACAGATGCTGTGACGTCGACCATGCCGGATCGCCGAGTTCTGTTGTCGAACCGGCTATTTCACGAGCCAGCAAGCAGCCTGACTGTAACGCGGCGATATCGGCCGGCTCACTGTCGTAGTGGTGCTCGATCACGGGCGGCACCATCGGGTCGGCCGAGAGCAGCGTGATGCGCCCGCGCGCTCGCGGCCGCATCAGCGCCACCCCGAGATGCGGCCAGTCCGGATACCCCGGCGTCCCGTCCCCGACCATCGCCACGAAGCCACCGGTATAAGGGCGTATCTCGAGGTCGTCCGCGGCACTGAGCACAACTTCGAGCACCGGCCGCCCGGTTTCGACCGTCCAGGTGGTCGGCAGCACCCATTCGGGGTGATCGCTGCAGCCCAGGCCAACCGGCAACGGGACGATCACGTCCACCCCGGCAGCACGCAGCATCGCCTCGTCGCCGATACCGGAAAGCATCAGTAGATGCGCGGACTCTATCGCGCCCGCGCAGAGCACAATGCGATCCGCTGTCACGGTGATCGGCCCGCCCGGCCCGATGACGTCCACACCGACAGCCCGACCGCCGGCCACGCGCAGGCGCAGCGCGCGCGTCTGGGTCAGCAACGACAAGTTGGCACGTTCCAGCGCGGGTAGCAGGTACGCGGCCCCGGGCCCGACGCGCGTTCCGTCGACGATGTTCAACGGGACCGCCCCAACCCCGGGCGGCAGCGTGTCCGCGCCGACATCGTCGTTGAGATCGGGCAGCCAGCCAAACCCGTACTGCCGTGCCGCCTCGACGAACGTCGCTGTGCTGCCGATCATTTCCCGCGTGCGGCGGACCAGGATGGGCCCCGAGTCGCCGTGCGCCGGCCCAGTGAAATCCAGATCGGTCTCGATCGCGCGAAAGTGCTCGACGACCTCGGACCAGCCCCAACCCGGGATTCCGAAGCCGTCGAAGTCGCGGCGCAGACCCCGGCAGAAATATCCCCCATTGACGGCGCCGGATCCGCCGACCGTCGCCCCGCGGATGATCGCCAGCTGGCGGACCGGGCGGTCGGTGAGCCGGGTCTGATACCGCTGCACCAGCGGACTCGCCGCGCCAATAGGCAATCGAAGTCCGTTGGCCGTCTCGGCACGCAATGCCGGATCGCTCAGGCCGAGCCCAGCCTCGAGCACCGTTACCGAACAGCTGGGATCGGTCGAAAGCCGATTGGCAACCACGGATCCAGCGCTTCCCGCACCGATGACCAGCACATCGCTGTGCAGCGCAGCTGCGGTCAGGAGTCAGACCCGAATCTGCGGCTTGAGCGGACCGACGTTACGTTCCCGCAGCACGCCGTACCACAAGCCCAGCCCGTAGGCGAGATCGTCGATCCGCTTGAGCACCACGTACGTCAGCAGCCCGATCGGCCGGGCGTCTTCGTCGGCGGTTCGCCGGCGATTGGCCCAGTCCACCACCCCGTCGAGGATGGCGGCCACCACGACGATCCGTCGGCACGAACGGAACAACAGGGCCGCCAGCAACGCCACCGGCCAGTAGTGCCGGCAGATCGCCGACGCCAGCTGCAGGGCGGCTGACCAGAGGCTGCGGGCGGCCACCGTCACGACATCGGACATCTGAGTCTCGGTGCCCCGCATGCTTTTAGCGACCCGGCGGCCGGTGAGTCCAGCAACGAAGAGTGACGCCAGGTAGCCGAAGCTCGACCCGAGCGCCATCAGGATCCAGGCGCTGAGCGCCCAGCCGGAGATCATCAACGGTGCGATTTTGTCCGGATGCCGAACCGACAACTGGGCGGCCGAACCACCGTAAAATGCCTTGCGCGCAACCCAATCCCGCAATTCAGTCCGATGATCATGTCCCACTTGGGCAATCGGCTCGTAACGCAGTCGGGCACCGACCTCGACAAGTCGCCAGCACAGATCGACGTCTTCACCCGATCGCATGGTTTCGTCGAAGCCACAAATATCGCGCAAAGTCGAAGTGCGACAGATGATTGCGGCACTGGGGACATAGGAAACGCTGGTGTAGGGAATCACCGGAGCTTCGCGCTGACCGAGATCCAACGACGAACGCACCGCCTCGTAGCGCCCGACCAGGTGGTCGGTCTGGGCGAGTCCGACGATTCGCGGGGCGACCAGCGCCACGGTGGGGTCGCAGAAATGCCCGAGCAGCGCTTCCAGCCAGCCGCGGCGAGGGACGACGTCGGAGTCGAGGAACGCGACGTAGTCGGTCTTGCAGGCGGCAAGGCCGGTGTTGCGGGCCGCGGCCGGACCCTTGCTCTGCATGTGCCGCAGAATTTCGATGTCGGGGTGCGCACCGGCGAAATCCTCCTGCCGGATCATCGTCGACGATCCGTCGTCCACGATGACGATGCGCAATCCACGTAGCGCGGCGACCAGACGTTTTAAGCCAGATACGTTGTCCCGCACCGGAATTACCACAGTCACATCGCGATGCGACGGGCCGCCCGCGGGACGCGGATGCGCCACGGTTGCGTCGAGCAGCGTCCGGGCCAACTCCGCACTCGGCGCGTCGCGGACCTTGAGCCGGCCGTCGGCGAGCATGTCCTGGGCGGCGGGCGCCAGCCGCAGTATCCGGGTCGGCGATCCGCCCAGCAAAGCCGATCCCTGGCCGAGCACCCGCACTCGGCGGTCGACTTGCACAGCAAACCCGTCCGGCAATCGCGCCTGTGTCATCGGCGCCACTCTCCCCCGCAAGCGGGAGGTACCCCCAGCGCACCGGACCTGCCGACGCCGTCGTCGGCAGCGGGGCTCACTCGAGCATCCCGTCGGCGGCGGGTGTCCACCGCCGGATCCGGCCCACGCAGTCGTCGACCATCTCAGCCAGCATCCGCTCGCCGTCGGCGGCGGTGGCCGAGGTCGGGTCGCCCAACACGCCGACCTCGCTGACCGCGGCCACGCCCCCGCTGCGCATCGATGGCAGCAATTCGGTCAGTGGCGCGCTGTTGCCTGGGCACCACCGGTCGGTGCGAACGTCCGACGGCGAAATATAGAGCAATACTGAAGTTTCGGAGTGTCCGGCGTGAGCGTCGCCGCCAGCCACCGTACACGGACACCACGCCGCATCGCGGCCTTCACGCCGTAATAGGCCCACCGCCCAGTTCAGCGCCGCGATGTTGCCGCCATGGCCGTTGACGAAGAGCAGGCGCTGCGCCCAGCAGGTCGCCGACCTGCCGTACTCCACCAGCAGGGTGGCCAGGGCCTCGGTGCCGATCGAGACCGTTCCAGGGAAGCTCTGGTGCTCGCCGCTGGCACCGTACGCGATCGCCGGCGCCGCCAACCACATCAGGTCCGGATCCCCGGACAGGTTTGTTGTGGCAGCACCGGCAACCGCTGTTGCGATCCGAGTGTCGGTGTCCAAGGGCAGGTGCGGCCCGTGCTGCTCGGTTGCGCCGACAGGTATCGCCAGCCCTACTGGCATGCTCTGGAGCTGGCTCGACGTAGAGCCCCCGAGTTCGGGCTGGACTACCACCCGGTGATGGTAGGCCGAATTCACCTGTACTGCATAGGTTGTTGGCGCTATCGAGAAAGTTATTTTCGCCGACCGTTGACCGAAATCTGTCACGACTGTCACGACTGCCACGTCAGTATCAACATACCCGCTGGTCTCGCGTCCGCGGCGGCGGCGCTCAGCCGGAGTTCGCACCGAGCGTTCGGGTGAATCCGTCCGGCACCAGAACGTCGTCGCGATTGAGGTCGTGTACCGAGGCGCGCCCGAGGCCCATCAAGGCCGAGTCGATTCCGCCCTGCATGATGTCGAGCACGTTCTCGACACCGGGTTGTCCGGCCGCGGCCAGACCCCACAGGTAGGCGCGTCCGATCATGACAGCGCGGGCGCCCAGCGCGAGCGCCTTGACAACGTCGCTGCCGCGCCGGACGCCGCCGTCCAGCAAAACCTCGACCTGATCGCCGACCGCTTCGGCGACGGCGGGAAGCGCGCGAATTGACGCCGGCGTCCCATCCAGGTTGTTGCCGCCGTGGTTCGACACCGAAATCGCCGAAACACCAGCATCCACGGCTCTTTTCGCGTCATCGAGGCGCATCACGCCCTTGAGCATGAATGGTCCGCCCCACAGCTCGCGCAGCCACGCGATGTCCGCCCACGTCGGCGGTGGCGTCGCCATCCACTCCCCGTAAGCAGCGAAGAATGGTGGACCCGGCTCGCCCCGGCCGGCCAGGTTGGGCACTCGCAGATCCGGTGGCCGCAGTGTCTTGCCGAATCGCCACAGCCACCCGGGTCGGCTGATCACCTCCGGTGACAACCGCAGCATGGTGCGCAGGTTCATCTGCTCGGGGATCTTCGGGCTGCCCCAGTCCCGGCCGTGGGAGAACGACCAGTCGGTGGTCACGATCAGCCCGACCGCACCGGCCTGCCGGGCCCGCTCGACGCGCGCCGCGATCACGTCGCGTCCCCCGGACCAGTAGACCTGGAAGAACACCTTCGGGTTGGCGGCGATCACTTCCTCGATCGGCTTGCTGGCGAACGAGGACAATCCCATCGCCGTCCCGCGCGCCGCGGCGCCTCGTGCCACGGCCACCTCACCGTCCGGGTCGACGGCCTGCACACCCGTCGGCGAGATGATCACCGGCATGGAAATCTCTTGTGCCATGACAGTTGTCGCCAGATCACGGTTTTCAAGCGCGCCGACGACGTGGGGCGCGAAACCCAGCTCGCCGAACGCCTCGACGTTGTCGGAAACCGTGAGCCCTTTTTCACTGGCGGCCACCAGCGCCGAATAGGACGACTTGGGCAGTCGCTTCTTGGCGCGTTCCTGCGCGATTGCGACCGTCTCGAACCAGACGTCACGAGCCACGGTCAGACCGGGCTCTCGTTGCAGAGCTTTTGCGGTGGCATGCTCACCGTCAGTGGCACGGGTCCGCTCTGGCGCCTGCCGTGCGAGTGATCACCGGCCGGCCGTGGCTTGTCGCGCTCCCGCGCCAGCGCCGGCATGCCGTAGCCCTGGACGCACTCCGGGTCGGGGCCGTCGAGCGGCAGACCGGTGAAGAATTTGGCCGCCATGCAGCCGCCCCGGCAGCTGTCGTAGTGCCCGCAGCTTCCGCAGGCTCCCGTGGACTGCGGCTCGCGCAACTCGCGGAACAACGGAGCGTGTTTCCAGACCTGGTCGAAACCGCCATCGGACAATACGTTTCCAGCCAGAAAACGGTCGTGGATGGCGAACGGGCAGGCGTACACATCGCCGATCGGGTCGATCAGACACACCACCCGCCCGGCGCCGCACATGTTCAGCCCGGCCAGTGCACCCGGTTCACCCAGCCCGGAGAGGTGGAAGAAGGAGTCGCCGGTGAGCACCCGCTCGCCCTTGGCGACCAGCCAGTCATACAGCTGGACCTGCTGGTCGGCGGTTGGATGCAGGTCGTCCCAGACGTCGGCGCCCCGACCGGATGGCCGCAGCCGGGTGATGCGCAGCGTGGCGCCGTACCGGCTTGCCAGCGAAGCGAATTCGTCGAGCTGATCGACGTTGTGGCGGGTCGCCACCACCGAGATCTTGGCGTCGGAGAATCCGGCGACGGCCAGGTTCTCGCACGCGCGGATGGCCATCGCGAAGGATCCCGGGCCACGAACCGCGTCGTTGACCTCGGCGGTGGCGCCGTCGAGCGAGATCTGGACATCGACGTAGTCGCTGGCGGTCAGTCGCGCGGCCACCTCGGGCGTGATCCGCACCCCGTTGGTGGAGAATTTAACCCCGACGTGGTGAGCGGTCGCGTAGTCGACCAGCTCCCAAAAATCGGGCCGCACAGTCGGTTCCCCGCCGCCGATGTTGACGTAAAACACCTGCATGCGTTCCAGCTCATCGATGATGTCCTTGCACTGCTGGGTGGACAGTTCGCGCGGATCGCGCTTGCCCGACGACGACAGGCAGTGCACGCACGCCAGGTTGCACGCGTAGGTGAGCTCCCAAGTCAGGCAGATGGGTGCGTCAAGTCCGCGTTCGAACTGCTCGATGAGCCGCGGCACGGTCGATGTCATGCTGTCTCCTCGGCCTCGGCGCGTACCAGCATCGTGGAGCCGGCCAACACTGCGAGCGCGTCCAAGTAGGGCCCCTGCTGTGAATCTTCGACGCCGGCAGCGCGAAGTGCGGCCCGGACGTCAGGATGATCGGCCAGTGATTGCACCACCTCGAGGATGGTGCGGTTTTTCAGGAACGACAGTTTGCGAGTTCCGAAGTGATATAGCAGCGCACCGAAATTTTCGGGACGCACGGCGACTTGCGGGTGCAGGCGCCACGCGTGATGGGGATCGAACTCGGTGCGCCCCTTAGTGGGGGCGCTCACGATCAGTAGACCCCGCACATCCCGTCGATGGACACCTCTTCGACCAGCGTCTCGGTAACGAGCTCGGCGTCGGTGACGGTCTCAGTTTGCTGGTTCGGCTCCATGAGATGGCCTTTCATTCGGCTGGGGCTCGACAAGTCGCGTCGATGTGGTCAAAATCTCAGTCAGGATATGGCATCGAGTGCCGGAATGGAAGGGTGCGGTCGATGGCGCAGCAGCAGCCACGGGTCGGCCGCCGTCGGTCCACCACGCCAGAGCACATTTCCGAGGTTGCGATCGGACTGTTCGCCGAGCGCGGATTCGCCGAAGTGAGCGTCGACGACGTGGCGCAGGCGGCGGGCATCGCCCGCCGGAGTGTGTTTCGGTACTACGCGTCGAAGAACGCAATTCCGTGGGGGGACTTCGACACTCACCTGCAACACCTGAGCAACCTACTGAGCGACGTCGACCCGGACATGCCACTCGGCGATGCGTTGCGGGCAGCGCTGCTGTCGTTCAACACATTCGACGAATCCGAAACCGCGCGACACCGGCAGCGGATGCGGGTTATCCTGCAAACGGCTGAGCTGCAAGCGTATTCGATGACGATGTACGCGGGATGGCGTGCGGTGATCGCAGATTTCGTTGCACATCGGACCCGGGTCGAGACCACCGACCTGCGACCCCAGACGGTCGCCTGGATGATGCTCGGCGTGGCGCTGAGCGCCTACGAGCATTGGCTGGATGACGAATCGGTCTCGTTACCGCAAGCTTTGGGCTATGCCTTTGACGTCGTACAGGCCGGGCTGAAGGATTTAGAGCCATGAGCCGACTGCTGCAGACCATCGAGGTACAGGGGCAGGTCTGCGCCGCCATGGGTTCGGCGATGTACGGCAACCTGCTGCCCCTGATAGGTAGCGATATCGAAGCTGACGGCATCTTCGCCGGTATCTTCGCGGGGCACGAAAACGATTCTGGCAGAATGGCTTTGCCGCTGCGACTGCTGGGCGGTTTGCACCGGTTGGCTCTCGACGGGTGCGCCCCGGCGCTGCGCCGCTGGTATCCCAGTGTCGGTGGCGAGTGGAACACCGAGGCGGCGTGGCCCGACATTCTGCAGGCCGCCTCCGATTACGCCGGGTACCTGCGCGCCGCCCTCGAGCAGCCGCCGCAGACCAACGAGGTCGGCCGCTCCGCAGCACTGGTCGGTGGTCTCCTCACGCTGACCGACCAATTCGGTTTTCCGGTAAGGCTTTTCGAGATCGGTTGCAGCGCCGGGCTGAATCTGCGTGCCGACCACTACCGCTATCGCCATCCGGGAGGCGACTGGGGCCCGGCCGATTCACCGGTAACCATCGACGACGCCTGGCGCGGTGACCTGCCGCCCGCTGCCGACCTGACCATCGTCGAACGCCACGGCTATGACATCGCGCCGCTGGACGCTAGCGCCAGCACGGGCGAGTTGACGTTGCTGAGCTACGTCTGGCCCGACCAGCAGGCTCGGCTGGACCGGTTGCGTGCCGCGATCAGCGTGGCCCGTCAGGTGCCGGCGACGTTGCATCGCCGCAACGCCACCGCGGCCGTAGCCGGGCTGGATCTCGCCGACGGCGCGCTGACCGTGCTGTGGCATTCAATTATGTGGCAATACCTTTCGCTGCCAGAGCGGTCGACCATCGTGGCCACCATCGAGAAGATCGGAGCGCGAGCCACACCCGCGTCGCCGTTCGCGCACCTGACGCTGGAACCGCGCCGGCCGGCGCCCGGGGCCGACATCGAGTTCGTGGTGAGTGTCCGCTGCTGGCCCGGCGGGGATGATCGACTGCTCGCCGCTTGTTCGCCGCACGGCCCGCCGGTCAGGTGGAAATAACGACGCCGCCGATCGGATCGACGACCGATGGCAGGTGCCGGTTAGCAGAGTACTTCGGAAATCGGCACGGCGGCAGCGATTTTGGCTCGGGCCGTCATGACCTTGCCGGGCATGCCGCCACCCACGACACCGGCCACCACACCGTCACGCTCGTAGTAGGCGAGGAACTTACGGCCGTCGTCCTCGACGATGTGCACGGTGTCGGTGGCCGCGGGTTCACCCAGGCACTGGACCTTGACGTCGTACTGATCGCTCCAGAAGTACGGGACGACCACACTGGACGGCGCTTCCTGACCGAGCATCGCGGGTACGACGGCGCGGGCCTGCTCGGCGACGTTGCTCCAATGTTCCACGCGTACTTGGTGTCCGTTCGAATCCCGCCACGACGCGACGTCGCCGAGTGCCCACACGTTCGGCGCGCTGGTCCGGCCGGCGGCGTCGCAGATGACACCATTGTCGACCTCGATACCGCTGCCCTTCAACCAGTCCGTCGCCGGCCGCGACCCGATGCCCACCACCACTAGGTCGGCGTTCACCTCGGTGCCATCGGTCAACAGCACCGCCTCGACGTGCGTGTCACCGCGCACCTCGGCCACCCCGACATCGGTACGCACGTCGACCCCCTCGGCACGATGCAGGCGGGCCACCAGTCCGCCGATCTGCGCACCGAGGACCGCCGCCAGGGGCGCGGGTTGCGGCTCGACCAGCACGACGTCGACTCCCAATCCACGCAGACTGGCCGCCACCTCGCAGCCGATGAATCCTGCGCCGACCACCACGGCGCGCTGCGCTTCCGACGCATGCCGGCGCAGGGCCAGACTCTCGTCGAAGGAGCGCAGTACCCGGATGCCCTCGAGATCGGGGAAAGCCGGGATGCGCCGCGGCACTAGGCCGGTGGCGATGACCAGTTCGTCGTAGCCGAGCGTCGCCCCGTCGTCGAGCGTCACGATCTGTGCCTCGGTGTCGATACCGACCGCCGCCGAGCCCAGTCGCAAGGTGATGTTGCGCTCGTCGTAGAACTCACGTGGCTTGAGCGTCACGTCGTCGACCTCGCTGCGCAGCACCTCTTTGGACAGCGGGGGCCGATCGTAGGGCAGGTGGACCTCGTCGCTGACGATGGTGATCGGACCGGTGAAGTCGGCCCGGCGTAATTGCTCGGCGGTCCGGGTCGCGGCAAGTCCTCCGCCGACGATCAGGATTCCGTTGGCGCCAGGGCTAGTGGTCATTTGGAGTTCATACACGATTGCGGTGGCGAGGAGGTGCTCACCCCTGCGCGCGTGACCGGTCGATCAGGTTCGACAGCACGACGATGCACTCACTGCGTTCAACGGCAGCGCTGGTACGAATCCGCTCCAAGGCGTCCTCGAGATGCGCCATGTCGCGCGCCAGCACTCGCAGGATGGCGTCGGCGGTTCCGGTTACCGTTGCGGCGCTGGCGACTTCGGGGATGTCGAGCCAGGCGCGACGCAATTCGCTCGGCGAGATTCGGCCGTGGCAGAACACCTGGACGTAGGCCTCGGTTTTCCAGCCCACCGCATTGCGGTCGATGACGGTGGTGAATCCGCGGATCACTCCGCGCTCCAGCATCCGATCGACGCGCCGCTTGACCGCCGGCGCCGAGAGTCGCACCCGCTCGCCAATTTCGGCGAATGTCGCCCGTGCGTGTTGAGCCAGTTCGGCCAGAATTTGCTCGTCGATGTCATCCAACCGGTCCATCACCCCTCCATGCGTAACAAATCACCGTATTATGCTATTTTACGCAATGAAAACGTTGTGCATAAGCAACAGCCAGCGATGAGTTGTGCGACGAGGTCCCATACCGTTGAGTTATGACGACCTTCGCGGATTCCGGAACCGAAACCGGGCGTCAGACCGTCGAACGCAGGGCCACCGTTCGGCGCTACGTGATGACGCCGCCGCGGTTCTTTGCGGTCGACTACGCGATCAATCCCTGGATGGACACCACGAGTCCGGTCGACGCGGCCATCGCGTTGGCTCAGTGGCAGCATCTACCCGACCTGTACCGTCGACTGGGACACACCGTCGATCTGGTGGATCCGGTACCCGGTCTGCCGGACATGGTCTTCGCCGCCAACGGCGGGTTGATCATCGACGGTACGGCCGCCGTCGCGCGCTTCAAATACGCTGAACGCGTAAAGGAGTCAGTTGCGTACGCCGGGTGGCTGGCAGCGCACGGTTACGCGCCTCGCCAGACCCGCCACGTCAACGAAGGCCAAGGAGACCTGCTGCCGGTGGGCGGCGACATCCTGGCCGGATACGGTTTCCGCACCGACCTGCGGGCGCACGGCGAAATCGCCGGGATCTTCGACCGACGGGTCATCAGCCTGGAATTGATCGATCCGCGCTTCTACCACCTCGACACCGCGCTGACCGTGCTCGACGACACCACCATCGCCTACTATCCGCCCGCGTTCAGCTATGTCTCTCGGGCGCACTTGGAAACACTGTTCCCCAACGCGATCCTGGTGGACACCGACGACGCATACGCATTCGGTCTGAATGCCGTCTCGGACGGCCGCCACGTCATACACCCGACCGCGGCCGGCGGCTTCGCACGGCAATTGGCCGAAGCAGGCTTCGAACCGATCGGTGTCGAGATGCCCGAGCTGCTCAAGGGCGGTGGATCGGTCAAATGTTGTACGCTGGAGGTGTATTCGTGACACGCACCGGCGACGATGCAGCGTCCGACCCCGCCATCGGTCACGGCGCGCTGACCGAGTCAGCAATCGCGATCGACGAGCGCTCATGCGCGCACAACTATGCGCCACTGCCGGTGGTAGCCGCCAGCGCCGAGGGGTGTTGGATCACCGACGTCGAAGGACGCCGCTACCTGGACTGCCTCGCCGCGTATTCGGCGGTGAACTTCGGACACCGCAACCCGGAGATCACCGCGACCGCGCACGCCCAGCTCGACCTTGTCACACTGGTCAGTCGCGCCTTTCACGCCGAACCCCTGGGCCGGTTCTGCGGGGCGCTGGCGACATTGTGCGGCAAGGACATGGTGCTGCCGATGAACAGCGGCGCCGAGGCGGTCGAGAGCGCGCTCAAGGTGGCCCGCAAATGGGGCGCGGACGTCAAGGGCGCACCCGCCGACCGAGCCAATATCGTGGTTGCCGACAACAACTTTCACGGCCGGACCATCAGCATTGTCAGCTTCTCCTCGGATCCGGCGGCGCGCACCGGCTTCGGGCCGTTCACCCCGGGCTTTCGTTCGGTGCCGTTCGGGGACGTCGACGCGCTGTCCGATGCGATCGACGAGCACACCGTCGCCGTCCTGCTGGAGCCCATCCAAGGCGAGGCCGGCGTTATCGTGCCACCGGATCACTACTTACCCGCGGTGCGTGAAATCTGCACGGCCCGAAACATTCTCATGATCGCCGATGAGATCCAGTCCGGCCTGGCCCGCACCGGACGCACGTTCGCCTGCGACCACTGGGGCGTGGTGCCCGACATCTACCTGCTCGGCAAGGCGCTGGGCGGCGGCGTGGTGCCGCTGTCGGCCGTGGTGGCCGACCGCGACATTCTCGGGGTGCTGCATCCCGGCGAGCACGGATCGACGTTCGGCGGCAATCCGTTTGCCGCGGCGATCGGCAGCACCGTGGTGTCGATGCTGGCGCGCGGCGAGTTTCAGGAACGCGCGGCGCGTCTGGGAAAACGGCTGCACTGGCGGCTGCGGGCGTTGATCGGCCAGGGCGTGCTCGCCGTGCGCGGACGCGGTCTCTGGGCCGGTGTCGACATCGACCCGGCACTAGGAACCGGCAAGCAGTTGAGCCTGCGACTGGCCGAGCGCGGCGTCCTGGTCAAGGACACCCACCGGTCGACGATACGCATCGCGCCGCCGCTGGTCATCACGACGACGGAAATCGATTGGGCCATCCAGCGGTTGGCCGAGACCCTGGCCGAGCTGGCGGGCTAGTACTTCAGCACGCCTTTGTCGACCGGGATCTGCGCTCCGGTCAGAGCGCCCGATCCATCACTGACGAGCCAGGCTACGACGTCGGATACCTCTGCGGGTCCCATGAAACCATGGGGCTGCAGCGGCATCGGCCCGAAACTGTGCACGAAATGTGGGTGCTTGGCGAAGACCTGCATCATCAGCTCGGGCTCGATCATCGGCGTCGCAACCGAGTAGGGGTGGATCGAGTTGACCCGAATACCGTACTCCGCCAGCTCAATTGCCAATGTATTGGTCAGTGCGGTGAGTCCGTACTTGGACGCGGAGTAGTGCCCGTTGCCCGGGGTGGCCTTCAGCCCGGCCGACGAGCTGACCACCACGATGGCCCCGCCGTTGCCGGCCTCGATCATCGCGGGCAGCACGGCGCGCATGGTGCGGAAGGTGCCAGTCAGGTTCACGCTGATCACGCTGTCCCACTGCTCGTCGGAGAGCTCCCAGACCCGGCCCCAACTGAGCACTCCGGCGTTGGCGATCAGAATGTCGAGTCGGCCGAACCCTTCGACGCCGTCGGCGACCAATTGGCGTAGCGCCGCGTCGTCGCGAGTGTCGACCTGGCGGGCCAGAATTTTGCGGCCCTCGGCTTCGACGGCCCGGACTGTCTCCGCCAAATCCTCGGGCGTCGCCGCGGGATAGGTGATGCTGTCAGAGACCGGCGCGCAGATGTCCAGGGCGATGATGTCGGCTCCCTCGTGGGCCAGTCGCGCCGCATGCGCCCGCCCCTGGCCGCGCGCGGCACCGGTGATGAAGGCCACCCGTCCCTGCAAGCTTCCCGACATGCCTGTCCCTTTCGCCGACTGCCGATCAGGCTAGCAGCGAAACTGAAACGTGTTCTAATCGCCCACCGACGATGCAGAGCGAAGCGATGCGGCGGGAGTGCCCTCGTCCGCTTACCGGGCAGCGGTGGGCACCGATTCGTCGCGCAACGCGAAAACGGCGCCCACCCGTTCGGGTGAGCGCCGCTTCGGGGCGTGCAAACTACTTGATGATCTTGGTGACCCGGCCGGCGCCGACGGTGCGGCCACCCTCACGGATCGCGAACCGCAGACCGTCGTCCATGGCGACGGGCTGGATCAGCTTGACCGAGATCTCGGTGTTGTCACCGGGCATCACCATCTCGGTGCCCTCCGGCAGCGTCACCACACCGGTCACGTCGGTGGTGCGGAAGTAGAACTGCGGACGGTAGTTGTTGAAGAACGGGGTGTGCCGGCCGCCCTCGTCCTTGGACAGAATGTAGACGTTGCCCTCGAAGTCGGTGTGCGGCGTGGTGGTGCCGGGCTTCACGACGACCTGGCCGCGCTCGACGTCCTCACGCTTGATACCGCGCAGCAGCAGGCCGACGTTGTCGCCGGCTTGGCCCTGGTCGAGCAGCTTGCGGAACATCTCGACACCGGTGACCGTGGTCTTGGTGCTGGTCGGCTTGATGCCGACGATCTCGACTTCCTCGTTGACGTTGATCACGCCACGCTCGACACGGCCGGTCACCACGGTGCCACGACCGGTGATGGTGAACACGTCCTCGACCGGCATCAGGAACGGCAGCTCGGTCTCGCGGACCGGGTCCGGGATCGACTCGTCGACCGCGTCCATCAGCTCCTCGACGGACTTGACCCACTTCTCGTCGCCCTCGAGTGCCTTCAGTGCCGACACCTTGATGACCGGGGCGTCCTCGTCGAACTCCTGGGCGGCCAGCAGCTCGCGGACCTCCAGCTCGACAAGCTCCAGCAGCTCCTCGTCGTCGACCATGTCGGCCTTGTTCAGCGCGACCAGGATGTAGGGCACGCCGACCTGACGGGCCAGCAGCACGTGCTCGCGGGTCTGCGGCATCGGGCCGTCTGTTGCGGCGACCACCAGGATCGCGCCGTCCATCTGGGCGGCACCGGTGATCATGTTCTTGATGTAGTCCGCGTGGCCAGGGGCGTCGACGTGCGCGTAGTGGCGCTTCTCGGTCTGGTACTCCACGTGGGAGATGTTGATGGTGATACCGCGCTGACGCTCCTCGGGCGCGTTGTCGATCTGGTCGAATGCACGCGACTCGTTCAAAGACGGGTACTTGTCGTGCAGAACCTTGGTGATCGCCGCGGTCAGCGTGGTCTTGCCGTGGTCAACGTGACCGATGGTCCCGATGTTGACGTGCGGCTTCGTCCGCTCGAACTTCGCCTTCGCCACTTCTGTGTCCTCCTGGACTTGTTGGTGCTCGTTAAAGCAGTGTTGTTATTTCCGTTGTGCCGCGGTGGTGACCGGGCAAGGTTACTCCGCGACGACCCCGGCTGATTGCTCGGCTCCTCACTCGTGAGCTTCCGCTCACTCGCCGTCGCCTCGCAGCATTCTCACTCGCCGGTCGCCTTCGCGATGATCTCCTTCGACACGTTCGCCGGAACTTCGGCGTAGGAGTCGAAGACCATGGAGTAGTTCGCCCGGCCCTGAGTCTTCGACCGTAGGTCGCCGACGTAGCCGAACATCTCCGACAGCGGCACATGGGCTTTGACCACACGCGCACCGCTGCGTTCCTCCATGGCCTGGATCTGGCCACGGCGGGAGTTCAGGTCGCCGATCACGTCACCCATGTAGTCCTCGGGCGTGGTGACCTCGACAGCCATGATGGGCTCCAGGATGACCGGCTGGGCCTGCGCCGCAGCCTTTTTCATCACCTGGGAACCAGCGATCTTGAACGCCATCTCCGACGAGTCGACGTCGTGGTAGGCGCCGTCGAGCAGCGTCAGCTTGACGTTCACCAGCGGGTAGCCCGCCAGTACGCCGTACTGCATGGCATCCTGGGCGCCGGCGTCCACCGACGGGATGTACTCCCGAGGGATGCGGCCACCGGTGACCTTGTTCTCGAACTCGTAGGTCGCGCCGTCTTCGCCGGTAAACGGCTCGAGGCTGACGAGGACCTTGGCGAACTGGCCCGAGCCACCGGTCTGCTTCTTGTGGGTGAACTCGACCTTTTCGACCGTGCGCTTGATGGTCTCTTTGTAGGCCACCTGCGGCTTACCGACATTGGCCTCGACCTTGAACTCGCGGCGCATCCGGTCCACCAGGATGTCCAGGTGCAGTTCGCCCATGCCGCCGATCACGGTCTGGCCGGTCTCGTTGTCCTGGTGAACCTTGAACGTCGGGTCCTCTTCGGCCAGCTTCTGGATCGACAGGCTCAGCTTCTCCTGGTCGCTCTTGGTCTTGGGCTCGATCGCCACCTCGATCACCGGGTCCGGGAACGACATCGACTCCAGCACGACCTGGTTGTTGGGGTCGCACAGGGTGTCACCGGTGGTGGTGTCCTTCAGCCCGATCACCGCATAGATGTGACCCGCCGACGCGGTCTCGACCGGGTTCTCCTTGTTGGCGTGCATCTGGAACAGCTTGCCCAGCCGCTCCTTCTTGCCCTTGGTGGCGTTGATGACCTGGCTGCCGGAGTCGACCTTGCCCGAGTACACCCGGACGTAGGTCAGCTTGCCGAAGAACGGATGGGTGGCGACCTTGAACGCCAGCGCCGAGAACGGCTCGTCGGTCGACGGGTTGCGGGTGATCTCCACGTCTTCCTTGCCGGGGGCGTGGCCCACGGCGGGCGGAACATCAAGAGGAGAGGGCAGATAGTCGATGACGGCGTCCAGCATCGGCTGCACGCCCTTGTTCTTGAACGCGCTACCGCACAGCACCAGGTACGCCTCGGAGCCGATGGTCAGCTTGCGCAGCGCACCCTTGATCTCGTCGATCGTCAGTTCCTCGCCGCCGAAGTGCTTCTCCAGCAGCGCTTCGTCGGTCTCGGCCACCGCCTCGAGCAGCTTGGTGCGGTACTCGTCGGCCTTTTCCTGCAGGTCGGCCGGGATGTCGATGGTGTCGTAGGTTTCGCCCAGCTTCGTCTCGCCGCGCCACACCTTGGCGTTCATCTCGACCAAGTCGACGACGCCCTCGAAGTCACCTTCGGAGCCGACGGGCAGCTGGATCGGGATGACGTTGGCGCCCAGCCGGTCTTCCATGGTCTTCACCGAGAAATAGAAGTCGGCGCCGATCTTGTCCATCTTGTTGACGAAGCAGATACGGGGAACGTCGTATTTGTCGGCTTGCCGCCAGACCTGCTCGGACTGCGGTTCGACACCTTCCTTACCGTCGAACACCGCAACGGCGCCGTCCAGCACGCGCAGGCTGCGCTCCACCTCGACGGTGAAATCAACATGCCCAGGCGTGTCAATAATGTTGATTTGGTTGTCGTTCCAGAAGCAGGTGGTCGCCGCGGAGGTGATGGTGATCCCGCGCTCCTGCTCCTGCTCCATCCAGTCCATGGTGGCGGCGCCGTCGTGCACCTCACCGATCTTGTAGCTGATACCGGTGTAGTAGAGGATGCGCTCGGTGGTCGTCGTCTTGCCGGCGTCGATGTGCGCCATGATGCCGATGTTGCGGACCTTGGTCAGGTCGGTCAGCACGTCCTTCTGTGCCACAGAAGTCTTCCCACTCTTTCGATTACTCGGTTAGTTCGCGGTCTCAGCGCCCCGGCTACTGCGCCGGGGTCTCACCAGCGGTAGTGCGCAAACGCGCGGTTTGCCTCGGCCATCTTGTGGGTGTCCTCGCGTCGCTTGACGGCGGCACCCAGGCCGTTGCTGGCATCCAGGATCTCGTTCGCCAGGCGCTCGATCATGGTCTTCTCACGACGCTGCTTGGAGAAGCTGACCAGCCAACGCAGGGCCAGCGTCACCGAGCGCTCCGGACGAACCTCGACCGGCACCTGGTAGGTGGCACCACCGACACGGCGGCTGCGCACCTCAAGGGCCGGCTTGACGTTATCCATGGCGCGTTTGAGCGTGACCACCGGATCGGTGCCGGTCTTGTCGCGAGCCTGCTCCAGCGCACCGTAGACAATGCGTTCGGCCAGCGATTTCTTCCCGTCCAGCAGGACTTTGTTGACCAACTGGGTGACCAGCTGCGACCCGTAGACCGGGTCGTTGACGAGCGGGCGCTTAGGCGCGGGCCCCTTGCGCGGCATTAGCTCTTCTCCTTCTTGGCGCCGTAACGGCTGCGAGCCTGCTTGCGGGACTTGACACCCTGGGTGTCCAGCGAGCCGCGAATGATCTTGTACCGCACACCCGGCAGGTCCTTCACCCGACCGCCGCGGACCAGCACCATCGAGTGCTCCTGCAGGTTGTGACCCTCACCTGGGATATAGGCGGTGACCTCGATCCCGGTAGTCAGCTTGACGCGCGCGACCTTACGAAGCGCCGAGTTCGGCTTCTTCGGGGTCGTGGTGTACACGCGGGTGCAGACCCCGCGGCGCTGCGGGCTGCCCTTGAGGGCCGCGGTTTTGACCTTGGCGACCTTGTCACGGCGACCCTTGCGGACCAGCTGCTGAATGGTTGGCATCTACCGGCTTCCTACTTCGTTCTTGTGTCGCTGTTCGATTCTGGTGTTCAGGGTCTCTGTGCTGCTCTAAGTCTCTGTCGTTCAGTTATGCCCTTTCGCGGTCCCCCGCGTCCGGGTGTGTCGCACGCGCCCGCGGCGGAATCAATCCGTTGCGTAGTTGGCATGCGAATTGGCCCGGCGTACGCGTCTTAGGTGGAGCGCCTAAAACCGCCAGGCACGAGCCTTCACAATACCCGCCGCTGGCAAGGCAGGTCAAAGCGACGACGTCGACCTCCGATAGTCCAACCTACCGCGCGACGTCAGGGGGCGTCGCGGGCGCCGGACCCGCTACGCAACTCCATGCCGGCGGCCAGTCGCAGGACCATGTCCGAGAACACCGTATCGGTGTCGATATCGTCCATCACGCCGGTCATCTCCAGCAGCACGAATCCGTGCATGGCCGACCAGAATTCGAGCGCCGCATAGAACGCCTGCTCGAGGTCGAGACCGTACGACGACAGCACCGCGATCACCGGCGTCGCGGCAGCCCGGGTCGCGGCGGTGTACTCGGGATCGTCGCCGACGCCCAGCGGCATCCGGGTGAAGGCCGAATAACGGCCGGGGTGGTGATGCGCGTAGCTGCGGTAGGCGCTGGCCATGACCAACACGGCGTCATCGCGCGCACGGCCCTCGCCGACCCGGTTGAGCATCCCGATGATGTCGTCGATGACCCGGATCCGCACCGTGCGGCGCAGGTCTTCCAGGCTGTCGACATGGTTGTACAACGATGGGCCTTTGGTCCCGAGCTGCGTCGCCAGCGCGTTGATGGTCAGGGCGTCCCAGCCCTCACGGTCCAGGAAGGTGAGCGCGGCGTTGACGATGGCCTCGCGGCTGAGCCTGGCCCCGCGGGTTCCGGGCCTCGCCCCGGTGCCCGAGCGGCCGGGCGCTGACTCAGGCTCAGCTGGCATGGCGGTCGCCCTTCGGTTGCGTTGACCACGAAATCTAGTTACGGGTCCCCGGAACGAAGAACTCTAGTCTGCCGGTGACGCGAGCACGTAGGCTCTTGCCCAGCAGATCGCGCGCCATGGCGAGAGGAACCCGCGATGCAATGGTCGACCCCCTGCCGCGCCGTGGCGGCCGCCGCCGTCGCGATCGCCTTCGCCTCCGCTGCCGGCGCGCCGAGCGGGCACGCCAAGAACGGCGACACCCACATCACCGGCGAGGGCGTCGAGGAAACGGTCGACTGTAACGGCGCCACGCTGCTGGTAGACGGCACCAGGAACACCGTCAACGCCCTGGGAACGTGCTGGGCGGTATCGGTGATGGGCTCGGGCCATACCGTCGTCGCCGACAACGTCATTCACGACATCACCGTGTACGGGTCCAACGAGTCGGTCTTCTTCAAGAACGGCGACCCGGTCGTCTGGGACCGCGGTCGCGAACTCGGCATGACCAATCGCATCAGTCACGTGGGAAGTTAGCAGTATGCGCGCGCACAACTCTCGACGGCTGACCGGTGTCGCACTGTTTGCGGTAGCGGCGTTCGGGCTGGCCGGCTGTGGACACAGCGGTACCAACGGCACGGTTCCCTCGAGCGGCTCGTCGTCGACGCCGGCTCCGTCGACCAGCAGCACCGGCGCCCAGTTCGATATCGGCAACACGATTAACTACGTATCGACCGGCACCACAACCACTCTCGACTGCGGCGACGGCAAGTCGCTCAACGTGGGCGGGTTCAACAACACGCTGACGGTCACAGGCACCTGCGGCACGGTGAGCGTCGGCGGCGGCGACAACAAGATCACCGTCGACAAGATCGACAAGAGCGTCAACGTGGTCGGCTCCCATAACGCGATCACCTACAAGGCCGGCGAGCCAAAGGTCGAGAACCTGGGCGGCGGCAACACCATCAACAAAGCCGGATAGACCTGCCCGGCTATGCCTTAGCCGACCCACCGTGGCGTCCCGCGCCGGCGGCGAAACGCCCGGCGCCTTCGTTGGCTTCGGCGGCCACCCGCGAGATGCTGGCGAATTCATAGTCCAGCGCCTCGGATTCGGGCAGACCCCACTGATGCAGCGCCGACAGCCGGTCCGACCGCAGGCACTGCTGCGGCAGCGCGGCCAATTCGGCAGCCAACATCTCGGCGGCTTGGCGCGCCTGACCTTTGGGCACAACACGATTGGCCAGCCCGATCGCCAGCGCTTCGGCCGCGTCGACCGCACGCCCGGTGAGGATCATGTCCATCGCGCGACTCTGCCCGATCAGTCGCGGCAGTCGGATCGTGCCGCCGTCGATCAGCGGAACGCCCCACCGCCGGCAGAAGACCCCGAACACGGCATCCTCCTCGACGACCCGCAGGTCGCACCACAACGCGAGTTCCAGTCCTCCAGCGACGGCGTAGCCGCTGACCGCGGCGATCACCGGTTTCGACAGCACCATTCGACTCGGACCCATCGGTCCGGGGCCGGTCCGGTGCACCGCGTTGGCGTCCGGTGTGCCGAAGGCCTTCAAATCGGCTCCAGCGCAGAAGGTTCCGCGGTCGCCCCAGAGCACCGCCACCGATGCGGAGTCGTCGCGGTCGAATTCCTCGAACGCTTCGAACAGCGCCGCCGCGGTGGGCCCGTTGACGGCATTGCGCGCCTCGGGCCGGTTGAGAATGACGGTGGTCACCGGGCCGCGTCGGTCTACCCGTACCGGATCGCTCATGTCGCCTCCACTAGTCGGATGTCGTCGCGCCGCGCGAGCAGTTCGGCGGCGAAGTCGTTGTAGGCGGCCCGCAGTCGCGGGCCCGGCCATGTCGACGGCAGCAACTCGTCGGGCAGCACCGGATCGGTCAGCAGGTGGCGCACCATCCCGGCGGCCGTCACGAACCGGTCGGGCACGTCGGTCGCCGCGGCCATGTCGTCGAGGAGCCGCTGGCCGGTGTGCGCCCAAGCGGGCAGGTCCCACAATTGGCCGGCCAGCTCGGCGGGGTCCTCGTCGTGGGCCTGCACGATCCGCACCCGTTCGCGGACATCAGAGTCCAGGTCGAGCTCGAGATTGTCCGGCCGCATCCAGACACCTTCACGAAGCTCGCCGAAACGCTTGTGGTGCAGCGTAGTCCGCAGGACTGCCCGGGTGCGGGCATCGGTCCCGACGCTGGTGACGATCAATGTCGTCCAGCTCCCTTGCCACGGCCTCAGCTGGGGCCGCATCGAATCGTCCTGTCGGCGCTGGCGGGCCAGCAGCCGATCGGAGAGCCGGTAACCGTCGGCGGAACGAACCAGGTCGCCGGCGCTGACCATGCGTGTGAGCGCCACCCGGAGCGTGACCTCTTTGATGTCGAAGTCTCCTGTGAGCCGGATCAAATCGGCTGCGCTGGCCCACGCCGGGTGGGCGCCGAGCAGCACGCTCAGCACCACCGACCGAGCTGTCATGCGGGCCAGTGATTTCGGCATGAGGTCAGACCTGCGACGCTCGCCGACCGTAGTCACCGAACGGTTCGTCGCGGTGTTTGACCGCCTCGCGGAAGCCGTGCTCGACCGCGTCGGCGACGAACGCGTGACCCTCGGGTGTGTGCCGGGCGACGCCGTCGAACACCGTGCTGACCATCCTGCTGGTGGCCACACCCTGTTGCAGCAGAGCGGAATTGAGCGCGAGCTTGACCATCATCAGCTGGTTGACCGGGACGGCCGCGATCCGCTCCACCAGGCGTTCGGTACGCTCGTCGAGGTCTTTCGGTTCGGGCGCCTCGACAGCCAGCCCCCATTCGGCGGCTTGCGCGCCGGTGATGCAATCCCCGGTCAGCAGAAGACGTTTCGCGCGCTGGTCGCCCAGCCGGTGGGCCCACATGCCGGCCGCCGGCACACCCCAGACGCGGGTCGGCGGATAGCCGATCTTGGTGTCCGAGGCGGCGATCACCTGATCGGCGTGCAACGCGATGTCGGTGCCGCCGGCCACGCAGTAGCCGTGGATCTTGGCCACCGTGGGCTTGTCGGCGTGCAGCAGGCTGGAGAAGCCGCGCACGAAGCGGCTCATCATCTGGTAGTCGATCATCGGATCCCACGGCTGGTCCGGTAAGTGGTTGACCGCCTGGGTTTTACCGTCCAGCGCGGTGCCGTGATAGCCGCCCGTGCCGCCCGCCGAGCCGGTGCGATCGGCGTAGGCGCTCAGGTCGAAGCCGGCGCAGAATCCCTCCCCGCGACCGGAGACCAGGATGACGTGCACGCCCGGATCCAGATCAGCGCGTTCGACCAGAGCAGAGAGTTCCAGCGGGGTGTCGGCGATGATCGCGTTGCCCTTCTCGGGCCGGTTGAAGGTAATTCGCGCAACCCGGTCGGTGACCTCATAGGTCATCGTTTTCAGGTTGTCGAAGTCGACCGGTCGGATCGCGTGAGTCATCCCTTTACCAGAGCACGCTCGATGATCGGCGCGAGATCCAACCCGGTGGGCATGGTCCCGAAAGCGCCGCCCCACTGGCCTTCCAGCCGGGTGGCCAGGAACGCCTCGGCAACGGCCGGGTGCCCGTGCCGCACCAGCAAAGAACCCTGCAGCGCCAGGCAGATGTGCTCGGCGACCTTGCGGGCCCGGTACTGGATTGTCTCCGGCTCGCCCAGTTGCGGACGCAGTTGCTCGACGTGGCGATCCAACCGGGCGTCCTGGCCCGCGCTCTTGGCCAGCTCGCCGAACAGCACCTCGATGCATTCGGGGCGAGTTGCCATGGCACGCAACGTGTCCAACGCGCTGACGTTGCCCGAGCCTTCCCAGATGCCCATCAGCGGGGCCTCGCGGTACAGCCGCGGCATGCCGGACTCCTCGACATATCCGTTGCCGCCCAGGCATTCCATGGCTTCGGCGGCATGCGGTGTCGCGCGCTTGCACACCCAGTACTTGGCGGCGGCCAACCCGATCCGGCGAAGCAGGGCCTCGGTTTCGTCGCCGCGCACCGCGTTGTCGGTGGCACCGGCCATCCGCATCGCGACCATGGTGGCGGCCTCGGCCTCGACGGCCAGGTCGGCCAGCACGTTGCGCATCAGCGGCTGGTCGATCAGATATTCGCCAAACGCCTTGCGATGCTGGGCATGGTGCACGGCTTGAGTGAGCCCGGTTCGCATGCTGGTGGCGCTGCCCAGCGTGCAGTCCAGGCGGGTGAGATTGACCATCTCGATGATGGTCGGCACGCCGCGGCCTTCCTCGCCGACCAGCCAGGCGGTGGCGCCGTCGTACTCGACCTCGCTGGACGCGTTGGCGTTGTTGCCGAGCTTGTCCTTGAGGCGCTGCAACCGCATCCGGTTGAGGCTGCCGTCGGGCAGTATGCGGGGCAGCAAGAAGCAGGACAGCCCACCCGGCGCCTGGGCGAGCACCAGGAAGATGTCGCACATCGGGGCCGAGGTGAACCACTTGTGGCCGGTCAGCCGGTAGGTGCCGGCGCCGGTGCGGACGGCCTCGGTGTTACCGGCGCGAACGTCGGAGCCACCCTGCTTCTCGGTCATCGACATACCGGCGGTGATGCCGGCTTTTGTTGTCGCAAGCTTCAATTCGGGGTCGTACTGGCGGCTGGTGAGCAGCGGCTCGTAGATGGCGGCCAGCTCCGGGTTGCAGCGCAGCGCCGGGATGACCGCGTAGGTCATCGAGATCGGGCACATGTGGCCGGGTTCTGCGGTCCACACGCTGGTCTTGGCCGCGCGCACCACGTGCGAGCCGCGGCGGTCGTCGGCCCAGGGCGCCGCATGCAGTCCGTGCTCGACCGCCACAGCCATCAGCTCGTGGTAGGCCGGATCGTATTCGACCTCGTCGATCCGGTTGCCGTAGCGGTCGTGGGTGCGCAGGATCGGCCGGTTGCGCTGGGCCAGCTCGCCCCAGCGCTGGGCCTGCTTGGCGCCGGAGATCGCCCCGACCAAGGTCACGTCGTCCAGGCCCCACTGCCCGCCTTCACGGATCAGCGCCTCGATGAGCACCGGAGATGATGCTGGGTTGTGCTCCGCCAACGGCGGCACCTGGTTACTGACGACATGGGTATCTGACATGACCACAATATTACATTTTTTCTGCAACTGCACAAGAGATGTAATACTCATGGGTGGTGGGCGGCGAAGAACTCCCAGAGCTTGGCGGTGGCGAAGTCGGGCCAGTGGTGTCCGCCGTCAGCGACAGTGACCAGGGCGACGCCGCGTCCGTCGGCGCATGCGGCGATCGAGGTGGTGACCCGGCCGTCGGTCGTCTGGGTGGGCGGCTGGCATTGATCGACCTTGCGCCACAACGCATTCAACTCCGGCATCGCCGGACCATTGATGTGCGCGAAGCCGTGGCCGGGGCCGCCGCCGTAGGGAATGTCCGGATCGGCGGTGCCGTGAACAGCCATCACCGAGAGGGGATGTGGCGACGTGCACCGGTCCAGTTGCGTGCCGGCCACCGGGCCGATCGCCGCAAACAGCGTGGTGTCGCAGGCCAACGTGTACGACATGATGCCGCCGTTGCTCATGCCGGTGGCATACACCCTCGAGGGGTCGGTGCCGATGTGCTTGGCGACGTCGGCGACGACCGCGCTGATGAATGCGACGTCGTCGATGTGCTCACGGGCCGGTTTGCCGCAGCAGCCGCCGCCGTTGACGTTCCACGCCCGCTTCACACCGTCGGGGTAGACCGCGACGAATTTGGCCGAATCGGCCAATTGGTCCCAGCCATAGCTTCTTTCGGCTTGCTCGGCGCTACCGAAGCCGCCGTGCAGCACCACCACCAGACTCGCCGAGGCCGGCAGACCGGACGGCTTGTGTAGCCGGTAAACCCGGTCCTGACCGCCGACGCTGATGGTGTGGATGCTGGCGCCGACGACAAAGCCCGACGGTGGCTTCGGGTGCAGGACCGAACACCCCGCGAGAACCAGCACGACGCCCAACAGCATCGCGATCTGATGGCGCATGTCAGGCGCTCGTCTTCTCCCGCAGGAAAGCGATGTCGTCTTTGCGGCCCTCTTCGGCCGTCTCACAGATCACCGGCGCATCGGCGGCCTTGACCACCGCCACCAGCAACTCGGGATCGATCTGCCCGGTGCCGAAATTGGCGTGCCGGTCGCGCCCCGAGCCGGCCGAGTCCTTGGAGTCGTTGCAGTGCACCAGGTCGATGCGACCGGTGATGGCCCTGATCCGGTCGACCGCGTCGAGGAGTCCCTCCCCCGCCGCCCAGGCGTGGCAGGTGTCCAGGCAGAACCCGGCGCCGGCGTCGCCGATGTGATCCCACAACCGGGCGATGGTGTCGAAGTGGCGGGCCATCGCGTACTCGCCACCGGCCGTATTCTCCAGGTAGACAGGGACTTTCGCCTCCAATTGGTCGAGCGCCTTACGCCAGCGCCGGAAGCCCTCGTCGAGGTCGTCGTCTTCGGTGACGTGCCCGCCGTGCACGATGACCGCGGCGGCACCGATGTCGGCCGCCGCGTCGCAGGTCTGCTGCAGGATCTTGCGCGACGGGATCCGCACCCGGTTGTTCGCCGCGGCGACGTTGATCAGGTACGGGGCGTGCACGTAGATGGGCAGTGCCGCGGCCTTGAGTTCCGCCGCGTCCGCACGTGGTTTCGGGGCCTTCCAGCTCTGCGGGTTACCGAGGAAGATCTGCACGACGTCGGCGTTCTCGGCGGCGGCGGTGGCCAGCGGATCCTGCGGACTGATATGTGAACCGATGAGCACGTGGCCAGTCTAGTGAGCACGCGGCTCGTCGGAGTGCACACTGCCGACGCCCGGGTTCTGGCCGCGAGAGTGACGCTAGCCGCACACTCGACGACGAGAGTGACGCTAGCTTCACTCTCGTCGTCGAGTGTCTGTGCTCGAACTACCGGTAGTCGGAGTAGCCGTAGTCGTCCAGCGGAACCGCGGCTCCGGTCGCCTGGCCGAAGTCCGGGCTGTAGTACTGATCCTCGTAGGACGAGATCGTGTACGCCGCAGCGCGGGCTTCCTCGGTCGGCTGCACCACGATGTTGCGGTACCGGTTGATACCGGTGCCGGCCGGGATCAGCTTTCCGATGATCACGTTCTCCTTCAGACCCTGCAGCTTGTCACTGCGGCAGTTGATCGCCGCATCGGTCAGCACGCGGGTGGTCTCCTGGAACGACGCCGCAGACAGCCACGAGTCGGTGGCGAGGCTCGCCTTGGTGATACCCATCAGCACCGGACGCCCGGCTGCGGGCTCGCCGCTCTCGGCCACCACGCGACGGTTCTCCGCCTCGAAGCTGGCCCGCTCGATCAGCGAACCAGGTAGGAACTCCGTCGAACCCGAGTCGATGATGGTCACCCGGCGCAGCATCTGCCGGACGATCACCTCGATGTGCTTGTCGTGGATGGACACGCCCTGTGCCCGGTAGACCTCCTGGACCTCCTTGGTCAGGTGGATCTGCACCTCGCGGGGGCCCTGCACCCGCAGCACCTCGTGCGGGTCGGCCGAGCCTTCCAGCAGCTGCTGGCCCACCTCGACGTGGTCGCCGTCGGCGAGCAGCCGCTCGGAACCGTCCTCGTGCTTGAACACCCGCAGACGCTGACGCTTCGAGAGCTTTTCGTAGACAACCTCTTCGCCGCCGTCGTCGGGAACGATGGTGATCTTGTAGAAGCGCTCGCTGTCCTCCAGACGAACCCGTCCGGTGACGTCGGCGATCGGGGCCTTACCGCGCGGCACGCGGGCCTCGAACAGCTCCTGCACCCGGGGCAGACCGCCGGTGATGTCCTCACCGACACCACCCTGGTGGAAGGTACGCATCGTCAGCTGCGTGCCGGGCTCACCAATCGACTGCGCCGCAACGATACCCACGGCCTCGCCGATATCGACCAGCTTGCCGGTGGCCATCGAGCGGCCGTAGCAGGTCGCACACACACCGGTGCCGGTGGTGCAGGTCAGCACGGAGCGGACCTTGACCTGCGTGACGCCGGCGGCCAACAGAGCCTCGATCTGCGGGTCACCCAGGTCTTCGCCGCGAGCGACGATGACGTTGCCCGACTCGTCGGTCGCGTCGGTGCCCAAAGTCCGCGCATAGGCCGAGGTTTCGACGTGCGGGTCACGGATCAGCGCGCCGTCGGGCCCACGCTCGGCCAGCTCGACCAGGATGCCGCGCTCGGTGCCACAGTCGGTCTCGCGAACGATGACGTCCTGGCTCACGTCGACCAGACGACGGGTCAGGTAGCCCGAGTCAGCGGTACGGAGTGCGGTGTCCGCCAGACCCTTTCGTGCGCCGTGGGTGTTGATGAAGTACTCCAGCACCGTCAGGCCCTCACGGAACGACGACTTGATCGGCCGCGGGATGAACTCACCCTTCGGGTTGGTCACCAAACCCTTCATGCCGGCCAGGGTTCGCGTCTGGGTGAAGTTACCGGTCGCGCCCGAGTCGACGATCGTGATGATCGGGTTGTCGGCCGGGTAGTGCTCGCGCAGGGCCTCACCCACCTTGTCGGTGGCTTCCTTCCAGATCTCCACCAGAGCCTCGTTGCGCTCTTCGCGGTTCAAAGCACCACGCTGGTATTTCTTTTCGACCCCGTCGGCTTCCTTCTCGTAAGCGTCGAGGATCTCGGCCTTGTTCGGCGGCACCAGCACGTCGGCCATCGAGACCGTGACACCCGATCGGGTAGCCCAGTGGAAACCGGCGTCCTTGAGCTTGTCGACGGTCTGCGCGACCACGATCATCGGGTAGCGCTCGGCCAGGTCGTTGATGATCGCAGCCTGCACCTTCTTGTGCATCTGCTTGTCCACGAACGGGTACGCCAGCGGCAACAGCTCGTTGAAGATCACCCGGCCCAGCGTCGTCTCGGCAATCCAGGAATCGCCTGGCCGCCAACCGTTGTGACCGAACCGCTCCGTCTCGATCTCGACGGGCGGACGCAGCTGGGTCAGCCGGATCTTGATCTTGGCGCGCACGCTCAACACACCACGGTCCAGCGCCATGATGGCTTCGGCCGGCGAGGCATACACGCCCGACTCCGGACGATCCTTGGCAGCACGCGTGTATTCGCCCTGGTCGCCGGCGATCTCGGTGGTCAGGAAGTACAACCCGGTCACCATGTCCAATCGCGGCATGGCCAACGGGCGACCCGAGGCCGGCGACAGGATGTTGTTGGAAGACAGCATCAGGATGCGGGCCTCGGCCTGAGCCTCGGCGCTCAGCGGCAGGTGCACAGCCATCTGGTCGCCGTCGAAGTCGGCGTTGAACGCCTCACACACCAACGGGTGCAGCTGAATAGCCTTACCCTCCACCAGCTGTGGCTCGAAGGCCTGGATGCCGAGGCGGTGCAGAGTCGGTGCACGGTTCAGCAGCACCGGGTGCTCGGCGATGACCTCTTCGAGGACATCCCACACCTGCGGACGCTGACGTTCCACCATCCGCTTGGCGCTCTTGATGTTCTGCGCGTGGTTGAGGTCCACCAGTCGCTTCATCACGAACGGCTTGAACAGCTCGAGAGCCATCAGCTTGGGCAGACCACACTGGTGCAGCTTGAGCTGCGGGCCGACCACGATGACCGAACGGCCCGAGTAGTCGACACGCTTACCGAGCAGGTTCTGCCGGAACCGACCCTGCTTGCCCTTCAACAGATCCGACAGCGACTTGAGCGGACGGTTACCCGGCCCGGTGACCGGACGGCCACGACGGCCGTTGTCGAACAGCGCGTCGACCGACTCCTGCAGCATCCGCTTCTCGTTGTTGACGATGATCTCGGGCGCGCCGAGGTCGATCAACCTCTTGAGCCGGTTGTTGCGGTTGATCACCCGGCGGTACAGGTCGTTGAGGTCGGAGGTTGCGAAACGACCACCGTCGAGCTGCACCATCGGACGCAGTTCCGGCGGGATCACCGGGACGGCGTTGAGCACCATGCCCATCGGCGAGTTCCGGTTTGTCTGGAAGGCGGCAACCACCTTGAGCCGCTTCAGGGCGCGAAGCTTCTTCTGCCCCTTGCCGTTCTTGATGACATCACGCAGTATCTCGGCCTCGGCATCGACGTCGAAGGTCTCGATCAGCTTCTGGATCGACTCCGCGCCCATGGCTCCGGTGAAGTACTCGCCGTACCGGTCGATGAGCTCGCGGTAGAGGTTCTCGTCGACGATCAGCTGCTTGGGAGCCAGTTTGGTGAAGGTGTTCCAGATCTCCTCCAGCCGGTCCAGCTCGCGCTGCGCCCGGTCGCGGAGTTGACGCATCTCACGCTCGCCACCGTCGCGAACCTTGCGCCGTGCATCGGCTTTCGCGCCTTCGGCCTCCAACTCGGCCAGGTCGGCTTCCAGCTTCTGCGCACGCGCCTCGAGGTCACCGTCGCGCTGGTCCTCGAGGGCCTTGCGCTCGACCACCATCTCGGCCTCGAGCGTGGAGAGCTCGTTGTGCCGCATCTCGTCATCGACCGCGGTGATCACGTAGGCGGCGAAGTAGATGATCTTCTCGAGATCCTTCGGCGCCAGGTCGAGCAGATAACCCAACCGCGACGGGACACCCTTGAAGTACCAGATGTGGGTGACCGGAGCGGCCAGCTCGATGTGGCCCATCCGCTCGCGACGCACCTTGGCGCGGGTCACCTCGACGCCACAGCGCTCACAGATGATGCCCTTGAAGCGGACGCGCTTGTACTTGCCGCAGTAGCACTCCCAGTCGCGAGTGGGTCCGAAGATCTTCTCGCAGAACAGGCCGTCCTTCTCCGGCTTCAGCGTGCGGTAGTTGATGGTCTCCGGCTTCTTGACCTCACCGAAGGACCAGTTGCGAATATCTTCCGCGGTGGCCAGGCCAATACGGAGTTCATCGAAGAAGTTGACGTCTAACACGTAACTTCCTTTCCCCTTTCGGGACTAGAAAACAAATTAAGCAAGGTCTTCTACTGACGCAGATTCGTTGCGAGACAGGTTGATTCCCAGGTTCGCCGCAGCGCGCTCCAGGTCCTCGTCGTCGCCGTCGCGCATCTCGATGGCCGCGCCATCGCTGGACAGCACCTCGACGTTGAGGCACAGCGACTGCAGCTCCTTGAGCAGCACCTTGAACGACTCGGGGATGCCCGGCTCGGGGATGTTCTCGCCCTTGACGATCGCCTCGTACACCTTGACCCGCCCGACCGTGTCGTCGGACTTGATGGTCAACAGCTCCTGCAGTGTGTACGCCGCACCGTAGGCCTGCATGGCCCAGCACTCCATCTCACCGAACCGCTGACCACCGAACTGCGCCTTACCGCCCAACGGCTGCTGGGTGATCATCGAGTACGGGCCGGTGGACCGGGCGTGGATCTTGTCGTCCACCAGGTGGTGCAGCTTCATGATGTACATGTAGCCGACGGTCACCGGGTACGGGAACGGCTCACCACTGCGGCCGTCGAACAGGTTCGCCTTGCCGTCGGCGTTCACCATCACGTCGCCGTCGCGGTTGGGCAGCGTCGAGGCCAACAGGCCCTGCAGCTCCGCTTCCTTGGCGCCGTCGAACACCGGCGTGGCGACGATCGAGCCCGGCTGCGACGCGTGCAGGTCCTCGGGCAGGGCGGCCGCCCACTCGGGGGAACCCTCGATGTTCCAGCCGGCCTTGGCCACCCACCCGAGGTGGGTTTCCAGAATCTGGCCGATGTTCATCCGTCGCGGCACACCGTGGGTGTTCAGGATGATGTCCACCGGGGTGCCGTCCGGCAGGAACGGCATGTCCTCTTGCGCCAGGATCTTGCCGATGACGCCCTTGTTGCCGTGCCGTCCGGCCAGCTTGTCACCGTCGGAGATCTTGCGCTTCTGGGCGACGTAGACGCGGACCAGTTCGTTGACACCGGCCGGCAGCTCGTCGTCGTCCTCGCGGGAGAACACCCGGATACCGATCACCTTGCCGGACTCACCGTGCGGCACCTTCAGCGACGTGTCCCGGACCTCGCGGGCCTTCTCGCCGAAGATGGCACGCAGCAGCCGCTCCTCCGGGGTCAGCTCGGTCTCCCCCTTCGGGGTGACCTTGCCGACCAGGATGTCGCCGTCGCGAACCTCGGCGCCGATGCGCACGATGCCGCGCTCATCCAGATCTGCGAGGACTTCATCCGAGACGTTCGGGATGTCCCGGGTGATCTCCTCGGCACCCAGCTTGGTGTCGCGGGCGTCGATCTCGTGCTCCTCGATGTGAATCGACGTCAACACGTCTTCTTCGACCAGCCGGTTAGAGAGGATGATCGCGTCCTCGTAGTTGTGGCCTTCCCACGGCATGATCGCGACCAGCAGATTCTTGCCGAGCGCCATCTCACCGTTGTCGGTGCACGGCCCGTCGGCGATGACCTGGCCGGCCTCGACCCGCTCGCCACTGTCCACGATCGGACGCTGGTTGGCGCAGGTGCCGTGATTGGACCGGGCGAACTTGCGCATCCGGTAGGTGTGCCGGGTGCCGTCGTCGGCCATCACGGTGACGTAGTCGGCGGACACCTCCTCGATCACACCGGCCTTGTCGGCGACGACGACGTCGCCGGCGTCGATCGCGGCGCGCAACTCCATGCCGGTACCCACCAGCGGCGCCTCGCTGCGCACCAGCGGAACCGCCTGACGCTGCATGTTGGCACCCATCAGGGCACGGTTGGCGTCGTCGTGCTCGAGGAACGGAATCATCGCGGTGGCCACCGAGACCATCTGCCGCGGCGAGACGTCCATGTAGTCGACCTCGGCCGACGACACGTACTCGACCTCGCCGCCCTTACGGCGGACCAGCACGCGGTCCTCGGCGAAGTGGCCCGCATCGTCGAGAGGCGAGTTGGCCTGCGCGACGACGTGGCGGTCTTCCTCGTCGGCGGTCAGGTATCCGATCTCGTCGGTGACCACGCCGTCGACCACCTTGCGGTAGGGCGTCTCGATGAAACCGAACGGGTTGACCCGCGCGTACACCGACAGCGACCCGATCAGGCCGATGTTCGGGCCTTCCGGAGTCTCGATCGGGCACATCCGGCCGTAGTGGCTGGGGTGCACGTCACGAACTTCCAGGCCCGCGCGCTCGCGGGACAGACCACCCGGGCCCAGCGCCGACAGGCGACGCTTGTGGGTCAGACCCGACAGCGGGTTGTTCTGGTCCATGAACTGCGAGAGCTGGCTGGTGCCGAAGAACTCCTTGATCGCGGCGACCACCGGGCGGATGTTGATCAGCGTCTGCGGCGTGATCGCCTCGACGTCCTGAGTCGTCATCCGCTCGCGGACCACGCGCTCCATCCGGGACATGCCGACCCGGATCTGGTTCTGGATCAGCTCACCCACTGTGCGCAGACGACGGTTGCCGAAGTGGTCGATGTCGTCGGTCTCCACCGGGACCTCGACGCCACCCGGGACGGTCATGAACGGGGCCTGGCCACCTTGAGCCGCTTCGTGTAGGCGCACCAGGTACTCGACGGTCGCGACGACGTCTTCCTCGGTCAACGTGGTCTTGCGGGGGTTGATGGTCTCGACCGTGGTCAGGCCCAGCTTCTTGTTGACCTTGTAGCGACCAACGCGGGCCAGGTCGTAGCGCTTCTCCTTGAAGAACAGGTTCTCCAACAGGGTCTGCGCGGACTCCTTGGTCGGCGGCTCGCCCGGACGCAGCCGACGGTAGATCTCCAGCAGCGCCTCGTCGGGGTTCGCGGTGGGGTCGCGCTCGAGGGTCTGCATCATGATCTCGGAGAACCCGAAGCGCTCGCGGATCTGCTCGTTGCTCCAGCCCAGCGCCTTGAGTAGCACGGTCACGGCCTGGCGACGCTTGCGGTCGATGCGCACACCGACGGTGTCGCGCTTGTCGATGTCGAACTCCAGCCACGCGCCGCGGCTCGGGATCACCTTGACGCTGTGCAGCACCTTCTCGGTGGACTTGTCGATGGTGTCGTCGAAGTACACGCCGGGCGAGCGGACCAGCTGGCTGACCACCACACGCTCGGTGCCGTTGATGATGAACGTGCCCTTCTCGGTCATCATCGGGAAGTCACCCATGAACACCGTCTGGCTCTTGATCTCGCCGGTGTTGTTGTTGATGAACTCCGCGGTGACGAACAGCGGGGCAGCGTAGGTCATGTCCTTGTCTTTG
The DNA here is from genome assembly GCF_039583785.1 of Mycobacterium sp. Lineage (GTDB taxonomy): Bacteria > Actinomycetota > Actinomycetes > Mycobacteriales > Mycobacteriaceae > Mycobacterium. The sequence continues at coordinate 176,550 of NZ_JAVKSG010000002.1, forward strand.
CACTCATCGACAGGTGCCTTGACCTCGTCGAATCGTGGGTCCGAGAACGACAGCGACATCGAACCCGAGAAGTCCTCGATTGGCGACAACTCTTCGAGTACCTCTTCGAGACCGCCCTTGGGGTCGACCTCGCCGCGCTCCACCGCGCGCTCGCGCCAGCTGTCCTTGCCGATCAGCCACTCGAACGAGTCGGTCTGCACGTCCAGCAAGCCCGGAACCTCGAGAGGTTCGCGCAACTTGGCGAACGAGACACGATCAGGGGCACCGGGTACGGAACTGTTTGAAGAGGCAGAACTTAGAGAATTTGGTGGATTTTTCTTGCTCTGGCGCGAGACTGCCAAGATGCATTCCTTCCAGCACCTCACGCGACGAGAGATCCGGAAGATCACCGGAGCCGTTCGCCGCTGTAATTTTGTCGGTTCGGCTGGCGGACGATCTGACCGAATCTCACGCACGTAGCTAGTTCGCTTGAATCAGCGATAGCTCAAGCTAGGACCACGGTGTCGAGTGGCGAGTGTGAGATGGGCAGGAGGCAGCCAGCGCAACGTCCAACAATAGCGCAGGACGGCGCATTCCTCAACTACCGTGCGCGGGTGTATCGGCGCTGGCTGGCGGCTCTACTTTCCCGTGCATTCATACTGCCCAACAGAGTGACCCCTCCGGAGGCTGCCGTCAAGAGGTGACGCGCCTTGTGTGTGGAACAAACTCCTTCCGTGATGGTCGGCAAGGGGTCGCGGGTCAGAGCCCGCGCCGCGTCGGGATCGAGGCGGTGTCGGGGTCTTCGTACCCGGGGGCGGGCTGCTTGTCGTTCTCGAAGGATTCGAGGATGGCCTGTTGGGCGTCTTTGGGTAGCAGGTGCAGGTTCTCCCGGACCCGGGCCTGCCGGCGGGCGGCGCCCTTGCGCTCGGGCATACCCGGGGTGCAGGTGATCTGGGCGGGCACGCCGGTAATCTCATCGGTGCCACCATCATGGTGGCCGGCTTCGATGTGGGCCTGCTCCTCGGCCATGGTGGCCTCGTCCTTTTCCTCGCTCATACCGATCGGGCCGATACGGCGACCGTTGAGGAACTGCTTGACGACCGGCTCATCACTGGTCAGCAGCACCTCACGCGGGCCGAACATGACCAGCTTGCGGCGGAACAACATGCCCATGTTGTCGGGCACCGTGCGGGCGATGTTGATGTTGTGCGTCACGATCAGGATCGTGCAGTCGATCTGGGCGTTGATGTCGATCAGCAACTGCGACAGATACGCGGTACGGACCGGGTCCAGGCCGGAGTCCGGCTCGTCGCACAGAATGATCTGCGGGTCCAGCACCAGCGAGCGAGCCAGGCCGGCACGCTTGCGCATACCACCGGAGATCTCACCGGGAAACTTCTTCTCATCCCCGCCCAGACCCACCATGTCGAGCTTTTCCATGACCACGTCACGGATCTCGGATTCCTTCTTCTTGGTGTGCTCACGCAGCGGGAATGCGGTGTTGTCAAAAATGTTCATCGACCCGAACAGCGCGCCATCCTGGAACATCACCCCGAACAGGGTGCGGATGTCGTAGAGCTCCTTGGCCGAACACTCGATGATGTCGGTGCCGTCGACCAGGATCGAGCCGCGCTCGGGACGCAGCAGGCCGATCAGCGACTTCAAAAAGACGGACTTACCCGTACCGGACGGGCCCAGCAGCACGCTGACCTCGCCCTGCGGGATGTCCAACGTGACGTCTTCCCAGATCCGCTGGGACCCGAAAGACTTGGTCAGCCCCTCAACCGAGATACCGATGCCCACGCGAAATCCTCCCACTGCTAGTGCTGATCTCACCCCAAGCCCGGCTTGTGGCTTGAGTCACTGTAGCGCACAGGGGGGTCAGTTTTGCTCAGTCCTGGGGTGCCCAGTTTCCGTGAAATCCCATGGGCACGCGCTGCGGTAAGTGGACCGTCGCCACCGATTCGCAGGTTTGCGCATCGAGCAGCAGTAGTTGACCTTCGTCACGTCCGCGGTGATACCCGTAACCGATCAGGATTCCGTCGTCTTCAGACGAGCTGGCCGAGTCGGCGCCGGGGCGCGGGATGAACGACATCTCGCCGATCAGCACCTCGGGGTCGAGCGGAGCGACCATGCTCGATCCAGTGGCAAAGTCATGCTTGTAGAGCGCCGACAGCATTTTCGATCTGCCCGAGTCCACGAAGCCGCCGTCGATTCCGACGGTGTAACCGAAGCGATGCCTGCTGCCCAGCAGTGTTTCGTTGATGCGGGGGAATTCCTGCGAGCGGTCGTCGAGACGTTCGCTGCTCACCGATCCGGTGGCCAGGTTGACCACCCAGCGGTCCAGCGTGGGCCTGGTGTCGCCGGGCCCGCGACGGTCGCGGTCGAACATCCGCGCGTAGCGCACCACATCGAGGACCAGCATCTCGTGGCCGTTGCGAACTTCCGAGAAGGCGTTCAGCGGGTGGTAGACGTAGCAAGGTTCGATCTCGAACCACCGGACGTCTTTGTTGGTGCCCTCTCGCGGCATCACGCCGATGCGCGCCGGGTATTTCGGGTTCCAGGCGTAAGGCAGCTGATACGCCGAGGTCTCGTTGCGGTTGAACATCGCCACGATCGGCCCCGGCACCGGCACCTGTCCGACGACGGCTTCGGCCACGATCCGAGCCGGGCGCCGCAACCACCGCGGCATCTTCCTCGGCAGCAGCTGCATCGGGTCGAGCGTCACCGGCAGGTCGTAGAGCACTACATACTTGTCGGTCAACGAGAAGTCGTGCATCATCGGCGACCCCGAGACTTCGATGTCGACTGTGCGACGGGCATGACCGGCTCTGTCGATGACGGAGTACTGCACGGACTTGCCGCGGGCGAAGGAGTAGGACACCGCGTGCAGTTCCCCGGTACGCGGGTCGCGATGCGGGTGCGCGGCGTAGCCGCCCGTCAGGGTCCCGCCGAAGTCGCACGGGCCGACGGTGTCGAGTTCGTCGGTGAGTTCGTAGTTGGCCACGCCACCTTCGACCAGCGCCAGCGTCTTGCCGGCATGGGCCAGCACGTTGGTGTTGGCGCCCAGGGACTGCATGCCGGCCTTGAGATTGCGCGGGCCCGCGCCCGACTCCCCCAGCACGTTGCGCACAGCGGCGCTTCTCACCCAGCGGTTGCGGTACCAGCCGGCCTTGCCGCCCCGCAGCGACACACCGTGAACCATGCCGTCGCCGGTGAACCAGTGATAAGTGGCCGGGTCGACGTCGGCAACCGGGTTGGGCCCGTTGCGCAGGTAGCGGCCAGCCAGGAAGTCGGGGATGTCGCCGGTAACCGGGAGGTCAGTGGCGGTCACCTCGTCGCTGACCGGGGCCAGGAAGTCGTCGAGGTACGGATTCGCCGGTGGTGCACTGACGGCGTTGTCCACGCAAGCCTCCCAGCTGCTATAACATTGATATGTCATCGTTATAACAGTTCGCCGGGTGGTGTGTCAAGATGTCTATCGATGCCCCCCGAGACCCCGAGGCCCAAACGCAACGTGCGCGACGAGTTGCTGCGCGTTGCCGTCGACATCCTCAATCAGGACGGCCCAGACGGATTGCAGACTCGCAAGATCGCCAGCGCCGCCGGGACGTCGACCATGGCGGTGTACACCTACTTCGGCGGCATGCCCGGGCTGATCGCCGCAATTGCCGAGGAGGGTCTACGTCAGTTCGATGTCGCGATGACGATGCCGTCGACGTCGGACCCGGTCGCCGATCTGATGGCTACCGGAATCGCCTACCGGCGCTACGCGATCGAGCGGCCACACATGTATCGACTGATGTTCGGCAGCACCAGCGCGCACGGCATCAACGCGCCGGCGCACAACGTCCTCACGCTGACCCTGGCCGAGATCAACGACCACCACCCCAGCTTCGCCCACGTCGTGCGGGGCGTGCACCGCGCCATGCAGGCCGGGCGCGTCGACGGCTCGCCCGACGACGACGCCGCCGTGGTGGCCACCGCCGCGCAGTTCTGGGCGGCGATTCACGGCTTCGTCATGCTCGAGCTGGCCGGTTCCTACGGCGCGCAGGGCAGTGCCATCGGACCGGTGCTGGCCGCATTGACAACGAACTTGCTGGTTGCGCTGGGTGATTCACCGGAGTTGGTGCGCAAGTCGCAACTGGCGTCGGTCCAGCGCTAGCTACACGAAACCCCCGGAACCAGTTCGGCTCCGGGGGTTTTCGCTGTAGTCGACTACTTGACGGTGACGGTGGCGCCGGCGGCCTCGAGCTTGCTCTTGGCCTCGTCGGCGGCCTCCTTGGGGGCCTTCTCCAGAACTGCTTTCGGCGCGCCGTCGACGAGGTCCTTGGCCTCTTTGAGGCCCAGACCCGAGACGATCTCACGCACGACCTTGATGACGCCGATCTTCTTGTCACCGGCGGACTCGAGGATGACGTCGAACTCCGACTGCTCCTCGGCGGCCTCGGCGGGCGCGCCACCGGCGGCGGGGCCGGCGGCCGCCACTGCGACCGGGGCGGCCGCGGTGACCTCGAAGGTCTCTTCGAACTTCTTCACGAACTCCGAGAGCTCCAGCAGGGTGAGTTCCTTGAAGGCGTCGAGCAGTTCGTCAGTGGAGAGCTTGGACATGGTGTGGGTCCTTCCTGGGTGTTACGGGGTTATTCGGTGGTTTCGGCGGGTGTTTCGGTTGGCTCAGCTTCTGCAGCCGGCGCTTCGGCCGGGGCCGCCGGCTCTTCTGAGGCTCGCTTTTCTTGCAGTGCGAACGCGAGCCTGGCCATCTGCGAGGCGGGCGCGTTGAACAGCCCGGCCGCCTTGGACAGGTTGGCCTTCATCGCTCCGGCCAGCTTGGCCAGCAGGACCTCGCGCGACTCCAGGTCGGCGATGCGCTCGACTTCGGCCACGGTCAGCGCGCGGCCGTCCATATAGCCGCCCTTGATGACCAGCGCCTTGTGGTCCTTGGCGAATTTCTTGATCGCCTTGGCGGCGTCGACGGCCTCACCGCTGACAAACGCGATCGCGGTCGGCCCGACGAACAGCTCGTCGAGGCCTTCCACGCCCGCTTCCGACGCAGCGCGCTTGATCAGCGTGTTCTTGGCGACCGAGTAGGTCGCGGAACCAGCCAGCGAGCGGCGCAACTCGGCCATGTTGGCGACCGTCAAACCGCGATAGTCGGTGATCACGGTCGCTGTTGAGCTCTTGAACTGCTCAGCGATGTCTGCAACGGCGGTGGCCTTTCCAGCCTGTGCCATGCATTCCTCCTTGAGTTCTGGGTCGTCGTGCGACGACCCGCTGCGCCCGGAAACGACGAACGCCCCGACGCAGGATGCGGTCGGGGCGTGAAGTTCCCGTCGGCTCGGGCCAACGGAGATCTGCCTCGTCCTCCTGCGTGGGCCGCCGGGCCCATACACTTTTGTGCGAGCCCGGACCTTCACCCGATTGCTCGGTGACCTACGGTCTTCGGTGGATCGCCGCTCACCATACAGTGCACCGTCCCGATCAGCCAAAACGACGAGTCACAGCAGTCACAGCTCGGGGGTGGGGGTCGGTGACTCATGTGACTCATGTGACTTATGTGACCAGTGCCGCGGCCCCGATCAATCCGGCGTCGCCGCCGAGAACGGCCGGCACCACCCGCATGCCGCGGATAAATTTCAGCCCCGCGTAGTCGGCCAAAGCTGCCCGGAGCGGATCGAACAGCAACGGACCGGCTCGAGCCACTCCCCCGCCGATGACGACGAGGTCGAGGTCGCATATGGCGCCGACCGAGGCGATCATCGCGGCCACCGCCGTCGCGCCCCGGTAAAACGCCTTCAGCGCCACCGGCTGACCGGCCTCGGCCGCGTCGGCCAGCGCCACGGCGTCGGCGCCCGGCGGCCCGTCCCAGCCGTTGGCCAGCGCCCACCGCGTCATCCACGGCCCGGCTGCGACGGTCTCGACGCAGCCGCGGCCGCCGCACGTGCAGAGTTGCCCGTCGGGCTCGACGACGACGTGGCCGACGTGACCCGCGTTGCCGGTCCGTCCGTGATACGGCTTGCCGTCGAGCACCAGCCCACCACCCACACCGGTCGAGATCACCATGCCGAGCATGAAGCGGGCACCACCGCCGGCACCCCGCCAATGCTCACCGAGGGCCATGCACACACCGTCTCCGGCCAGTTGGACCGGCACGCCGGGCACCGCGGCCGCGACTCGGTCGCGCAATGGAAACCCTTGCCAAGAACCGATATTGATCGGGGTGACGGTGCCCGCGACGGCGTCGACGGGGCCGGCGCATCCAATGCCGACCGCCCGGATCGCTCCCCTGGCAGTCTTGGCCGCCTCGGCGATCATCCGATCAAGCGCATCCCAGACATGTTCTGCATCAGGGCTTTTGGGAGTGGGCTCAACGAACGTGTGCACCAATTCGCCGGCCGGGTCGACCAGCCCGACGGCGATCTTGGTGCCGCCGATATCGAGGGCCAGGGTCAGCACCGTTCAGTGCCGATGGGTGTTGTCGGGTTGACGCGGGTCGCCGGGGTGCTCGTAGCCGTGGGCGAGCTGCACGAGTGCGGCGCGGCGTTGGTCGAGCCAGATCCGGAAGGCCCGTCGTCGGGCGGCGCCCCGCAGGTGGTCGGCGATCGTCGAACGTACCGCGGCGAGCGGCGGGATGGTCGCCGCCGGGGTCCGCCAGCCGCGGGCGTCGCGTTGAGAACCGGCGAAGCGCAACGGGTTTCGCTCGTGATAGGCAGCGATATCGCCGTCGCTGACGTCGACGTCGGAGGTGATGCGGGCGAACAGTGCTCGCGCGCGAGGATCGGCCAACGCCGCGGCGGCGATGCTGCCCATCTCCAGCCGGGCGGTGATGTCGGGCACCAGCTCGTCCTCGCCAGGGGCATCGTCGGCGCACACGCCCCGGGCCGCGGCCTCGACGGCGACCACGCGTTCGGTGACGATCAGCTGGGTGAGCCAGCGCCGCAGTTGCCTGCCCTCGCTGGTCCCGGCAACCGGCAGCGCGGAGGCCAGCGGGCCCCCGCGCAAACGTGACTCGCGCGCGTCGACCTCGTCGACCGATACCGCAATGCCGTCGACGAACGCAACCGCGCCGGGCGGGTGGAGATGAGTCATCGCACGGTCACCGTGACGGCCGGCGAGTAGACCAGTCGGCCGGCGCAGCCGATCCGGATCAGCGCCCACCACTGGCCGGGCTCGATCCACGCGGGCGGGTGCACGTCGAAGCTGACGTCGACGGTGCCGCGGGCCGGTAATACCGCACCCAGCGCGGCCGGGCCGATCCACTCCCACGTCCCCCAGGGGCTGATCAGGTGCGCCTCGAGGCTCAGGTCAGCGCCCGCGTCGGTGCCGAGCGTGGCGCTCAACTGAGCCGAATCACCGGCGGCGACAAAGACATCCGTGGGCTCACGGGTCAGCTGGACCAGCCCACCGTGGTCCGCCCCGCCCACCGAGACCAGCGCGACATCCTCGACCACCTGACGCCAAGCCGCCGGGACGGCGGCATCGGTGACCGCCAGCTGCGCCCGCACCGGGTACCCGCCGGGCTCGACGCCCGCCGGCGTCGAGACCACGATGTCGGCTTCCAGATGCTCGCCGGCCGACAGCGCGAAGGGCAACGCGGCCGGGTCCGCCGACCAGCCCGGCGGGCAGACCAGCGACACCGTCCCGGCCAGCGAGGCATCGGTGCTGTCGCTGGCCAAGGTCAGGCGCAGTGACACCGCGGAACCCGGCTCGGCGGTGAGCTGCTGCGGGTGCAGGTACGCGACGGCGGGTAGCCCACCCAGCGGCGCCGGTCCGCGGTTGTGCAGCCAGTAGCGTGCGTACAGCGGCTGCGCGATCTCGGCATCCGGTGCCAGCACGGCATTTTCGGCATCCAGCAGCCGCGGCAGGTCGAATCGCGCGAGCGCGGTGCCGATCTGGTGGCCGTGCAACGTCGTCACGTGGTGGCGGCCCTGCGGCCGCTCCAGCAGGTCGGCCGACCGCAGCTCGGACACCGTCCCCAGCGGGGAACGCACGTCGACTTTGGCGTCGCCGCCGCGGGTTTCGACCAGCCGGATCGCGACGCGAGTCGTGTCGACACGCTCGGCGCTACCGTGGGCCAGCGGGTTGCCGGCCGCCTTGAGTGCGCCCAGCTGCACCGCGCCGACGGGTTCCACCTGCAGTAGTGAGCCGGTCGCGGGCAACCCGCCCAGCGAGCCCGACGACGTCACGGGCAACAGCGGGTGGGAGAACTCGGCGCTACGCTCGGGCACCCCGGCGCGACGCCAATCACCGCCACCGCACACCAGCGCGTAGTCGAAAGTGTGGGTCCAGTGCTGTAATTGGAAATTGGAGCCGTCCGGTGCGGTGCGGCGCGGCTCGTCGATCCAGATACCGGACGGCCAGCCCGTACACGATCGCATCAGCGCGGTGTGCAGGGTGCCGTCGGTCTCGACGGCGAAGCTGGGCACGCCGCGGTTGCACAGCGCGACAGTGCGCGATTCGAAGTCCCGCAGGCCCGACGGGGCGTGCTGGATGACGACGATCTCGGCATCGGCCAGGTCGTCGACCACCGACGCGATCGCCTTGGCGAGGTGGGCGTCGTCGCTCCCGGCGATCACCAGCACCGGCAGCGCCCGCGCATCCCGAAGATCGGCATCGGGAGTCCAGGCTTCGGCCAACGGGGCAGCCGCGGGCACCCACACCCTGGCGCAGCCGGTGTCGGCCAGCTGACGCTCGAGTTCACCGGCATAAGCCGGATCGGCGGCCGCCAGCACCGACGCGGTGAAGGAGCTCTGGCTCAAAGCAATACGGGTATCGGGCAGGTTGGAGTCGACGCCGAGCAGCCCGTACCGCGGCCGGTCTGCGCTGCTGCAGGTCGCCGTGACCCCGGCCCGCACCAGCGCGACCACCAGGTCGCGTGCCAGCCGACCACCCATCGCCCCGGTCGGTGCGACGACCTCGGCCACCGACACCGCGCGCACCCCGTCACCGACGCGGACCCGCGCCGCCGACGACAATCCGAACCAGCCGTAGGCCGGGTTGTCCAGCGTCCAGGGCTGGTCGGCGGTGTCCACCGACTCAGAGTCCGTATGAGGATGGTGCAGCAACGCAAAACCGCGACCGACCACGGCATCGCCGACTTCGCTGACCGGCATCGCGCCGGGCACCGGGCACGGCCAGCGCAATCGCAACAGCCGGTCTTCGCCGACGAAGTCGTCGATGGTGGTGGCGCAGTCGACCCGGTCGACGCCGCGCCACAGCGTCAGTGTCTGGGTGTAGCGCAACAATTCACCGATGCGGCCGCGGACAACCAGCCGTCGCCCCACCGGACTGCGGTAGGCCTGCACCTCGGCAGCAGTTTCCGACGACCCGACCACCGGCCCCTTGGGCAGCAGATGCCAGGGACCTTCGCCGCCGGTCGGATGCGCCGGGTATTCCTCGTAGACGGCCAGCTCGTTGCCGACTCGGCCATCGGCGATCAGCTGTCGGCCGTCACGGACCAGCGAGACCACTCCCCCGCCCCGCGACGGGTCGACCGTCAACCGATAGTGCTCGTTGGCAATCTCGTTGCCCTCCAACGACTCCCAACCAGCAGAAGCGTCCCCGGCAACCACGCGATAGGAACGCCAACCCAGCGACGGCACGTCGCGGGTCAGCCAGCTGACCGACGTCCCGCCGTGCTCGACCACCGCGGGCAGCGCGATGCCGTCGTGATCCAGCACCTTGACGCGAGCACCCAGGGGTTCAGTAAATCGCGCGGTGACGATATCGGTCCGATTGTGCGCCAACGTGTTCCACACCACAACGTCGCCGTCCACCGCGCTGGACAGCAGCGCCAGCGAGTTGTCCCGGGCCGCCCGGCCCAGCTCCCACGCGTCCCGCCAGCCGGTCAGCAGGTCGAGATAGACCTGATCGGATTCCGAGCCGGTGATCGCGTCGTGGTGCGCACCGTAGGCCAATTGCACCCACGCCTTGGCCAGCGCCGCCTGCGGATAGTCCGCGCCGCCGACGAGACCGGCGAAGACCGCGAACTTCTCGGCGTCCAGCGCGGCGTCCTCGGCGGCCCGGTTGGCCTGCTTGGTGTCGATGAACGACACGTCCTTACCGGTGTAAATCGGGTTCATGTCGCGGGTCTGCGGCGAGGGTGCCTCATCGCGCTCGTCCAACTCGGCACGCACCGCGGCGAAGAACTCGCGCGGCAGCGCGCAGACGAAGCGCGGCCAGGTGTACCGCGCGGCCCAGTCGCGGTGAATGTCGGTGACCCACTTGTTCGGTGGCGTGTAGTCGGTGCCGACCGGCAGCAACACGTTGCGGGTCAGCGCGACCTTCTTCAGCTCCGCGAACAACTCGACGCAGGCCCGCTCGGCCTCGGCCACCGTGGTCGACTCGTCCATCCACCAGCCGGCCGAATAATGCGCCGGCATGTAGTGCGTGAGCAGCCCGCGGCCCGACGGCGAAATCCACTCGAACTCGCTGCTGAACTGCATGCCCGAGACGCCGCCCTCGCTGTGCATCGGGCCCCACTGGTGGTGCGGCCCGCGGGCCCACGAACTCGAGGTCAGCCCGGCGTCGGCGGCCATGCCGGGAAACTGCGGGTCGTGACCGAACACGTCGAGCTGCCACGCGGTTTCGGGGCTGCCGCCCAGCACATCACGCTGAAAACCGATGCCGTGCACGAAGTTTCGGATAGTCGTCTCGGGGCTGGTGAGGTTGGTGTTCGGCTCGTTGTAGGTGCCGCCCATGATCTCCACCCGGCCCTGCCGGATCAGCCGACGCAGGTCGGCACGGTCTTCGGGGTGGGTGTCCCAGTACGGCTTGAGGTAGTCCACCTCGGCCAGGACGAACTTGTACTCGGGCTCGCGGCGGGCCATCTCCAGATGCGCATGAACCAACTCGAACGCGTTGGTCTGCCGGGCTTTTCCGGGCGGGTCCTCGGTCCAGCGGCTCGTGTAGGCACCTTGGGTGTTCCACCACACCGGGTCGTAGTGGAAGTGGCTGATCATGAACATCGTCCAGCCCGGCTCGGCGACCACGAAGTCGAAGGACGTCTGGGCAACGCCGGCGTGTACCGAAGCGGCCCGCCGCTCCCCGACCACCGGGCCCTCGACCGAAACCGGCACCTCGACCACGCCCTGGCCCCGGGCCGAACCGCTGAGCCCGTCGCCGTCGACACGAACCTGCACCGGCTCGGTCGACCCGTCGAGTGTCACCCGGGCCAGCTGCATTGGCGCGTCGACCGGGCCCACGAAAAGATCCGTCGACTCCGCCGAAACCACCCGCATTCCCGCACCCTACGACGCCGAAGGGGTGCCCGGGTGGAAGGCTTGCGACACGTCCACGAGAAAGGACCGCCGATGCCTGCTCTCGCTCCGCCCGTCGCTGACGAACGCAGCGCCCTGCGCGAGTACCTCGCCTACCACCAGAGCGGGTTTTTCGCGGTGGCCTTCGGCCTGACCGACGAGCAGGCCCGCTCGTGCCCGACCGTCGGCGAGCTGTCCATCGGCGGGTTGGTCAAGCACTGCACCGCGATGCAGCACACCTGGATGTCGCGGGTCGCTGCCGCACCCGACGCCCCGCCGCGCGATCCCCGGCCGTTCGACGAGATCGCCAAGGACTTCGCCGGCCAGCACGTCATGCGGCCCGACGAGACGCTGGACGGGCTACTCCAGAAGTTCAAGGCCGAGAGCGCCAAGGCGCTGCGACTGGTCGAGACGACCGATCTTGCGGCGAAAGTGCCAGTGCCGCAGGATATTCCGTGGCTTCCGAGGGGCATCAAGGACTGGTCGGTGCGCTGGGTGATCCTGCACGTGATCAACGAGCTGACCCGGCACTGCGGCCATGCCGACATCATCCGCGAGACCATCGACGGCGCCACCATGTACGAGCTGCTGGCCGCCCTGGAGGGCTGGTCGATCGACGGCTGGGTGCAGCCCTGGACGCCGCGCAAGGCGCCGTCGAGCGGCCCTTGACCTGCGAGATTCGGTAACGAACTGGCAATTTGAGAGACTGCAGCAATGAGTTCCAGCAACCACCGTGGAGTTGCCAGGCTCGACCGGGTACCGCTACCGGTCGAGGCGGCACGCATCGGCGTGACCGGTTGGCAGCTCACCCGCACCGCAGCCCGCATCCTGACCACGCTGCCCGGCAAGGGTCCGCTGCAACAAAAGGTCGTCAAGCAACTTCCCCAGACCTTCGCCGACCTGGGCCCGACCTACGTCAAGTTCGGCCAGATCATCGCGTCCAGCCCCGGCGCGTTCGGCGAACAGCTGTCCCGCGAGTTCCGCAGCCTGCTCGACCGGGTTCCGCCGGCCGACAACGACGCCGTGCACAAACTCCTTGCCGAAGAGCTCGGCGGCGACCCGTCGGAGCTGTTCGCCCACTTCGAAGAACACCCGTTCGCCTCGGCGTCGATCGCCCAGGTGCACTACGCCACGCTGCACAGCGGCGAAGAGGTCGTCGTCAAAATCCAGCGGCCCGGCATCCGCCGCCGGGTGGCCGCCGACCTGCAGATCCTCAAGCGCTTCGCGCAGGCCGTCGAGCTGGCCAAGCTGGGCCGCCGGCTGTCCGCGCAGGACGTCGTCGCGGACTTCTCCGACAACCTGGCCGAGGAGCTCAGCTTCCGGCTCGAGGCGCAGTCGATGGAGGCCTGGGTCTCCCACCTGCACGGGTCGCCGCTCGGCCGCAACATCCGGGTGCCCCAGGTGTACTGGGATCTGACCTCGGAGCGGGTGCTGACCATGGAGCGGGTGCAGGGCATCCGCATCGACGACGTCGCCGCCATCGGCAAGGCCGGCTTCGACGGCACCGAGCTGGTCAAGGCACTGCTGTTCAGCCTCTTCGAGGGCGGACTGCGGCACGGCCTGTTCCACGGCGACCTGCACGCCGGCAACCTCTGTGTCGACGACAAGGGCCGGATCGTGTTCTTCGACTTCGGCATCATGGGCCGCATCGATCCGCGGACCCGCTGGCTGCTGCGCGAGCTGGTGCACGCGCTGCTGGTGAAGAAGGACCACGCCGCGGCCGGCAAGATCGTCGTGCTGATGGGCGCCGTGGGCACCATGCGACCCGAGGCCGAGGCCGCCAAGGACCTGGAGCGCTTCGCCACCCCGCTGACCATGCAGACCCTCGGCGAGCTGTCCTACGCCGACATCGGCAAGCAGCTGTCGACGCTCGCCGACGCCTACGACGTCAAACTGCCGCGTGAGCTGGTGCTGATCGGCAAGCAGTTCCTCTACGTGGAGCGCTACATGAAACTGCTGGCACCGAGCTGGCAGATGATGTCCGACCCGCAGCTCACCGGCTACTTCGCCAACTTCATGGTCGAGGTGGCCCGCGAGCACAACGACTCCGGCATCGACGCCTGAGAGGTACAACTTATGCAAATCCGCACCGGCACAGCACGTTCGGGCGATGTGGACATCTACTACGAGGACATGGGCGAACCAAGCGACCCGGCCGTCCTGCTGATCATGGGCCTCGGCTCGCAGCTGCTGCTGTGGCGGATGAGGTTCTGCGAGAAGCTCGTTGCCCAGGGCCTGCGGGTGATCCGCTACGACAACCGCGACGTCGGCCTGTCCAGCAAGACCGAACGTCGCGGCAACAGCGAGGCGATGATCCCGAGCATGGTCAAGTTCTTCCTGGGCATTCCCGGTAAGGCTGACTATCGGCTCGAAGACATGGCCGACGACGCCGCCGCGATCCTCGACCATCTCGAGATCGACAAAGCCCACATCGTCGGCGCCTCGATGGGCGGCATGATCGCCCAGATCTTCGCGGCGCGATTCAAGCAGCGCACCCGCTCGCTGGCGGTGATCTTCTCCAGCAACAACCGGCCGTTCCTGCCGCCGCCACACCCGCGGGCGCTGTTGGCCATGCTGCGGGGGCCGTCGCCCAACTCCCCGATCGAGGTGATCGCGGACTACTCGGTGCAGGTCTGGCGGATTATCGGCAGCCCGCAATACCCGGCCCCCGAGCAGCGGCTGCGCGACGAGGCCATCCAGGGCTACCAACGCTGCTACTACCCGTGGGGTACGGCCCGGCATTTCAGCGCGATCGTCGCCAGCGGCAGCCTGGCCCGCTACGACCGGCAGATCACCGCTCCGACTGTGGTCCTGCACGGCAAGGCCGACAAGCTGCAGCGGCCGTGCGGCGGCAAAGTTGTGGCCCGCACGATCCCGGGCGCCCGCCTGGTCTTGTTCGACGGCATGGGCCACGACTTGCCCGAAGAGCTGTGGGACGAGATCACCGGCGAACTGTTCACCACGTTTGCGCAGGCCTGAGCCGGGATTCTGCCGATTCGGCCGGACCGGCCACGTCGACTAGGCTGACCCATGGATCGCCGGGGACGGCAGGCAACCCAACGCAGGTGAGACCAACGAAAATCCAGGAAGGCGTGCGACGCGATGGCCGAACAATTAAGGCCGCACTTCGAGGATGTCCAAGCGCACTACGACCTCTCTGACGAGTTTTTCCGGCTGTTCCTCGACCCGAGCCAGACCTACAGCTGCGCCTACTTCGAACGCGACGACATGACGCTCGAAGAAGCCCAGCAGGCCAAAGTCGACCTGGCCCTGGGCAAGCTCGGCCTGCAACCCGGGATGACGCTGCTGGACGTCGGCTGCGGCTGGGGCAGCACCATGCGCCGCGCCGTGGAAAAGTACGACGTCAACGTCATCGGGCTGACGCTGTCCAAGAATCAGGCCGGCCACGTCCAGAAGACGCTGGAGGCGATGGACAGCCCCCGCAGCAAGGAAGTCCGCCTGGCCGGCTGGGAAGAGTTCAACGAACCGGTGGACCGGATCGTGTCGATCGGCGCGTTCGAGCACTTCGGCCACGACCGTTACGACGACTTCTTCACGATGGCCAACGAGTCGCTGCCCGACGACGGGGTGATGTTGCTGCACACGATCACCGGCCTGACCCCGGCGCAGATGACTGAGCGCGGCATGCCGCTGACCTTCGAGCTGGCCCGGTTCATGAAGTTCATCGTCGACGAGATTTTCCCCGGCGGCCGGCTGCCGTCGATCGAGATGGTCGAAGAGCGCTCCGCCAAAGGCGGCTTCACGCTGACGCGCCGACAGTCGCTGCAGCCTCATTACGCCCGAACGCTGGACTGCTGGGCGGCCGCACTGGAGGCGCACAAAGACGAAGCAATCGAGATTCAGTCGCAGGAAATGTACGACCGCTACATGCACTATCTGACCGGTTGCGCGAATGGATTCCGGATCGGATACATCGACGTCAACCAGTTCACGCTGGAGAAATAGCCGCCACGCACGCAATAACAACGATGATGTGCTCGACGACTGGTGGAGCCGGGTATGGTGCTTTCGCAACCTGGGGTGCGGCCATACCCCAGGCAGTAGGAAAGGGTTGACAGACGCTGATGAGTGAGAACCCCGTCGATCCGCTGGACAAGCGGACGCGCCCAGAGGACATCCAGGCGCACTACGACCTCTCCGACGACTTCTTCGGACTGTTCCAGGATCCGACGCGGACCTACAGCAGCGCCTACTTCACCAGCGACGACCAGTCGCTGGAGGAAGCCCAGATCGCCAAGGTCGACCTGAACCTCGATCAACTGGACCTCAAGCCCGGCATGACGCTGCTCGACATCGGCTGCGGCTGGGGCACCACCATGCGCCGCGCCGTCGAGAAATACGACGTCAACGTCATCGGCCTGACACTGTCGAACAACCAGCACGCCCGCACCCAGCAGGTCCTGGACGGCCTCGACACCGACCGCTCCCGCACGGTGCTGTTGCAGGGTTGGGAAGACTTCCACCGGCCGGTCGATCGAATCGTGTCCATCGAGGCGTTCGAGCACTTCGGCTTCGAGAACTACGACCGCTACTTCAAGAACGCGTTCAGCATCATGCCCGAGGACGGGCGGATGACCGTGCAGAGCAGCGTGGCCTACCACCCGTATGACCTGAACGCGCGCGGCAAGAAGGTCACCTTCGAGACGGCGCGATTCATCAAGTTCATCCTCACCGAGATCTTCCCCGGTGGCCGCCTGCCTTCCACCGGCATGATGGTCGAGCACGGCGAGAAGGCGGGCTTCGTTGTGCCCGAGCCGATTTCGCTGCGCGAGAGCTACATCAAGACCCTGCATCTGTGGAGTGACGCGCTGGAGGCCAACAAGCACAAGGCCATCGAGATCCAGTCCGAAGAGGTCTACGAGCGCTACATGAAGTACCTGCGCGGCTGCGAGTTCTACTTCTCCGAGGAGATGCTGGACGTCAGCCTGGTGACCTACCTGAAGCCGGGCGCTGCGGCATAAGTATCTGCTAGCCACCCTCGGCGAGCAGACGCAGAGTCGCATCGCCCGAGCGATATTTGTGCGATTCTGCGTCTGGTCGCGGGCAATTACCCCTCGCTGAAGTTGCGGGTGACCCCCGGGTCGACCGGGATGCCCGGTCCGGTGGTTGTCGACACCGTGATCTTCTTCAGGTAGCGGCCTTTCGACGACGACGGCTTGTGCCGCAGCACCTCGTCGATCGCCGCGCCGTAATTCTCGACGAGCGCTTTCTCGTCGAACGATGCCTTGCCGATCACGAAGTGCAGGTTGGCCTGCTTGTCGACACGGAAGTTGATCTTGCCGCCCCTGATGTCGGACACCGCCTTGGTGATGTCCGGGGTGACCGTGCCGGTCTTGGGGTTGGGCATCAGGCCACGCGGGCCGAGGATGCGGGCGATCCGGCCGACCTTGGCCATCTGGTCGGGGGTGGCGATCGCTGCGTCGAAGTCGAGGAAGCCGCCCTGGATCTTCTCGATCAGGTCGTCGCCGCCGACGACGTCGGCACCGGCCGCGGTTGCTTCTTCGGCCTTCTCGCCGACCGCGAACACCGCGACGCGGACGGTCTTACCGGTGCCGTGCGGGAGGTTCACCGTGCCGCGGACCATCTGGTCGGCCTTACGGGGGTCCACTCCGAGCCGGATCGCAACCTCGACGGTCGAGTCCTGCTTGGTCGACGACGTCTCCTTGGCCAGTTTGGCGGCCTGCAACGGGGTGTAAAGATTGTCGCGGTCGACCTTCTCGAGGGCGGCGCGATATGCCTTGCTGTTCTTGCTCATTCGTTCGTCCAATCCATGTGTTGGGTCGTGGTTCGCGGGCCGAAGCTGGCCCTCCCACTTGGCGTTGTCACGCCGCCGAAAAGTTATACGACGGTGATCCCCATCGACCGGGCGGTCCCGGCGATGATCTTGGCGGCCGCGTCGATGTCGTTGGCGTTGAGGTCGGCCTTCTTGGTCTCGGCGATCTCGCGGACCTGGTCCCAGGTAACCTTGGCGACCTTCTCCTTGTGCGGCTCGGGCGAGCCCTTGGCGACCTTGGCGGCCTTGAGCAGCAGGCGGGCAGCCGGCGGCGTCTTCAGCGCGAAGGTGAAGCTGCGGTCCTCGTAGACGGTGATCTCCACCGGGACGACGTTGCCGCGCTGGGAGTCCGTCGCGGCGTTGTACGCCTTGCAGAACTCCATGATGTTGACGCCGTGCTGGCCGAGCGCCGGACCGACCGGCGGAGCCGGGTTGGCTTCCCCGGCCTTGATCTGCAGCTTGATCAGCCCGGCGACCTTCTTTTTCTTCGGGGCCATGAGTGTTGGGGTTCCTTCCTTAAATCTTCGAGACCTGGGTGAAGCCCAGTTCCACAGGTGTTTCGCGGCCGAAGATGGACACCAGCACCTTGAGTTTCTGCTGTTCGGCGTTGACCTCGTTGATCGTCGCCGGCAGCGTGGCGAACGGCCCGTCCATGACGGTGACCGACTCGCCGACCTCGTAGTCCACCTCGACCACGGGACGTTCCAGACCGCCCTCGGCAACCGCGGTCGACGTGCCCGCAGCGCCCTTGGCGGGCTTCTTGGCGGCGCCCTGCGGGAGCAGGAACTTCACCACGTCGTTGAGCATGAGCGCCGACGGCTTCGAGGTCGCGCCGACGAAGCCGGTGACGCCCGGGGTGTTGCGCACCGCACTCCATGATTCGTCGGTGAGATCCATCCGCACCAGGATGTAGCCCGGCAGCACCTTGCGGTTGACCAGCTTGCGCTGGCCGTTCTTGATCTCGGTGACCTCTTCGGTGGGCACTTCCACCTGGAAGATGTAGTCGCCGACGTCCAAGTTCTGCACACGGGTCTCGAGGTTGGCCTTTACCTTGTTCTCGTAGCCCGCGTAGGAGTGGATGACATACCAGTCGCCGGGCTTGGAGCGCAGCTCGGCCTTCAGCGCAACGGCCGGGTCGACGTCCTCGTCCTCAGCCGGTTCCTCGGGTGCGGCGGTTTCATCGGCCGCCGAGTCGGCCTCTTCGACGGGCGTTTCAGCGCCGGCCGTCTCGGCTGCGTCGTCGGCGGTGACCTCGTTAAGTGCGGCTTCGATGTCGACCGTCTCACCCACCGGCTGATCGCCGTCGGAGGTAGTCACGGTTTTCTGGGTCCTTCCTAATATTTCAGCGCTAGGTGGCCGTGCACAAGCTCAGCCGAACACCAGCAGTACTAACTTGGCCAAGCCCAGGTCCACCAGGCCGATCAACGTCACCATAAACACCAGGAACGCCAACACCACCGAGGTGTACGAGCTCATCTGTTTACGGTTGGGCCAGATAACCTTGCGCAGCTCTCCAACGACCTGCTTCAGGTAGCTGAAGACGAAGACGAGCGGGTTGCTCGACGGGTCGTCGGACTTGGCCTTTTTGGCCTTTTTGGCCTTTTTCGCCTTGGTGTCGCTGTCGTCGGCGTCGCTATCAGTGAGCTCGACGGCGCCCGATGCCTGATCTGCCTCTGCGCGCTGACGGGACCGCTTACCGGCGGGCCGCTGCGGACGCGTCACGACGGCCGTGCGACCACCTTGCGCGTCGTCGGTTCCATTGCCGTCGGCTGCGGCGTCGTCATCGACGCGTTCGTCGCTCACGGCATGCTCCTTCGTTCAGTCGTGTGCGTGATGGTCACTCCCAGTGTCCACCCTGGCAGGGGCGACAGGACTTGAACCTGCAACCTGCGGTTTTGGAGACCGCTGCTCTGCCAATTGAGCTACGCCCCTTTGCTGGTTGGCAGGCCAACCTGCGCGTGTCGGGGCCTTCGATGCACGCGCGCTTCGCCCAATTTACGGAAAAACACGCTGGTACTGGGAAAACCCCGAAATCTGAGTGTACCTCGGAGCAGGTGTCAGGTACTAATCACGCCGTCCGGACGACCTGGCCGGTCTCCTTGTCCCATTTGAGGTTGACCGAGTCGTCGCCCTCATGGCCCATCACCGTGGTGTACGCCTCAAGCACGACCTCGCCCGCGTCGTTGGTGCAGGTGTTCTTGGTGACCACGATGTCGGCCCCGAATCGCTCGGTGACGGAGTGGATTTCCATCCGGGCGTGCAGCACGTCGCCGACCATGATCGGCTTGCAGTAGACGAACCGCTGGTCGACCTGGACGATCTGCATGGTGTCGTAGCCGGTGTCGACCTTGCGCATGAAGTCCGCCTGGACCAGCTGCCCGAAAATGGTGACGAACGTCAGCGGCGCGACCAGGGAGTCGTAGCCCAATTCGGCGGCCGCGCTTTCGTCGAGCGAAGCCGGGTCATCAACCTTGACCGATTTGGCGAATTCGCGGACCTTCTCCCGGCCCACCACGTAACTGTCCGGGTACTCCCAGACCATGCCCAGGATGTCGGTGTTGATCGCCACGCTTAGGCCAACTTCGCTGTTGCGATCGCCCGACCGAAGATCTTCTTGCCGTCGGTGGTGGCCGTCAGCGCGATCGTCACCGACTTGCTATCGGGATCAACGGATTTGACCCGGCCGCCGAACACGACTTCGGCGCCCTTGCCGTCGTTGGGCACCGGCACCACCGCGGTGAACCGCACGTTGTATTCGGTCACCGCGCCGGGGTCGCCGACCCACGACGTGACGAAGCCGCCGCCCAAGCCCATGGTCAGCATGCCGTGGGCGATCGCGGTGTCCAGCCCGACGGCCTTGGCGATCTCGTCGTCCCAGTGGATCGGGTTCAGGTCGCCGGAGACACCCGCATAGTTGACCAGGTCCTGACGGGTCAGCGGGTAGATCTTCTCCGGGAGCTGGTCGCCCACCTTTACCGAATCGAAGTCACGCAGTGGCATCTGTGAAGCCCCCTTCTCCCTCTTCATCTGAACGACCAGCCAAGGTCGTGTACGTCTCCTGGACAGTCTCACCTGTGTCGTTGGTGATCGTCTGCCTGGTCATGATGATGTCGGTGCCGTGAGCGCGCCGAACCGATTCGATCTCCACGTCGCAGAAAAGCCGATCGCCCACCTTGATCGGCGCGGCGAATTTCAGCGCCTGGTCGACCTGCACCACCTGGGCGTCGTTGGTGACGATGTTCGCCCATTCGAAGAACGCGGCCACGGCCCGGTAGCCGAACACCGAGATGAAGGTCAGCGGCGCGACCAGGCCGTCGTAGCCGAGTTCCGCAG
The DNA here is from genome assembly GCF_039583785.1 of Mycobacterium sp. Taxonomy (GTDB): domain Bacteria; phylum Actinomycetota; class Actinomycetes; order Mycobacteriales; family Mycobacteriaceae; genus Mycobacterium. The sequence continues at coordinate 196,911 of NZ_JAVKSG010000002.1, forward strand.
CAGCGCTCTCCTCGAAAAACGGCGGGTCGTCGTTCTTGACGGCGACCGCGTATTCGCGAATCTTCTCCCGTTCGACGATGTAGTGGTCGGGGTAGCGGAAACGCTTACCGATGGCGTTTTGGCCCAGCGACATGACTGCTAAATGTACCTAGTCCGCCTGAGGGGATGGCCGACGGCAGGGCGTCAGCGCGTCTCGCGGTGCGCCTGGTGCTTGCCGCAGTTGGAGCAGAACTTCTTCAGCTCTAGCCGGTCGGGGTCGTTGCGGCGGTTCTTCTTGGTGATGTAGTTGCGGTGCTTGCACACCTCGCACGCCAAGGTGATCTTGGGCCGTACGTCGGTACTGGAGGCCACGTCAGTTCTCTTTTCGGGTGTTCGTTGTTCACTGGTAGCGATGGCCGGACTCGAACCGGCGACCTAACGATTATGAGTCGTTCGCTCTAACCGACTGAGCTACACCGCCTCGCCCTGCGCGCCGCCTGCCTGCTCGGCGTCCGCCGAGCCCCCTAACGGAATCGAACCGTTGACCTTTTCCTTACCATGGAAACGCTCTACCGACTGAGCTAAGGGGGCCGCACCCGAAATGACCGTTCCGGTCATGCCTCGGGCCTAAAAGAGGGTACAGCCTGGTCCGCGGGGGCACCAAACGGTGAGGTTTACCGCTTGTCGCGGGCCCGCTTAGGCTGTCCGAGTGCCCGACTCTTCTTCTGGAGACCAGCTGTACTTCCGCCAACTGCTCTCCGGCCGCGACTTCGCCCGGGGCGACGGCATCGCTGCGCAGATGCGCAACTTCGCCTACCTGATCGGCGACCGGCAGACCGGTGACTGCGTCGTGGTCGACCCGGCGTACGCGGCCGGCGACCTGGTCGACACGCTGGAGGCCGACGGCATGCGTCTGTCCGGCGTCCTGGTCACCCACCATCACCCCGACCATGTCGGGGGTTCGATGATGGGCTTCGAGCTAACAGGCCTGGCCGAGTTGCTCGAGCGGGTCAGCGTCCCCATCCACGTCAATTCCCAAGAGGCGCTGTTTGTTTCGCGGATCACCGGAATACCGATGAGCGATCTCACCTCACACGGCAACGGTGACAAAGTCAGCGTCGGCGACATCGACATCGAACTGCTGCACACGCCCGGGCACACGCCGGGCAGCCAATGCTTCCTGCTCGACGGCCGGTTGATCGCCGGCGACACGCTCTTTCTGGAGGGCTGCGGTCGCACCGATTTTCCCGGTGGAGATTCCGACGAGATATTTCGCAGCCTGCAAAAGCTTGCACAGCTATCGGGTGATCCGACAGTATTTCCCGGACATTGGTATTCGGCGGATCCAAGCGCCTCGTTGTCGGAGGTCAAGCGCTCAAATTATGTTTACCGAGTCGCTGACTTGGAACAGTGGCGAACGCTGATGGGCGGATAGCAGCACGCGATACGAGCTCGCCAGCGAACTTTCACGCGGCCAATCGCGTGATCTAGGGGAAAGCGATGGGTTCTTCGATGGAATGGATCCGCGATCGATGGCATGAGGTAGCGAGTGCCGGCTCCGCTACCTGGTTGGCGTGGGCCGTCTGGGCGTTGCTCGCGCTCGGCGTTGTCGCGCTCGCCTACGCGAATGTCCACATCCGTGGGAATCGTCGACTGGCGTGGGAAGAAACCCGCCCGCACGTCGGCATGTTCATGGAGCCGCACGCCGCCGACTGGCACGTGATCGAGTTGGTCGTCCGCAACTTCGGCAAGACATCCGCCTACGACGTCTCGTTCGCGTTTCCGAACCCGCCGACCGTCGCCGAATACGAGAACGCCACCGACGGCTATGCCGATGTCGTCGATCTGCAACTCCCCCACCAGTTGCCGACGCTGGCTCCCGGCCAGGAATGGCGCACGGTGTGGGACTCCGCACTCGACCGCGCCGAGCTCGGCGAGGGCATCGAGTCGCATTTCCCGGGCACCGTGACCTACTACGACCGCGCCGAAATCCCCCGCGGCTGGAAGTTCTGGCGGCCTCGTCGGCGTGCGCTGGAAACCAAGGTGGTGCTCGACTGGGCGGCACTGCCGCCGGTGCAGCGCATCGAGCTGATGACCAACCACGACTTGGGCAAGCGGGAGAAGCAGAAGTTGGAGCTGCTGCGCAGCCTGTTGACCTACTTCCACTACGCCACCAAGGAGACTCGCGCGGACGTGTTGCGCACCGAGATCGAGCGGATGAACCGTGCGGTCGACGAGACCAAGGACCGGTGGCGCATCCGGCAGATCGAGGCGCCGCCGACCGACGTCAGCCTGCGCTGGGGTAACGCCCAAGAGGAACTCGGCAAGCACCGCGGCGAACGGGTCTAGCGACATCGGTATGTGGCCGGTCTGATTCAATCGCTGCTATGAGCGGTTCAGTCACTTATCGTCTCGACGATTCCATCGCGGTCATCACCATGGACGACGGCAAAGTCAACGTCCTCGGACCCACCATGCAGCAGGCGTTGCAGGAGGCCCTCGACCACGCCGACCGCGACGACGTCGGCGCTGTCGTGATCGCCGGAAACGACCGGGTTTTCAGCGGCGGATTCGACCTGAAGATCCTCAATTCCGGTGACGTCCAGGCTTCGATCGACATGCTCAAGGGCGGTTTCGAGCTGTCGCACCGGTTGCTGTCGTACCCCAAGCCGGTGGTGATGGCCTGCACCGGTCACGCGATTGCGATGGGTGCCTTCTTGCTGGCGAGCGGCGATCATCGCATTGCCGCGCCCGCCTACAACATTGCGGCCAACGAGGTCGCGGTCGGTATGACGATCCCCTACGCGGCGCTGGAAGTGATGAAGCTGCGTCTGACGCGGGCGGCGTTCCAGCAGTCAGCCGGGCTGGCGAAAACCTTCTTCGGCGAGACCGCGATGGCCTCCGGGTGGGTCGACGAAATCGTGCTGCCCGACATGGTCCTCAGTCGCGCCGAGGAAGCTGCGCGGGACTTCGCCGCGCTGAATCAGCACGCCCATGTCGCGACGAAGCTGCGCACCCGAGCCGAGGCGCTGGCCGGCATTCGCGCCGGAATCGACGACATGGCAAACGAATTCGCGGGTTGACTGCCTAGGTTCCCGGCCGCCGGAAGCGCTTCAAGTAGTCCTCCCAGTTCCATGTCGACAAGAATGCGATCGCCGCGTTGTAACCGTTCTGATAGAGCTCTTGCTTCTGCTTGTCCTTGATACCGAAGTCGAGAAATCCGACGCTCGACGAGTCGACGCGGATCGCCCGCGAACTCACCCACGGCCGACTCAGGTGGGCTTGGTCGCGGCCGACGATCATCGTGGTGATCAGCGCTTCGATCAGCGGTGGCCCGCCGAACAGCCAATTCACCGGTGCCAGAGCCGGAATCACCTTGTCGTTGCCCTGCGGCAGATTGGGTAGCAACGTGACGCCGAACGTCGGCCAGCGTGGTGGTTTGCCGTCCCGTCGGTCGAACGAGTCGATCGGGAAGTTCGACAGCATGCCGCCGTCGATTAAGGTGGACGTCATCCCGCTGGTGCTGGTCAGCTTCGCGGTTTGGAAGAAGAACGGGATCGACATCGAGGCCCGCACCGCGTCGGCGACCGGCTGCTCGTCGGGATCCAGGCCGTAGAGCCTGTGGTAGTCCCACGGCAGCCGGACCAGTTGGCCTAAGGTCACGTCGGCCGCGGTGACCACCAACCGGTAGCGCTGTTCCGGCGGCAGGCTCGGGGCGTCGATGGCCAGGTCGCCGAAAGTGCGCACGCCGAGATTGGCCAGCTCGGAGCTGATCCACTCGCGGGCGAAATCGCCCTTGTAGATCCCGGTTTCACTCAGCACGCCCCAGGCCGGGCCGAGCAGTGGGATGCCGGTGATCCGCGTCGGGTCGAGGAATTTCTTGTACGGCAGCGCCATGGTCAGCCGCTCGACGTCCTCGGGGCCCAGCTGGTCGGCGCCGGCCGCCAGGATCGCGCCGACGACCGAACCTGCCGACGTGCCGGACACCCGCTGTATCGCATAACCGGCCTCGAGCAGCGCCACGACGGCGCCGGAAAGGCCGATGCCCTTGACGCCGCCACCCGAGAGGACGAGGTCCGCCTTGAGTTCGGAGGTCACGCCCCCACGGTAGCGGCTGGGGCGATCAGCGCCATGACCCCCTCGAAGCGCTTCGCGACGCCAATCGGTCAGACGCGTCGGATTCTTTACGCCTGCGCTGAAACCCAGTCGTAGGGAAGGAATTTACCGTCGAACGTCACCACGACGCGGTCGCCCGACGGGTGCGGCTTCTTCTGTATGTCGACGCTGAAGTTGATCGCGCTCATGATGCCATCGCCGAAGTTCTCATGGATCAGTTCCTTGAGCGCCGGGCCGTAGACCTGCACTGCCTCGTAGAAGCGGTAGATGGTCGGGTCGGTGGGAACCGCGGTCGGCAGTCCGCCCCGCACCGGCACTGCGGCCAGCACCGGGATCGCCGACTCGTCGAGGCCGAGCATCTCGACCAGCACCCGGCCCGCCTCAGCGGGAATCGGGTGCTGGCCGAGGAGAGCCGATGTGGTCCACACCACCGGCTTGTCGACTGCGTCGGCCAGTTGCTGCCAGGTCAGGCCTTTACGCAGGCGGGCGAGCACGATCTGTTCGGTGATCTGGTTGCGGGTCATGGAGAACAGCATGGACCAGGCTCGCTTTGTGCGTGTCCGCATCCGGAAATGTCGACGGTGAAGGAAAGCAGCGTGCGGCGCGGATCCAGCGTCAGCCAGCGGTGTGTGCGATCAACACGTCGATCTTGGCGCGGCTGGCCACTGCTCCAGGTATCGAGAACACCCGCCCGATGATCGCCGCTCCGGTGTCCAGTCCGACGTTGCCAACCACCAACAGGTCGGCGCCGACGTCGTGCGCAAGATCCACCAGTGCATGAACCGGATCGCCCTGGACCGGCCGATCCTCGATCTGGGTGGCGCCCGCCGCCCGTGCCCGGTCGTGGGCATCGTGCAACAGCGCGTACACCGGCGCCCTACCGGTCACCTTGTAGGCCTCTTGTCCGAGGATGTCGGCGGCCCGGGTGTCGTCCTTCTCGGGCAGGTAGCCCGTCGCGATGATGAGCTTCGCGCCGGACTCGGCGGCGATCCGGCCGGCGCGCTCGACCGCGCGTAGTGACGACTCCGAGCCGTCAGTCCCCACCAACACGGTCTTGTAGGAAGTCATCCGCCCTCCGCAGCGTCGATGGCAGCATTCTTGTAAGACCGTAACGCGGCCGGGCTCAAGCGCCCGCGGTTTCGGCAGAAATGTGTCCGGTCCTGCGCTATTGCGTACCGTGATGCCGTGGCCGCCATTAGGCTCAGTCTTCATGCATAGAGAACCAAAGCTTGCCCGGCGCTTGCTTGATCGATTCGAGCCCGTTCACGGCGTGACGTACTTCGCGCCCGAGGTACGCGAGGCGTTGGACGGGTTGGGTTACCGGGGCTTCTGGATGGGGTATTTCGCCGCCCGCTCGGCGCCGCTGGGCAAGGTGCCGGCCGAGGTGGTGACGGCGATCTTCTACAATTTCGCCCCCGCGCGGGTGGCCAAGGCGCTGCCCGCGGCGTGGGAGATCGCCGGCCCCGAAGAGGCGTTACGCGTCCGACTGGACACTGCCGTGGCGGTGTTGCGTCGGTACGGTCTCAACGATGACGAAAACGTCACTACCGCAGCCGAATTGCTCGGCAAGGCGGCAAAGAGCGCGGCGCTGTGCGGACGGCCGCTGTTCGCCGCGAACCGGGCACTCCCCTGGCCGGAGGAGCCGCTGGCCGCGCTGTGGCACGCGTGCACCCTGCTGCGGGAGCAGCGCGGCGACACGCACACCGCGGTGCTGAGCGCCGCCGGCGTGACGGGCCGGGAATGCAACGTGCTGCACTCCGCCGCGGGTGCCATCCCCCGCGACTTCATTGCCAGCACGCGCGACTACGACGACGAGGAATGGCGCCGGCACGAGCGAGGGCTGGCCGAGCGGGGTCTGCTCACCGAAGACGGGTCGCTGACACCAGCCGGGCAGGAATTGAAGGACCACATCGAATCCACCACCGACGCGCTGTCGTTGTCGGTGCTCGACACCCTGAGCGACGACGAGGTCGACAGGCTCTTTCAGGCGCTCACGCCGATCACGCGGACCGTGGTGGCCGGTGGCGATATTCCGGTGATGACCCCGATGGCGCTGCGCCGCAATGATTTGGGCGACAGCAGCGCACATCTGGGCGGTTAGCTGTCGAGTTAGCGGCTTGGAGAGCTCGGAATCAGGGGCCTGGTCTGGCTGGTTGGAGCGTCGGCATACCTGACGCTGGAAGCCGTTGCGGCAGCTGCCTTTCGGCCGCACTACAGCTATGCCGACAACTTCATCAGCGATCTCGGGGTGCCGGGCTCTGACTCGCCGTTCGCGTGGCTGATGAATCTCGGGTTTTGTGTGAACGGATCGCTGTTCCTCGTCGGCGCCGTGGCGGTCAGTAAAGCTCGGCCGTTTATCGCTCTAACCGCCGCGAATGCCGTCGGCAATGTGCTGATCGCTATTTATCACAGCGGATCCGCCATGCATGCCCTCGGCGCGGTGCTGGCCATCGTCGGCGGGAACACCGCCATCCTGGCCGGGTCGTCGATCCTCGGGGGTTGGCACCGCAAGGCCTCGATCGGACTCGGCGGGTTCGGTCTGCTCAGCTTCGCGGTGTTCGTGATCGACCTGAAGAGCATGGACCTGCCGCTCGGCGTGGTGGAGCGATGCAGCGTTTATTCGATCACTGGGTGGCAATTGCTCACCGCCGCTGCGCTGTTGTGCCGGCGGCCGATCATGACACCCACTATCGGCAAATGGCGCTCGCACGGCCCCCGATAGTCGAGACTGGACTCATGACAGATGCCGACGCGGACCGAGTTGCGGTGTACCTGGACTTCGACAACATCGTGATCTCGCGGTATGACCAGGTCAACGGCCGCAGTTCGTTCCAGAAGGACAAGGCCAAAGGCCTGAAGGAGGATCGGCTGGCCCGGGCCACCGTCGACGTCGGCGCCATTATCGACTTCGCCTCGTCGTTCGGGACGCTGGTGCTCACCCGCGCCTACGCCGACTGGTCGTCGGAGGTCAACAACGGATACCGCGAGCAATTAGTCGGTCGCGCCGTCGATTTGGTGCAGCTTTTTCCGGCGGCGGCCTACGGCAAGAACGGCGCTGACATCCGGTTGGCCGTCGACGCGGTCGAGGACATGTTCCGGCTGCCCGACCTGACGCATGTGGTGATCGTGGCCGGCGACTCCGATTACATCGCGCTGGCGCAGCGCTGCAAGCGGCTCGGCCGCTACGTGGTGGGCGTCGGGGTGGCCGGCTCGTCGAGTAAGGCGCTGGCCGCGGCGTGCGACGACTTCGTCATCTACGACGCGCTGCCCGGGGTTCCGGTGCCCGAGCCCAAGGCGCGGCGGACGAAGGCTGACGAGGACGAGCCTCCGACGGGACCCGACCCGCTAGCGGCCACCGCCCTGCTCACCCGCGCGCTGCGGATCGGCACCGAGAAGGACGACGTCGACTGGCTGCACAACTCGGCGGTCAAGGCGCAGATGAAGCGGATGGACCCGTCGTTCAGCGAAAAGTCGCTTGGTTTCAAGTCTTTCAGCGACTTCCTGCGGTCGCGCACTGATCTGGTCGAGCTGGACGAGAGTTCGACGACGCGCCTGGTGCGGCTGCGCGGAACTGACGACTGACTCTTTTCGATACCTCTGCAAAACCCGAGGTTAGTTACCTGCTGTCAGGAAGACTTTCGCTGTCCCGAAATGAACCAATGGGTCGGCGAGGCCTCTTCGAGCCCTTCGGGTGACGGGCGGCCGTAGCTGGCCATCAGCTCGTCCGACGGCGTCGCGGTCACACCCCAGCCGTGCCGGCGCAACCAGTCGGCGACGTCGTCGCGCTCCTCGAAGTACCACAGCTCGTCGGTCTTGGGGACCTCGATCTGCGAGCCCGCCTCGGCCATCAACTCCCGGACGCGATCCATTCGCTCACGCCGCACATCGCGGAGTTCGGGGACGGCGAACTCAGGCCCAAGCCCCTCGACGGCGATCCGGCTGCCGGGCGCTGCAAGCTCGTGGATGCGCTCGAACAGCAGATCCTGGGCTGTGGCGGGCAGGTACATGAGCAGGCCTTCGATCGACCAGACGCTCGGGGCTGACGGGTCAAAACCGGCCTGCCGCAACGCCGTCGGCCAATCTTGGCGCAGATCCACCGCGACCGGAACCCGGGTGGCCTTCGGCTCTGCGCCGTGGTTGCGCAGGGTTTCGAGCTTGAAGTCCAGCACCCGGTCCTGGTCGAGCTCGTAGACCGTGCTGCCGTCAGGCCAGGGCAGTCGCCACGACCGTGCGTCCAGGCCGGCGGCCAGGATCACTGCCTGGCGGACACCGGCGTTTGCCGCATCCATGAACGCCGTGTCGAAAAACTTTGTGCGCGTGGCGAAGTAGCTGACCAACGCCTGCATCCGCTGCGGCATGTCCGGCTCGGCCTCGACGACGGCCGCAGGCAGTTCGGGACCGCCGAACCAGTCCCACACGCCGTGGCCGACCCGGTCGAGGAACACCCGCGCGAACGGGTCGTCGATCAGCGGATCGCTGCTCTCGGTATCCGCCGCGCGCGCCGCGGCCACACCCAGCGCCGTCGCGCCCACGCTTTCGGTGATTTCCCAGCTGTCATCATCGGTTCTCGCCACCTCCCGACCCTACGTGAGCCGGTGATACGGAAGAATCACGGTCACCATGACCTCCCCACCGACCTCCCGGCGGCCGCACATCATCCGGCTTGCGGTGTTTGCCGCGTTCCTGGTCGTGTTGTTCTATCTGCTGGCCGTCAAGCACGTGGTGAAGGTCGAGGACGTGCGGGACTGGGTGCAGGCGACGGGTCCGCTGGCGCCGTTCACCTACGTTGTGCTGTCGGCTGCGCTGGGCGCCATCTTCGTGCCGGGCCCGATCCTGGCGGCCAGCAGCGGACTGCTGTTCGGCCCGCTGCTGGGTGTGTTCGTGACGTTGGGCGCCACGGTGGGCACCGCGGTCGTCGCGGCCTTCGCGGGACGTCGGGCGGGTCGCGACAGCGCGCGGACCCTACTGGGGGCCGACCGCGCCGACCGTCTCGATGCGCTGATCCAGCGGCGCGGCCTGTGGGCGGTCGTCGGTCAGCGCTTCATTCCCGGGCTGTCGGATGCGATGGCCTCGTATGCTTTCGGCGCGTTCGGAGTTCCGTTGTGGCAGATGGCCGTTGGCGCGTTCATCGGCTCACTGCCGCGCGCGTTCGTCTACACCGCGTTGGGCGCCTCGATCGGGAACAAGTCGCCGGTGCTGGCGTATACCGCGATCGGGGTGTGGTGCGTGACTGCGGTAGTCGGCGCGTTTGCGGCTCGGCAGGGTTTTCGTACATGGCGTGGACACAAAGAACCAGCGGTCACAGAAGTCCCACCAGCCACGCTCCGGTCGCAGTAGTCGATGTGCCCGCCTCTGAGCGAATTCGCTCAGCGCGCCCTACTGGTGCAGCTCGGCGTAGTCGATACCTTGGTCGACTTCGTCGATCGCCAGTCGAACCATCTCGATCGCCTGTTCGCGGTGTCCACCCGAATCGAAGGGGTCGGCGATCTGCAACTCGGAGAGGCCCTGTTTCAGGTGGTCTCTCGCACTGACCATGTGTGGTTGGACGGCGTAGGCCACGCCGGCGCCTGCGAGGCTGAAGCTGGCCGCGGTGATCACGCCGGCTAGCGTCAGTCGGAATTTAGAGATCTGCATGCTCGTCCTCCTGAATTTGGCTTGCCGCCGGAGCAAATCTGCCTAACGGCCGGCGGTCACGTCAGGGTAGCGGTCTCGTCGTCGGGCCAACCGGCTGGTCGGAATCGGAAATTGCAGCCATCACCGCGCTCATCGGCGACGCCACCGACTTGGGCAGAGTTTTCGGCGTATCCCGATATGCCCAGCTAAGCGCAGTGTTGGGCAGGTGTTCCAGCGTGATTCATCGCGGCTTCGTCGCGGTGACAAGATGGGTCGAGATCCACGGGCCGCCGAACCACATCCGCCATCCGACGCTCTTGCGTCCGACCTGCTGCCAACCGTGCTTTTTCAGATAATCGGCGTGCTGCTTCGTTTCCCACAAATCTGCGATGGCAAGGCGGCCGCCGGGCTTCAAGACGCGAATGGCCTCGTTCAGAGCGGCGCGTCTGCCGTCGTGGCCCGCGATGTTGTGGATGGCCAGGCTGCTCACGATGGCGTCGAAGCTGTTGTCGCCGAAAGGAAGTGCGGTCATGTCTGCGGTGTGCAATTCGATACGGTCCTGGACGCCTTCCACTTCCGCGTTGGCCAGGGTTGCCGACGGTGAGTTGTCGGTCTGGTCGGCCTGCCACAGGTCGACGCCGACGGCGCGTCCGTTGGGGAGTCGCTTGGCTATGGCCAGCAGCACCGCGCCTCGGCCGCATCCCATGTCGAGCACGGTTTCGTCGCCTTGGAGCACGAATTCGTCGAGGATGTGCTGCCACACCGCGAACTTGCCGGCCTTGGTTGCGTAGATGTAGAGCGCGGTGCTCGCGGCAATGCCGAGCGACGACGCGCCGGTCAGCGCGGCGGCCAATCGCTTGCCGCGGCGGGCGCTGATTGCCGACCACGCCGCGAGGGCTACCGATCCGACGCCGATGGTGACGGCCTGCCCACGGGCCGAGATGGTGTGAAACGATCCGTCAATTCCGTAGTTGCCCTTATGATCTCGCGGCATCACGTGCGCCATCGCAAACCCTCTCCCGATCAAGCATCGTTGCTTTCAAATACTTTATGCCGCGTCTCGAGGTTAACCGGCTGGGGCGCGCTGAAATGCTTACACTTCGGCGCACGGGGCCGGGATTGTCGCGCCAGACCAGCGCGGCCGCCACCATGTGCCGATAAGCCGTGCCGCAGTTTGCTACAGTCGTAGCAGACTGCTACGCCAGGAGACGTTATGACGAACGCCGCTGATCGGGTGACCCGCATCGCAGCCGATCTCATGGACAGCGCCGCCGCCGAGGGCGCGCGGCAGAGCCGCTCGACCAAGCAGCAGCTCGACCACTGGGCGCGAGTGGGGCGCGCGGTGTCGAGTCAGCAGACGGCGGCCCGGCGACGGGTCGAGGCCGCACTGGCCGGCGAGCTGGAACTGCGCGAACTCAACGTCGAAGAGGGCGCGGTGTTCAACGCCGAGATCGCCGCGGCCGTTCAAGAGAAACTCGCAGCATCGAATTACGGGAAAGTGTTGGCCGGGCGCGGCATCACCACGGTTGCTCTCGATGAGAACGGCGAGATCGTCGAGCACCGCCCGGACGGGTCCTCGGTCGTGCTGACCGGAAGGCGGCGCCCGCCACGCCGCAGGAAGGCCAGCGCCGCACCCACCCGATGAAGCGGCTCGATCTCGTCGTCGGGCCGAATGGAGCCGGCAAGTCAACGTTCGTCGAACTCACGCTGGCGCCATTGTTGCGCGGCAGCGCCTTCGTCAACGCCGACGAGATCGCCAAACAGCGATGGCCCGACGATGCGGCCTCGCATTCGTATGAGGCCGCACGGGTGGCGGCGCAGACGAGGACCAAGCTCATCGCGCTGGGCGCGTCGTTCATCGCCGAGACCGTGTTCTCCCACCCGTCGAAGCTTGAACTCATCGACGCAGCGCGCGCGGCGGACTACGCGATCGTCCTGCATGTCCTGCTCATCCCCGAGGAGCTGGCGGTCGAGCGGGTCCGGTGCCGGGTAAGCGCTGGCGGGCACGATGTGCCCGAGAACAAGATCCGCGAACGCTACCAACGTCTTTGGGAATTTGTCGCCGTCGCGGTCGTTCGTTGCGATGCGTCCACCGTGTACGACAACAGCGGGCTGACAGGCCCCTGCATCGTCGCGCAGCTGAACGACGGCTTCTGTATCGGCTCGCCGGCCTGGCCGGCGTGGACGCCTGACGTCTTGCGCTTGGCGTGCGGAGCGTAGCTCTACTTTCTGATCAGGGTCGGAGTCACTACGTCACCTATTCATGCAGCAGACCCCGCGCAGTGATCCAGGGACTTGCATTGCGGTCAGCGACGGTACCTGACAGCGACTGGAGGACGGGCTGGTCGAAGTCGGCAGCGGCTGCGGGCCTCCCCCATGTTGCGCCGGGCCGCTAACAGCCACAGCCGCAAAAAACTCACCGGTATCGAACCTTTCCTGGTACGTACGTAGAACAAACCTCCGATCCGCTCAACGAGGTCGGCTTTCCGCCTTAGGGTGACCCTCAATGGCACTTCACCTCCACCGTGCCGAGCGCACCGACCTGCTGGCCGACGGGCTGGGCGCGCTGCTGGCCGACCCGCTGCCCGACCCGTTCGCCGAGGAGCTTGTCCTGGTGCCGGCTCGCGGCGTCGAGCGGTGGCTCAGCCAGCGGCTGTCGCACATCCTGGGCGCCGGCAGCAGCGGCGACGGCGTGTGCGCCGGGGTGGCATTTCGCAGCCCGGGCTCGTTGATCGCGGAGATCACCGGCACCGTCGACGACGACCTGTGGTCGCCGGACGCGATGACGTGGCCGCTGCTGGAAACGATCGACGCCTCACTCGACCAGCCCTGGTGCACCATCCTGGCACGGCACTTGGGTCATGTCGACTGCGACGATGAAGCCGAGTTGCGCCGCGGCCGACGGTATTCGGTGGCGCGGCGGCTGGCCGGGCTGTTCGCCTCCTATGCCCGGCAGCGCCCGCAGCTGCTCATCGACTGGCTCGACGGCAACGCAGCAGGCCTCGACGATGACTTGGCCTGGCAGCCCGAGCTGTGGCGCGCCCTCGTCCAGCGCATCGACGCCGACCCCCCGCACATCCGGCAGCAGAAGACGGTGACCCGGCTTCGGGACGGGCCGAGCGAGTTGCCGGCTCGGCTGTCGCTGTTCGGACACACCCGGTTGGCGTGCACCGACATCGAACTGCTGCAGGCGTTGTCCACTCATCACAATCTGCATGTGTGGCTGCCGCACCCCAGCGATGCGCTGTGGCAGAAGCTGGCCGCCCACCATGGCGCTATCCCGCGCCGCGAGGACGCCAGCCACCGCGAGGTCGACCATCCACTGCTGGCGACGCTCGGGCGCGACCTGCGCGAACTGCAGCGCAGCCTGCCGGCCGATCTGCCCACCGATGAGTACGTGTCCAATGCGGGCCGCTCCGACTCCCTGCTCAGTTGGCTGCAGTCCGATATTGCCGCGAATACCGTTCGGCCACAAGGACGGACGCTCGCAACGGGCGACCGCTCAGTGCAGGTGCACAGTTGTCACGGCCCGGCCCGCCAAGTCGATGTCTTGCGTGAGGTGCTGCTGGGCCTGCTGCAAGACGACTCGACGCTGGAGCCGCGCGACATCCTGGTGATGTGTCCGGACATCGAAACCTATGCGCCGCTGATCGTCGCCGACTTCGGCCTCGGCGACATTGTGCACGGCGCGCATCCCGCTCACCGGTTGAGAGTGAAGCTCGCCGACCGCTCACTGATCCAGACCAATCCGCTGCTCGGCCTGGCCTCACAATTGCTGGCATTGGCCGACAGCAGGGTGACCGCCAGCGAGGTGCTCACCATCGCCGAGACCGCGCCGGTGCGAGCACGATTCGGCTTCACCGATGACGACCTGGAGTCCATCACCCGCTGGGTGCGGCAGGCGAACATCCGGTGGGGCTTCGACCAGGAACACCGGCGGCCCTACCACGTCGACTTCGTGCACAACACCTGGCGTTTCGGCATCGACCGCATTCTGGCCGGGGTTGCGATGTCCGACGATGCCCACGCCTGGATCGACAACACCTTGCCGCTCGATGACGTCAGCAGCAACCGTGTCGAGTTGGCCGGGCAGCTGGCCGAATTCGTCTGCCGACTCGAAAGGACCGCCGACTCGTTATCCGGCGCGCGACCGTTGCGCGCTTGGCTGAACGCGTTAAACGATGGAATCACCACGTTAACGCGCATCAGCGAATCTGACGCCTGGCAGACCCGCCAGATGCAGCGTGAGTTCGCAGAGGTGTTGCAGCAGGCCGGTTCTCGTTCCGACACCTTGTTACGGTTGCCCGACATCCGGGCCTTGCTCGACCAGCACCTGGCCGGGCGCCCGACCCGGGCCAACTTCCGCACCGGAACTTTGACGGTGTGCACGATGGTGCCGATGCGCTCGGTGCCGCATCGGGTGGTGTGCCTGGTCGGTCTCGACGACGGCGTCTTCCCGCGTCTCGGCGTCGTCGACGGTGACGACGTGCTGGCCCGCGACCCGATGACCGGTGAACGCGACATCCGTTCTGAGGACCGGCAATTGCTGCTGGACGCGATCGGCGCCGCCACCGAGAAACTGGTCATCACCTACACCGGAGCCAACCAGTACTCGGGCCAGCCCCGCCCGCCTGCGGTGCCGCTGGACGAGCTGCTCGACACCCTCGACATGACCACCGCGGAGAAGATCCGCCACCGCATCGTGGTCGAACATCCGTTGCAGCCGTTCGACATTCGCAATGTCGAGCCCGGCAAGCTGGTGCCGCACGTCCCATTCAGCTTCGACCCGACGGCGCTGCGGGCCGCCACGGCCAGTACCGGCTACCGCCACGAGCGCCCGAAGTTCATCTCGGAACCGCTCCCCGCGCGACCCATCGAGGACGTCATCCTCGCCGACTTGATCGGCTTCTTCAAAGATCCGGTGAAGGGGTTCTTCCGGGCGCTGGATTTCACCTTGCCACGCGATGTCGACGGCGTCGAAGACGCCATGCCCGTCGACCTGGACAACCTCGCACAGTGGTCGGTCGGCGACCGGATACTGCACGACGTTCTGCGCGGCATGACCCCGGAGCGGGCGCGCGAGGCCGAGTGGCGGCGCGGCACGCTGCCGCCGGGAAAACTGGGCTGGCGCAAGGCCACCGAGATCCGCGACCAGGCCAGCCTCCTGGCAGCCCAGGCGCAGCTGTACCGCATTGCCGATCCCACGCCCTACGACGTCGACATCGAACTCGGCGGCGGACGGCGCCTCAGCGGCACCGTGCCCGCCGTTCACGGTCACCGTCTGGTGTCGGTGACCTATTCCAAGTTGGACGGCAAACATCTGCTGGAATCGTGGATTGCGTTGCTGGCGTTGTTCGCTCGTGATTCTCGCCAGGACTGGTCGGCGGCGTGTATCGGGCGTCCGAAGCGGGGCACCGCTCCACGGGTCGAAGAACTCGGCCGGCCCGACGGTGACGCCGTCGAAGTGCTGCGTGAGCTGGTGGCGATCTACGACGCGGGCCGCCGAGAGCCACTCCCGTTGCCGGTCAAGACCTCCTACGCGTGGGCGGTCGCCCGGCATACCGGCGACGACCCGGTCAGCAAGGCGGAATACCCGTGGAGCGGCACTTTCGGTGAGAACCAGTCACCGGCACACGTGCAGGCCTGGGGCCACGGCGCGCGACTTGCCGACCTGATGACACCGCTGCGGCCGGGTGAGGAGTTCGACAGCGAAGACAACCGGCTCGGGGCATATGCCTGTCGGCTCTGGCTGCCGATGCTGCGGGCCGAGAGGATCCCCGTCTGATGGAGCCGTTCGACCTGCTCGGCCCATTGCCGGCCGAACGCTCCACCACCGTCCTGCAGGCCAGTGCGGGCACCGGCAAGACATTCGCATTGGCCGGCCTGGTGACGCGCTATCTGGCCGAGGGCGAGGCCACGCTGGATCAGATGCTGCTCATCACGTTCAGTCGAGCGGCCAGCCAGGAGTTGCGGGAGCGGGTGCGCCGCCAAATCGTCCACGCTGTCGTCGCTTTCGGCGATCCGTCGACGGCCGGTGACAATCAGCTGGTGGCATATCTGCTGCAAGGCACCGACGAGCAGCTGATCCGCCGCACGCAGCGGCTGCGCGATGCGCTGGCCGGTTTCGACGCGGCGACCATCGCCACCACGCACCAGTTCTGCCAGCTGGTGTTGAAGTCGCTCGGGGTGGCCGGCGACACCGCCGCCACGGTCACCCTGCTGGAAAGCCTCGACGAGCTGACCACCGAGATCGTCGACGACCTGTATCTGGCCCACTTCGGTCAGGAGCGCGACGATCCGCTGCTGCAGTACGGCCCCGCGCTGAAGCTGGCGCATGAGGTGGTCGGCAATCCGGCCGCTCAGCTTCGACCCCTGGGCCCGCCGCTGGGTTCCGAGGCGGCCGCCCGCGTCGAATTCGCGAAAGCCGTTCTGGCCGAACTAGAGACCCGCAAGCGACGCCTCGGCGTCCTCGGCTACGACGACCTGCTGAGTCGGCTGGCCACCGCACTGGACACCGACGACTCCCCCGCCCGAACACGGATGCACACCCGCTGGCCGATCGTCATGGTCGACGAATTCCAGGACACCGACCAAGTGCAATGGCAGGTGATCGACCGCGCGTTCGGCGGACGCTCCACGGTGATCCTGATCGGCGACCCGAAGCAGGCCATCTACGCGTTCCGCGGCGGCGACATCGTGACGTATCTGGAGGCGGCGAAGACAGCCGGCGAGCAGAAGACGCTGGCCACCAACTGGCGCAGCGACTCTGCGCTGTTGGACCGGCTACAGGTACTGCTGGGGGGCGCGCAGCTTGGTGACGCCGCAATCGTGGTGGAGGATGTGACGGCGCACCACCAAGGTCACCGGCTGGCGGGAGCGCCACACAACGATCCGTTGCGACTACGGGTCGTTTGTCGAGAGATGCTGGGCCGCACGGGTGTTCAGAATCTACCCATCGACACCATTCGAAAGCACATCGGCGCCGACCTCGCCGCCGACATCGGTGCGCTGCTGGCCGGTGATGCGACGTTCGACGGTCACCCACTGCGGGCCCGCGACATCGCGGTGATCGTGGAACGGCACCGGGACGCCGAGGTCTGCTTCCAGGCACTGTGCGACGCGGGCGTCCCGGTGGTGTACACCGGCAACACCGACGTGTTCACCTCCGACGCCGCGGCAGACTGGCTCTGCCTGCTGGAGGCATTCGATCAACCGCATCGCCCCGGCATGGTCCGCGCGGCCGCTGCGACGGTGTTCTTCGGCGAAACCGCGGAAACCCTTGCCGCGGGTGGTGACCCACTGACCGACCGGATCGCCGACACGCTCCGTGAATGGGCCGCCCATGCCAGGGAACGCGGCGTCGCCGCGGTCTACGAAGCCGCGCAGTTGCGCGGGATGGGCGATCGGGTGCTGTCGTGGGAGGACGGCGAGCGGCGGATGACCGATCTCGCCCACGTCACCCAGTTGCTGCAGGACGCCGCGCACCATGATCGATGGGGCCTGCCGGGACTGCGCGACTGGCTGCGCAAGCAACGCGAGGAGCGCAGCGGCGCCACCGAACGCAACCGTCGACTCGACAGCGACGCCGCCGCCGTCCAGGTGATGACGGTGTACGCGGCCAAGGGACTCGAGTTCCCGGTCGTGTATGTGCCGTTCGCGTTCAACCGCAATGTCCAGGACCACGATGTGGTGGTTTTCCACGAAGGCGACGTGCGTTGCGTGTATGTCGGCGGCCCGAACGGTGCCGGTGTCGCGCATGCCAAGCAACAGGGAAGGCGTGCGGACGCCGGCGACGCGAGCCGGCTGAGCTACGTCGCGTTGACGCGCGCCAAGTCGCAGGTGGTGCTGTGGTGGGCGCCGTCCCGCGACGAACCCAACGGCGGTGTGTCACGCCTGCTGCGTGGCCGCCGCCCCGGCGAGGCAGTTGTGCCGGACCGGTGTGATCCAGCCAAGATCGCCGACGACGATGCGATGGCCCGGCTGCGGGAATGGGAAGCCGCCGGCGGTCCGGTCATCGAGGCCTCGGTGATAGCGGCAGCACCGCCGGTGCCATCAAAGCCAGCGCCGGCGGAGCTGGAGATGCGGCACTTCCACCGCAGTATCGACACCGGCTGGCGGCGGACGTCGTACTCCGGCCTCATCCGGGTCGCCGAGGCCGTCGGGGTCACCAGCGAGCCCGAGGTCACCGAATTAGACGACGAGACCGATGATATCTCATTGACCGAGAATGCGTCCGGGGCCGCGGTGCCATCGCCGATGGCGGCGCTGCCGAGGGGCGCGACATTCGGGTCGCTGGTGCATGCGGTGTTGGAGAATGCCGATCCTTTTGCGCCGGACTTTGCCGCCGAACTACAGACACATGCTTTGCGCGAGTTGAACTGGTGGTCGGTAGATGTGACGGCAGCCGAACTAGCCGCGGCAATGGTGCCTCTCAATGAGACGTCACTGGGTCCGTTGGCGGGTGGCGTGACCTTGCGGCAGATTGGCCTATCAGACCGATTGCGCGAGTTGACCTTTGAAGTCCCGCTTGCCGGTGGCGACGTGCGTGGCGCCGCACCGAACGTGTCGGTGTCCGACGTCGGTGAATTGCTCCGCGTTTTTCTCCCGGAAGACGATCCGGTCGCGCCGTACGTCGATCGGTTGACGTCCGCCGCGCTGGGCAACCAATCGCTGCGCGGATACCTGTCCGGCTCCATCGACGCCGTGCTGCGCCTGCCCGACCAGCGCTACCTGGTGGTCGACTACAAGACCAACTACCTGGGCGACAATGCAGCAGATTACAGCCATGCCCGGCTGGCCGAGGCCATGCTGCATTCCGACTATCCGCTGCAAGCGCTGTTGTATACCGTTGTGCTGCATCGCTTTCTGCGGTGGAGGGTGCCGGGTTACGATCCTGCTGTGCACCTCGGTGGGGCTATGTATCTCTTTGTCCGCGGCATGTGCGGTGCCGACACCCCGGTGATCGACGGTCAGCCGTGCGGGGTGTTCAGCTGGCAGCCGCCTTGTGCTTTGGTGGTTGCGCTTTCGGGTCTTCTCGACGAGGGAAGGCAGGCGGCATGACAATCGAACTTGCCGTCGATGCGAGCGGATTGCTGCAGACATTCAACGAGGCTGACGTGTTGGAAGTTTCGGACGTTCGAGTGGCGGAACGAATTTGCGCCCTCGGCAAAGAGTCTCACGAAAGCGTGGCGTTGGCAGTGGCGCTGCTGGTGCGCGGACTTCG
Organism: Mycobacterium sp.; assembly: GCF_039583785.1. GTDB lineage: Bacteria > Actinomycetota > Actinomycetes > Mycobacteriales > Mycobacteriaceae > Mycobacterium. The sequence goes on from NZ_JAVKSG010000002.1 coordinate 215,842, forward strand.
CGGCGGATCGGTCTGCATCGAGTTGGCGACCATCGCTTTTGACATCGGCGCAGAGGACGTGCCGTGGCCTTCGGCTGAGGCATGGCTCGCGGCGGTGCGGAAAAGCCCGCTGTTCGGCCAGGTTCTGCACCTCTATGACGAGCGATTGCTCTACCTCGACCGGTATTGGCGCGAGGAGAAGCAGGTCTGCGACGACTTACTGGCGCTGCGCGTGTCCAAGCCGACCAGCCAGATGCCCGCCTTCGAGCGACTTTTCCCGACCGGTTTCGACGAGCAGCGCGCAGCGGCGGAAATTGCCCTGAAGCAAGCGGTTACGGTTCTGACCGGTGGCCCCGGGACCGGGAAGACCACCACGGTTGCGCGGCTGTTGGCGCTGCTGGCCGAGCAGGCAGGCCGGTTGCGGATCGCGCTGGCGGCACCGACCGGCAAGGCGGCAGCGCGGTTGCAGGAGGCCGTGCAGCATGAGGTGAGGGCGTTGGACCCCGCGGACCGGGCGCGGCTCGGCGACCTGCAGGCGACGACGCTGCATCGCCTGCTCGGTAGCCGGCCCGACACGTCGTCGCGGTTTCGGCACAATCGCGGAAACCGGTTGCCGCACGACGTGATTGTGGTCGACGAGACGTCGATGGTGTCGCTGACGATGATGGCGCGACTACTCGAAGCGGTGCGTCCCGATTCCCGGCTGATCCTAGTCGGCGACGCCGACCAGTTGGCGTCGGTAGAAGCCGGCGCGGTATTGGCCGACTTGGTCGACGGCATTTCTGCGCGCACCGACATGGAGGTGGCGACGTTGACAACGTCGCACCGGTTCGGGGAGACGATCGGCCTGCTGGCCGACGCGATCCGGGTGGGTGATGCGGACCGGGCGCTGGAGTTGCTGAGGGCTGGCGGCGAGCACATCGAGTTCGTCGAAGACGCGTCGGACGCTTTACGTTCCGTCTTGCTGCCGCATGCGTTGCGGCTGCGCGAGGCGGCGTTGTACGGCGACGCTAGCGTCGCGCTGGCGACACTGGACGAACACCGGCTGCTGTGCGCACATCGGGAAGGCCCATATGGCGTGCGGCACTGGAACCGTCAGGTCGAGAGATGGTTGTCCGAGGAGACGGGCCAGCCGCCATGGTCGGAGTGGTATCCCGGGCGGCCGTTGCTGGTGACCGCCAACGACTACGGGTTGCGGGTTTACAACGGCGACACCGGTGTGGTTGTCAACGGTGTTGACGGACTGCGGGCGGTTATCGCAGCTGCCAGCGGGCCGCTGGACTTCGCTGTGAACCGACTCTCGGATGTCGAGACCATGCATGCGATGACGATCCACAAGTCGCAGGGCAGCCAGGCTGATGAGGTGACCGTGCTACTACCAGGCGAGGATTCGCGGTTGCTGACGCGGGAGTTGTTCTATACCGCGGTGACTCGGGCGAAAGGGAATGTGCGGTTGGTCGGATCGGAGGCCTCGGTGCGGGCGGCGATCGAACGGCGAGCGGTGCGGGCGAGTGGACTTCGGTTGCGATTGCAGAAAGCCAAAGTCAAACGAGAAATGAAAGTTCAATAATGCCAACTGAATCTCCGTTCTTCGACATTCCGCGGGCTGAGTGGATTGCATCAAACCGCTCGGCCTTCGCCATATGGGACGTCTACCCCGTCAATCCAGGACACGCTTTGGTTGTGACGCGCCGCCAGATCACCGATTGGTGGGAAGCGACACCAAACGAACGAACCGATCTCATGAACCTCGTCGAGCAGGTGCGAGCACACATCGAACAGCACCACTCACCTGACGGATTCAATGTGGGCTTCAACGCCGGCACGGCTGCCGGTCAAACCATCGAACACCTACATATCCACGTCATCCCTCGATACCTTGGCGACGTGCCGGACCCGCGCGGGGGCGTTCGAAATGTGATCCCTGCTCGCGGCAATTACTTGGCGAGTCCAACAGAGATTTCTGACGAGCTCGGACTCACCTCGCAGACACCGGTGCTTGTCGATGGGCAGGTGCGCTTGCTGTTACCTCAGTTGACGCAACACCTTCGTGATATCGAATACGACCGTGTCGATATAGTCGTGAGCTTCATCAAGATGTCTGGGATGTATCTGCTCGAAGGTCCTCTGCGGGACGCACTGGACCGGCGCGCACAGGTGCGAATTCTCACCACCGACTACTTGGGATTGACCGAACTCGCTGCGCTTGCACGCCTGCACGACCTGATGGACGACCATCCGGACCATTTGCGCGTTCGCCTATTTCACGACCCAGCCGTGAGCTTTCACCCCAAGGCGTACCTCTTCTACTCCGCTCACGGTCGAGCAGAGGCCGCATTCGTGGGCAGCAGCAATCTCAGCCGATCTGGGCTAGCTGGCGGAATCGAATGGAATCTCCTCGTTGGAACCATTGACGAGTTGCAAGAAAGATTCCACGTTCTTTGGCTGGATCGGCGCAGTCTCCCGCTGACCGATGAATTGATCGCTGCTTACCAGCCGGCACCGTCGTACGTTCCCGAAGTCGTCGAAGTGATCGACGTACTCGAGGAGCCGCCGAGACCCCGCCCCATACAAGAAGAAGCACTCAGGGCGCTGGCACAGAGCCGATCCGATGGCTTTCGTGCCGGGATGGTCACGATGGCAACGGGTTTAGGCAAGACCTGGCTGGCGGCGTTCGACACCGCACGCTCAGAGGTAACGCGTGTATTGTTCGTTGCGCACCGCGAGGAGATACTCAAGCAAAGCCGCGACGTGTTCCGACAGGTGATACCCGCTGCGTCGCTCGGTCTGTACTACGGCGGAGAAAAGCGGCCTGCTGCGGACGTCGTGTTTGCATCGGTCCAGACGTTGTCGCGAAACCTTGATCGCTTCGCTACCGATGCTTTCGACTATGTCGTGGTCGATGAGTTTCACCACGCCGCAGCGGCCTCGTATCGAAAGGTGTTGGACCACTTCAAACCCGACTTCCTCGTGGGCTTGACGGCCACGCCAGATCGGATGGATGGCGCAGACCTCCTTACGTTGTGCGCCGATAACCTGGTCTATGAATGCGACCTTATCGAAGGCATTCGACGTGCCGAATTGGTGCCATTCCACTACTGGGGTGTGCCAGATCCGGTTGACTTCGAACCGATTCCGTGGCGTAACGGCAAATTCGATCCAGAAACGTTGCAAGCAGCCGTCGAAACGCAAGAGCGTGCGCAGTCGGCATTCGACGAATGGCAGGCTCACCGAGGTAGTCGCACTCTGGCATTCTGTGTTTCGCAGCACCACTCGGACTTCATGCGCGACTTCTTCCGGACACGAGGGATTCGCTGCGCTTCAGTACACAGCCGCGCGACAAGCGATCCGCGACACGAATCAATCGATGCTCTGCGTGCTGGTGATCTCGAGGTCATCTTCAGTATCGATATGTTCAATGAAGGACTAGACGTGCCGGACGTCGATACGGTACTGATGCTGCGGCCAACAGAGTCACCGATTGTGTTCCTGCAGCAGCTTGGTCGCGGTCTCCGGACGCATGAGGGCAAGAGAGCGCTGACCGTGATCGACTTCATCGGGAACCACCGGTCGTTCTTACTAAAGCCTCGGACGCTGTTGAGCTTGGGCCGCCGGGAGGCACCGACCACGTTGCAAGTACTTCAGGCGTTGGAGCGAAACGACTTTGATCTGCCCGAAGGGTGTTCAGTGGATTACGACCTGACGGTCGTTGACATGTTAAGGCAGCTTTCGCGTGTTACCGCACGCGATGCGATCGAAGAGTACTGCCGTTCATATCTCGAAGAAGAGGGGCTGCGCCCGACGGCCGCACAAACGTTCCGGGCTGGACACGACCCGGCGTCCGTGACCAGCAGGTACGGCAGCTGGTTTGCGTTTCTGCGAATTGCCGAGCTGCTCGGCGAGCGAGAGGCAACTGTCGCCGACGCTTACGGCGATATTTTGCGCGCTTTCCAAACCGAAACCATTACCAAGAGTTACAAACTCGTGGCGATCCGCGCGCTTCTGCAGGATGGCGTCCTGCGAGCAGGGGAAGAAATTGCCCGCAATGCTGAAGCCTCACGCGAGTTGCTATTGAATGATCCGCGACTTGCCAGCGAGGTGCCAGCGAAGGAGTTCCCTGACCTCGCCGGAGCGCCAATCGAAAAATGGGTTCGGTACTGGCATACGTGGCCGATCGCACATTTGACCGGTACCGGCTCTGCGGCAGCACGAACGAACCCGTTATTCGAAATCGAATCCGATCGGATTCTTCCGACGTTTGCGATCGACAACAGCCTCGGTGAGATCTTCGATTCCATGGTGGCAGAGCTCGTCGAATACCGGCTTGCCAGTTACGTTCTCAACAAAGAAAGATCAACGACTCGATCGTGGACATGCCGCCTGACGTACGCTGATGGTCATCCGATCATTCGGTTGGATCGAAGGCAGTACCAGGATTTGCCAGCCGGCCACGAAACCTTCATTGCCGATGGTGCCGAGTATCAGGCCTCATTCGCCAAGGGCGCGGTGACCGTCGCGACCCGCGACGGAACTGCCGGCAACGCGCTACCCGGCCTGCTTCGCGGCTGGTTCGGCCCGTCGACCGGGCACCCGGGTACGTCGCATACGGTCGAGCTAGAGCAGATCGATGGAACGCTGTTATTGCGGCCTGGTGCCCCAGCTTCCAGCGAGTTCGAAGTTGATTACGTGCCGCTGTTCAGCGACTACACAGTGGCATGCGGACCGGGCGTAGAGACCTCGTGGAGCGACCACTTCGCTGCCGAGATCGCGATTAGGCGCAAGGCTGGTCACGAAATAACACCGTCGCGCAACTTCGTGTGCTTTGCACACGGTGACTCAATGGACGGTGGACCCGACCCGATTCGCAACGGCGACCCGCTGCTGTTCGAGTGGATCATCGGCGGGTCGGCGAGTGATTATCTCGACCAGCCTGTACTGGTTGAGACGGCCGGAAAGTATGGCGTCGCTGGCACACTCAAGATTCTTCGGCGGGAGCGAGCCGGTTACCTCCTGGAATCGAATAACCCTGCAGTAGCGCCAATTGAGGGACGAGCAGACATGCGGCCGGTCGCGCGCTTGATTTCCAAGCTCGACCAGCAAGACATCAATCCACTCACCCCACGCATTGGTGAGCAGTTCAAAAGCCGTGATGTGCCAGAACTTTACGGCGAGGAATTCAACCCCGGCAACTGGCAATCGGGCCATGTGTCCCTTCAAAATTACGCTATCCTATTTGTCAGCCTGGAAAAGCGGGCGGACCGCAAACAGTACGTCGAGCATTTCGAGGCTCCTGACGTGTTCGTCTGGAGTTCGCAATCGTCGACGCATCCCGAAGGCAAGAAGGGCAGGGAGATACTCGACGCCCTCGAAACCGGAAAGTCGATCGAGCTGTGGATGCGGCGGAAAGACGGGCCATTCACATACTTAGGGCGGGTGATACCGCTCAGACATGAAGGATCAAAACCGGTGTTGGTCACGTTCAGACTTCTGACTCCGTTGTCGGGTGAGCTCCAGTCGCGTCTAGGCGTGCAGCTAGCTTGAACACTGAACTTCGTCGCAGTGCGTCGATACGTCCCATCGCCGGCGCGCTACGTAACCATTGCGCCCGACACCACCTTCGGACGCAACTTCGGATTAAGTGCAGTGCCCGTTGGACATAACGTCCCTGGCGCCGAACGTATAGTTAGTCGCGATCAGCGGCACTACGCTGTCGCCGGTCATCTCCGCGGTTGCTGTGTGGGCCAGTGCCCGCCGCGGAAACGATCCACTCTCTCGGCGTTGTTGACCAACGACTGCGCCATGTCGCTGGCCTCCCCTGGAAACTCCAGCCCTTACCACGCCCCCACACCGCGGTAGCTGGCGCGGTCCGAGTAGTCGCCTACTGCGTACGCCCGGGCGCGTATGCCGTGGAGGTCGCCATCGGATCACCTCAGAAAGCCGCTACGCGCGACCGGATTCGAGGGCGACCAGACGTGGTCGCAACCGCTGCGGCGTGATCTGGACTCCCGCCACAAGATCGTCGATCAGTCCATCGGCATAGTCCACCAAACCGGCGACGTCGATCCCATGGCGTCCCGGGCGGTCGGCGTGCGCAAGACGGGCCGATGCGCTGCGCAGCAGACTCGTCGCCCCCTCGACGTTGCCGCGCTGGACGTGGGTGATGCCAACCGCGAGCTGCGCCAGACCTTGCCACGACATCCGTTCATCGTCGGGACCGGACTTCCACGCCGCCTCAAAGACCTCGTGCGCGTTGAACGCCAGGCCCTGATCCAGTAGATCCTGCGCATAGGCCAGGGTTTCGGCCGCTGTTAGCTCGAGGTCATCGGGAATCCGCGGAACGCCCTCACCGCCGTAGGGCAGCGGCCGACCCAAAGAATCACGCGGACGTGCGCTTCTGGGTCGACCCGAGTCGTCCCGATCACGCTCGGCCATATGCCCAATCATGGCAAGCCACGCTGTGAGACAAACGGCCCTACTCGACCTCCAAGCTCAACTCCAGGCTCTCCAATTCCCGACGATCGCTGGTCGCCATGAAGTCCTTGATCAGCTCGACCACCTCGTTGGGCGCCTCCACCTGCGGGAAGTGCCCGACCCCCGGCAGGATCTCCAGCCTGCTGTCCGAGCGCGCCTCACGCGCGGCATAGGCGTGGTCGACGGGAATGATGCCGTCCCGATCACCCCAGATCGCCATGATCGGTAGCTCCTCACGCAGCCGCAGCCTGTTCAGCGCGCTAATGATTGGGCCTGCTGGCTGCAGCTGAGACACCGGCCCCGACACTTGAATTCCCTGATTAATGGTGGGCGGCATGGGCACAGGGATGCTCGACGATGCGGCGTGTGCGCCGGTCGATGTTGCCGCAGTTGTACCGGTGGTCGTGGTTGCGCAACCGGCGATGCTTGCCGCGGCAACGGTCGGGCCATCACCAGTCCACTGCCCAAGTCCGCCATCTTAGGACCGTCGTCGGTCACTCACGCCTTTCCGACTGATGATGATTCACTCCTCGATGTAGAGCGCGAGCTGATCGAATCGGACAGAGGCAAGTCGCTCTGGCATATCTACCGGATGGACACGCATCTCAAGAAAAACGCTGGGCGTGTCATCGACCGCTATCACGTCCTTGGTTCCTGGCGGAAGGTCTGAGTCCCTACCAGAGTCATCCTCGGGGTATTCAGCTACTACGCGCATTCGACGACCAGCTAGACCTGTGGCGTCATAGCGAAAGTGTCGAAACGTTGATCCCTGATCGGGAGCATGGTCAGCGTCCGTCATGACCCAATTATTCCCAGCAGGTACGACAACGGCGGTGTCGGGTACCAACTGTGCCATACCGCCTTCATCGACGGTTGTCGCGGCTCAGACTCCGGCAGAGGCCAAGTATCGGCCGTCCGCCAGTTTGCGGCCCGTCCATCTCGCGTTAGCCGATGCTTTAGTGAGGGTTAATTAATGCTGGCCGGCGGGGCCTTCCTCCCATTCTTCTTCCGGGGTCTCGCCCAACCAGTGCGGATGAGCGTGCGGCGGAGGTATTACCTGGGGCCCGAAGGGTTGACCGGGCGCACCGGGAAGCATTGGCCCTTCACCGCCGCCCTCGGCCGGAGGCAACGCTCGAGGCGCGGGCGGCTCAACCTGTGCTGACTTGACCGGCGGCGCAGCCGGTGAGTGCACGGTTTCAGGCGCCGGTGGAGTTGGGGGATGCGATTCCGTGTGCATACTCTCAATCGGCGCCGACGGGTGCACCGCTGGTAGCGCCGGCGGATGCTCGGGGTTGATGCCGGTGGCCGCGTTGACACCGGGGTTGCTGCGCGTAGAGCTTTCAATGATGCCCTCGTAGATGGTGTCGCCTTGCTTTCCTCGAGAAATTTCCTTCTGTATGGATTGCTCCCAAGTCTGATTGGGACGGTTCTCGGCTAGCCAGTCGGCGGCGGTGCGATCACGCATCAGGTCACGCACCCACGAGCGCAGCGAATTCCGTTGCTCGAACATTTTTTTCGCACGCTCTTCGGCGTTGAGCCCTTGTTTGACGAGTTGCTCGTTGAGGACGCGCATCCGCAGTTCACCATGCGCGTAAACAGCTCGGGCATCTTCATCAGATAGCGAACCGGGGTTGTAGTTAGGCAGGCCGAGCTTGCCGACGGGATCCGGCAGCCGGCCTTCCGATGGGTCTTTTAGCCCGGGCGGCGGCGGTTGGTCGGGGCCTTGTTTAAAGGTGCGGTCGGCTGGCTGGGCTTTCACACCGCCGCCGGATTGGGGGAAGGTTAGGGTGCCCCACTGGGCGGTCATGGTCTTGAGTTCGGCGTTCATGCGGGACTCGTTGGCGACGAGGGCGCCGACGTGGTAGCGGATGTAGTTCGAGTGCGCTTCAGCAGCCGCTACGCGCTGCGCGAACTGCGCTTCGGTGGCGGATCGGCGGGTGTCGGAGACGCTGTAGTCCTGGTTGACGGTGAAACCGTCGCGTTGGGCGTCGTCGACGGCATCGAGTGCTGCGCATGTCCCAGCTTGCAACCCGTCTTGCCAGCGCCGAGCGGACACTGCTACGTCGTCCCAGGACCACATGATCGGGCGTGCCTTGATGAGGTCGGCGTGGGCCTGGGCGATCGCCGCGTCGCCAGCCTCCCCCTCCCAGTCGACGCCGCCGGGGCGTTTGACGTCCTGGGCTAAATCCTGCAGCGCGGTCTGCGCCTGGGAAGAGATTTTCTCTAAATAGCCGGCCAGTTGCCCGAAGTACGAGTAGTCGGCGGTGCGCAGCTCCGCCAGTGTGGGCCAGTCCAGCATGGTGGCGGGTATCAGACCACCAGTGCGCGAAGCTTTGCTGCCGACTGGTCCTCGGTCTGGGTGTAGGCGACGTCGGCCGCGCTGTAGTGGGCCCCGCGCGCGCCGACTCGCGCCCCGATCCCGGCCAGGTCTTTACCCGCCGCCACGGCGGCGTTCGTCACGGCAGCACTCGATGGCCACCCGGCCCCGGCGGTGACCGGCGGCTTGGCGGCGGCGTCGCCCAGCTCGGCGCTGACCTCCTCACACTTCGCCGCGAGCTGCGCGAGCCCGGAGGCGAGCACCCGCAATCATCGAGCGCCGGCGGAATTCTCGGCTGGCATGAGCCGATATTAGGCCTTACGCGGATCACAGGCACCTGCCCGCGGTTTTCGAGTGAACAGCAGAACAGGATCGCGTCGGCACCATGCAGGGGGCAGACGTTCCGCCGAAAGCAGGGCGTTGGTTAGGGCCGCCGGCGGCCGCGGTGTGCGCACCGGCGCACCAGCGCGCCCCGGGGGTCGCTGCGCGGTGTGCGCACGCGGTCATGCTCGCGTGTCCCCGCCCCGAATCCGCTGACAACGGCGAGGATTCCGGGAAATTCTCCACACCCGAGGCAGCATCACGGTGACCGAACCAACCGTCACTGTGCCCTCCACTGCGTCATCGAGACCATCACGCCGCCAGGATGACGAGCAAACCCGCCTTCTCGTCGGCGTCGGCACTGACGGCATCCTCGTCATTTTCAGCGACAGGCCAACACCCACCTCCGCAGTGGTTGTCCATAGCTTGGTGTACAACCGAGCAGTGTCTACCAGCGGCATCCCGAGATTCTCTCCACGGCGGAGTTCGGGGAGTACATCGAGGTGCCCGACCGCGAGCCGATTGGACTGCTGTCCGTCATGCAACAGATCGTGGACCCGATCAGCGGACTGTTCGATGAGTTGGAGGGCGCTGGCTGTTGAACGGGTCGATTTCACAGGCATGACCCGAAACGCCACGCGACGAGCCGCTGGTGCACCGCCACCTGGACGATGCCCGCGACCGCATGTTCTCCCCGAAGCTGTCGGTACCTCGTGGCTCCATCGATACCTCAAAATTCCCGAGTCGCGAACTGCTGATCGGCAAACCTGGCGTACCAGTCGGCGCCGCGTTGCATACTGCGACGTGTCAAGGGAGGAAAGGGTGACTACGGCCAATTCGCGGGCCGGCCGCACGTTCGGCAAGTACAGCCTGAACCGGCTGCTCGGCAAGGGTGGGATGGGTGAGGTCTACGAGGCCTACGACACCGACAAGCGCCGAAGCGTTGCGCTCAAGATCCTTCGCGAGGAGTACTCAGAAGACGAGCAGTACCGCACCCGATTTCAGCGCGAGTCGCATGCCGCGGCGGTTCTGCAAGAACCCCATGTCATCCCGATCCATGACTGGGGCGAAATCGACGGCAAGCTCTACATCGACATGCGCCTGGTCAAGGGGCAGACGTTGCATGAGTTACTCAAGACGGGGCCGTTGGAACCGCAACGCGCGGTAGCCATCGTCAACCAGGTCGCGTCGGCGTTGGACGCGGCGCACGCCGAGGGCCTGATTCATCGTGACGTCAAGCCGCAGAACATCATTGCCACAGCGGGTGATTTCGCCTACTTGCTCGACTTTGGCATCGCACAGGCGAAGGGCGACTCTCGGCTGACGATGGGCGGCTATCAAATCGGCAGTTTCGACTATATGGCGCCCGAACGTTTCAACGACCTGCCGAATACGCCGGCAGCCGACGTCTATTCGCTGGCGGGCGTGTTGTACGAGGCGCTGGTCGGCCGCACACCGTTTGCGAGTCGCAGCCTTGAGCAAGCTCTTGCAGCCCACCTCACCTCGCCCCCGCCACGACCGAGCGTGGTCAACCCGCGCGTGCCAGTGGGTTTCGACGACGTCATCGCGCGCGGCATGGCAAAAGAACCCGATGACCGCTACGGCAGCGCCGGCGCCCTGGGGCGGGCCGCTCAACGCGCACTAAAGGGCAACGGGCACAGCGCTTCTCAGGCCAGCAC
>NZ_JAVKSG010000002.1:226708-242295 GCF_039583785.1 Mycobacterium sp.
GGCAGCGCCGGCGCCCTGGGGCGGGCCGCTCAACGCGCACTAAAGGGCAACGGGCACAGCGCTTCTCAGGCCAGCACGGTGTCGGCCGCCGAATACCCGAAATCTCGCTCCACGCCTGGGCAATTCGACGCGCAATTGAGCAATCCGCCATCCGGTCCTACGGCTGGGGCAGCCGCCGCGGAAGGACTGGGCGGCCGGTCAGGAACGCGGGCACTGATTACCGTTGTCGCCATTGCATCGGCGCTGCTGTTGGCCGCTATCGGCGTCGTCATCGGCATCCTGGTCAGCCAAAGATCCGACCGCGGCGAAAGCCTGCCATCGACGATCGCCTACCCCACCGAGACGACCTCGGCCCCTGCTGAATCGACCGGCAGCGAAACGCCTTCGCTGTCATCAACACCGGCTCCCGGTACGGCGGAGCCGGCACCCGAGGATTCCGAGGCCGCCGCCCAGCAACGGCTGCGACAAGTCGCAAACCGCGACCGCCCCTTCGTCAACGAGATACTTGCCGATCATTGGGTGCCGCAACTCAGTTCCAAGCGTCCGGGAGTTAGGGACGCGGGCGTTGCGTGGAATAACGCGATGACGCTGCAGGAATTTCTTGACCTACGTGAGCGGTATCCCCAGGTAAAACTGCTGTGGTCGGGCGACTGGTCAACGTTCTCTGCGCCGAATTACTGGGTCACGATTGTGGGCATCACATTTCCCGACTCGTCCGGTGCGCTGGCATGGTGCAAAAGCCAAGGGCTCGATGATGACCACTGCATCGCCAAGTTCATCAGCACCACGAGCCCGGTCGAGGGAAGCACCGCCTACAACTGACTGTCGATCTGCAACAACGCTCGCGGCGGCGATCCATCTGCATTGCACTCAGACCTTGATGATCCTCAGACCGCCCACGCCGTCCAGAGCGGTGAAGTCAACGCCGGCGCCGAGGCTGCAGCGCGCTGAGCATCGCGACGGGCCGACCTTTGACAGTGATGGCGATGTCGTCCCCGGCCTGCACCCGGCGGAGCACTCCCGCTGTGTCGTTGCGCAGGTCACGGGAACCGACTTCGGTCATGCTACGAATGTAGCACTTCTGTAGCATCTCGGCGCGCCCAGCGAGTAGTCACTGCGGGGTTTGCGTCTCGAGTAACGCCTCGCAACTCACGTGGGCGCCGGCGGGTCCGGCTGATGCCCGAGGAGACGCGCGAAGGCGTCCACCGACGCCTCGTGGCTCGGTGGCCATTCGGTCTGCCAAACCCTCAGCGAGACATCAGCAAGCGGATCGAACTGGCTGGCTAATCGCGAGTACTCCCGCCTGCGCCACTCGCGCAGCCGGTCATCGCCTTTGAAGAACGCCACCAGCTGAGTGATCTGATCCTGCTGAACCTCAGCTGAAGCGCCGCCGCTGACGCCAATGCTATTCATCATGCTGTGGCGGCCCAGGGCGAATGGGCGATCACCATATTCCGACTCCGGCCGTGCGATCGACTTGTTGACTTGACGGCAGTTCATGCACGCCAGCCACGACCAGCGTGATGTGCCGCCAGCCGTCGCCCTGAAGCAGATGATGCACAGGTCTTGCTCGCTGGATACGTCGCAACCCCACTTCTCGGGTGAATCCTCGTCGCGGCACGACTGCCACCTGCCGTTCACCGGGCCGCGCAGGTCGCCGCACGGGATGTGCACGGACAACTCACGAATGCGCTCGCGCAGTGCCGCGTCGGTTGCGCTCAACTCCCGCGCGGTCATTTCGCTACCGCCCGGTTCTTGATCGCCGGGGAGCAGCCGTGCGACGCTGCGTGCTCCTTCGCCTTCGACTTCGACGCGTTCGCCGTCACGCTAAAACGATTGCCAGACATTGCAGTACTCCCGAAATGTCGGGCCTCCACCGTGGGAGGCGCTCTTGCCGTCACCAATTGGTGCCGGCCGCTTCGTCATCCGAGCCACCCACGAGCGTGGGGTTGGCGTGCCGCCTAGTCGGAGCTTGGCGACGGCATCTCATGAAGCGAATTCAGATTAGCGCACCGGACCGACAAATCCGTTGGGGCCTTCGGAAAGCCGCTAGTTGCGGCCAGATTCGACGACGACCAGACGCGGCCGCAGCCGCTGCGGCGTGATTTGGACACCCGCCGCAAGATCGTCGATCAGCGCATCGGCATAGTCCACCAAACCGGCGACGTCGATCCCATGGCGTCCCGGGCGGTCGGCGTGCGCAAGACGGGCTGACGCGCTGCGCAGCAGACTCGTTGCCCCCGTGACGTTGCCGCGCTGGACGTGAGTGATGCCAACTGCGAGCTGCGCCAAGCCTTGCCACGACATCCGTTCATCGTCGGGACCGGACTTCCACGCCGCCTCAAGGACCTCGTGCGCGTTAAACGCCAGACCCTGGTCTAGCAAATCCTGCGCATAGGCCAGGGTTTCGGCGGGTGCCAGCTCCAGGTCATCGGAGATCCGCGGAGCGCCCGCACTGCCGTAGGGCAGCGGCCGGCCCAGAGAATCACGCGGACGGGTACTTCGGGGCCGGCCCGAGTCGTCCCGATCACGCTCGGCCATGTGCCAATCATGGCAAGCCACGCTGTGAGACAACCGGCCCTACTCGGCCTCCAAGCTCAACTGAGGGCTCTCCACATCCCGACGCTCGCTGGTCGCCATGAAGTCCTCGATCAGCTCGACCACCTCGTTGGGCGCCTCCACCTGCGGGAAGTGCCCGACCCCCGGCAGGATCTCCAGCCTGCTGTCCGAGCGCGCCTCACGCGCGGCATAGGCGTGGTCGACGGGAATGATGCCGTCCCGATCACCCCAGATCGCCATGATCGGTAGCTCCTCACGCAGCCGCAGCCTGTTCAGCCCACTGACCGCTTGCCCGCGGTAATCGACCACAGATCGAAGCGTCTTCAGGAACGACGACCGGGTTTCGGGGTCCGACAGCGACGAATACGCGCTCCAGATCTCGGCGCCGCGCGGCGACTGAATGCCGGCGCTTCGAAACCACGACCTGATCTGGTTGCCGACGGTGAGCACCGGCTTGGGCGCGATGATCGGCAACACCAGCTCCGCCCCAGGCGCCGACAGCAGCCGCAGCACCAGTCCAACGTCGGGACCCAGCCCGCCGCTGCTGATCAGGATCAACCGCTTGACGTAGTCGGGGTGCTGGTAGACGAACTGCATGGCGACCCCGCCGCCCAGCGAATGCCCGACCACGGTGGCCTGGCTGACGCCGAGTTCGTCGAGGAAGTCGCGCAGCAGCACCGCGAATGCGCCCAGCGAGTAGTCGCTGCGGGGTTTCGCTGACTCGCCGTGACCCAGCAGGTCGGGTGCGAGAAACGCCCGCCGCTGCTCCGGGCTTAAGGCACCTCCGGCCGCCCCACCGGCCGGTCAGTCACCCGCCCCCGCACCCTCACCGACCGCGACGAGCAGCATGAACGTCCGCTCCCCCTTGCCGGCCTTGGTCGTCAACTCCAGCGGGTAGTACCCGTCCCGCACCGACTTATCCACCTTGACCGTCAGCGTCGACGTGCCAGACCCGTCGCCGTCGAACTTCCCCGACACCGGCTCCGCGGAAATCCCTTGCACAGCAGCTTTCCCGCTAATCGAGTAGTCATCCGGCCCGTCGACCATCCGCTGCACGTTGACCGTCACATCGGTCTCCGTCCCGGCGTCCATCGCAACGACGGACGGTGTGACGTTCATCGTCACCGCCAGGCTGCCCGCCCCGAACGACGGCGGCGCCGAATCAGCAGCAGTCCCCCACGACTTGTTCGGCTTGCTCGACAGCGAGAACGCCAGCTCACCGCCACCGGCGAGCACCGACTCCGGCAGATACGTCTTGTTCGTCGGCTTGCCGTCGACGTGCAGCCCGGCGATGTACTGCATCCGGTGGTGCCCAGACGCCCCGGGCGCAGAGATCCGAATGGATCTGTCTGCGGGCAAGGCAATCTCGACGCGATCAAACAACGGCGTGTTCACCGTCAGTGTCGACGTCCCCGGAATGCTGGGATACAGACCAAGCGACGCCCAGACGAACCACGCCGACATCGCGCCCAAGTCGTCGTTGCCCGGCTCACCATTAGGCGTCGGACTGAACAGCGTGCTGCGCACCTTGTCGACCAACTGCTGTGTCTTCCAAGGCTGCCCGAGGTAGTTGTACAGCCACGGCACCGAGAAGTTCGGCTCGTTGCCCGCCCACATGTACGGGTCCACCGGACCGACATTGAGCTGCGAGGTGAACTTGTCGAGCCGCTGCGACACCGCATCCCGGCCACCCAGCGCGGTCACCAGGCCGGCGATGTTCTGCGGCACGTACCAGACGTACTGTTCGGCGTTGCCCTCGTCGAACCCCGCCTGGCTGAAGCAATCCTTGCCGGGCGGCACCACCGCGGGCCCGGAGCGGAAGAAGCCGAGCGCATTGCGCGGCGAGATGGAGTGCGTCGTCGGGTTGAACAGGTTCTGCCAGTATTGCGCCCGGTCCTGAAATTCGTTCGCAATATCGGAATCACCCAAGGCAGCGGCGAATTGGGAAACGGCGAAGTCGTCGATCGACCACTCCAGCGAGATGGACGCCGCTGGAAACGAGCCGCGGCACGACGACGACGGCAACGGCAGATACCCGCGCTTGAGATATGTGCCGATCGCCGGCCGCTCCACATACCCATTGCGCCCGACCCCGCCCTCGGTCGCGGCGTCGAGCATGAAGTGCAGTGCCCGCTCGGTGTCAAAGTCCTTGGCGCCGAACGCATAGAAGTTCGCGATCAGCGGCACCACGCTGTCGCCGGTCATCTCCGCGGTCGCGGTATTGGCCAGCGCCCACCGCGGGAACGACCCGCTCTGCTCGGCGTCGTTCACCAGCGACTGCGCCATGTCGCTGGCCTCGCGCGGGAACACCATCGCCTGCAGCGCGGCCACCCCGCGGTAGGTGTCCCAGTCGGAGTAGTTCGCGTACTGGGTGTGGCCCGGCGGCACATCATGCACATCGCCGTCGAACCCGATGTAGCGCCCGTCGACGTCGTTGAACGTGTTGGGGTTCAACAGCGAATGGTAGAGCGCGGAGTAGAAGGTGACGATGTCGTCCTCGGTGTAGCCGGCGATCCTGATCCGCGACAGCGCGTCATTCCACTGCTTCGAGGCGGCGGCCCGGATGTCGTCAAATCCAACAGCCGCCTCGTCCAGATTTTTGCGTGCCCCGCCAATGCTCACGTAGGACAACGCAGTTCGCACCTCGAGGTTCACCCCGGCGGGAAACTCGACGTATCCCCCGCTGGACCCTTGGTAACTCGAATAGGCGCTGCGGCCGTTGGGGTACACCGTGAAACCGTCCCAGGTGCCGAACGAGGTGAACGGCTGGCTGAACTTCATCGCGAAATACACGGTGTAGACATTGTTCTTGCCGCAGAACCCGCCGCTGGTGGCCGACCCGGTGATCGTGGTGTTGTCGTGGCTGATTGCGATGTTGGCGGCCGAGGTGCCGCCCAACGATCCACCGGGCCGGATGAAAAACCGCGCCGCGCGGTCGCCCGGATAGTGAAAGCGCCCCACGCCGGTGCGGTTGGTCGCGGTCAGCTCCGCGGTCACACCCGCCGACGGCAACCGCACCGTGTAATACCCCGGCACGCCGCGCTCGTCGTTGTCGTGCGCGATCTCCTCCGAGGCGTCCCATGGCTCGTCACCGACCGGACTGGTCGTCGGCAGCATCGAGATGTCGCCGAACGCCGGGCAGCCCACCGAGGCGTGCGTCATGCTGAACCCCGTCGACCGGTCGTTGGAATGGTTGTAGCCCGCGTAGTTGCCGACGGTGTCCGGCGAGTACTGCACCATCCCGAACGGCACTGTCGGGCCCGGGAACTGGTTGATCTCGCCGACCGTCTTGCCGCCGTTGCCGGTGCCGATCAGGGTGTCGACGTGCTCGACGGGGTTGGCCACCATCGGCGGCGGTTCGTACGACGTGGGCGTGGCACTGACCAGCATCGCGCTGACCAGCAGAGCTGCCGCGAGCAACGCCACGGCACTCCGTCGTGACCGCATAACCGAATTTTGCTCCTTGGGGCTCGCTCGGTGTGGGACGCGGGCCGTGTCGAGTTGGCTGGGCCCCGCGCCGGGCGTGTCAGCGTCCCGTGCTGGCCCGGAGTGTGCGGCCCGCCTGATGAAGACGCGCCGGCGACAATCGCGTGATCCTGCGGCGCAATGCGGCGCGCGGCAGGGTGTGAATGGTGTCGAAGTTGACGCGACCAACCGTTCCAAATCCGCAGAGGAGTGCAGGTAGCAAGGCGGTCGAAATCCGCGTCCGCGTGCAGCAGCGGGACGCCGGTACGCACGCACGGGGCGGCGATCAGACAGTCGCCTGCGGTGCGCGATTGTCGTTGAGGACGTCGATCCAGACGCTGGTGTCGACGACGATCACGACCGGCCGCTACGCCACCCAGAACATCACCCGATGTAAAGTGATGTCATGCGCACCCAGATCACGCTCACCGAGCAGGAGCTCGCGCTACTGGATCGCGCCGCGCAGGCAACCGGGGCGTCCCGGTCAGAATTGATCCGTCGGGCAATTCACACCGCCTACGGAAGCCGAAGCAAGCAAGAGCGAACGGCAGCGCTGAAAAGCAGCGCCGGCGCGTGGCGGGGACGGGATGTGACCGGTGCCGAATATGTCGACGCCGTCCGCGACAACCTCGACGATCGCTTGAGCAAGCTCGGCTTGGCATGAAACTGGTCGACACCACCATCGCGGTCGACCATTTGCGCGGCGAACCCGCAGCTGTCGAGCTACTCACGGCGCTGACCGAGGCCGGCGATGACTTGGTGGCAAGCGAGCTGGTCCGGTTCGAGCTCTTGGCGGGAGTCCGACACAACGAACTTCCCGCTCTCGAGGAGTTCTGCTCCGCCTTGCGTTGGGCGCAGGTGAGCGAGGATGTCGCTCGCGTCGCCGGACAGTTGGCTCGCCGGTACCGAAAGAGCCACAGCGGCATCGGCGCGGTCGACTACTTGATCGCTGCGACCGCGATTGTGCTCGACGCCGACGTGCTGACGACGAATGTGCGACACTTCCCGATGTTTACCAAGCTGGCGGCTCCCTATTAGCGGTCCGGTGTCGCTAATTCGACAACAGCTGGTCGGTTGCGACGAGGCTGCGCCGAAATCGACGGCACCGCGGAAAACCGCGAGTGGCCAGCAAGCTGGCGTAAATTTCGCGCACCGCGGCAACGTGGCACATCCCGCCGGTCAAACCCCTGCCCAAAACGTGTGAGCCCTAAATCCGGCGGGCGTAGACGAATTCGTTGCCCGGCACCAGGTCTTTGACCGCCTCGTCGGCGCCCCGACCGAAGTCGGCCATCAACTCGGCGGCCGGTGTCACCGTCACCTGAAAGCCGTGGCGGGCGAACCAGTCGCCGACCGGTTCGCGCTCCTCGAAGTACCACAACTCGTCGGTCCGGGGGACCTCGCGTCCCGGCTGGACTTTGGCCAGCACGCTGCGGACCCGATCCATCCGCGCGCGCCGCTTGGCCCGTAGTTCCTCGTCGAGGAATGTCGGCCCGAGCGCCTCGACCGCGACGCGGCTACCGGGGGCGGCGAGGTCGTGGATGCGCTCGAACAGCAGTTCCTGCGCCGCGTTCGGCAGGTACGGCATCAGTCCCTCGGCCGACCACACGCTCGGCTGAGAAGGGTCGAAACCGGCCTCCTGCAACGCCTTCGGCCAGTCGTGCCTGAGGTCGACAGCCACCTCGACCCTGTTGGCGGCGGGCTTTGCGCCGTGATCGGTCAGCGTCGACAGCTTGAAGTCCAGCACCCGGTCCTGGTCGAGTTCGTAGACCGTCACGCCGTCCGGCCAGGGCAGCCGCCACGACCGCGCATCGAGGCCGGCCGCCAGGATCACTGCCTGCTTGATGCCCGCGGTGGCCGCGGTGAGGAAGAACGAGTCGAAGAATTTGGTCCGGGTGGCCATGTAGCTGACCATCGCGTCCATCTGCAGCGGCAACTCGGGCTCGGCCTCGAGTACCTCGGCCGGCAGCTCCGCAGCCGAGTGCCAGCTCCACACGCCGTCGCCGACGGCGTCGAGGAACACCCGCGCGAACGGGTCTTGGATCAGCGGTTTGGCGCTCTCGGTCTCCGCCGCGCGGGCCGCCGCCACGCCCAGCGCGGTCGCCCCCACACTCTCGGTGATTTCCCAGGAGTCATTGTCAGTTCTGGTCATCACTCGAAAGTACGTGAGTTGGCTAGGTAATGGCTGTGCGTCGTCTCGGTGGCCTCATTCGTCACGGCAGGGAGTGGGTGACCGTTTTCGAAAACGTGGCCGCATGCGATATCACTCGGGTCTGCCACCGGACGGCTGATATCGCCTGTGGTCTCGTTTTCAAAACAGGGACTATGCCCGAACTCTGGTGCACGGGTTACAGCTGTGACTCATGACGGCGTAGAAGCAGGCACAGCGACCGGCAATCCGGCTATCGACTGAGGTCACCAGTTATGTTGTCGGCGGAACGCTGACAGACGCAGTCCGGAGGTTGCTGGGAGCATGCTCGTCGACGGTCGCGAGGTCAGGGTTTCCGGCAACTTGCTGCAACCCCTGATTCGGCGCACCAACGACATGCTGCGGGTCGCGCTGTCGGGGTCGCTGCTGGCGGTCGTGATCACCAGTTCGCTGATCACCCGCACCCGCTGGGACGGGCTGGAGATGTCCATCTCGCATGTCGTCGGGGTGTTGACGCCAACCCAGTCCGACGTGGTCTACCTGGTGTACGGCCTCGCGGTGTTGGCGTTACCGTTCATGATCCTGTTCGGCCTGATCATCGCCCGGCAGGGGCGACTGCTGATCCCTTACGCCGCGGCCGCAGCGCTCTCGATCCTCGCGTTGTCGATCAGCGGTACGGGCATCGCCGCGCCGCAGTGGCATTTCGACCTGTCCGACCGGCTGCGCACTGTCTTATCCCAATTCCTTGACGACCCGCGCTGGATCGGAATGCTCGCCGCGGTGCTGACCGTGTCCGGCCCGTGGCTGCCGGCCCGCTGGCGGCGCTGGTGGTGGGCCCTGCTGCTGGCGTTCATCCCGATCCACCTGGTCGTCAGCGCGGTCGTGCCGGCCCGCTCGCTGCTGGGTATCGCGGCGGGCTGGTTCGTCGGCGGGCTGGTGATCCTGGTCAGCGGCACCCCCGCCTTGGAGGTGCCGCTGGACGGCGCGGTGCGCGCGATGGCCAAACGCGGGTTTCCGGTGACCTGCCTGCGGGTGTTGCGCCCCGCCGGGTCGGGGCCGCTGATCCTCGCCGCCATCACCGAGGACTCGGATGAGAACGCCGTCGTCGAGATGTACGGTCCGCATCAGCGAAGCGGTGGCGCGCTGCGGCAGGTGTGGCGGATTCTTCGGCTGCGCGACAACGAGACCGCTCCGCTGCAGGCCTCGATGCGTCGCGCGGTCGAACATCGCGCGCTGATGGCCATCGCGATCGGCGAGCTGGGTATCGCCAACACCACCACGATCGCCGTCGGCACCCTGGACCGTGGCTGGACGTTGTATGCGCACAAGCAGATTCGCGGCGAGCCGCTGAACAAGTGCCACACCTCGACACCGGTGGCCGAAGTCTGGGAATCGCTGCGCAAGCTGCAAAAGCACCAGATCGCGCACGGCGATCTGCGCAACAAGGAGATCACCGTCAGCAACGGCGCGGTGTTCTTCGGCGGCTTCGGCAGCGCGGAATACGGTGCCACCGACAACCAATTACAGGCCGACATCGCTCAGCTGTTGGTGACGACGTCGTCACTCTACGGCGCGGACGAGGCCGTCGCCGCGGCGATCGCGGTACTCGGCCGCGACACCGTGCTGAGCGCATCGCGTAGGCTCACCAAAACTGCAGTGCCGAAACATATCCGGAGCTCGGTCAACGACGCCAAGGCCGTCATCTCCCGCAGCCGCGCGGCGGTGATGCGCCAAACCGGTACCGAGAAAATCCAGCCCGAAGCGGTCACCCGGTTCAGCCGTAGCCAGCTCATCCAGCTGCTGCTGCTCGGCGCGTTGGTCTACGTCGCCTATCCGTTCATCAGCACAGTGCCGACGTTCTTCAACGCCCTGGGCAAAGCCGACTGGTGGTGGGCGCTGCTCGGCCTGGCCATCTCGGCCTCGACCTATGTCGGCGCCGCGGCTGCACTGTGGGCCAGCGCCGACGAGTCGGTAAACTTCTGGCGGCTGTCGATTGCGCAGGTGGCCAACACCTTTGCCGCGACCACCACCCCGGCCGGCGTCGGCGGGCTCGCGCTGAGCACCCGAATTCTGCAGAAGAGCGGCCTGAGCACGACGCGCGCCACCACCGCGGTCGCGCTGCAGCAGTCGATGCAGGTGATCATGCACGTCCTGCTGCTGATCTTCTTCAGCACCGCGGCGGGCGCCGGAACCGACCTGTCGCACTTCGTGCCGAAGTCGACGATGCTCTACTTGATTGCCGGTGCGGCGCTGGGCCTCGTCGGGGTCTTCTTGCTGATTCCCAATGTGCGACGCTGGCTCTCGACGGCGGTGACTCCCAAGCTCAAGGAAATCGTCGCCGACATCATCGAGGTCGCGCGCGAACCGAAGCGGATGGCGTTGATCGTGTTGGGTTGCAGCGGAACGACTCTCGGCGCGGCGTTGGCGCTGTGGACCAGCGTGGCGGCGTTCGGCGGTAACGCGTCGTTCGTCACCGTCACCGTGGTGACGATGGTCGGCGGCACGCTCGCCTCGGCGGCACCCACTCCCGGCGGCGTCGGCGCGGTCGAAGCCGCGCTGATCGGTGGGCTGGCCGCCTTCGGTGTGCCCGCGGCCGTGAGTGTGCCGTCGGTACTGCTGTACCGCGTGCTGACTTGCTGGTTGCCGGTGTTCATCGGATGGCCGGTGATGCATTGGCTGACCCGCAACGACATGGTCTAGGCGTTGAAAAGCCCCAGCCCCAGGGTGTGCGCGATCTGGGTGATCGCGGCCTGGGCACGCACGCTGTTGCCCGCCTTGTCCAGCGGCGGCGAATAGGCGGCGATCGCCAGCTTGCCCGGCGACACCGCGACCAGTCCACCCCCGACGCCGCTCTTGGCCGGCAACCCGACACTGTAAGCCCAGTCACCGGAGGCGGTATAGAGACCTTCCATCGTCATCAAAGCCAGCACGTGCGGCACGTTGGTCTTGGCGATCACCCTTTTGTGGGTGCGGGGATTGACGCCGCCGTTGGCCAGGGTCGCGCCCATGAACGCCAGGTCGACGGCGGTCACCAGCGTTGAGCACTGCAGCGTGTAGATATCGCAGGCTTCCATCGGGTCGCAGTACATATATCCGCCGCAGAGCAGCAGCCATGCGATCGCCCGGTTGTGGAAGTTGGTGGCCCGCTCGGAGGCGGCGATCTCATCGCTGAGCGAAATCTCACGCCCCGCGAAATCGCTTTGGCCGCGCAAGATCTGCGCAAAGCGGTCGTCGGCATCGCGGGCCGACACCAGGCTGGTTGCTGTCATCGCGCCCGCGTTGACCATCGGCGACATCGGCATGTCGTTGTGAAGTTCGAGCGCCAACACCGAATTGTATGCCGCGCCAGTCGGATCGGCGCCCACTTTGCGGTGAAACTTCTGCGGACCGACCTGTTCGAGGGCAAGCGCGGCGGTGAAGACCTTCGAGATCGATTCCAGCGCGAACGGACATTCGGCATCGCCCGCCGAAAAGGTCTGACCGTCAACAGTTGCCACGCAGATGCCGAAAAGGTTGGGATCCACCGTCGCCAGAGCCGGTATGTAGTCGGCGTTTTTGCCGCGGCGATTCTTCTGGTGCTTCGCGTGGGCGGTGGTGACGGACTCAACGATCTGGTCGGCGGTGATCATTCAGCGCCCACCGGTGCGGCCCGACTCGATGTGCGTCCACGGTTGGTGCGGACGATCCTTCAGATAGCCCCGCTGCCAATCCCATTGCGGATGCTGACGCAGGAATTCCTCGGCGTCGAACTCCGTACCGTCGGCACGCCCAAACCGGGCCCAGAGATTGAGCGCCTTGATGTCGGCTGAGGTCGCGACCTTGCCATCCACCGATCCGAATGGTGTGAACGGGGTCAGGCCGCTGAAGTGGCAGGGATCGACGTCGGAATGCGCGCAGATGGTCCGGGACGACGGGTGGATGTAGCCGAGGTAGGTGTCGAACGTGTCGGCCAGCATGCGCTGGCCGACCTCGACGTCGATGTGCCCGTGATGCTGACCGAGCAGTTGGCGCCAGCGAACCTCCCGCGCGCCATTGGCAGAGCGCACGTCGCTGAACCCGGTCCCGGAGCACTCCAGGTTGCGGATCCGCGGATCCGACGGAGCGTTGTCACCCCAGAAGTGGCCATCGGTCGTGCGGCTGAGGCTCTGATACACCAGGCCCTCCTCGTAGCGTGCGATCTCACCGGTGTTGGCGTCACCGATCAACCACGAATTGGCATATCCGCCGTTGTTGTCGCAGTTGAGCATCTCGACCCAGTGGTCGATGTCCTGAGCGTATTGCGAGGCCTTGCGGGCACGGATGAACTCCGGCGCCCGCGTCTCGTCATAGCCCTTGAACCCGTCGTAGCCGCCGATGGTCGTTTCGGTGATCGCCAGGCCGGCGCTGGTCAACCAGAAATCGCTCATGCTGGCAATCCAACCCGGCGCGGTCTGCATGACCATCCGGTTGCCGTCGTCCGGGGAGATGTCCAGGATGACGTTCTCGAACTGGCCCTGCCAGAAGCCGGTGAAGCTGGTGTGGCCTATGACGATCGACCCGTCGGAGGTTGCACTGCCGGTCGCGATGAAGGCGCTGCAGTGATTGCCCTCGCCACCGGTCGGCGCCAACGCGGTGTAGCGCCCCGAGTTCTTCGGCCACCAATAGCCGGTGAGTTCCATCCAGTCGTTGATGCCGAGCACATCGTTGAACGTGGCCGGCACCCCCGCAGCGGTCAGACCCGCGGCCACGCCGAGCATTTCTTCGCGCAGTTCGTCGGGGATTTTGTCGGCGTGTAGTTCGACGGCCCGTTCGACGAAGAAGTCATAGGACATCCCGATGTCCTGATAAGTCATCTCCCGGTACACCGGGATCGATTCGGCATACTCCTCGGCGACGAGGTAGCCGTACTGGAATCCACGGGCGGCCGGGGATCCTTTGACCGTGAGATGCACCCATCCGTCGACGTCGCGGCGGGTGGCGTCGGACAGCCAACCCTGCTGCTCCTTTGTAAGATCGGCGGGTGTGACTCTTGCCAACGGCTGAGCCCGTCCCGGTGGTGGTTGCACGTCATGACCGTTCGTATTCGAAGCCATCCCCGTTACATACCCCCCGCGCCAGGAACTTACGCCACGCCGACTTTAGTGCCGCGCGACCCGCGCCCCGGTGTCCTTGCTCACACTGTGTTGGTTCGGTACCCGGCATGTGGGTTAAGATCGCAGACAACGTTGGTGCTACCGAAGCCAACAACGTCGTGGATTGCTCCGACATTCGAATCCAAGCTTTTTCGCGGCGATCGATTTTGCCCACCGGCAATCTCGCCACATCTCGATGCCTGAAAGGCACCACACCACTGTGACATCTCCGTCCTTCGTTGAGCTCGGCGTGCCCGAGCGACTGATCAGCAACCTGTCCGCGCGCGGAATCGCCGCGCCGTTCCCGATCCAGGTCGACACGCTGCCCGACACTCTGGCCGGACGCGACGTGCTCGGCCGCGGCAAGACCGGCAGCGGTAAGACACTGGCCTTCTCACTTCCCTTGGTAGCCCGGCTCGCAGCGGCCAAGCGGCGGCCCAAGCACCCGACCGGCCTGGTGCTGGCCCCCACCCGCGAGCTGGCCTCCCAGATCACCGCGACGCTGGAGCCGCTGGCCGCCAGCTACGGCCTGAAGGTCACCACGATCTTCGGCGGGGTGTCGCAAACCCGCCAGGAGTCCGCCCTCAACGCCGGAGTAGACATCGTCGTCGCCTGCCCGGGCCGGCTGGAAGACCTGATGCGCCAGCGACTGATCAGCCTCGACTCGGTCGACATCACCGTGCTCGACGAGGCCGACCACATGGCTGACCTCGGCTTCCTGCCCGGCGTCACCCGGATCCTGGCGGCAACGCCGCCGACCGGTCAGCGACTGCTGTTCTCCGCGACCCTGGACAACGGCGTCGACAAGCTGGTCAAGCGGTTCCTGCGCAACCACATCATGCATTCGGTCGACGAGGTCAACTCGCCGGTGCCGGAGATGACCCACCACGTCTTCCACGTCGAAAGCGCCGGCGCCAAAACGGAATTGGTGCACCGGTTGGCCTCGGGCACCGGTCGCCGGATCCTGTTCATGCGCACCAAGCATCAGGCCAAGAAGCTGGCCCGCCAGCTCACCGAGTCAGGTGTGCCGTCAGTTGACCTGCACGGCAACCTTTCTCAGCCCGCCCGCGACCGCAACCTGGCCGCTTTCGCGTCGGGCGAGGCCCGGGTTCTGGTGGCCACCGACATCGCCGCCCGTGGCGTGCACGTCGACGACGTGCAACTTGTGGTGCACGTCGACCCGCCCGCCGAGCACAAGGCTTACCTGCACCGCTCCGGCCGTACCGCCCGGGCCGGCAGCTCCGGTGACGTGGTCACGGTCGTGCTGCCCGACCAGCGCAGGGACACCTCGGCGCTGATGAAGCGGGCCGGTATTGCCGCGCGCCCGCAGCAAGTCACCGCGGCCTCGGAGCCCGTCGTACAACTGGTCGGCGAGATCGCGCCGTACCAGGCGCCCACCGCCAGGCCGGCGATCGCGCCGCTCAACCGGGCACCGCGACGCCGCCCGAACCGTGGTGGCGAGCACGCCAAGGCCACCGCCCGCAGCAGCCACGGCAACCGCAGGGTTCGCCGACCCGTTTAGAGCTTGTTTCGATTGTTTCAATCGAATGTGGCCGCTGGTAGCCTGGAGTGATGTCCGCTACCGTGGCCCAACAGGTCGCCGAGCGTGCGTTGGCCGAACCCGGCTTCGCCGAAGTGCTGGACGCCGTCCTCAAAGCGCCGACCACTCCGCAAGGAACGTTGGAGCGGGTCGCGGCCCACAGCCTGAACGAAGAACGCCGCAGCGCGTTGGTCTGCGATTTCGTCGACGGCTCGTTGGCGACGCCAAAAGTGCAGCAGCGCTTGGCATTGCAGTCGCCGCAGGCCGTGCATCGGCTCCGCAGCCGGGGCAAGCTACTCGGCTCGGCGGTCGGCAACCAAACCTACTTCCCGGCTTGGCAATTCGATGCCGATCGAATAAGGACCGATCTGCCGCAGATCCTCGAACTGCTGTCCGAGTTCACCTCCGACCCGCTGGCCGCCGATCGGATCATGCGGCTCACGCACGACGAACTTGGCGGCTCGTCGATCGCCGAGGCACTGCGCCGTCCGAAGACCGCTGACGCCGCGTGGCGGATGCTCGCCGGCATTGGTGCCTGACCTTCCCGCCGGCTACCGCAAGCCACTGCCCGACGCGCGACCGGTCGGGCTGCGGCGTCGCCGCGTCGAGGCCGGCAGCGAGTTGTGGCGCGTCGAGGCGACCGCACCCGAAGACTGGACCTGGGCCGGGTTCCCGACCGCCCGGTACCGCTTCGACCCCGAGTCGGGGGCATTCCGAACCCGTTACGCCGCAGGCGCTCTCGTCGGCGCGTTCCGCGAGCGCTACC
>NZ_JAVKSG010000003.1:0-106023 GCF_039583785.1 Mycobacterium sp.
CACCATCCCAGCAACGTTAGGTGGACGGGTCCATGTCTGGCCTTGAAGATCTGCTGTCTCAGATTCCCACCAGTGACATCGCCCGCAAGATCGGTGTCGACGAAGCCGAAGTCAATAAGGCGGTGCAACTGCTGGTGCCGGTGCTCGTCGGCGGACTGCACGAGAACGCGCAAGACCCCGAGCGCGCCAGCAGCATCGAGTCCGCGGCCGACAACCACGCCGCGAGCGGTCTGCTCGACGCTGGCGTGAGCCTCGACCTCCTCAACGAGGCCGAGGGCCAGCAGGCCATCGCGAAGATCTTCGGCGGCAATGACGTGACGCAGGTCGCCAACGCGCTGGCCGGTGGCGGCGCGGGCAACAGCGACCTGCTCAAGCAGTTGCTGCCGATCCTGGCGCCGATCGTGCTCGCCTACATCGGTAAGCAGATGGGCCAGAAGAGTGAACCGGCCAAGCAGGAGGCGTCCTCCGGTGGCGCGCTCAACGACGTGCTCGGCAGCATCCTCGGCGGGATGGCCGGCGGCAACAAGTCGCTGGGCACCGTGCTCGGCAACGCGCTGGGCGCCAAGGCGGGCGACATCCTCGGCGGACTGTTCGGCAAGAAGTAGGCCCACCTCGTTGGGCCGCCCGCGATGGGCGGTGTGCGTCGCGTGCGGCGGTGCTTTCTAGACTTGACGCGTGACCACAAGCCCAGAACGCGCCGTTGACTCGCGGGCAGACGACCTGCCCAAGGCGTGGGATCCGGGCGCGGTAGAAAGCGCGATCTATCAGCGTTGGGTGGATGCCGGTTATTTCACCGCGGATCCGAACAGCGGCAATCCGGCGTACTCCATCGTGTTGCCGCCGCCCAACGTCACCGGCAGCCTGCACATGGGCCACGCGCTCGAGCACACGATGATGGATGCCCTGACCCGCCGCAAGCGGATGCAGGGCTACGAGGTGCTGTGGCAGCCGGGCATGGACCACGCCGGTATCGCCACCCAGAGCGTGGTGGAAAAGCAGCTCGCCGTCGACGGCACGACCAAAGAGGACCTCGGCCGGGAATTCTTCGTCGACAAGGTCTGGGACTGGAAGCGGGAGTCCGGCGGCGCCATCAGCGGCCAGATGCGACGCCTCGGTGACGGCGTCGACTGGAGCCGGGATCGCTTCACCATGGACGACGGGCTGTCGCGGGCGGTCCGCACCATCTTCAAGCAACTGTACGACGCCGGCCTGATCTACCAGGCCGAGCGACTGGTCAACTGGTCACCGGTGCTCGAGACGGCCATTTCCGACATCGAGGTCAACTACGAGGACGTCGAGGGCGAGCTGGTGTCGTTCCGCTACGGCTCGATGAACGACGACGAGCCGCACATCGTGGTCGCCACCACCCGGCTCGAGACGATGCTGGGCGACACCGCAATCGCCGTGCATCCCGACGACGACCGTTACCGACACCTGGTCGGCCAGACATTGCCGCACCCGTTCATCGATCGCGACATCGTGATCGTCGCCGACGGGCACGTGGACCCCGAATTCGGCACCGGCGCAGTCAAAGTCACCCCTGCCCACGACCCCAACGACTTCGAGATCGGGCTGCGGCATCAGCTGCCGATGCCCACGATGCTCGACACCAGGGGCCGGATCGCCTACACCGGAACGGAATTCGACGGCCAGGACCGCTTCGAGGCTCGGGTGAAAATCCGCGAGGCGCTGGCCGCGCAGGGGCGCATCGTCGCCGAGAAGCGTCCATACCTGCACAGCGTCGGGCACTCCGAGCGCAGCGGTGAGCCGATCGAGCCCCGGTTGTCGCTGCAGTGGTGGGTCAAAGTCGACCCGTTGGCCAAGGCCGCAGGTGACGCAGTCCGCAACGGCCGCATAGTGATTCACCCGAAGAGTCTCGAGCCGCGCTGGTTCGGCTGGGTTGACGACATGCGCGATTGGTGTATCTCGCGCCAACTGTGGTGGGGCCACCGGATCCCGGTCTGGCACGGGCCGGACGGCCAGAAGGTCTGCGTCGGACCCGACGAGACTCCGCCGCAGGGCTGGGAGCAGGACTCCGACGTGCTCGACACCTGGTTTTCGTCGGCGCTGTGGCCGTTCTCCACCCTGGGCTGGCCCGACCGCACCGTCGAGATCGAAAAGTTCTATCCAACAAGTGTTCTGGTGACCGGCTACGACATCCTGTTCTTCTGGGTGGCGCGAATGGTCATGTTCGGCACCTTCGTCGGCGGCGACGAGGTGATCACGCTCGCCGGGGCGCGGGGCCCGCAGGTGCCGTTCACCGACGTCTTTCTGCACGGCCTGATCCGTGACGAGTTCGGTCGCAAGATGAGCAAATCCAAAGGCAACGTTGTCGACCCCCTGGAGTTGCTGGAGGCGTACGGGGCCGACGCGCTGCGGTTCACGCTGGCCCGTGGTGCGAACCCCGGGGGCGACTTGGCCGTCGGCGAGGATGCCGTGCGGGCCTCGCGCAACTTCGCGACCAAGCTGTTCAACGCCACCCGCTTCGCGCTGATGAACGGCGCCGCACCGGCACCCCTGCCGGGCCTCGGTGAGCTCACCGATGCCGATCGCTGGATTCTCGGTCGGCTCGAAGAGGTTCGGGCCGAGGTGGATTCGGCGTTCGATGCATACGAGTTCGGCCGTGCCTGTGAATCGCTGTATCACTTCGCCTGGGACGAGTTCTGCGACTGGTACCTCGAACTGGCCAAGGTGCAGCTGTCGACCCCCGATGACCCCTCGGTCGTGCACACCACCGCGGTGCTGGCCTTCGTGCTCGACGCGCTGCTCAAGCTGCTGCACCCGGTCATTCCGTTCGTCACCGAGACGCTGTGGAAGACCCTGACCGGCGGCGAGTCCATCGTGATCGCAGCATGGCCGCCGTCGTCGGATATCGCACTGGATACCGCTGCCGTGCAACGGATCACCGACATGCAGAAGCTGGTCACCGAGATCCGCCGGTTCCGCAGCGACCAGGGACTGGCCGATCGGCAGAAAGTGCCCGCGCGGCTGTCGGGCATCGACACCGTGGACCTGAGCACCCAGATCGGTGCCGTCACATCGCTGGCCTGGCTGAGCGGGCCCGCGGCCGAGTTCACCCCGTCGGCGTCGCTGGAGGTCGGAGTCACGGGCGGCATCGTCGTCGTCGAACTCGACACCTCCGGCAGCATCGACGTGGCCGCCGAGCGTCGTCGCCTGGAGAAGGATCTGGCCGCCGCGCAGAAGGAAATAGATTCGACTACAACGAAATTGGGTGACGTCGAGTTCATGGCCAAAGCCCCGGGAGCGGTCGTCGAGAAGCAACGCGAGCGGCAGCGCGCGGCGCGCGAGGAAGCCGAGCGGATCACCGCCAGGTTGGCCGGGCTGCAGTGACTCCCACGCCCGAACCCGACGACGCAGAGCCCGCCGAGGTGGTTCCTACCCCGGATGAGATCGCGGCACTGCTTCAGGTCGAGCATCTGCTCGACCAGCGCTGGCCCGAAACCAAGATCGAGCCCAGCCTGGACCGCATCTCGGCGCTGATGGATGTGCTCGGGTCGCCGCAACGCAGCTACCCGTCGATCCACATCACCGGAACCAACGGCAAAACCTCGGTTGCCCGCATGGTCGATGCGTTGCTGACCGCCCTGCAGCGACGCACCGGGCGCACCACCAGCCCGCACCTGCAGTCGGCGGTCGAGCGCATCGCGGTCGACGGAAAGCCGATCAGCCCGGCGACATACGTGCAGACCTACACCGAACTCGAGCCGTTCATTCAGATGATCGACCAGCAGTCGGAAGCCAACGGCGGCCCGCGCCTGAGCAAGTTCGAGGTGCTCACCGCGATGGCGTTCGCGGCCTTCGCCGATGCGCCGATCGAGGTCGCGGTCGTCGAAGTGGGGTTGGGCGGGCGCTGGGACGCCACCAACGTGGTCGGCGCCCCGGTCGCGGTGATCACCCCGATCAGCATGGACCACGTGGAGTACCTCGGCGACACGATCGCCGGCATCGCCGGCGAGAAGGCCGGCATCATCCACCGGGCCGAAGACGGCGCTCCGGACACCGTCGCGGTGATCGGACGTCAGGTGCCCGAGGCGATGGAAGTGCTGCTGGCGCAGACGGTTCGTGCCGATGCCGCTGTCGCGCGGGAAGATTCGGAGTTCGCGGTGCTAAGCCGCCAGGTCGCGATCGGCGGCCAGCTGCTGGAGTTGCGGGGCCTCGGCGGGGTGTACTCCGATGTGTTCCTGCCCTTGCACGGCGAACATCAGGCGCACAACGCGGCGATCGCGCTGGCCGCTGTCGAGGCGTTCTTCGGGGCCGGTGCCCAACGTCAACTCGATATCGACGCCGTGCGAGCCGGATTCGCCGCGGTCAGTAGCCCCGGCCGGCTGGAGCGGATGCGCAGCAAACCGACGGTGTTCGTCGACGCAGCGCACAACCCGGCGGGTGCGGCCGCGCTGGCGCAGACGCTGGCCGAGGAGTTCGACTTCCGGTTCCTGGTCGGGGTTCTCAGCGTGCTGGGGGACAAGGACGTCGGCGGTATCCTGGCCGCGCTCGAGCCGGTGTTCGATCGAATCGTGGTCACCCACAACGGATCTCCGCGTGCACTCGATGTCGAGGCGCTGGCGCTCAGCGCGCAGCAGTGCTTCGGCCCGGACCGGGTGGACACCGCCGAGAATCTGCGCGATGCCATCGACACCGCCACCGCGCTGGTCGACGAGGCCGACGCCGAGGGTGGGTCGTTCTCCGGAACCGGCATCGTCATCACCGGCTCCGTCGTGACCGCGGGCGCCGCTCGCACGCTGTTCGGTCGTGATCCCGCGTGACGCCCGCCGACGACGATGAAGCCGGCGTAGCCGGGTTCGAGGAGTGGCGTCGTGAGCACACGCCCGCCGAATCGGCCGGGGCGCCAAAGCCCGATCCGTGGAAGAGCTTTCGCGGTGTCACCGCGGGCACGCTGATCCTCGAGGCGATCGTGGTGCTGCTGGCGCTGCCGGTGGTCGGCGCCGTCGGCGGTGGCCTGAGCGCCGGTGCTTTGACATTCCTGCTGGGTTTGGCCGCGGTCCTGATCGTGCTGACAGGGCTGCAGGGCCGGTCGTGGGCCATCTGGGCCGACCTCGGCGTGCAGCTGATTCCGATCGCGGGCTTCGCCGTCTACCCGGGTGTCGGTGTCATCGGACTGGTCTTTGCCGGGGTGTGGGGGCTGATCGTCTACGTGCGTCGGGAGGTTCTGCGTCGGGAGCGGCTGGGCCTGCTCCCCGGTCAGCACGGGCCGCCGGATTGATCGGCTACCCGGATTGATCGGCTACGCTGTGCGCCGTGACGAGCGCCGGTAATGAGCGGACACTCCTGCTGATCAAGCCCGACGGGGTCGAGCGTCGCCTGATCGGCGAGATCCTCGGCCGCGTCGAGCGCAAGGGCCTGAACTTAGCCGCGCTGGAACTGCGGACCGTCAGCCAGGAGCTGGCCAAAAGCCACTACGCCGAGCACGACGGCAAACCGTTCTTCGGCTCTCTGGTGGAGTTCATCACATCATCGCCGCTGGTTGCGGCAATTGTCGAAGGCCCGCGGGCTATCGCCGCGATCCGGCAGCTCGCGGGCGGGACCGACCCGGTCGCCACCGCCCTGCCCGGCACCATCCGCGGCGATTTCGGCCTCGAAACGCAGTACAACTTGGTGCACGGGTCGGATTCGCCGGAATCCGCGGAGCGCGAGATCGCGCTCTGGTTCGACAAGGTTTAGATAACGGGTCGGTGCACTTGGTCCGACCCGGCACATCGGTATGGGATAATGGCGGACGGGTGAACGTCGCCGGACCGGCTCGCCGAACGTCGACAGACGCCCGGATGAAGACTTCGGCACGCGCGACCACCGCGAATCGCGGCGCGGCTGTCCAGCCATCATTCAGACCGGCACCGAGTGTGTTCGACCCGAACTGCTCGGGGCAAGACCATCACAAGCCCGGGAGGAAGTGACCCGGGTACATAGCGAAGCCCTCGCGTGGCCGCGTCGAAAAGACGCGCCCGGGGGCTAGAGGAGACTACGTGACAGACGGTGGCCCAATTTCAGAAGTTCCGGAGAACTCGTCGCAGCATGAGGAGCTGCCAGATCGGCTGAGGGTGCACTCCCTGGCGCGAGTGCTGGGAACCACCAGCAGGCGGGTTCTCGACGCGCTGAATGAGCTCGACGGGCGGATCCGCAGCGCCCACTCCACCGTGGAACGAGTCGATGCGGTCCGCGTTCGCGACCTGCTGGCCGATGCGCCGGCTCCGGTCGGTGCACCCCTCGGCGCGGTCGAGGCGGACCCGACCGGCGAGGCGGAGGAACCCGAGTCGCGGCTGATGCTGGACACCGCACCGGTCGAGCGGCCCGAGTACTTGCCGCTGTTCGTCGCGCCGCAACCGGTGGGGCGGGTCGAGGTCCCCGGCAAATCCGACGAATCCGACGAATCCGGCGAGTCCGATGAGTCCGACGACGATGACGACGACTTCGACGGTGACGGCGATGACGACCAGGGTGATCGCCCGGCCAACCGCCGTCGCCGCCGCGGGCGTCGCGGCCGGGGCCGCGGCCGCGGCGAGCAGAACGGATCCGACAACGGCGACGGAGGCAAATCCGACCAGCCGACCGACTCCGATGACGACTCGGACGACGACTCCGATGACGACACCGACGACCCCGACGCGGGCGACGACGACAACGGCTCGGGCGAGGGCGCCACCAAACGTCGCCGTCGCCGCCGTCGCCGCAAATCCGGCTCCGGTGACGACTCCGAGGACAACTCGTCGCCGGACGACCCGCCGAACACCGTGGTGCACGAGCGGGCACCCCGCGCCAAGAACAAATCCGGCTCCGGCAGCAACGAGATCCAGGGCATCGAGGGCTCGACCCGGCTGGAGGCCAAACGGCAGCGCCGCCGCGACGGCCGCGACGCCGGACGACGCCGCCCACCGGTCCTGACCGAGGCCGAGTTCCTGGCCCGCCGCGAGGCGGTCGACCGGGTGATGGTCGTCCGCGACACGGTCCGCACCGAGCCGCCGCACCCCGGCAGCCGCTACACCCAGATCGCGGTTCTCGAGGACGGCATCGTCGTCGAACACTTCGTCACCTCGGCGGCTTCTGCCTCCTTGGTGGGCAACATCTACCTGGGCATCGTGCAGAACGTGCTGCCGTCGATGGAAGCGGCGTTCGTCGACATCGGCCGCGGCCGCAACGGCGTGCTCTACGCCGGCGAGGTGAACTGGGAGGCCGCTGGCCTGGGCGGGTCCAACCGCAAGATCGAGCAGGCGCTCAAGCCCGGCGACTACGTCGTCGTGCAGGTCAGCAAGGATCCAGTGGGCCACAAGGGCGCCCGGCTGACCACGCAGGTGTCGCTGGCCGGCCGATACCTGGTGTACGTGCCGGGTGCCTCGTCAACCGGGATCAGCCGCAAGCTGCCCGACACCGAACGCCAGCGGCTCAAGGAGATCCTGAAAGAGGTCGTCCCGTCGGACGCGGGTGTGATCATCCGGACCGCTTCCGAGGGAGTCAAATCCGACGACATCCGCGCCGACGTCAACCGGCTGCAGGAGCGGTGGACCGAGATCGCGGAGCGGGCGAAGACGACCAAGGAGAAAGCGGCCGGCGCCGCCGTCGCGCTCTACGAAGAGCCCGACGTCCTGGTCAAGGTCATCCGCGACCTGTTCAACGAAGACTTCGCCAAGCTGATCGTCTCCGGCGAGGACGCCTGGTCCACCATCAACGAGTACGTGAGTTCGGTTGCGCCCGAACTGGTTCCGAAGCTCGACAAGTACCAGCCGGCTGAGTCCTCCGGGGGAGGGACGGCCCCCGACGTGTTCGCGGTGCACCGGATCGACGAGCAACTGGCCAAGGCGATGGACCGCAAGGTGTGGCTGCCGTCCGGCGGCACGTTGGTCATCGATCGGACCGAGGCGATGACGATCGTCGACGTCAACACCGGAAAGTTCACCGGCTCCGGCGGCAACCTCGAGCAGACCGTCACCAAGAACAACCTCGAGGCGGCCGAAGAGACGGTGCGCCAGCTGCGGCTGCGCGACATCGGCGGCATCGTGGTCATCGACTTCATCGACATGGTGCTCGAATCCAACCGCGACCTGGTGTTGCGGCGGCTGACCGAGGCGCTGGGCCGCGACCGCACCCGCCACCAGATCTCCGAAGTGACCTCGCTGGGGCTGGTGCAGCTGACCCGCAAGAAGCTGGGGACCGGGCTCATCGAGGCCTTCTCCACCACGTGTCCGCACTGCAGCGGCCGCGGCATCATGTTGCACGCCGACCCCGTCGACTCGGCGCCGGCGACCGGTCGCAAGTCCTCTGAGTCCGGTGGTCGGCGCGGTCGACGGTCCAAGAAGGGCAAGGTCGAAGAGCAGGTCGTCTCCACCGTGCCCGCGCACGCGCCCGGTGAGCATCCGATGTTCAAGGCGATGGCCGCGGCCAACGGCGGGCACCCAGACGACGACTCCGCGGCCGAGGACGCCGAGCACCTGCCAGGCGAGCGGGACCAGGGCGACGCCGAGGCCGACGAGCAGCTGCAGAAGCAGGCCGCGGGGGAGACGGCGGAAGACGACCTCGACGACGACTTCGACGACGACGATGACACCGACGACGACGAGTCTGACGACGACGACGACCTCGACGACGATGACGACGACCTCGACGAAGACGACGACGACGACGACGAAGACGACGAAGACGACGAAGACGAAGACGACGACGACGAAGACGAAGACGAAGACGACAACTTTGCCGACGAGTCCGAGTCCGGGGACGACGACCAGCGCGCCGCGGCGACATTGGAGCGGCCTCGTCGTCGTCGGGCAGCGGCCCGGCCCGCGGGTCCGCCGACACACTGAAGCTGATGGCCCTGCATGCCGACTGTCCGGCCGGTTTGACCCTGTAGCCGCTGGTCACGTACCCTTGACCAGTTGTCGTCAGGCCCGCTGAGGAGGGTTTTGGCCGACACTCCCAGACCAGCTCGCGCATCGTTGATGGCGCGCGGCCCCGAAGGACCCGAAGAAGAAGAGGTAGACGTAACCATGGCGACCTACGCAATCGTCAAGACCGGCGGTAAGCAGTACAAAGTTGCCGTTGGTGACGTCGTCAAGGTCGAGAAGCTCGACTCCGAGCCTGGCGCCAAGGTGTCGCTGCCGGTCGCGCTGGTCGTCGACGGTGCCACCGTCACCGCCGACGCCGCCGCCCTGTCCAAGGTCGCCGTCACCGGCGAGGTGCTCGAGCACACCAAGGGCCCCAAGATCCGCATCCACAAGTTCAAGAACAAGACCGGCTACCACAAGCGTCAGGGTCACCGTCAGCAGCTGACGGTCCTGAAGGTCACCGGAATCAAGTAGCAGAGGCGACAGACATGGCACACAAAAAGGGCGCTTCCAGCTCACGTAACGGCCGCGACTCCAACGCCCAGCGGCTCGGTGTGAAGCGATTCGGCGGCCAACTGGTCAAGGCCGGCGAGATCCTGGTCCGCCAGCGCGGCACGCACTTCCACCCCGGCGTCAACGTCGGCCGCGGCGGCGACGACACGCTGTTCGCCAAGGCGGCCGGCTCCGTCGAGTTCGGTGTCAAGCGCGGGCGCAAGACGGTCAACATCGTCTCGGCCGCCTCTTCGACCGACTGAGCATCGCGGGCGTGGCTGCACGCCCTGCGAGTTAGAGGAATTCCGATGGCTCCCCGGTTTGTCGACCGCGTCGTCATCCACGCGCGGGCCGGCTCCGGCGGTAACGGCTGCGCCTCGGTGCACCGCGAGAAATTCAAGCCGCTCGGCGGCCCCGACGGCGGCAATGGCGGCCGCGGCGGCAGCATCGTGCTGGTGGTCGACCCGCAGGTGCACACACTGCTCGACTTTCACTTCCACCCGCATGTGGTCGCCGCATCGGGCAAGCAGGGCATGGGCGGTAACCGCGCCGGCGCCGCCGCCCCCGATCTCGAGATCAAGGTTCCCGACGGCACCATCGTGGTCGACGAGGACGGCCGGATGCTCGCCGATCTGGTCGGCGCCGGGACTCGCTTCGAAGCCGCCGCCGGTGGTCGCGGTGGGCTGGGCAACGCCGCGCTGGCGTCGCGGGCCCGCAAGGCGCCCGGGTTCGCTCTGCTGGGCGAGAAGGGCGAAGCCCGCGACTTCACGCTGGAACTCAAGACCGTCGCCGACGTCGGGCTGGTCGGCTTTCCGTCGGCCGGCAAATCCTCGCTGGTGTCGACGATCTCGGCGGCCAAGCCGAAGATCGCCGACTATCCGTTCACCACGCTGGTCCCCAATCTCGGAGTGGTGTCGGCGGGGGAGCGCACCTACACCGTCGCCGACGTGCCGGGCCTGATCCCGGGTGCGTCGCAAGGCCGGGGCCTCGGCCTGGATTTCCTGCGCCACATCGAGCGCTGTGCGGTGCTGGTACACGTGGTGGACTGTGCGACTGCGGAACCCGGCCGCGACCCGATCTCCGACATCGAAGCCCTGGAAGCCGAACTGGCCGCCTACACGCCTACGCTGCAGGGAGATTCGACGCTGGGTGATCTCATGGAACGCCCACGGGCGGTGGTGCTCAACAAGATCGACGTGCCGGAAGCCCGCGAAATGGCCGAGTTCGTCCGCGACGAGATCGCCGAACGGGGCTGGCCGGTGTTCATCGTGTCGACCGTAGCCCGAGATGGTTTGCAGCCGTTGATCTTCGGATTGGCTGACATGGTCGCGGCGTATCAGGCCGCCCAGCCGGTGCTGGTGCCGCGGCGGCCGGTGCTCCGCCCGGTGCCGGTCGACGAGTCCGGCTTCAGCGTGGAATCCGACGGCCAGGGCGGGTTCGTGGTCTGCGGCCGCCGGCCGGAACGCTGGGTCGCCCAGACTAGCTTCGACAACGACGAAGCGGTCGGCTATCTCGGCGACCGGCTGGCCCGCCTCGGCGTCGAGGACGAGCTGATGAAGCTGGGGGCGCGCCCGGGCTGCGCGGTCACGATCGGTGACGTGACGTTCGACTGGGAGCCGCAGACACCCGCCGGCGTCGACACCCTGATGACCCGGCGCGGTACCGACACCCGACTGGACAGCAGCGAGCGCATCGGCGCCGACGAGCGTAAGGCGGCGCGACGTCAACGCCGCGAACATGGCGATGAATAGCCCTGCCCGCGAAGCGGTTCGGACCGCACGCAGCGTCGTCGTCAAGGTCGGCACCACCGCACTGACCACCCCGACCGGCATGTTCGACGCCAGCCGACTGGCCGGGCTCGTCGACGCCATCGAGGCGCGGATGAAGGCCGGCTCCGATGTCGTCATCGTGTCCTCGGGCGCCATCGCCGCGGGCATCGAGCCACTGGGACTGAGCAAGCGGCCCACCGACCTGGCCACCAAGCAGGCCGCGGCCAGCGTCGGCCAGGTCGCACTGGTCAATGCGTGGAGCGCCGCGTTCGCTCGCTACCAGCGCAGCGTCGGTCAGGTGTTGCTCACCGCGCACGACGTCTCGATGCGGGTGCAGCACAACAACGCTCAGCGCACGCTCGACCGGCTGCGGGCACTGCACGCGGTGGCGATCGTCAACGAGAACGACACCGTGGCCACCAACGAGATCCGGTTCGGCGACAACGACCGGCTCTCCGCGCTGGTCGCGCATCTGGTCGGCGCCGACGCGCTGATACTGCTCAGCGACATCGACGGCCTGTACGACTCCGATCCGCGAAAATCCGGCGAAAGTCATTTCATCTCCGAGGTTTCCGGACCCGACGGCCTGGACGGCGTGATCGCCGGCCAGGGCAGCCATCTGGGCACCGGCGGCATGGCGTCCAAGCTGTCCTCGGCACTGCTGGCCGCCGACGCCGGCGTCCCGGTGCTGCTGGCGGCCGCGGCCAACGCCGAGGCCGCGCTGGCGGACGCGTCGGTGGGAACGGTATTCGCCCCGCGGCCCAATCGCATGTCGGCGCGTAGGTTTTGGGTGCGCTACGCCGCGGAATCGGCCGGCTCGCTCGCCCTGGACGACGGTGCGGTGAGTGCCGTTCTGGGCCAACGCCGTTCGCTCCTACCCGCGGGTATCACCGCGCTGGCGGGCCGTTTTCACGGCGGTGACGTCGTCGACCTGAACGGACCCGACGAGGCTTTGGTTGCGCGCGGCGTGGTCGCCTATGACGCCGCGGAACTGGCCACCATGATCGGTCGGTCGACCTCGGACCTGCCCGCCGAGCTACGTCGGCCCGCGGTGCACGCCGACGATCTGGTGGCCGTCTAGCTCTTCGGTATTTTTGCTAGATACAATGCACCCCAAGCAATTTCGGTTAAGCTGGTGGTGAGTTCGGCGTCGTATTCGGGCGGGCTGTTCGGCAGGTTCTGCTGACACGCCCGTTCGACCATCCAGCTGAGCGCGCTGGCCGTGGTGGCCGCGGGAAGCTCGGGGCGAATCGAGCCGTCCGCCTGGCCGTCCTCGATCACCTGCGTGAGCCGGCCGGAGATGCCGGCGAGCAGCTCCCGATAGATCGCCTCGACCGCTGCGTCGTAGCCGGCCATTTCGTTGAGTGCGACCAGCACCGGTTGATGCCGCCGGTAGCTGGCGATGATGCCGGCCATCGCGGCGCGGAGGTCGTCGGGATTATGCCGCCACGCCACGCTCCACCAGAGTTCGGCGCTGTCGGCCAGCTCGCCGAACACCTGGCCGGCCAACCGTCGCAGTAAGTCGCCCTTGTCTTCGAAGTAGATGTAGAAATTGGCCCGCGACATGCCGGCTTCGCCTGACAGCCGGTCCACACTGAGTTCGGTGAAGCTCGCACCGTCGCGCATCAGTCGTTCGGTGGCGTCGAGGAGCCGGCGTTCGATCTGCTCACGTCGTTCCTGGCGGTTGGCCTGTGGCTTACGCGTGACGGACGGCATGCCAGCAGTATGACACCTTGACTAGACACTCTGTCTACTTCTAGTGTCTCCGGTGTTGGAGAAACTGTGACCGGCGTCATCGCCGATGGAGGAGTCGCCCATGACCGCGACGGCTGCCACCCCGCGCCCCTACGATCCCGTCGACCTGTCATCGCGGGCGTTCTGGTCGACCAGTGCGCAGCAGCGTGAGCAGTCGTTCGCGGAATTGCGGGCCGCTCGCCCGGTGAGTTGGCATCCGCCGGTGGAAGACGCGCTGATGTCTGACCCCGACGACCCCGGGTATTGGGCGGTCACCCGCCGCGACGACATCGTCGCGATCAGCCGCGACAACGAGACGTTCCTGTCGGGCAAGGGCGTGCTGTTCGAGAACGTGCCCGCGGAGTTGCTCGAGGCGTCGCAGTCCTTCCTGGCAATGGACCCGCCGCGGCACACCTTTTTGCGCAAACTCGTCAGCGCCGCCTTCACCCCGCGGCAGGTCCGCCGCATCGAGGACTCGATCAAAGCCAACGCCAAGACGGTCGTGGAGGAACTCAAAGCTGCCGGCAGCGGTGCCGATTTCGTCGACCGCTGCGCCAAGGAGCTGCCGATTCGGACACTGTCGGACATGGTCGGAATCCCGGAAGCCGAACGCCAGAAGGTAGCGCACGCGGCCGATGCGATGGTGTCGTGGGCCGACCCGGTCTACCTCAACGGCCGCCCGCCGCTGGAGGTGTTGTTCGAAGCTCAGATGTGCATCCATCAGGTGGCCCTCGGCCTCGCCGCGGAACGCCGCGTCAAGCCCGGAGACGACTTGTTCAGCGGCCTGGTCAACGCCGAGGTGGACGGCGACCGACTGTCCGACGCCGACGTCGCCGCCTTTTTCGTGTTGCTCGCCGTCGCCGGCAACGACACCGCCCGCCAGACCACCAGCCACGCGGTGAAGGCCCTCACCGACTACCCCGACCAGCGGGCCTGGCTGCTGGAGGATTTCGACGACCGCATCGGCGGAGCGGTCGAGGAGTTCATCCGCTTCGCGTCGCCGGTGATGACGTTCCGCCGCACGGCCGCAAAGGATGTCGAGATCGGCGGCCAGGCGATCCAGGCCGGCGAGAAGGTCGTGATGTTCTACTCCTCAGGCAACTTCGACACCGATGTGTTCTCCCATCCGGAGCGTCTCGACCTGAGCCGCAACCCCAACCCGCACGTCGGTTTCGGCGGCGGCGGCGTGCACTTCTGCCTGGGCGCAAACCTGGCCAGGGCCCAGCTGCGCGCCATCTTCGGTGAGCTGCTTCATCAGCTGCCGGATATCCAGGCCGGCGAGCCGGTGTATCTGGCCGGCAACTTCATTCACGGCATCCGCAGCATGGCCTGCACGTTCTAGGAGTCTGCGGCGGACGACAGCTCCTCGGCCAACAATGTCAGCAGTTCCGAGCAGCCGCCGTTGACCTTGACGCTGGCGTGCGCGTCACCGCGGGTGGGCCCGCGATTGATGATGGCGATCGGCATGCCCAGGGCCGCGGCGTGACGTACGAAGCGGTAGCCGGAGAACACCGTCAACGACGAACCGGCGACCAACAACGCGTCGGCATTCTCTATCAGCAAAAAAGCCTGTTGGACAACATTTTTCGCGACGCTTTCGCCGAAATACACGATGTCGGGCTTGAGCATGCCGCCGCACGAGGGGCAGTCGAGGTAGCGGAATGAGGCGGTGTCGTCGACGACGGCGTCGGCGTCCGGCGCCACCGCCAGCCCGCCGACTGCCTCGACCCGCTCGGTGAAGCCCGGGTTCAGCGCGTCCAGCTCGTCTGCGAGCGCCGCCCGGGTCATGGTGTGGCCGCAGTTCAGGCAGACCACGTGCGCATAGGTGCCGTGCAGGTTGATCACGTCGCGGCTGCCGGCTTTGGTGTGCAGCAGGTCGACGTTCTGGGTGATGACACCGCTCACCACACCGTCGCGCTCGAGCGCGGCCAACGCGCGATGCCCGGCGTTGGGTCGGGTGTCGTCCATGTGCCGCCAGCCGATGTGATTGCGGGCCCAGTACCGCTGGCGAAACACCGGGTCGGTGGTGAACTGTCGAATCGTCATCGGATTACTCGGCGGCGAGTCCGGCCCGCGATAGTCGGGAATGCCGGAGTCAGTCGACATCCCCGCTCCGGTTAGCACGGCAATGCGGCGACCGGTCAGGGCAGCGACAAGCTCCGGAGCCTCCGCGCGCACAGCCGTCACCCTTCGAGGGTACGGATCAGGCTCGATGACTTTCTCGACGCTCGGGATCAGATGGTTTCAGTACCCGCTGGCGCGCTGACGCGGGCGTCGTCCGTCCCGCTGTTTTGCGATCACCGAGATTTCAACCGCTTACCTGTATGACCTATGTTGCTGCGAGATCCGAAACCCGACGGCCCGCTGATGGCAATACGGCATTTGCCTGCTTTTTTAGGTGCCTAAGGGGTTAGATATCGCGCCGCTCGGGCTTTGCTCGCACTGCGGTGTAACGCGGGGAGTGGGCTCGTCTTGGGTGCGATTGCCAACGGCGCCGTCTTAGTTTCAGCGCGGAAGGTAGTTCGTCGTGGCCGATCGCAAAGGAGTACCGCCAGTGCTCGATTTTGGCGCACTGCCGCCTGAGATCAACTCGGGCAGACTGTATGCGGGTCCGGGATCGGGTCCGATTATGGCCGCCGCGTCGGCCTGGCAGGCGATGGCCGGCCAACTGGAGTCGGTCGTGCGCGGGTACTCCGCGGTGATCTCAGGCCTGCAGGGCGAATCGTGGTCGGGAAACGCCGCGTCAGCGATGGCCGATGCAGCCGCGCCCTATGTCGAATGGATGGCGACGGCGGCCGAGAAGGCAGAGCAGACGGCTGGTCAGGCACGGGCGGCAGCCGCGGCGTATGAGCTGACGCTGGCCGCGACCGTGCCGCCGGCCCTGGTCGCGGCCAACCGCGCGCAGTACGCGGCGCTGGTGATGGCCAATATCTTCGGCCAGTACACCGCCCACATCGCGGCGGCCGAAACGGCCTACGCCGACATGTGGGCCCAGGATGCGCAGGCGATGTACAGCTACGCCTCGGCGTCGTCCACCGCAACCGAATTGTCGCCGTTCGCCAATCCACCCGAAACTACCACGGCGACAGGGCATTCCGCTCAGGCTGCCGCCGTGACACAGGCCGCCGGCAGTTCTGGCTCGACAACCGCACAGTCGACGTTGTCTCAGTTGCTGGCGTCGGTTCCCAAGCAACTGCAGAGCCTGGCGACCAGTGGGTCGTTGACGGCCGCCACCGATCCGTCGTCATCGATACTCACCGCCTTCGGCAACGCGAACACCCTGACGGGTCCGGCGGACCTGACTGCGGCCTTCAGTCGCACGGCCACCAGCGGCGGAAGCTTCCTCACCCAGGTCTACCGCACCGCTCTGCAGGCCCAGGACCTGCCCGAGATCGCCGAGGAGGGCGAGGCAGCGGCGGGCAAGGCCGCCGGCGGCGCCAAAGCCGCCACCCAGGCCTGGATGGCTGAGGGTATGGAGCGGTCGGTGCTCGCCGGGGTCGGCAAGGCCGAACCGATCGGCGCGCTGTCGGTACCGCAGACGTGGGCTTCGGCGATCCCGGGGGGAAGCACGGCCCGAATGCCGCAGTGGCTGTCGGAGATGGACCTCGCGGCTGTTCCGACGTCGGACGTGACGATGGGGGGCATGTCCGGTTCACCGATGGTCGGAATGACCCAGCAACCGGGCATGTGGTCACGTCCGACGGTCAACAACATCTTGCGTGTCCAGGCGGGCCGCTTCAAGATGCCGCGCCCCGCCGTGGGCGGCTGAACGCTGTTCCGGCTGAATCTGTTCCAGGCCGTCAAGGCCGGTGAGTGCACCTGCCGAGGGGGAGCCGATGTTTGACTTCGGGGCGTTGCCGCCCGAGATCAACTCGGCCAGGATGTATGCCGGCCCGGGTTCGGGTCCGATGTTGGCCGCGGCCGCGGCGTGGGCTGATGTGACCGCTGCGCTCGAGACGTTCGCCGCCGGCTACTCGGCGGTGCTCTCCGAGCTGCCGGGCGCCTGGTCCGGCGCGTCATCGGCTGCGATGGCCGCCGCGAGCGCCCCCTACCTGGCGTGGGTGACCACGACGGGGCAGCAGGTCGAGCAGGCCGCGAACCAGGCCCGAGCGGCGGCGGCCGCCTACGAAGCGGCGTTTGCCGCAACCGTTCCACCCACGGTGGTCGCCGCCAACCGCGCGCTGTTGGCGACGCTGGTGGCGACCAACTTTTTCGGGCAGAACACGCCGGCCATCGCGGCCACCGAAACCGCGTACGCCGCGATGTGGGCACAAGATGCTGCGGCGATGTACAACTACGCCGGCTCGGCCTCGTCGTCGGCGACTCTCCCGCAGTTCGATCAGCCACCGTCGACTACGAACTCGGCGGGACATTCCGCGCAAGGCGCCGCGGTTTCCAAGGTCGTCGGTATTTCTGCCGATCAATCTCAGCCAGCCCTGTCCCAACTGCTGGCAACGATGCCTCAGCAGTTGCAGAGCCTCGCATCGGGCGGAGCCACGAACACTTCGGCAGCCGATGTCTCGCCGTCGTCGATCATCACCGTCTTCAGCGGCATCAATACAATTACCGGGCCGCTGGTTCCGGGGTATGAGTTCACTTACGCAACCTTCCAGGCGGCCCAATTCGTCCAGGGCCTTGCCCAGTCAGGGACGCAGGCGAAATTTCTGCCCGAGCTGGCGGCCCCCTTGGAAGGTGTCGCATCGGCCGTGCGAACGATTGCACCGCAGGGCTTTTCGGGACCGGTACTCGCCGGCGCGGGCCGCGCGGTACCGATCGGAGGGCTGTCCACTCCGCCGAATTGGGCAGCGCCAACGCCGCTGGAAAGCCCCGTCGCGGAACCGATCACAGCCACCGAGACAGGTTTCCGCGCCCTGCCGACGTGGGCCGAGCAACCGCAGCGATTGAATCGGTCCGGATTGCCGATGATGGCACAGATCAACCACGGCGGCGGGCGTTGCGACGACGACACCGCGTTCCGGATCAGACCTCGTCCCTACCGCATTCCGCGCCCCGCACTCGGTGGATAGAAGCCGAATTTCGACACCCGATATTCGCCAGATGACACCCGCAGGGCGACAATAGGGGACGATGGACTTCTACAACGCCTACAGCCAGGGCTTTGCCCGGGTTGCCGCGTGCACGCACCACACCGCGATCGGCGATCCTGCCGCCAACGCCGCCTCAGTGTTGCGGGCGGCCCGCAAGTGCCACGACGACGGTGTGGCATTTGCTGTTTTCCCGGAGTTGACGTTGTCCGGCTATTCCATCGAAGACGTCCTGCTGCAGGACGTCTTGTTGGATGCGGTCGAGGACGCGGTGCGCGACATCGTCGCGGCTTCCAGCACCCTGCTGCCGGTTCTGGTGGTCGGTGCACCGCTGCGTCACCGGCACCGCATCTACAACACCGCCGTGGTGATCCACCGCGGTGCGGTGCTGGGCGTCGCACCCAAGTCGTATCTGCCGACCTACCGCGAGTTTTACGAGCGGCGCCAGATCGCGCCCGGCGACGACGAACACGGCACCATCCGGATCGCCGGCGCGGACGCACCGTTCGGCCCGGATCTGTTGTTCGCGGCGTCCGACCTGGCCGGCTT
Organism: Mycobacterium sp.; assembly: GCF_039583785.1. GTDB lineage: Bacteria > Actinomycetota > Actinomycetes > Mycobacteriales > Mycobacteriaceae > Mycobacterium. The sequence goes on from NZ_JAVKSG010000003.1 coordinate 18,439, forward strand.
CGTCCTGCACGTCGAAATCTGCGAGGACATGTTCGTGCCGATTCCGCCCAGCGCCGAAGCGGCGCTGGCGGGCGCGACGGTGTTGGCGAACCTGTCGGGCAGCCCGATCACGATCGGCCGTGCCGGCGACCGCTCGCTGTTGGCGCGCTCAGCGTCGCAGCGGTGCCTGGCCGCCTACGTGTATGCCGCTGCCGGAGAAGGAGAGTCGACCACCGACCTGGCGTGGGACGGCCAAACCATGATCTGGGAGAACGGTGTCCTGCTCGCCGAGTCGGAGCGTTTCCCCAAGGGGGAGCGGCGCAGTGTCGCCGACATCGACCTCGAGCTGATTCGCTCCGAGCGACTGCGGATGGGCACCTTCGACGACAACCGCCGCCATCACCGGACATCGATAGAATCGTTCCGGCGGATCACCTTTCGACTGCAGCCACCGGTCGGAGACCTCGGACTGCGCCGCAACATCGAGCGGTTCCCGTTTGTGCCTGCCGATGCGCAACGGTTGCAGCAGGACTGCTACGAGGCATACAGCATTCAGGTCGCCGGACTCGAACAACGGTTGCGGGCCCTGAACTTTCCCAAGGTCGTCATCGGAATATCCGGTGGCCTGGACTCGACGCACGCGCTGGTCGTGGCCGCACGCGCGATGGACCGAGAAGACCGTCCGCGCAGCGACATTCTGGCGTTCACCCTGCCCGGCTTCGCCACCGGCGAGCACACCAAACGCAACGCCGTCGAGCTGTGTCGCGCGCTCGGTGTCACCTTTGCCGAGATCGACATCACCGAGACCGCATCGCTGATGCTCAAGGAGATGGACCACCCGTTCTCGCGCGGCGAAAAGGTGTACGACGTCACGTTCGAGAACGTCCAGGCTGGGCTGCGCACCGACTACCTGTTCCGGCTGGCCAATCAGCGTGGCGGGATCGTTCTGGGCACCGGTGATCTGTCCGAATTAGGGCTGGGTTGGTCGACGTACGGTGTGGGCGACCAGATGTCGCACTACAACGTCAACGCCGGTGTGCCGAAAACGTTGATCCAGCACTTGATCCGCTGGGTGATCTCCTCCGACCAGTTCCCGCCGGAGGTGGGGGAGGTGTTGCAGTCGGTGCTCGACACCGAGATCACTCCCGAACTCGTGCCAAGCGGCGAGGAGGAAGAGCTGCAGAGCAGCGAGGCGAAAGTCGGCCCCTTTGCTCTGCAGGACTTCTCGTTGTATCAAGTGCTGCGCTACGGATTCCGGCCGGCGAAGGTCGCGTTCCTGGCATGGCATGCGTGGAGTGATGCCGACAGCGGCAACTGGCCGCCGGGTTTCCCGGAGAGCAAGCGGCCGTCGTACTCGCTCAAAGAGATTCGGCACTGGCTGCAGATCTTCGTGCAGCGGTTCTATTCGTTCAGCCAGTTCAAGCGCTCGGCCTTGCCCAATGGCCCCAAGGTGTCCCACGGTGGCGCGCTCTCGCCGCGCGGGGACTGGCGCGCGCCGTCGGACATGTCGGCGCAGGCCTGGCTCGACGCGATCGAGCGCGACATTCCCGAGGACTAGGGCCGCACCGGGCGAGAGGCTTCGGTCAGCGTTCCGCGCGACAGTACATGCCCTGCCCTCTGCTTGAGTAGCGCCTTGGATCTGTCGGCGCCGTCCGGGATCGGCTTGTCGAGGGTGAACACCAGGCAGCGGTAGCGGTGCGGACCGTGGCCCGGAATCGGCCGCGGGCCGGCACTATGCCTTCGGCGGGCCCCAATACTTAACTGCATTAGCGTTTTCAAGGACCGTGAGTGCCCCGTTTCGATTCCGAGATGAGTCGGCTTGGGCGTCGGGGACCTGCGGTGGGAAGGTCTGGCTGGTGCCGTTGATGCTGATGGTGGCGCTGCGTAGCGGGCGGAGTTGTTTGACGACGTTCGCGATGGCCAGGCCGGTCTTGTCCTGGATGGCGTGGGAGACGGCCAGGGCGGTGAACACGATGCTCAGGTGCGCTTCGATCGACTCGCGTACGTGGTGGAAGATCGGCCGGGCCTGGAGGTCGGTCTTGGACATCCGGCATGAGCGTTCCACGTGCCAGAGTTCGTGGTATTTGCCGATCACCTCGCTGGCCGACATGTGGGCGGCGTCGATGTTGGTGACATAGCCCTTGAGGCCGATGAGCCCACCGGCGCGGGCGAGGCTGGCTTCATCGAGGGTGCGCTGATCGCCGGCGACGGTGACGAACCGGGTGGCCTTGGCTTTCTTCTCTCCGGCGATGACCTGTTTGGCGCGGGCTTCTTGGGCGTCGAGGGTTTTCTGACGTGGAAATCGCATCCCGGGTGGGGCCAATATTGGCGACGACACGCTGACCCCACCGCCCAGCGGATCACCGCCCAAGTGGAGCCAAAATTCGTGCAGAAAAACGACCCAACTGGGGCCAACTCAGGTGATCACACGCAACGGGCCGAAATAATCTCGAACCTGTAGCCACTGTTATTGCGCGACATGCCATTAGGTGGCCCCGTCAAAGTTCCTCATTACTCGGGGCGTCATCTCCGCGAATTCACGTACACCCGGATAGTCTCAGGGTAGGTTGTTGGGGCAGCGGGAGGAGGGACCACCGCCATGTCGGTAGCTAGGCGTCCGTGCGTCATAGGGGGCTCGGCGCTCATAGCGTCCAGCCTCGTCGCGGTCACCCCGGTGGCGTCTCCGCCGGATCTCACTCGCATCAAGAGCGCGGATGTGCGTCTGGTCGACGCTGGCAGCGCTGCGCTCGGCGACGGCCTGGGTAGCCTCTCGGGCCTTTTCAGCGACGGTGGTCTTTTTGGCGACGGTAGCCTGCTCAATATCCCGTACAACATATTCGCCGACATCGTCAACATTCCCTACACGGAGTCCTTGGCGTTGCAGGAGTTCGCGTACGCCCTCGGCCCGGCGGGCTCGGTCGGCGGGGTGGCGGGCTGGATTCCGCCGGGCACGGCGGACGGTGGCGTGGATGTCATCAACGGGCAGGATTATTACGCCTTGGGCGGGACCGGCAGTTGGTGGATGGAATCCATAGGCAACACCTGGGGCTGGGACAACGGCAACTGGCCACAGGTAGACGCGCTGCTCCACTTTGTGCTGCCGTTGCAGTGGACCGAAGGTTTGGCCGCGTCAATCCAGTCTGTCGGGCAATCCTCGTTCATCGATGGGTCCGCCGTCAACTGCGAGTTTCAATGCTCCGACTTGGTGGGCTATCTCGGCGGCTGGTTGACCCATCTTGGTAACGTATTTGACTCGACCTACCCAGTAACAACAACAGACACCATCGGGGAACATGGCACCGCGAGCCCTACTTTTCCGGACGGCGTCGTCAATGTGGGCCCAGCCGGATTTCAGGACACTGCGATCTGGTCTGGCCAGCCAGTGGAACTGAACGGCCAGCCATTCAACCCACTACTGGAGACCTTCCAGGCCATCTGGCAAAACGCGGTCGAAAGTCCGCTGAACAACCCGATCATGCTCCCGAATATCGGCGATGTATTCGCCAGCGCCGCGAAACTCGGCCAGGACCTCATTAACGACTTCGACCCGTTCATTCAGGGCAGTTTCGCTTACTGGGGCGCCGATACGCTTTACAGCATCCCGTCCCTGATTAATGGACTAGTCCATGACGTCTCGTTGGGCCTCATACCGAACGAATTCATTCTGGCCAACAACGGCGCGGAGCCCCTGTCGGGGTACACCGATGGTCCTGCATCGCTGCCGCAGGGCCTCGCCAATGGGGTCCAGTTCCTATTCACAGGGGCTGATGGGCATCATGGTCTGCTGGGATTCCTGGACCCCGCCACATGGCTGCCCCAAGGCGCAAGCGCGGCGGCGGACGCCAGCACAGCTGCGGCTGCAACCACCGACGCCGGCAACCTGCTCGGATCGCTGGGCGACCCCGGCGGGCTGTTGGCCGAGTTCAGCTCGCTCGTGCCCAACCTGGGCACCGACCTTGCGTCGATGGCGCCCCAGCTCTCCGCGGATCTCGGTTCTTGGGCCCCCGACCTGGCGGCGTCGCTTATCCCTTAGGGCTGAGCAGCGTTCAGCGGAAACGGCATAGAGATTTGTCGTCGTCAGCACCTCACGTGAATCTTCTCGTCAGAGGTCGGTAGACGTCGTCGAATCCGACACCCGGCCACCGCCCACGGTGATCGGCGGGGCGCTGAACATCGACGCAGAGATGCTGCACATCTGGAGGGGGCGCAGCGAGCGAAGAACTTGTGAGCCATTGATGATCACCGAGGCCTGGCTGCCGGCCGATCTCACCGACGTGTTGACCGCGTCGGCACCGCGACGGAGGCCAGTGTACGAGTTGCTGTCCGCCGCGGGCATTGTCGTCCCACCGTAGTCGCGTGCTGCACACCGGCGACGGCTTCGTGCTCGCCCACGACGTGCGCCGCGATCCGCGGTGACGAATCAGCCCGGCCGCGTTGCCTTATCGATCGCGGCGGCGGACGGCGCGCAGTCGCCGGCGCCGGGCACCAGCGTCGCGAGCGCGCCGGCGGCGCAGGCTCGCTGTATCGCCCGGTCGCGGCCGTCGCCCCAGTTGGCCGCCAGCACTCCCGCGAACACGTCACCGGCGCCGGAGGTGTCAAGCGCAGCCACCTCGGGCGCGGCCACGGTGAAGTCCGAGCCCTCGCCAGCGTAGCCCGCGCCCCGGGCGCCGAGCGTGGTGACCTTGTGTGGAACGGGCCAAACCCATTGCGCGGCCTCAGTTTCGTTGACGACCAACACATCGGTCACTTCCGCCAGCCGGGCCAGCTCGTCGGCGTCGCCGCCCGTGGGTGAGGCATTGAGGATGACGGTCACCCCGGCCGCGTGCGCTTCGCGAGCCGCCGCGATCGCCGTGGTGAGTGGAATCTCCAACTGCAGCAACAACACATCACTGTCCGCGACCATCCGCCGGGTCGTCGCCGAGTCCAGCGTCAGCCGCCGGTTGGCTTCCGGCGCGACGACGATGATGTTCTCGCCGGCCGCGTCGACGATCACGGCAGCGCTGCCGCTGCGCCCGGGCACGGTGATCAGGCCGTCGGTGCCGACGCCGTTCCCGTCGAGGTGCGCGCGTAATTGTGCTGCCGCCTCGTCATCGCCGACGGCGCCGACGAACTGCACGTCAGCGCCCGCGCGCGCCGCGGCTACCGCCTGATTGGCGCCCTTGCCGCCCGGTGCCGAGCGCACCGATACCGCCAATGCCGTCTCACCCGGGCGGGGCAGATTCGCGACATCAAACCCGGTATCCATATTCACGCTGCCCACCACACACACCCGCATCATTGTGCCGACGGTATGGAGAACTGACCGGATGCACAAACGTCGTGTTGATAACGGTTTCGGGCAAATCTCATTTCGCCTCTCGGGAGGCGTTATTCTGCTGCGTGATCTGGGCTTTTTAGCCCGGTGCCGCCGGTGACGATGCGGGCCGGTACGGCCCCGGTAAGGAGCGGGGTCATCAGACAGCGAAAGGACGCCGATTGACGCCGCAGGGCTCAGTTGATCCCGCACCGGACAATCAACCGGTGCGGTTCACAATTGGCAGGCGTCATCACCGAGGGCGGCTGCCCAAACTGAGCATCCAATCCAAAATTATGGTGCTGCTGCTGGTTTCCAGTCTGGCGTCGCTGGCGGTCATCTGCGGCGTCGCCTACGTCTCCGGCCGACACACGTTGCTGCCCATCGCAGCCGAGCGCATGACCCAGTTGCGCGAGGGGCAGAAGCGGGCGATCGAGATGTTGTTCGCCGACCTGTCGAACTCGCTGGCGATCTACAGTCGCGGGCTCACTGCTGACGAAGCGATCCAGGCATTCGCCGCCGGGTTCGACCAATTACAGGACGCACCAACCGATCCCGGGCAACAACGAGCGTTGGAGCAGTACTACACCGACAAGCTGGTCAAACCGATCCAGCAGACTACCGGCCAGAAACTGGACATCGCTGCGTTGTTGCCGAGCAGCAACGCCCAACGATACCTCCAACTTCGCTACACACTTCCGTCGGCGGGCAGCGCGGCCCCGCCGGAAGACGCGGGCGACGGCAGCGCATGGTCGGCGGCGAACGCACGCTTCAACAGCTACTTTCGCGAGATTGCGACCCGCTTCGAATATCGCGATGTGATGCTGCTCGACACCCGCGGCAATGTGGTCTACAGCGTCAACAAAGGTCCCGCTCTGGGTACCAACATCCTCAACGGCCCATATCGCGCGTCGAACTTGCGTAGCGCCTACGAGAAGGCAATGTCCTCCGACTCGGTCGATTTTGTCTGGATCACCGATTTCCAGCCGTTTCAGGCATCCGGCGGAATGCCCATTGCGTGGCTGGTGTCGCCGATAGGCGCGCCGGGCAAGACGGACGGGGTGATGGCGCTCCCGCTGCCGATCTCGAAGGTCAACCGGATCATGACCGCCGACCAGCACTGGAAAGCCGCCGGCATGGGATCAACAGCGGAGACGTACCTGGCCGGCCCGGACGGCCTGATGCGGTCCGATTCGCGGCTGTTCCTGCAAGACCCCGACAAATACCAGCGCGACGCGGTGGCGGCCGGGACGCCGGCCGACATCGTCGCCAAGGCAATCCGGTGGCACGGCACCACGCTGGTGCAGCCCGTCGAGACCAACGCGTTCCGAGCCGCGCAACGCGGGCAGAGCGGAACGGTCATGGATACCGGCTACCTGGGCGACCACGAACTCGCCGCGTACGCCCCGGTGGCTATCGCGAATTCGGATCTACGCTGGTCGATTCTGGCCACTCGGGACAGCGAAGAGGCCTACTCGCGAATAGCGTCCTTCACTCGCACATTGGTGGTCACCGCCGCGGTGCTGGTTTTCGTGCTGTGCGTGCTCGCGCTGCTGATCGCCCAGAAATTCGTGGGACCCATCCGGCGGCTGCGGGCTGGCGCGGAAGAGATCAGCGCCGGTAATTACGACGTCTCGATACCGGTCACCACGAACGACGAAATCGGCGATCTGACAGCCGCTTTCAACGCAATGAGCCGCAATCTGGAGATCAAGGAGGGGCTGCTCACCGAACAGCGCGAGGAAAACGACCGGCTGCTGCTCTCGCTGATGCCTGAAACGGTCGTGCAGCGTTATCGCGACGGCGAGCAAACCATCGCGCAGGAGCACCAGGATGTGACCGTGATCTTCGCCGACATCATCGGCCTCGACGAGATCTCCAACGGCATGTCCGGCGAAGAGTTGGTCGGGGTCATCGACGAACTCATGCGTGAGCTCGATTCGACCGCCGAAGCCCTTGGCGTCGAACCTATTCGCACCGTGCACAACGGTTATCTCGCCAGCTGCGGACTCAACGTGCCGCGGCTGGACAGCGTGCCCCGAACCATCGATTTCGCCGTGGAGATGCAGCGCATCATCGAGCGGTTCAACAGCGGGAAGGGCTACCACCTGAGCATCCGGGCCGGCGTCAACACCGGCGACGTGATCAGCGGACTGGTCGGCAGATCCAGTGTCATTTATGACATGTGGGGCACGGCGGTCAGTCTGGCTCACCAGATGCGTAGCGGCGCAACCGAGTCCGGGGTTTTCGTCACCACCGACGTCTACGAGGTGATGCGCGACATCCGACAGTTCAGCGCTGCGGGGACCGTCACGGTCAACGGCGCCGAACAGCCGATCTGGCGATTGACGGACCGCAAATGACCGTCCTCGATCCGGTGTGGTTGTACTGGGCTATCGGGCTGGTCATCGGGCTACCGCTGCTGCTGATCGGTTTCACCGAATGGCACCAGTTTTTGGCGCGCAGACAGAGCGCTCTGGCACTGCCGGTCAACGTGCTGCGCAGCTATCTGGTACCACTGGCCGCGCTGCTCGTGCTGGTGGTCAAGGTGGCACAGGTGCCCGCGCACGTCGACTCGGTGCGGGTGCTGGCGACGGTATTCGGCTTCGTGGTGCTGCTCCTGGTGCTGTCGGGGCTCAACGCCACGGTGTTCGAGGGAGCGCCGGAGGGCTCGTGGCGTAAACGGGTGCCGACGATATTCCGCGATGTCACAAGGTTTTTGCTGATCGCGGTCGGTCTTGCGATGATCTTCTCCTACGTCTGGGGGGTGCGCGTCGGGGGCCTGTTCACCGCACTCGGCGTGACGTCGGTGGTGATCGGCCTGATGCTGCAGAACTCCGTCGGCCAGGTCGTGTCCGGGCTGTTCATGTTGTTCGAGCAGCCGTTCCGGATCGGAGACTGGCTGGACACACCGACCGCCCGCGGACGCATCGTGGAAGTGAATTGGCGCGCGGTTCACATCCAGACCGGGCACGGTTTGCAGATCACGCCGAACTCGGTGCTGGCCGCCATGTCGTTCACCAACATGAGTCGCCCGCCCGGCGCACACACGCTGTCGATCGGCGTCACGTTCGCACTCGCCGATCCGCCCGACCGCGTGCGTCTTCTGCTGGTGCGGACGGCGAGCGCGTTGCCGCAACGCATAAGCGATGTGGTGCCGACATCGTCGGCCGGTGGTTCGGGGGAGTATCAGGTCAGCATCGCGTTGAAGTCGCCCGCCGACGACGGCGCCGCGAAAGCGACCTTCCTGCGGTGGATCTGGTACGCGGCCCGGCGCGAGGGGCTGCATCTCGACGGCGTGAGCGACGACTTCTCCACGCTGGCGCGGGTCCAGCTGGCGATGCGGGACGTGGTGGCGCCCGCGCTGCGGCTGAGCCACACCGACCAGCAATCGCTGATCCCACACGCCAGGATGGTTCGCTACGGCACCGACGAAATAGTGCAGTACGCCGGCGAAGTGCCCACGGCGATGACGTTTTTGATCAAGGGCAGCATTCGGCGGACCACGACCGGCGACGACGGCTCGGTGACTCCGCTGAGCCTTTTGGAGGAAGGTTCGTTCCTCGGGTTGAGCTCGCTGACCCGGCAGCCTAGCCTGGCCGGCGCGTACGCGCTGGAGGAAGTGACCGCGCTCGAGATCGATCGCGAGCACATCGAAGATCTCGTGCTCCGGACACCTTTGCTGTTGCGGGAATTGGGTCGGATCATCGAGGACCGCCGCAGTGAGTCTTCGCCGATCGGGGCCGTCTCCACCCGGCGCTAGATTGCCCGCTACCCTGGGTCAATGAGCGTCCATGCCCACTCGGCGACCGACGTGCGCCAGCAGGTGCATGAGGCGGCGCGCCGGGCCAGGGTGGCGGCTCGCGTGCTGGCCGCACTGCCGACGGTCGCCAAGGATCACGCGCTGCACGTCGCCGCGGACGCGCTGGTGGCCAATACCGAGCGGATCCTGGCCGCCAACGCCGAGGATCTGGACTCGGCCCGGGCGGCCAACACGCCGGCCGCCATGCTCGACCGGCTGGCGCTGGACCGCAAGCGCGTCCAGGGCATCGCCGCCGGACTGCGTCAGGTCGCCGGCCTTCCCGACCCGGTCGGCGAGGTGCTGCGCGGCTACACGCTGCCCAACGGGCTGGCCCTGCGTCAGCAACGCGTCCCGTTCGGTGTGGTCGGGATCATCTACGAGGGCCGGCCCAACGTCACCGTCGACGCGTTCGGTCTGACGCTCAAATCCGGCAATGCCGCGCTGCTGCGTGGCAGCGCGTCCGCCGCGCACTCCAACGAGGCACTGGTCGCCGTGCTGCGCGACGCGTTGCGCAGCGAGGACCTGCCCGTCGATGCCGCACAACTGATCCAGTCGGCCGACCGCTCGTCGGTCACGCATCTGATCCAGGCCCGCGGACTGGTCGACGTGGTGATCCCGCGCGGGGGAGCCGGTTTGATCGACGCGGTGGTCCGCGACTCGCAGGTGCCGACCATCGAGACCGGAGTCGGCAACTGCCACGTCTACGTGCACGATGCCACCGACCTCGACATGGCTGAACGAATCCTGTTGAACTCCAAGACCCGTCGCCCCAGCGTGTGCAACGCGGCCGAAACGCTGCTGGTCGACCGGGCGGTCGCCGAGCAGGCCATGCCGCGACTGATCAACGCTCTGCAGGACGCCGGCGTGACCGTTCATCTGGACCCCGACGACGACCACCTGCGCCGCGAATACCTGGAGATGGAGATCGCCGTCGCAGTTGTCGACGGTGTCGACGCCGCCATTGCCCATATCAACGAATATGGCACCGGGCATACCGAGGCCATTGTCACGTCGAACATGGCGGCGGCGCAACGCTTTACCGAGGGTGTCGACGCGGCCGCGGTGATGGTGAACGCCTCGACGAGCTTCACCGACGGTGAGCAGTTCGGGTTCGGCGCCGAGATCGGCATCTCCACCCAGAAGCTGCACGCCCGCGGCCCGATGGGGCTCGCCGAACTGACCTCGACCAAGTGGATCGGCTGGGGAGACGGCCAGACCCGTCCGGCCTGACATCGCTGAGGAGAACGAAGACGTGAGTGTGCCTGCGCGGCCTGCGCCGCTGTTCGTCGACATCGACGACGTCGAACGGCGGTTGGCCGAAACCGGCTATCTGATCGACAAGGCTACCGCCACTGCGGTTTTCCTGGCCGACCGGCTCGGCAAGCCGCTACTTGTCGAAGGACCTGCCGGAGTCGGCAAGACGGAACTCGCGCGCGCCGTGGCGCAGGCGACTGGATCCGGCTTGGTCCGCCTGCAGTGCTACGAAGGTGTCGACGAGGCCCGCGCGCTCTACGAGTGGAACCACGCCAAGCAGATACTTCGTATTCAATCCGGCTCCGATAACTGGGATCAGACCAAGACCGACGTCTTCACCGAGGAATTTCTGCTGTCCCGGCCACTGCTGACCGCGATCCGGCGCACCGAGCCGACCGTGCTGCTGATCGACGAAACCGACAAGGCCGACATCGAAATCGAAGGACTGCTGCTGGAGGTGCTGTCCGACTTCGCTGTCACCGTGCCGGAATTGGGCACCATCAGCGCCCAGCGCCGCCCGTTCACGGTGCTGACCTCCAACGCCACCCGCGAATTGTCCGAAGCCCTCAAACGACGCTGCCTGTTCCTGCACATCGACTTTCCCAGCCCGGAGCTGGAACGCCGGATCCTGTTGTCCCGGGTTCCCGAGCTGCCTGACCACATCGCTCAGGAGATGGTCCGCATCATCGGTGTGCTGCGGGGCATGCAACTCAAGAAGCTGCCGTCGGTGGCCGAGACCATCGACTGGGGACGGACCGTGCTCGCGCTCGGTATGGACACCATCGACGACGCGACGATCGCCGCCACGTTGGGTGTGGTGCTCAAGCACCAGTCCGATCAGCAGCGCGCCACTTCCGAACTGCGGCTGAACTGAGCAGCTGATGGCCGTCCGTCGCGTCCGCCCCAGCCAGCCGCTGGCCCCGCATGGTCTGCCGGGTCACCTGGTCGGGTTCGTCGAAGCGCTTCGCGGACAAGGTATCTCGGTCGGGCCGTCTGAAACGGTGGACGCCGGCCGGGTGATGGGCGTCCTGGGTCTCGGCGACCGCGAGATCCTGCGCGAGGGTCTGGCGTGCGCGGTGCTGCGACGGCCCGAGCACCGCGAAACCTATGACGCGATGTTTGACCTGTGGTGGCCGGCCGCCTTGGGTACACGAGCCGCGGTCACCGAAGAAGACGCCATCGACCCCGCGATGCAGCTGCCGCCCGACGATGTCGAGGCGATGCGCCGGATGCTGCTCGACCTGCTCACCGAGAACCCCGATCTCGCCGAGATGGACGACCGGCTGGTGGCGATGATCGCCCAGATCGTAGACGCCTACGGCAAATACAACTCCAGCCGCGGACCGTCGTACTCGTCGTATCAGGCGCTCAAATCGATGGCACTCGACGAGCTGGAGGGCAAGCTGCTGGCCGGGCTGCTCGCCCCGTACGGTGACGAGCCCACGCCGACCCAGGAGGAGATCGCCAAAGCGCTTGCCGCGCAGCGGATCACTCAGCTCCGAAAGATGGTCGACGCCGAGACCAAACGACGTACCGCCGAGCAGCTCGGCCGCGAGCACGTCCAGATGTACGGCATCCCACAGCTATCCGAGAACGTCGAGTTCCTGCGCGCCTCGGGTGAGCAGTTGCGCTCCATGCGGCGCGTCGTGCAACCACTGGCCCGCACGCTGGCGACCCGGCTGGCCGCGCGCCGACGTCGCGCCCGCGCGGGTGCGATCGACCTGCGCAAGACGCTGCGCAAGTCGATGTCCACCGGCGGCGTGCCGATCGACCTGGTGCTGCGCAAGCCGCGCCCAGCGCGCCCCGAGCTGGTGGTGTTGTGCGATGTGTCCGGCTCGGTCGCCGGGTTCAGCCACTTCACCCTGCTGCTGGTGCACGCGCTGCGCCAGCAGTTCTCTCGGGTGCGGGTGTTCGCGTTCATCGACACCAGCGACGAGGTCACCCACATGTTCGGCCCGGACGCCGACCTGGCCGTCGCGATCCAACGGATCACCCGCGAAGCCTCGGTCTACACCCGCGACGGTCACAGCGATTACGGCAACGCGTTCGTCTCGTTCATTCAGGCCCACCCGAACGTGCTCTCGCCGCGCAGCTCGCTGCTGGTGCTGGGCGACGGGCGGACGAACTACCGCGACCCGGCCACCGACGTGCTGTCACACATGGTGACCGCCAGCCGGCACGCACACTGGCTCAACCCCGAGCCCAAGCACCTGTGGGGCAGCGGCGACTCGGCGGTGCCGCGCTACCAAGAGGTGATCACCATGCACGAGTGCCGCTCCGCCAAGCAGCTGGCCGCGGTGATCGACCAGCTTTTGCCGGTTTAGCCGGTGGGCAACCGGCGCAGAGAACGAGCGTAACGTCACTGCGACGTTGTCCGCGGTTTTGCGCCGTGGCGTTACGTTCGCGGCCGCCGCCCCGCTCCAACGCGCTCAAGTAAGCTGGCAAACCGTGCAAACGCGTCGGCTGGGAGTCATGGGTGGGACGTTCGATCCCATCCACAACGGACACCTGGTTGCCGCCAGCGAGGTCGCTGACCGATTCGACCTCGACGAGGTGGTGTTCGTCCCCACCGGCCAACCCTGGCTGAAAGGCCGCGAGGTCAGCGCCGGCGAAGACCGCTACCTGATGACGGTGATCGCCACCGCGGCCAACCCGCGCTTCGCGGTCAGCCGGGTCGACATCGACCGCGGCGGCCCGACCTACACCAAGGACACCCTGCGGGATCTGCAGTCGCTCAACCCGGACTCCGACCTCTACTTCATCACCGGCGCCGACGCGCTGGCGTCCATCCTGTCCTGGCAGGACCTCGACGAGCTGTTCGCCGCGGCACGGTTCGTCGGCGTCAGCCGTCCCGGCTACGAGCTCGGCAGCGAGCATCTCGCCGGTGTGCTCGAGGGCTTCCCCGAGGACGCGCTGTCACTCGTCGAAATCCCGGCCCTGGCAATCTCTTCCACCGACTGCCGAATGCGCGCCGGGCAAGGCCGCCCGCTGTGGTACCTGATGCCCGACGGCGTCGTGCAATACATCTCCAAGACCGGTCTCTACCGCAAACCGGGGGAGGAAGCGTGACCGCCGCGCCCGAGGCCATCGACATGGCGGCAGTCGCAGCGCGCGCGGCCGCCTCGAAGCTCGCCGACGACGTCGTCGTCATCGACGTCTCCGATCAGCTGGTCATCACCGACTGCTTCGTGATCGCGTCGGCGTCCAACGAGCGTCAGGTCAACGCGATCGTCGACGAGGTCGAGGAGAAGATGCGCGCGGCGGGATACAAGCCCGCCCGCCGGGAAGGCACCCGCGAGGGCCGCTGGACGTTGCTGGACTACGTCGACATCGTGGTGCACATCCAGCATCAGGACGAACGCGACTTCTACGCCCTCGACCGGCTGTGGCGGGATTGTCCCGTGGTGGCGGTGGACGTGTCATGACCATCCGTCGGCTGGTGATGTTGCGGCACGGCCAGACCGCGTTCAATGTCGGCAGCCGGATGCAGGGCCAACTCGACACCGAGTTGACCGAACTGGGCCGCGCACAAGCGGTGGCCGCGGCCGAGGCGCTCGCCAAGCATCAGCCGGTGCTCATCGTGTCCTCGGATCTACGCCGCGCCTACGACACCGCGGTTGCGTTGCAGGAACGCACCGGGCTGCGGGTACGGGCCGACGACCGCCTGCGCGAAACCCACCTCGGTGACTGGCAGGGCATGACCCACGCCGAGATCGACACAACAGCGCCGGGTGCCCGGTTGGCGTGGCGCGACAACGCCACGTGGGCACCGCACGGCGGGGAGGACCGGGTCGACGTCGCCGCGCGCGGCGTGCCGTTGGTCGCCGAGCTGGTCGCCGGCGAGGCCGAGTGGGGCGCCGACGACGAACCGGTGCGGCCGGTCGTGCTGGTCACCCACGGCGGCCTGATCGCCGCGCTGACCGCGGCGTTGCTGCGGCTGCCGGTCGGAAACTGGCCGGTGTTGGGGGGCATGGGCAATGCGAGTTGGACGCAGCTGTCCGGGCACACCGAGTCCGGCGCTGCGGCCGACGATTTCGACGCCATCCGGTGGCGGCTCGACGTGTGGAACGCATCGGCACAGGTTGCGGGCGATGTCCTCTGAGCCGCGCCCGACCCTGCTGGTCTTCGCCGACTCGCTGGCCTACTACGGCCCGACCGGTGGCCTGCCGGCAGATGACCCGCGCATCTGGCCCAATCTCGTCGTAGCCGAACTGGGTTGGGATTTGGAGCTGATCGGCCGCATCGGGTGGACGTGCCGGGATATCTGGTGGGCGGCCACCCAGGACCCGCGGGCCTGGGCGGCGCTGCCCCGGGCCGGCGCGGTGGTGTTCGCAACCAGCGGCATGGACTCGTTGCCCTCGCCGTTGCCGACCGCGCTGCGCGAGCTCATCCGTTACGTGCGTCCGCCGTGGCTGCGGCGCTGGGTTCGGGACGGCTACGGATGGGTGCAGCCGCGGCTGTCGCCGGTGTCGCGAGCCGCGCTACCGCCGCGCCTGTCCGTCGCGTATCTCGAAGATGCCCGTGGCGCAATCGATTTCAACCGACCGGGCATCCCGATGGTGGCGTCGTTGCCGTCGGTGCACATCGCCGAGGCGTATGGCAAGGCGCACCACGGGAGGGCAGGCACCGTTGCGGCGATCACCGCGTGGGCCGACGAGCACGACGTTGCACTGGTCGACTTGAAAGCCGCGGTCGCCGACGAGGTGATGAACGGTCGGGGCAATCCGGACGGCATTCACTGGAACTTCGCGGCGCACCGGGCGGTCGCGGAACTGATGCTCAAGGCGCTGGCCGAGGCCGGCGTCAGAGTCGACAGCTGAGTTCGTGTCCGTCATCGTCGTCACCGATTCGTCGGCACGCCTTCCCGACGAGTTGCGCCGGCAGTGGGGGATACGTCAAGTCCCGCTGCACATCCTGCTCGACGACACCGATCTTCGCGACGGCGTGGACGACATCCCGGACAACGTCTACGAGTACGGCCAGGCCACCACGGCGGCCGCCACCCCGGCCGAGTTGGCCGAGGTCTACCGGCAGGCACTGGCTGACAGCGGCGGCGACGGTGTGGTCGCCGTGCATCTGTCCAACGCGCTGTCCGGAACGCACCGGGCAGCCGAAGCGACGGCCGCTGAAATCGGCTCGGGGATAAGGGTTCTCGACTCGAAATTCACTGCAATGAACACCGGGTTCATCGCCTTGGCGGCGGCGCGGGCCGCCGCCGGCGGCACCGACCTGGACGGGGTCGCCGCGGTCGCCGCGGCCGCCATCCAGCGCAATCACGGCTTCATCGTCGTGCATCAGCTGGACAACCTGCGCCGCAGCGGACGCATCGGCGGCGCCGGCGCATGGCTGGGCACGAAGCTTTCGCTCAAGCCGCTGCTGCGCATTGACGACGGCAAATTGGTTCTGGCGCAACGGGTTCGGACGGCCAGCAAAGCGGTCGCGACAATGGTCGAGCGCGTCGTCGAGATCGTCGGCGAGCGGCACGCCTGGATCGCGGTGCATCACGTCGGCAACCCCGATGGCGCACACAGCTTGGCCGCCGAATTGGCCGAGCGGCTACCCGGCGGCGAACCGGCGATCGTGACCGGCCTGGGCCCGGTGCTGGCGCTACACGTCGGCGCCGGCGCGCTGGGGGTGTGTGTGGAGTTGGCCGACTAAGACCTCTGCACCGCCAGCGGCGCGGTGTGCGCTTCGTCGGTGACCGGCGGCGGTGGCTTGGGCTTGGCGTGGTCGCCGCGGGGATGGACCACCAGCGGCCACCAGAACCAGCGGCCGAGCAGCGTCGCCAGCGACGGCATGAACAGCGTTCGCACCACCAGGGTGTCGAGTAGCAGGCCGATGCAGACCGTCGAGCCGAACTGGCCGAGCACCGTCAACTCACTGCCCAGCATCGCGGCCATTGTGAAGGCGAACACCAGACCCGCCGACGTCACCACCGCGCCGGTGCCGGCCATCGACCGGATGTATCCGGTCTTGAGCCCGGCGTGTATCTCCTCTTTGAATCGTGACACCAGCAGCAGGTTGTAGTCGGAGCCGACCGCCAACAGGATGATGACCGACAGCGCCAGGACGATCCAGTGGATCTGTATGCCGAACAGGTCCTGCCAGATCAACACCGACAGGCCGAACGACGCGGCGATCGAACTGCTCGCGGTTCCGACGATCACCAGTGCCGCCACCACGCTTCGGGTGAGCAGCAGCATGATCATGAAGATCAGCGTCAGCGCCGAGATGACCGCGATCATCAGGTCGTACTTCTCACCGTCGGCCATGTCGCGGAACGTCGCGGCGGTGCCACCGAGATAGACCTTGGCGTCCGAGAGCGAGGATTGCTTCAGCCCTTCTTGGGCAGCGGTGCGCTCCGCGCCCACCCGGTCGATGCCCTCCGGCGTCATCGGGTCGCCCTGGTGAGTGATGAAGAATCGCACCGAGCGTCCGTCGGGGGAGAAGAACATCTTGACGCCCCGGATGAACTCCGGGTTGGAGAACGCCTCCGGCGGGAGGTAGAAGAAGTCGTCGTTCTGCGACTTGTCGAAGCTCTGCCCCATCACGATGGAGGTGTTGCTCATCGCCTCCATCTGGTCGATCATCGCCTTGAACGTCTGATACATGGTCAACGTCAGGCCGTGCGTTGTCTTCAAGGTTTCCAGCATGATCGGGATCAGCTGCTCCAACTCGTGGGAGGCCTGTGCGGTGCGCATGATGTCGCCGGAGAGCTGGTGGAATTTTTCGGCGAGTTGGTCGAAGCCGTCGATCGAGTCGAACAACGACCGAAACGAGATACACACCGGGATGTCGTAGCAGTGCTTATCCCAGTAGAAGTAGCTTCTGATTGGCCGGTAGAAGTCTTCGAAGTCCGCGATGTGGTCGCGCAGCGTGTCGGTGATCTCCGAGGTTTCCTGGGTGGTTTTCGCGCTGTCGAGCGCAGCGCTCGCCAGATCATGGGTGACCTTGGCCTGGCGTTCCGTCACGTCGATCATGATCTGCATCTCGTCGGCCATCTTCAGAATGTCTTTCATTCTGTCTTTGAGGAAATCCATGTTCTGCATGGTCGTCTGGCTCTGGATGCTGTTCTGGAACGGAATCGAGCTGTGCTGGATGGGAATTCCCAGCGGCCGGGTGATGTCCTGGATCATCGCGATGCCGAGGGTGCGGATCTCGTTCTTGGCGACCTTGTCCAACACCAGCATGTCGGCGGTGTTGCGCATGTCGTGGTCGGCCTCGATCATCAGCAGGTCCGGGTTCATCCTGGCCTCGGAGAAGTGCCGATCCGCGGCGGCGTAGCCGATGTTGGACGGCGCCGTCTCGGGTAGGTAGTGCCGGTCGTTGTAGCTCGTCTTGAATCCGGGCAACGCGACCATTCCGACCAGGACGACTGCCAGACTGATCGCGAAAATTGGTGCAGGCCAACGCACGACCGCCGTGCCGACCCGCCGCCACAGCCTGCCGCGGGCCTGCCCCTTCTTCTCGAACAGCCCGAACCTGCTGCCGATGAATACGACGGCGGGGCCGAGCGTCAGGCCGGCCGCAACCACGACCAGCATGCCGATGGCCACCGGCGCGCCCATCGTGGAGAACCAGGGCAGTCGGGCGAAGCTCAGGCAGTAGGTGGCGCCGGCGATGGTCAGCCCAGATCCCAGCACGACCGGAGCTACGCTCTTAAATGTCGTGTAGTAAGCGGTTTCGCGGTCTTCGCCCTCGCGGCGTGCTTCTTGGTAACGCCCGACGAGGAAGATGCCGTAGTCCGTTCCGGCCGCGATCGCCAGCATCGTCAGGATGTTGGCCGCGAATGTGGTGAGCCCGAAAGCGTCGTTGTAGGCGAGTACCGCAACGATTCCCCGCGCACACGCCAGCGCCACGAACGTCATGAAAAGCTGGATCAGCGTGGTCACGATCGATCGGTAGACCAGCAGCAGCATGATCGCGATCGCGCCGAGGGTGAACAGCGTGATCGTGGCCAGGCTGTCGTTGCCGATGACGTGCATGTCATCGGAGAGCGCCGCCGGTCCGGTCACATAGGCCTGCACCCCGGGCGGGGCCTTTTCTTCGTCGACGACCTTGCGGACCGCCTCGACGGAATTGTTGGCCTCCGTGGTGCCCTGATTACCGGCGATGTTGACCTGGACGTAGGAGCCCTTGGCGTCGGCGCTCTGGGCGCCCGCCGCGGTGAACCGGTCTCCCCAGAAGTCCTGGATATGCTGGACGTGCTTGGTGTCCTGGCGCAGTTTGCGCACGATGTCGTCGTAGTACTTGTGGGCGGCGTCGCCAAGCGGCTGCTGGCTTTCCACCACGACCATCACCGTGCTGTTGGAGTCGAACTCGTGGAAGTTGTGCCCCATCCGCATCATCGCCTTCATCGACGGTGCGTCCAGGGGAGCCATCGGCGCGGAGTGCGCTTCGCCGACGACTTCCAGCGTCGGGACCGCAACGTTGACGATGACGGTGACGGCGACCCAGGCCACGATGATCGGAATCGCGAAGATCCGGATGGTGTGCGGGAGGAACGGTCGGTGCGGCTTGGTGTCGGCGGGTTTGGCTTCGTGGTTGCTCATGCGGACTTCACCAGGCAGAAGGTCTGCGCGTTGTGCCCGTCGGAACTCTGGTGCTCGCGCAACTCGCCGTCGACGGTGATGCGGCAACCGATCTGGCCGCCGTCGGTCTGCGCCATGATGTTCGCGCTCACCGTGGGCAGCGTCGTGGAAATGGTGACCGACCACGGCAGCGGCACATTGTTGAGCTGGTGGGTGTTGGCGTCGGCGTCCCAATAGTTGATGTTGGCGGTGGTTCCGGGGGCTCCGAAAATCTCGTACTTCACGACTTTGGGGTTGAACTGCACGATTTTGATGCCGCCCCCTGAATTCGCGTTGAGATCCTGCGAAGCGAACACCTTGTGCAACCGCGTCACGGCGAGCGCGGACACCGACAGCACGACAATGAGCAGCAGCGGTATCCATAAGCGTTTCAGCACAGCGCTGATCGACATCGCCTTCACGTGGTCTCCTCCCGCCGCCCATCTGCAACGTTGTCCGAGAACGCGTCGAGCTTCGGATCCATTCCGCGGTCGGGAAGGACGTGTCCGCGGCAGCTTCGCCGAAGAGCAGGCCCAGAACCTTTGCTCGGCTAAGGATGCTAGACGATAGGGGACGCCCGCGTTCTGCTTGGCTCAAACAATTGTGTGTGGGTCCGCACTATGACAGTGCGGCGGCGCGCCCGGTGACCGGCGGTAGGTCGGCCAGCGTGACGATCCCGGGCGCGGCCGCCACTACGGCGGGCACCGCGTTGGTCACCGGCATCGCGGTGTAGATCATGCCCAGTCCCATGAATCCCGGCTCGGTCCAGTCCTTCGGCGGCAGACAGTGCACCACGGTGCGCATGTTGGGTACGCCGAATACCTGAATGACGTGGCCGTGCTCGAGCGGCTTCGGCGGCGTCACGTGATCGCCCATGGTCCAGTTGAATCCGACGCTGACCACGTTGTGGTCGCCCACCCAGCCGCGGTGGTAGCCGAAGACGCTGCCCACGGTGCCGGCCGGGATCTTCATGAAGCCCAGGTCCGAGTCGCCGGTGGCCGCGGTGAACGTGACGTCGAAGGTCATCTTGTCCAGCTTCGCCCCGATCGCGTCGGCCATCATCGCCGCCGACTCGGCGAAGACTTCGCTCTCGCGCCGCACCTTCTCGGCCAACCCGGGCGTCTCCGGGTCCTGCGAAAAGCCCATTGCGGTCTGGGTTTCTGCGGACTCGTAGGTCGAGCAGTCCACCGACTCGGTGATCCGGATCTCGTCGACGCGCTCACACGAACCGCTGAGCGCCATCCCGACCAGATTCGTCATCCCCGGGTGTGCGCCGCTGCCGAAAATCGTGGACCCGCCCCGCTCGCACGCGTGCTCGATGCGCTGCCGATCCGCACGCGTCTGCTTGCCGCCGGTGATCCAGGCCGCGCTGGTGCACACATTGACGCCGGACTCGAGCAGTCGAACCAGCTCGTCGACACTGGGCCACAGCGGGTTGTAGCAACACGCATCGGGTCGCAGTGCCAACAGTGCCTCGATGTCGTTGGTGGCGGTGACCCCGGTCGGCTCGGGCCAGCCGGCGAGATCAGCGGCGTCCAACCCGACCTTGTCCTGACCGTGGGCGTAGACGCCGATCAGTTCCATGTCCGGCCTGCCGATGATGGCGTGCAGCGAGCGTCGGCCGATATTGCCGGTGGTCCACTGGATGACGCGAAGTGGTGCTGCCATGGACTTCCATTCTCATCGCGAGCAGACGCAGAATCGCAGAATTTCAGGCCTCAGGGTGCGACTTTGCGTCCGCTCGGCATGATCTCAGAGCGTGACGACCTCGTAGTCGCCGACCTGATCGATCAGCACGTGCAGCTGATCCTGCGCGGACCCGAAAGTGTGGTCGATCGCGGTCAGCCGCGCCGCGTAATGACCGACCGGGTATTCGTTTGTCATTCCGATGCCGCCGTGCAGCTGGATGGCCTCCTGGCTGATGTGGCGGCCCGAGCGGCCGATCTGTAGCTTGGCGCGCGCGGCGATCACCGGGTCGAAGTTGCCGTCGGCGACCGAGAGCCCGGCGTAGAGATTCATGCTGCGGGCCAACTCCAGCGACACGTACATGTCGGCCGACCGCTGGGTCAGCGTCTGGAAGGTGTTCAGCGTGACGCCGAACTGCTTGCGCTGCTTGAGGTAATCGGTCGTCAGGCGCAGCGCTTCCTCCATCGCGCCGACCGCCTCCGCGCACATCGCGGACTGGATGCGGACCAGGCCGTTGCGGATCGCCGTCGACGCGTCGACCGCGTCGCCGAGCGGTTCGCCCGGTGTGTTGTCCAGGTCGATTTGCGCGCCGCGCTGGCCGTCGAAGGTGCGGTACGGGTGACGGGTGACCTCTTCGCTGTCGACCAGGAACAGGCCCACTCCGCCGCCGGGCAGCTTCGCGCTGACGACCAGGGTGTCGGCCGAGTCGCCGGCCAGCACCGGGTTTTTGGTTCCGGTCAAGACCCACGAATCACCCTGCTGCGCAGCCGTTGTCGTGATCGTGTCGGCTGCCATGCCGCGTGCGCCGGGCTCCAGGTGTGCGAACGCCAGCAGCCGATGACCCTCGGCGACCTCGCCTAGCAATTCCTTCTGGGCGTCGTTGCCGACCTCGGCGATGATGGCGCCGGGCCCCAGCGCCGCATGCACGACCGGTTCGGGCGCCAGCCGGCGACCGATTTCGGTGAGCACGGTGATCACCTCGATCTGCCCGGCCTCGTCGGGGTCGAATCCCAGTCCGAGGATCCCGGTTTCGGCCAGCTGCGTCCACACTTCGCGGTTCCAGCCCAGTTCGGAGTCGACGGCCTTGATGCGGCTCTCGGCGTCGTAGCTCCGCGACAGCAGGTCGCGGGTGGTGTCGCGCAGCAGCGTCTGTTCTTCGCTGAGTTGAAAGTCCATGTCTGTTCCTGCCTTACAAGCCGAGAATGGTCGACGCGATGATGGTGCGCTGAACTTCGTTGCTGCCGCCGTAGATCGACGTCTTGCGGTAGTTCAGGTAGTGCGGCGCGCTGCCCTGCGCCCACGACGGAGACGCGATGTCGGCACCGCCGTCGAACGGCAGCGAGTCCGGTCCGGCTACCTCGACGAGCAGTTCGGTGGCGATCTGCTGCAATTGGCTGCCGCGCAGCTTCAGCACCGACGACGCCGGGTTGGGCTTGCCGCCCTTCGATCCGGACGCGACCCGCATCTGGGTGAGTTCCAATGCCAGTAGGTCGTTTTCGGCTTCGGCGACCCGGGCCGCAAACAGCGGATCATCGAGCAGGCCGCTTTCGGTGGCACGCTTCTTCACGTCGGCCAGCCGCACCTTGGTGCGGCCCACCTGCGCGATGCCGGTCCGCTCGTTGCTCAGCAGGAATTTCGCGTAGCTCCAGCCCTGATTCTCTTCTCCGACAAGCTGATTGGCGGGTACCCGGACGTCTTCGAAGAAGACCTCGTTGACCTCG
Organism: Mycobacterium sp.; assembly: GCF_039583785.1. GTDB lineage: Bacteria > Actinomycetota > Actinomycetes > Mycobacteriales > Mycobacteriaceae > Mycobacterium. Next base: position 40,744 of record NZ_JAVKSG010000003.1, read on the forward strand.
ACGCTGCCGTCGATCAACTTGATCGGGCGCATCGTGATACCGGGAGTGTCCAGATCGATCAGCAGGAAAGAGATGCCGGCCTGCTTTTTGGGCGCCTGCGGATCGGTGCGCACCAGGCAGAAGATCCAATCGGCGTATTGGCCGAGCGTCGTCCAGGTCTTCTGCCCGTTGACGACGTAGCTGTCGCCGTCGCGTATCGCGGTGGTGCGCAGCGACGCCAGGTCCGAGCCGGCTTCGGGCTCGGAGAACCCCTGGCACCACCAGATGTCCAGAGCCGCCGTGGGCGGCAGGAAGCGCTGTTTGATTTCCTGCGAGCCGAACTCGGCGATCACCGGGCCGACCATCTTGGCGTTGAAGTTCAGTGGTTCGGGCACGCAGGCCAACTGCATCTCGTCGAGCCAGATCTGGTGCTGGGCCGGCGTCCAGTCCTTGCCGCCCCATTCGACGGGCCAGCTGGGTACCGCCAGCCCGTGCTCGTTGAGAATCTTTTGGCTGGTCGCGATGTCGGTGCGGTCGAGGCCTTCCCCGGAGCGGGTCCGCTGGCGGATCTCCGCGGGGATCTTCGTCGTGTAAATCTCGCGTAGCTCGTCGCGGAAGGCAGCTTCGTCCTTTGTGAGCGCCAGTTGCACGGCAGTCTCCTCTGCTAGGTCAGACGGTCCTGATACTGCACGTTATCCGGCTGCCCAACCAACCAGTCAGGCGGCTCGATCCTGAATCGTTCATGCACAGTCACCACCCGATCCACAGCGGGAGCGTGCGGAGCACCAGAACGCGATCGCAGTGGCGGTGGGCGGACCTACCGTCGGCGCATGCGAACAGAACTGCCCGCCGAGCGATTGCACCGCCGACTCGGTGCTCAGCCGAGCTCGGACGCACACTCCAACGACAACGACAACGACAACGACCACGACAACGACGACGACCCGAACTCGCTGCTGCCGCGGTGGGTTGCAGACGGTTCGGCGCAGGACGGCTGGCTGGCTAAGGTGCGCGCGGACCCAGGGCGCGCAGGAGCGGTCACGTTGGGCGCGGTTGCCGCGATCGCCGTGCTGGTCACCATCTTCACGCTGATGCGCGAGCAGCCCGCACCCGTCGCCTCGGCCAAGCTGCCGGCGGTTGACATGGCAGCCTCGGCAAGCCGCAATCTCAACCCGTCCGCCCGGCCGAACCAGCCGGTCGTGGTCAGCGTGGTCGGCCTGGTGCACGCGCCCGGCCTGGTCACGCTGGCGCCCGGGGCGCGCGTCGCCGACGCTCTGAAAGCGGCCGGGGGCACTACGGACGGCGCGGACACCATCGGGCTCAACATGGCCCGCCAGGTCGACGACGGCGAGCAGATCGTGGTGGGGATCGCGCCGGCCCAAGGCCAGCCCGCGGTGTTGGGCAGTTCGGTGAGCCCGGGCTCGAAGGCACCCGGTCCGACCAGTTCGGCATCCCGACCGGCCAAGGGCGGGCCCACGCAGCTGATCAACCTGAACACCGCGAGCGTGCAGCAGCTGGACACCCTGCCCGGAGTGGGGCCGGTGATGGCGGCCGCGATCGTGGCCTGGCGTGGCGCCAACGGCAAGTTCACCAGCGTCGAACAGCTCGGCGAGGTCGACGGCATCGGCCCCGGACGTCTGGAGAAGCTGCGCCCGCTGGTGCGTGTCTGAGACCGGTGGCGCCACCATCCACCGCCGACGCGGCCGCGGCGCGGACATGGCGCCGCTCCTCCTCATCGCTGCGCTCTGCATCGTCGCCGGCGCGGTCATGGCGCCGCTCCTCCTCATCGCTGCGCTCTGCATCGTCGCCGGCGCGGCTGGATGCGCGCCTGGTGCCGGCGGCACTGACAAGTTGGGTCGTGACCGCAGCCGGAATCATCTGGCCGGTCGGCACGGTCGCCGGGTGGGCCTGCCTGACAGCGAGCGCGGCCGGCGCGCTGCTGTGGCGCTACGCGTGCGAACGGACCCGGTTGCGGGCGATCGGCATCGGGCTGGTCGCCACAGGCTTGATCGGTGCCGGCTTCGGGTTCGCGATCGCGTTGCGCGTCATCGCAGTCGCGCACCACCCGATCGCCGCCGCATTCGGCAGCACCGTCGAGATTGCCGTCACTCCGGTCGAAAGCGCGCGGTCGGTAGGTCACGGTCGACTGCTGTTCGGCGCCAAACTGCGTCAAATCGGACGCGATGCGACATCGGGCCGCGCAGTGGTTTTCGCTCCCGAGCGGGACTTCGGCGCCGTGATGGTCGGCCAGCCGATGCGCTTTCGCGCGCGCATCACGGCACCGATCCGTCATGACCTGACGGTGGCCGTGGTCACCGCGATCGGTGCGCCGACGGTGGGCCGTGCCGGGCCGCTGAACCGGGCCGCGTACGCCGTCCGCGCCGGGTTCGCCGACACGGCCCGTCGGGTGCTGCCCGCCGACCAGGCCGCCATGCTGCCCGCGCTGGTGCTCGGCGACATGTCGACGGTCACCCCGATCACCAGCCAAGAGTTCCGCGCCGCCGGCCTGACGCACCTGACCGCGGTGTCAGGCGCCAACGTCACGATCGTCTGCGGGGCGGTGTTGTTCTCGGCGCGACTGATCGGCCCGCGGTCCGCGGTCGGGCTGGCCGGCCTCGTGCTGGTGCTGTTCGTCATCGTGGTGCAGCCCTCGGCCAGCGTGTTGCGGGCGGCGGTGATGGGCGCGATCGCGCTCGTGGGTGTGCTGTCGTCGCGCCGCCGCCAGGCGATCCCGGCGCTGGCGGCCGCCGTGCTGGTGTTGATGGTCAGCACGCCGCAGTTGGCCGTGGACGTGGGCTTGGCGTTGTCGGTGGTGGCGACGGCGGCCTTGGTGGTCGTCGCGCCGATCTGGTCGCGCCGCCTGGTGTCAGCGGGCTGGCCCAAGCCGGCGGCGGACGCCGTCTGCGTGGCGTGCGCCGCGCAGTTGGTGACGGCGCCGCTGATCGCCGGTATTTCCGGCCGGTTCAGTGTGGTGTCGGCGGCGGCCAATCTCGCGGTGGCGGCGTTGATTGCGCCGATCACGGTGTTGGGGAGTGCCGCTGCGGCGTTGTGTCTGTTCTGGCCGGCCGCGGCGCAGCTGCTGATCCGGTTCACCGGTCCGCCAGTGTGGTGGCTGTTGCGGATCGCGCACTGGTCGGCGAGTGTGCCCGGTGCGAGTGTGCCGGTTCCGTCCGGGTTGTCCGGGGTGGTGGTGGTCGGCGCCGTGGGACTGCTCGCGGTGCTGCTGTGGCGGTGGCGGTGGTTTCGGGCAGCCATGGCGTTGGCGGCCTGCGCACTACTCGCCTGGACGCTGTCCGGTCTGCAGGCGGGGGCCGGCGGACCTGTCGGCCAGACGTGACACGATCAACCGGTGAGTCAGCAGGCACTACATCTCGTCTTGGGGGATGAGGCGCTGCTGGTCGAGCGCGCCATCGCGGACGTGCTGCGGTCGGCCCGCAATCGTGCAGGCACCAACGACGTTCCGGTCGACCGGGTCCGGGCCGGCGATGTCGGCGTATACGAACTGGCCGAGCTGCTCAGCCCGTCGCTGTTCGCCGACGAGCGCGTCGTGGTCTTGGAGTCCGCCGGCGAGGCAGGCAAAGAAGCCGCCGAGTTGATCGCCAAATGCGCCGAGGACATACCCGCGGGCACCGCACTGGTCGTCGTGCACTCCGGTGGCGGGCGGGCCAAAGCCCTGGCCAATCAGCTGCAAAAGCTGGGCGCCGTGGTGCATCCCTGCGCGAAGCTCACCAAGGCCGGCGAGCGGTTGGACTTCGTGCGCAAAGAGTTTCGTGGGCTGAAGGTCAAGGTCGACGACGACGCGGTCACAGCGCTACTCGACGCGGTCGGCTCCGATGTCCGCGAATTGGCTTCGGCCTGTTCACAGTTGGTCGCCGATACCGGCGGCCATGTGGACGTCGCCGCCGTGCGGCGCTATCACCATGGCAAGGCCGAGGTGAAGGGTTTCGACATCGCCGACAAGGCCGTGGTGGGTGACGTCGAGGGCGCGGTCGAGGCGCTGCGCTGGGCGATGCTGCGCGGCGAGCCCCATGTGGTGTTGGCCGACGCGCTGGCCGAGGCCGTCCACAGCATCGGGCGGGTCGGGTCGCTGTCGGGCGATCCGTATCGGCTCGCGTCGGAACTGGGCATGCCGCCGTGGCGGGTGCAGAAAGCGCAGAAACAGGCGCGGCGCTGGTCCCGGGATTCGGTGGCTACCGCAATGCGGCTGGTGGCAGCGCTGAACGCGGACGTGAAAGGGGCGGCCGCCGACGCGGACTATGCCCTGGAGGCGGCGGTGCGGAAGGTCGCTGAACTGGTCGCCGAGTGACGATGCGGGCCGGGACGGCCCGAGAAGGAGTCGGCGCGTGGGCTGCGCCGAGTAGGGCGGACTAGCTGCTGAGCTTGTGCAGCGCGTGCGCGAGCGCAGACTTCTTGTTCGCCGCCTGGTTCTTGTGGATGACGCCCTTGCTGGCGGCCTTGTCGAGCTTGCGGCTCGTCGAGACCAGCAGTTCGGCGGCCTTGTCCTTCTCGCCGGACTCGGCGGCCTCGCGGAACGCGCGGACAGCCGTGCGAAGCGACGACTTCACTGACTTGTTGCGCAGTCGGGCGCGTTCGTTGGTGCGGTTGCGCTTTTGCTGCGACTTGATGTTGGCCACGCGTAGTTCCTCTTCAAATATCAGCGGCTTGGGGTGTCAAGGTTTGCCAGTGCGTTTCGACGCTTAACCAGCGACTACTTAGGGTATCAGCCCGTCGTGCATTCCCCCAAAGCAACGAACCTGACTCTGCGGAGCTCGAAGATCTGATGCAGCATGGCAATGTGGCCCTTCGAACCAATCCCGCAGAGACCAAGCGGCTAACGCAAGGCAAGTCGCAGAACTTCGAGCGCATCTTCGACGGCTATAACGTCGCCAATGGCTATGTCGAAGCTTTCGACGAGATGTTCGACGCTCAGGGCAACGTCCGAGGGCCATACAGAGGCATTTATCGCGAGTTGGCTCCGTCGAGCGCCGATGACCTCGACGACCGCGCCGAAGCGCTGAGCCGGGCATACAGCGACCAGGGCATCACCTTCTCGTTGTCCGGCCAGGAGCGGCCGTTTCCGCTGGACCAGGTCCCGCGAGTGATCTCCGCCGCCGAGTGGACGAAGCTGGAGCGTGGCCTGATCCAGCGCGTCAAAGCGCTCGAGGCGTACCTCGATGACATTTACGGTGACCAGGAGATCCTGCGTGACGGCGTCATCCCACGTCGGCTGATCACCTCCTGCGAGCACTTCCACCGCCAGGCTGTCGGCATCCAGCCGCCCAACGGTGTGCGCATCCACGTCGCGGGCATCGACATGATCAAGGACGAGAAAGGCACCTGGCGGGTCCTCGAAGACAACCTCCGGTCGCCGTCCGGGGTGTCGTATGTGATGGAGAATCGGCGCACGATGGCCCGGGTCTTCCCTAACCTGTTCGCCACCCACCGGGTGCGTGCCGTCGACGACTACGCCTCTCACCTGCTGCGGTCGCTTCGCAACTCCGCGGCCACCAACGAGGCCGACCCGACAGTCGTGGTGCTGACCCCGGGCGTCTACAACTCGGCGTACTTCGAGCACTCGCTGCTCGCCCGCCAGATGGGCGTCGAGCTGGTCGAAGGCCGTGACCTGTTCTGCCGCGACAACCAGGTCTACATGCGCACCACCGAGGGGGAGCGTCAGGTCGACGTCATCTATCGGCGCATCGACGACATCTACCTGGACCCGATGCAGTTCCGCCCCGACTCGGTGCTCGGAGTGGCTGGCTTGCTCAACGCCGCCCGCGCGGGCAATGTCGTGATCTCCAGCGCCGTCGGCAACGGAGTGGGTGACGACAAGCTCGTCTACACCTACGTGCCGACCATCATCGAGTACTACCTGGGCGAAAAGCCGCTGCTGGCCAACGTGGACACCTTCCGGTGCTGGCTGGACGACGAGCGTGAAGAGGTACTCGACCGGGTCGACGAGCTGGTGATCAAACCCGTGGAGGGCTCCGGCGGCTACGGCATCGTCTTCGGTCCGGAAGCGTCCGCCAAGGAACTCGAGGCGATCAGCAAGAGCATCCGCGACGATCCGCGGGGCTGGATCGCTCAGCCGATGATGCAGCTGTCGACGGTCCCGACGCAGATCGGCGCCACTCTCACCCCGCGTTACGTCGACCTGCGGCCGTTCGCGGTCAACGACGGCAACGACGTGTGGGTGCTGCCCGGGGGCCTGACCCGGGTGGCGTTGGTCGAAGGGTCGCGGGTAGTCAACTCGAGCCAGGGTGGCGGGTCCAAGGACACCTGGGTGCTGGCGTCGAAGACCTCGGCCGCCGATCGCGAGCTGGGCGCCGCCGAAGTGGTCAAGGCGTTGCCCGCGCCGGCCACAGCGGCCGATGAAGAGGCGGTCGAGAAGTCGACGCAAAGACGGAAACAGTCGCATTCCGGCCAGAAACCACAGCAACAACACCAGGCGGTGCTTCGCTGATGCTCGCCCGAAACGCAGAAGCGCTGTACTGGATCGGTCGCTACGTCGAGCGCGCCGACGACACGGCGCGCATTCTCGACGTCACGGTGCACCGACTGCTGGAGGATTCCAGCGTCGACCCCGACCAGGCCTCGCGAGTGTTGTTGCAGGTCTTGGGAATCGACGAGCCCGACACCGAGCTGGACGTGTGGTCGCTCACCGACCTGGTGGCCTTTCGTCGCAGCGCCTCGGGCGGCGCCAGTTCGATCGTCGACGCCATCACCGCCGCGCGGGAAAACGCGCGCTCGGCCCGCGAGGTGACGTCCACTGAGACGTGGGAATGCCTCAACACCACGTTCAACGCGCTGGGTGAACGCGAGCGAGCCGCCAAACGTCTTGGCCCGCATGAGTTCTTGTCGTTCATCGAGGGTCGCGCGGCGATGTTCGCCGGCCTGGCCGACTCGACGCTGTCCAGAGACGACGGCTACCGCTTCATGATGCTCGGCCGCGCGATCGAACGGGTCGACATGACGGTGCGCATGCTGCTGTCCCGGGTGGGTGACAGTGCGGTGTCCCCGGCCTGGGTGACGCTGCTGCGTTCCGCCGGCGGTCACGACACGTATCTGCGCACGTATCGCGGTGTGCTGGATGCCAATCGGGTCGTCGAGTTCATCCTGCTCGACCGGCGCTTCCCGCGGTCGATCTTCTATTCGCTGAAGATGGCCGAGCACAATCTCGACGAACTGCTGCACAACTCACACGGCAGCGTCGGTGCCATTTCGGAGCCGCAGCGGCTGCTCGGCCGGGCCCGCAGCGAACTCGAATTCGTCCGCCCGGGCGTGCTGCTTGAATCATTGGAGATGCGGTTGGCCGGCTTGCAGAAGTCGTGCTACGACGTAGGAGACGCGTTGGCAGTGCAGTACTTTCACGCCGTCCCGTGGGTGGCCTGGACGGACGCCGGCCAGCGCGATCCGGTGCCGGCCAAGCCGATCAAGTCGACCAAGCAGGGGAAGAACTGATGTGGCGCACGCGTGTGTTGCACGCAACCGGCTACGCGTACCCGTCGCCGGCGACGGCCTCCTTCAACGAGGCCAGGCTCACGCCGCGATCGGATTCCCGGCAGAACGTCGTCCTCAACCGCGTCGAAACCGTTCCGGCGACCCGGTCGTACCGGTACGTCGACTACTGGGGCACCGCGGTCACGGCGTTCGACTTGCATGCGCCGCACACCGAGTTGACGGTCACGTCTGCGTCGGTGGTCGAGACCGAGAAGCCCGACCCGCCGGCTCAGCAGCTGGGCTGGTCGGAGCTGCGAAACGACTCCGTCATCGACCGCTACGACGAGGTGCTGACCCCCACCGATCATGCGCCGGCGAGCAAACGCATCGCGGCCGTGGGCAAGAAGCTCGCCAGGGAGCACGATCCCGCCGACGCCGTCCTCGCGGCTGCTGAGTGGGTGCGCGGCGAACTGGACTATGTCAAAGGCAGCACCAGCGTTCACTCGTCAGGCTTGGATGCGTTGCGCGCGGGTAAAGGCGTCTGCCAGGACTTCGTCCACCTGTCACTGATGGTGTTGCGCAGCATGGGAATTCCGGCACGGTATGTCTCCGGCTACCGCCATCCCAACGCGGACGCCGCAGTCGGGGAGACCGTCGACGGCCAGAGTCACGCGTGGATTCAGGCCTGGACCGGAAGTTGGTGGGACCACGACCCCACCAACGACAGCGAGATCAACGAGCAGTACGTCGCGGTCGGCGTCGGGCGTGACTACTCGGATGTGTCTCCGCTCAAAGGCATCTACTCGGGGCGGGGTGCCACCGACCTCGACGTCGTCGTCGAAATCACCCGATTGGCGTAGCCACTGGGCTCAGGGCGTGCTGGCATCTTTATGCCTAGCTGTGATGCTAAAATGCTGCCATGCGCACCACCATCCGGATCGACGACGGCCTCTACCGCGAAGTGAAGGCGAAAGCCGCTCGCTCCGGACGGACCGTGGCCGCGGTCCTCGAAGATGCGGTGCGTCGCGGGCTCACGCCGCCCGAACCGCGTGCATCGATCCGTTATCGGGTGCGGTCAACCGGCGCCGGCGGACTGGTTCCGGGAGTCGACATTTCGGATAATGGCGGTATTGCCGAGGTGCTGGACGAAGGCATTTCGCTCGATGCTTTGCGTTGACGTCAATGTGCTGGTGTACGCCCACCGTCGTGACGTCTCCGGGCACTCGGAGTATCGAGCCCTACTCGAGCGGCTGGCCAACGGCGATGAGCCGGTTGGCATTCCGGACTTAACGCTCGGAGGTTTCGTCCGAATAGTGACCAATCGGCGGATTTTCACCGAACCGACAGACACCGACGAGGCGTGGGCAGCCGTCGATGCGCTCCTTTCTGCGCCTGCGGTTATGCGGCTCTCGCCTGGGCAACGGCACTGGAGTTTGTTTCGACAGCTCGCCGCGGAGATCGAAGCGCGCGGCAACGACATCTCTGATGTGTATTTGGCTGCCTATGCGTTGGAGAACAACGCAATCTGGCTCAGTGCCGACCGCGGGTTCGCACGCTTTCAGCGCCTGCGGTGGAGTCATCCGCTCAGCATCTGACAGGCGCAATCTCGCCAACCTCCTTTCGCCGCGACCGATCTCGTCGTAGCCTGGTTGTGAACCTGATCACACTCAGCGGGAGGCTCGATGCGGATAGCGGATGTGTTGCGCGGCAAAGGTGCCGCGGTGGTGACGATCGACCCCGACGCGACGGTCGCCGAGCTGATTGCCGGGCTCGCCGATCACAACATCGGCGCCATGGTGGTGGCTGGGCCGGAGGGCGTCACAGGGATCGTCTCCGAACGTGACGTGGTGCGCCAAATGCACACTCACGGGGCATCGGTGCTATCGCAGCCGGTGCGCAAGATCATGACGACGATGGTCTCGACCTGCAGCAAAGAGGACACCGTCGACAGCCTGACGTTGCTGATGACCGAGAACCGGGTCCGGCACGTGCCGGTACTCGAGGACGGCAAGCTGATCGGCATCGTCAGCATCGGCGACGTCGTGAAGACGAGGATGCAAGAGTTGGAGAGCGAGCACCAGCAGCTGCAGTCTTACATCACCCAGGGATAGCTCAGCTCCAGGAGTGGTCGCGGCGCAGTCGCGCGGCGACAACATCGAACGCCGTGCGCTCCAGTATCGCGCCCTCGCGCCGGATGCTCTCTTCGGGGACGTCGAGCACCCGGTCCAGCCGGACCCAGCTGGGCCGGCCCTCGTCGTCCCAGCTGCCGCTGCCGATGCCCACCCAGGACCGGTCGGCTTCGTGTCGTTCCTGGCTGGACAGCATCAAGCCGAGCAGGGTGGCGTGGTCGCGGCCGACGACCAGCACCGGGCGGTCCTTGCCGCGGGTCGGGTCGTCCTCGTAGGTCACCCACGTCCAGACCACCTCGCCGGGATCGGCGCGACCGTCGAGGTCGGGGCGGTAGACGATCTTGCGGGCGCGATGCGCGGTGGGCGCGCTGTTCCTGGTGACCGGCCGCCCGGCGGTGATCTCGGCCGGCGCGTCGGTCGCGGAGCCGGCGAGCGCATCCAGGCCGATCTTGATGCCGCGCTGAACGGTCGGCGAGCGCTGCAACTGCCGGATCAGCTTCGGCGCCTCGTTGAACACCAGATGTTCAGTTAGCCGTTGGAAGGTTCGCCACTGTGACGGCATCTTGGCAGCATAGGTGCGGACGCCGCGGTTGCGCTCGTACGACGACTGCCGCCTGGTGGCGTCATCTCAGCCCGCCGCGCCGGGGCCGTCGCACATGTAATTCTCAGCTTTTCGATGTCGCGGGTTGCCGTGGTTGCGGGGCGGACCCGTTTCGAAGCAGCACCGACCACTGCCGGTGGCAGCGATCTCGCCGAGGTGCTCTACACCCACGGCACCACCGTGGCTACGGGAGCTCCTAACCTGTATGACATCCTGACCGCATTCGGTGGCGACTACACCAACGTCCCAGCTGCCGCCGCCTCAGCAGCCGCCGACAGCAGCAGCTTGTGGACCGATCTCGCCTCGCTGTTCTAAAAGTTCCACGCTCCACAACGAACCCCCGGAGGCGACTCCGGGGGTTTCGTTTCGCCCGACCCGCCCCGCGATTGTGCTGCGACGCCCGACCCTCGATACGCTGGTAGCGCCTCAGCCCGGCTTCACCAGGAGAGTCCCATCAGCAGTTTCGCCGACCAGACGTTCACCGCGCCGGCGCAGATTCGGAACTTCTGCATCATCGCCCATATCGACCACGGCAAGTCCACGCTGGCCGACCGGATGTTGCAGCTCACCGGCGTCGTCGACGAGCGGTCGATGCGCGCCCAATACCTCGACCGGATGGACATCGAGCGCGAGCGCGGCATCACCATCAAGGCGCAGAACGTCCGGTTGCCCTGGAAACTCGATGACACTGAATATGTCCTGCATCTGATCGACACCCCGGGCCACGTCGACTTCACCTACGAGGTGTCCCGCGCGTTGGAGGCCTGCGAGGGCGCGGTGCTGCTGGTCGACGCCGCCCAGGGCATCGAGGCGCAGACGCTGGCCAACCTGTACCTGGCCCTGGACCGCAACCTGCACATCATCCCGGTGCTCAACAAGATCGACCTGCCCGCCGCCGACCCCGAGCGCTACGCCGCCGAGATCGCGCACATCATCGGCTGCGAACCGACCGACGTGCTGCGGGTCTCGGGCAAAACCGGCGCAGGCGTGACCGAACTCCTCGACCACGTGGTCCGCGAAGTTCCGCCGCCCGTCGGTGACGCGCAAGCGCCAACGCGCGCAATGATTTTCGACTCCGTCTACGACATCTACCGCGGCGTGGTGACCTACGTGCGGGTGATCGATGGCAAGATCACCCCGCGCGAGAAGGTCACGATGATGTCCACCGGCTCCACCCACGAGCTACTGGAAGTGGGCATCGTCTCGCCCGAGCCGAAGGCCACCGCCGGGCTCGGCGTGGGGGAGGTTGGTTACCTCATCACCGGTGTGAAGGATGTCCGCCAGTCGAAGGTCGGCGACACCGTCACCTCCGCGAAACACGGTGCGACCGAGGCACTGGTCGGGTACCGCGAACCGAAGCCGATGGTCTACTCCGGGCTGTATCCCGTCGACGGCTCGGATTATCCGGACCTGCGTGACGCCTTGGAGCGCCTGCAACTCAACGACGCCGCGCTGACCTGGGAGCCGGAAACCTCGGTGGCACTTGGCTTTGGTTTCCGCTGCGGGTTCCTCGGGCTGCTGCACATGGAGATCACCCGCGAGCGGTTGGAACGCGAATTCGACCTCGACCTCATCTCGACGTCACCGAACGTCGTCTACCGGGTGGAGAAGGAAGACAACACCGAACTCGTCGTCACCAACCCGTCGGATTGGCCCGAAGGCAAGGTCCGCGCCGTCTACGAGCCGATCGTCAAAACCACCATCATCACGCCCAGCGAATTCATCGGTTCGATCATGGAACTCTGCCAGTCCCGCCGCGGCGAACTCGGCGGCATGGACTATCTCTCACCGGAACGGGTCGAGCTGCGCTACACGATGCCGTTGGGCGAGATCATCTTCGACTTCTTCGACTCGCTGAAGTCGCGCACCCGCGGCTACGCCAGCCTCGACTACGAAGAAGCCGGCGAGCAGGAGGCGGCGTTGGTCAAGGTCGACATCCTGTTACAAGGTGAGGCGGTCGACGCGTTCAGCGCGATCGTGCACAAGGACGGCGCGGCGGCCTACGGAAACAAGATGACCACCCGGCTCAAGGAGCTGATCCCGCGTCAGCAGTTCGAAGTGCCGATCCAGGCCGCGATTGGATCCAAAATCATTGCACGCGAGAACATTCGGGCAATCCGCAAAGACGTGCTGTCCAAATGCTACGGCGGTGACATCACCCGTAAGCGCAAGCTCCTGGAAAAGCAGAAGGAAGGCAAGAAGCGGATGAAGACCATCGGCCGGGTCGAGGTGCCGCAGGAGGCGTTCGTCGCAGCGCTGTCCGCGGACGCCGCTGCAGACAAAGGCACCAAGAAGTAGCCGTGCGGACGCTCGGACTGGCTACGGCGTGCGCGGTGGTTGCCGCGTTCGCGGTGGGGTGTGGTCCGGTGATTGCCGGCACGGCGAAGCCGGCGCCGAACCTGAAACCGAAGCCGCTGACCGGCCCGGCCGTCAAGCAGGTGCTGCTCGACGGCCGGGCGCTGTCGACGATGCTCGGCCAACCGTTCGTGGCCCGTGCGCCCGCCGAATTCGGCGGCGCCGACATCCTCGACCAGCGTGCGGCACCGCCAGAGTCGGCGGATTGCCTCGAGGTCACGGCGATGCTGCAGAAGAGCGTGTACGGCCCGGCCGACGTCCAAACCGTGGCGTCGGTGTCGTGGTGGAACGACGGCGATCCGGCTCAGGTGATCAGCGTGATGGAGGGCGTCGTCACGCTGCCGTCGGCGGCAGATGCCCGGGCCCTGTTCGCGACGTTCCCCGACCAGTGGCAGCGCTGCACGGGCCGGACGCTGACCGAACAGACCGGACCGATCAGCACGACGACGGTGATCGGTGACGTCCGGACGCTGGATTCCGTTGTCGCAGTCACCAATACCGCGACTGCGACGCTGCCCAACATGCCGGCCCTGCAGCCCACGCCGCAGGCTCGTGCCGTCGGTGTCCGGTTGAACTGCATCGTCGAGGTCGAGATGGTCTTCTTCGGCGACCGGCGGCCCTCAGACCCGGGTTCGGCGAACCCGGACACCAGCGCCGTCGACGTCGCCCAAGCGATGATGGAGAAGGTCAGCGATCTGAGCTGACCAGATGACAGCCGATGACCCCAGAGACTCGCACCCGGGCCGACATGTGTCCCGGCGTGTGGCGCCCGTGGCAGGCCGACGACGGGCTGCTGATTCGCATCCGGCTGATGGGTGGCCGGCTTCCCACGACGGCGCTGCAACGCCTGTCGGAGATCAGCAGGCGATTCGCCGACGGTGCCATCTACCTGACCAGCCGGGCCAATCTGCAACTGCGCGGCCTGCCCGGTGATGGCCCTCAGTTGACCGACGACGTGCTCGCCGCGATCGGGTCCACCGGCCTACTACCAACGCGCACCCACGAACTCGTGAGGAACGTGCTTGCCTCACCGCAGACCGGCCTGGCCGGCGGCCGCGCCGACCTGCGCCCGACGATCGCGCATCTCGACACCCTGCTGTGCGCGAACCCTCGCCTCGGCCTACTGCCGGGGCGGTTCCTGTTCACCCTCGACGACGGTCGCGGCGATCTGCTGGACCGCCTCACCGGCACCGGAAACCGTGGCACCGACCTGGGTTGTGTGGCGCTGGGCGACGACGCGGCCCAGTTGCGGGTGGGCGATCACTGGGGAGCGGTCGTGCCGGTGGGTGAAATCGCGGACCGGCTGGCCGATCTGGCGTCCCGATTCCTCGACGCACGGGGAACCGGCGCCGAGGCGCCGTGGCACATTCACGAACTGCCCCGGGGGCTGCAACCACCGGTGCCCGCCGACTCGCGCATCCCCGCTGCGGCCCCGCCGCTGGCTTATGGCAAAGTGCCCGGCGGCACCCACGTGCCCGCCGAGGACGGCGTCGTGACCCCCGATCTGGTCCACTCGCTGCTCGAAAGCGCCGCCGCTGCCGGCCATGTCGTCGTCACACCGTGGCGCGGCGTCCTGGTCCCGAACGCCCCGGAGGTTTGGAAGTGACCCAGACGAGCCGGCCGACCCGACGCTACGACTACATCGCCGACGGCCCCGCGATCTACGCGGACTCGTTCGCCACCATCCGCCGCGAAGCCGACCTGACCCGCGTGCCGGCCGAAGCCGAAAAGCTGGCTGTCCGAATGATCCACGGCACCGGGCAACCAAACCTGGTCGACGACCTGATCGTGCATCCCGCGCTGGTGCCGGCCGCGCGCGCGGCGCTGCAATCCGGCGCGCCCATCCTGTGCGATGCCCGCATGGTCGCCACCGGCATCACCGCCGGCCGGCTACCCGCCGCCAACGAGGTGCACTGCTTTCTCGACGAACTTGGTGTGCCCGCTTTGGCGAAGGAGTGGAACACCACCCGCACGGCGGCCGCCGTCTCGCTGTGGGAACCGCTGCTCAATGGCGCGGTCGTGGCCATCGGCAACGCCCCGACCGCGCTGTTCCACCTGCTGGAGATGCTGATCGACGGCGCGCCCCGGCCCGCGGCGATCGTCGGGTGCCCGGTCGGCTTCGTCGGCGCCGCCGAATCCAAGGACGCCCTCGCATCGTTGTCCCGCGACCACGGTATCGACATCCCGTTCGTGACGGTGCGCGGACGGCGCGGTGGTTCGGCGATCACGTCGTCGGCCGTCAATGCGTTGGCCTCGGAGGTCGAGTGAGCGCCGCCCGCTTCTACGGAATCGGCTTGGGCCCAGGAGATCCCGAGCTGATCACCCGCAAAGCGGCGCGCATCATCGGCGAGTCCGACGTGATCGCCTACCACGCCGGCGTGAACAGGCAGTCCTACGCGCGAACCATCGCGGCCGGCTTGATCCCGGCCGACGCCATCGAGGTGGAACTGCGCTACCCGCTGACCACCGGGACGACCGATCATCCCGGCGGGTACGCCGGAGCGCTGGCCGAGTTCTACGAGGAATCGGCTGCCAGGCTCGCCGCGCATCTGGATGCCGGCCGTTCCGTTTCCCTGCTGGCCGAAGGGGATCCGCTGTTCTACGGCTCGTTCATGTACATGCACGACCGGCTCAGCGCCCGGTTCCGCACCGAGATCATCCCCGGTATACCGGCGTTCACCGCCGCGACGGCGGCTGTGGCCTCCCCGCTGGTTCGCCAGACCGACGTGCTGACCGTGTTGCCCGGGACGTTGCCGGAAGCCGAACTTGCGCGGCGACTGGCCGACACCGACGGCGCGATCATCATGAAGTTGGGCCGCACCTTTCCGGCCGTACGCCGCGCGCTCGCCGCTGCCGGGCGTCTCGATCACGCGATGTACGTCGAGCGGGCCAGTCACCCGCAGCAGCGCTGGATGCCGGTCGCCGACGTCGACGAATCGACCGTCCCGTACCTGTCGCTGATCGTGGTCAACGGCGATTCGATCAATGGCCCGCGGTCCCGCGTCATGGTCGAAGAATCAAGCTCTGCAACGGTTTCCACCGGAATAGCCGAGCTTCTCGTCGTCGGCTTGGGTCCCGGGCCGGACTGTTGGATGACGCCGGAGGCCTCGGCCGCGCTGGCCCGGGTGCGGCATGTGGTCGGCTACGCGCCGTATCTGGCGCGGGTGCCGCAGCGGGACGGCCTGCAGCGGCATGCATCCGGTAACACCGTCGAAGTTGACCGGGCACGCTTCGCGCTCGACCTCGCGGCACGCGGCGAATCGGTGGCCGTCGTCTCCGGCGGCGACGCAGGAGTGTTCGGGATGGCCTCGGCGGTGTTCGAAGCCGCCGAGGACGAGCGATTCGCCGACGTTGCGATCCGGGTGTTACCCGCCGTCTCGGCTGTGCACGCCGTGGCCGCGTTGGCCGGGGCTCCGCTGGGTGCCGACTTCGCGGTGCTGAGCCTGTCGGACCGGCTCAAGCCGTGGTCGGTGATCGAGCAGCGACTGCGCGCCGTCGCCGACGCCGACCTCGTTCTGGCCATCTACAACCCGGCCTCGCGGTCCCGCCCCGACCAGATCAAGCTGGCCCGCGACATCCTGCTCGAACATCGGCGCGCGGATACCGTCGTCGTCGTCGGACGCGACGTCGGGCGGGCCGAGGAATCGCTGACCGTCACGACGCTGGGTGAGCTCGACGCCGACGCCGTCGACATGAAAACCCTTGTCTTGGTAGGCGCGTCAAGCACCAGAATCACACCGAAAGGCCGCGTGTGGACACCCCGGTGGGTGCGGTGAGCGCCGTGCAGTTCGTCGGCGCCGGACCGGGCGCCGCCGACCTGCTGACCGTCCGGGCCACCCGGCTGCTCGCGGCCGCCGACACCGTCTTGTTCCCGGGAAGCTACCTCGACCCCGGCGTGCTGCAGAGTTGCTCTGCGACAGCCGATCTGATCGACACGCAGAACCTGAATCTGGACGAGATCGTCGCCCGGATCATCGAGGCGCACCGCGGCGGCCGACGGGTCGTCCGGTTGGTGTCGGGCGATCCGTCGTTGTACAGCGCGGTATCGGAGCAGACTCGTCGGCTCGACTCGGCCGGCGTGCCATGGGAGATCACACCGGGCGTACCGGCCTACGCCGCCGCGGCGGCACGCGTCGGTCGCGAGCTCACCGTCCCGCTGGTCGCGCAGTCGGTCGTGCTGACGCGGACCCAGGCGCGCTCGACCGCGATGCCGGCCACTGAGTCGCTGGCCGCGTTCGCGGCGACCCGTGCAACTCTGGTACTGCACCTGGCCGTCACCGCTATCCGCGGATTGATGGACGAGCTGACGCCGACGCATGGCCCGGATTGTCCAGTGGCCGTGGTGTACCGGGCGTCGCAGCCCAGGGAGCTGGTCATCTGCGGCACCGTCGCCGACATCGCCGACCAGGTCACCGCGGCCGGCCTCACCCGGGCCGCGGTGATCCTGGTGGGTCGAGCACTGGGTGCCGATCCGCGGGCGGGGGAGAGTCACTTGTACGCCCCGCAGCGTGATCGGCCGGCCACTTCGTCAACGACCACTGCGTGACCGCGCGGGCCGGGGTCCAGCCGGTGAACGACCCGACCGGCGCGGCGTGCTCGACGTGGATGCGGGTGAGCTCGCCGCCATGCTCGGCGTAGGCCGCGGCGAGCAGCCCCTCGGTCTGTACCGTCACCCCGTGCACGACGAGCCGCCCGCCGCTGGGCAGCGCGTCGAGGCAGCTCTGCACGACGCCGGGCCGACTGGCGCCACCGCCGACGAACACCGCGTCGGGAGAAGCCAAGTCGTGCAACGATTCCGGAGCTGTGCCGTAGACCACGTGCAGCGCGGGCACACCAAGCGTCCGCGCGTTGCGGGCGATCCGTTCGGCCCGCCGCGGATCGGCCTCCACGGCAACGGCCCGGCACGTCGGATGAGCGCGCATCCACTCGATGCCGACCGAGCCCGCACCGGCGCCGACGTCCCACAACAGCTGGCCGGGCGCGGGCAGCAGGCGGGCCAGGGCGGCGGCGCGCAGATCCCGCTTGGTGAGTTGACCGTCGTGCTCGAAGGCGTCGTCGGGCAAACCGGGCGCCCACCCCGTCAGCAGTGGTCCGTTCAGTTGCAGCGCAACGACATTGAGTCGCGGCGCGTCGCCGGCGAAGTCGCCGGCCGTCGACTCTGCGACCGCTTCGCCGTCGCAGCCGAGGTTGCCCAGCACGATGAACCGGCTCGCGCCGTATCCGCGAGCGACCAGCAACGCGGCAAGGGCCGCAGGGGTTTTCTCATCCGACGACAGCACCAGCACCCGGCGCCCGGGGGCCAGTTCCCGCAGCACCGCGTGCACGTCGCGGCCGACAACGCTGACCACCGCGGTGGATTCGGCGGACCAGCCGAGCCGCGCCCGGGCGAGCGTCACCGACGACAGATGCGCGATGACCGTGACCCGGTCGGCGCCCAACAGGTCGACCAGCGTGGTGCCGATGCCGCTGCACATCGGGTCGCCGGATGCCAGCGCGACCACCCGCCGGCCGGCGAATTGGGTCAGGAATTCCGGCAGCGCAGCGCTCAGCGGGGACGGCCATGGTTGGTGGTTCCGGCCGGCCGCGGCGGGCAGCAGACCCAGCTGACGCGGACCGCCCAGCACCACGTCCGCGGAGCCGATGACGGCCTGCGCGGCCGGCGTCAGGCCTGCCCACCCGTCGGCGCCGACGCCGACGACGGTTACCCGCAGGTCAGAGGTCGGCACGGCGGCGATGCTAGCGTAAACGCCTCGCAACCACGAGCGGAGTCGCACTGTGCCCCCTGCTAGTCCGCTGTACCCGTTTCCCGCCGTCGTCGGGGGCGACCCCGATGCCCCCGGTGGGCTCGACGACATGGCGCTGGCGCTTGTCCTCAGCGTCGTCGATCCCGGCATCGGCGGTGTGCTGGTGCGCGGCGAGAAGGGCACCGCGAAGTCGACCCTGGTGCGGGCGCTGACCCAGATCCTGCCGCCCATCGACGTCATTGCCGGGGACCGCTTTTCCACCGACCCGGCCCAGCCGAGTCCGGCCTCGCCGGATGGGACGTTCAGCGTCGACGCGCCGGTGCAGACCCGACCGGTGCGACTGGTCGAACTTCCGGTGGGCGCCACCGAGGACCGGGTGGCGGGATCGATCGACCTCAAGCAGGCGCTGAGCGACGGCGCGGTGCACTTCGAACCCGGCCTGCTGGCCAAGGCGCACCGCGGAATCCTCTACGTCGACGAAGTCAACCTGTTGCACGACCACCTGGTCGACCTGCTGCTCGACGCAGCCGCGATGGGCGCCGTCACCGTGGAACGCGACGGCATATCGGTGACGCATGCGGCGAAGTTCGTGCTCGTCGGCACGATGAATCCCGAAGAGGGTGAGCTGCGGCCACAACTGCTCGACCGCTTCGGCCTCACCGTCGAGGTCGCCGCGCCGCGGGACCCGGCACAGCGCGCCGAGGTGGTGCGCCGACGCCTGCAGTTCGACGCCGACCCGCAGGCCTTCCGCGCCCGATATGCGAATGCCGAAGAGCGGCTGCGCAATCGGATTCGGCAGGCGCAGTCGATCCTGCCCCGGATTCAGCTGACCGACGCGGCACTGCTCACCATCGCCGAAGTCTGCTCGGCCGCCGGCGTCGACGGCATGCGCGCCGACATCGTGATGGCGCGGGCGGCCGCCGCCCATGCGGCGTGGCACGACCGCGAACACCCGAACATCGACGACCTGCGGGCCGCCGCGAAACTCGCATTGCCACATCGCCGTCGGCGCAATCCCTTCGACACGCCCGGGCTCGACGACGACGAACTCGACCAGCTGCTGCCTCCCGACACCGGCCCAGGCCCCGAACCCGACACCGATCCCGACCACCCCGGCGGCGGGCAGGATCCCCGCGACGTCGAACCACACTCTGCCGGCGGCCGGCAGGGTCCGACATCGGCGCCACCCGTCGGAGCCGGCGAGCCCTACCGGACAACGCTTTTCGCGGTCCGCGGCGTGGGGGACGGGCATGCCGGTCGTCGGAGCCGCGCCCGGACGACGACGGGCCGGCGCACCGGGGCCAGTCCACGGTGCGAGTCGGGCATCCACCTGGTGGAGACCGTGCGGGCCGCCGCGCCGCATCAAGTCGCTCGCGGCCGCGGCGGCGGTCGGCTCCTCCTGCAGCCCGGCGATCTTCGTGGCGCCGTCCGCGAGGGACGCGAAGCCAACCTGGTGATGTTCGTCGTCGACACCTCCGGGTCGATGGCCGCCCGCGAGCGGATGCGTCAGGTCAAGACGGCCATCCTGTCGCTGTTGCTGGACGCCTACCGGCGTCGCGACCGGGTCGGTGTCATCACCTTCCGCGACCGGGCAGCCGAGATCGCTCTTCCGCCAACCGGTTCGGTCGACGTCGCGGCCAAGCGACTGGACGGGCTGCCGGCCGGTGGTCGGACACCGCTCGCCGAGGGGCTGATGAAGGCGGCCGAGGTGGTGCAACGCGAACGGCTGCGTGATCCGAGTCGGCGGCCGCTGCTCGTCGTCGTCACCGACGGCAGGGCCACCGCGGGCCAGGACCCGGTGGGTCGGGCTCAGCAGGCCGCGGCGCTGCTGGTGAACGACGGAGTCTCCAGCATCGTCGTCGACTGCGAAAGCGGCCGGATGCGAATGGGTCTGGCGGCCAACCTGGCTCGGCATCTGCGCGCCGAGCACGTGCCGCTTGCCCAGGTGAACGCGCAGGCGCTGGCGGACATCGTCCGCGGCGCGACAACCCCCGGGGCGGCGTGATGCCGCAGGGGCAAGTGTCGGCCGTACCCGACGACAAGCTCACGACACGCCAACGCCGCAACCGGCCGCTGCTGATGGTGCACACCGGCGACGGCAAGGGAAAGTCCACCGCCGCATTCGGATTGGCGTTGCGCGGCTGGAATCAGGGGTTTCGCATCGGGGTGTTCCAGTTCGTCAAGTCGGCCAAGTGGCGCATCGGCGAGCAGACCGTGCTGGAACGACTGGGCGCGCTGCACGCCGAGACCGGCGAGGGCGGTCCCGTCGAATGGCACAAGATGGGGTCGGGCTGGTCGTGGAGTCGCAAGGCGGGCACCGAGGTCGACCATGCGCAGGAAGCCGCGGCCGGCTGGGCCGAGATCAAGCGCCGCCTCGCCGCCGAAACCCACGACCTCTACGTGCTCGACGAATTCACCTACCCGATGACGTGGGGCTGGGTCGACATCGACGACGTCGTCGACACCCTCGCTACCCGGCCCGGCCACCAGCATGTCGTCATCACCGGCCGCAATGCCGACCCGAAGCTGATCGAGATCGCTGACCTGGTCACCGAGATGGCCAACGTGAAGCACCCGATGGACGCCGGCCAGAAAGGCCAGCGGGGCATCGAGTGGTAGCCGTCGCGCTTCCTCGCATCGTCGTCGCCGCGCCCGGATCCGGGCACGGAAAGACCACTGTCGCAACCGGGTTGATGGCCGCACTGGCTGCGCGCGGCTTGACGGTGTCCGGCCACAAGGTGGGGCCTGACTTCATCGACCCCGGCTACCATGCGCTGGCCACCGGGCGGCCGGGCCGCAATCTCGACCCGTTCCTGGTCGGCGAAGGCCGGATCGTCCCGCTGCTGCTGCACGGCGCACGGTCGGCCGACGTCGCCGTCATCGAGGGCGTGATGGGGCTTTTCGACGGGCGGTTGGGTACCGCCGGCGAGGCATCCACCGCCCACGTCGCCACGCTGACGAAATCTCCGGTGTTGCTGGTCGTCGACATCTCGCACGCGGCGCGCACGCACGCGGCGGCGATCGCCGGTATGGCGGCGTTCGACCCGTCGGTCCGCATCGCGGGCGTGATCCTCAACAAGGCGGGCAGCGCGCGACACGCCGACGAGGTCCGCGACGCCTTGGCCTCGACCGGGATTCCGGTGCTGGGCGTCCTGCCCCGCGACGACGGCATCGAAACGCCGTCCCGGCACCTGGGCCTGGTGCCCGCCGCCGAACGCGCCGAGTCCGGGCAGACCCTCAAACGGATGGCGGACGTGATTGCGGTGCATGTCGATATCGACGCGGTGCTGGGCCTCGCTCGTGCCGCCGCGGCGTTACCCGAGCCGCGGTGGGATCCGACGCGGGAAGTCCAGCCGCCCTCACCAGGCCGCCGTGTCGTCGCGATCGCCGGCGGACGCGCCTTCACCTTCCGCTACGCCGAAACCGAAGAACTGCTGCGGGCTGCCGGATGCGACGTGGTCGAATTCGACCCGCTGGTAGACGCGACTCTGCCCGCGGGCACCGCCGGCATCTACCTCGGTGGCGGTTTCCCCGAGGTGCACGCCGCCGAACTCGCCGGGAACCGTTGCCTGACAGCGGAATTACGGTCCGCTATTGCTTCGGGGGTGCCGACGGTCGCCGAGTGCGCCGGGCTGCTCTACCTGTGCCGCTCGCTGGACGGCACGCCGATGGTCGGTGCGGTGCCCGCCGATGCCGCGATGACGCCGCGGCTCACCCTCGGCTACCGCACCGCCGCCAGCCCGGCGGATTCGGTGCTCGCCGAAAAAGGCACGAAAGTCACCGGACACGAATTCCACCGCACGAAAACCTCCGCGGCGCAAGGCCGGCCGGCGTGGCAGCTGCCCGCGGGCCCCGACGGTTTCGGCACGCCGACACTGCACGCGGCCTACCTGCACACCCATTGGGCCGGCTATCCCGCGCTGGCGCAACGCTTCGCGCGGGCCGTGCACAACCTATCCGCGTAGCCAATGCACGGCGTCCTGGACACCGGACACCATCGGTACGCCCGCCGGAACCGCGGGCCGGCGCACCACGACGACCGGGATGCCCAACTCCTCGGCCGCCTGCATCTTCGGCCAGGTGTACTCACCACCAGAGTCCTTGGTGACCAACACATCCGCGCGATGCTCAGCCAGCAGCCCCAACTCGCCCGGCAGCGCGTAGGGCCCGCGATCGTGAATCAGCTGCCACGCCGGGGGCAGCGCGACGTCCGGTTCGTCCACGACGCGCGCCGCCACCGCCAACCCGCCGAGCGCACCGACGAAGGCCGCCAACTGCTGGCGGCCGACCGTCAGCAGCGGCCGGCTGCCCAGCCGTCGGGCCTCCTCGGCGGCCGCCGAGTGTGAGCTCACCCAATGCCAGGACGGCGTGGCCCGATCGGCCCAGCCGGGTCGTTGCAGGCGCAGCAGCGGCACCGCTTCGTCGGCGCAGGCTTGCACCGCGTTGGCGGAGATCGTCGTCGAGAAGGGATGGGTGGCGTCGACCACGACGTCGAAGTCGCGCAACGCCTTTCGCAGCCCGTCGACACCGCCGAACCCGCCGACCCGTACCTGACCGTCGGGCATCCTCGGCCGCGCGACCCGGCCGGCCAGTGAGCTCGTCACGTCGACCCCGTCGGCGACCAGTCGCGCGGCCAGCGCGCGCGCTTCCGCCGTCCCGCCCAGCAGCAGCACGCGGCGAGACATCAGCGCCGTCGCAGCAAGTAAATGTCCATTACGAAGCCGGCCGCGGCGCGAGCCTGCGAACGGGCGTCGGCAATCTGCCCGGTGACATCGCCGAGCCGCCCCGAAGCCAGACGCTCGCCCGCAGCTCCCAGATTGGCCGCCCACCACACCGACCAGTCGTCCAGACCGGTGAGGTCGAGCCGCTCCGGCGGCGGGTTGAGCATGGCGACAATGTTGTCCTGCCCGGCGGCGACGGCCTCCTGCAGCAGCCGGCCGGTGGTGAGGTGTACCGAGCGGCCCACCTCGTGCAATACGATGCCGTGCCGGGCAGCGAGCAGTTGCGGGGCGCTGATTCCCGGTAACACGTCGAATTCGACAGGCACACCCAAGGTTTGAATCTTCTCGACCACCCGGATGGTCGAGTCGTACAGCGACGGATCGCCCAGCACCAGGAACGCCGCGCTACCGCCGCGTGCCCGCAGCACCTCGGCGTAGGCAGTGGCGCGGGCATCGTGCCAGTCGGCCACCGCGCGCTGATAGCCTTCATCGGTCAGCCCGGTCGATCGATCACGCTCCGGATCAGGCACCGGCACAACGTCTACCGAGCCGTCGGTGTGCGCGTCGAGGATTGCCTGTCGCAGCGCCAGGAGTCCGTCGTCGGAGCCCTTGTCGGCGGCCAGCACGTAGTCGACCGACCGCAGCGCCTCGGCCACTTCCGGGGTGACGTGCGCCGGTCCCATGCCGACCCCCAGGATGCGCACCCGGATGCGTTCAGGCACCGGCGCGGTCCTCGATGTCGCCCTCCACCTCCAGGTAGGCCTGCCGCAACGCGGCGAGCGTGTCCGGCGACGGATCGGCCCACAGTCCGCGGTCGGCGGCCTCCTGCAGCCGCTCGACCATCCCGTGCAACGCCCACGGGTTGGATTTGTCGAGGAACTCCCGGGTCTGCGGGTCCAGAACGTAGGACTGCGCCAGCTTTTCGTACATCCAGTCGTGCACGACGCCCGCGGTGGCGTCGAAGCCGAACAGGTAGTCGACGGTGGCGGCGAGTTCGAAGGCGCCTTTGTAGCCGTGTCTGCGCATCGCCGAAATCCAGCGCGGGTTGACCACCCGGGCCCGGAACACCCGCGCGGTCTCCTCGGCCAGGCTGCGGGTGCGTACCGCATCGGGTGTGGTCGAATCACCCACGTAAGCCTTGGGATCAGACCCGGTCAACGCGCGCACCGTCGCGATCATGCCGCCGTGGTACTGGAAGTAGTCGTCGCTGTCCGCGATGTCGTGTTCGCGGGTGTCGATGTTCTTGGCCGCCACCTTGATTCGCGCGTAGTTGGTGCGCATGTCATCGGCAGCGGCGCTGCCGTTGAGGCCGCGTCCGTAGGCGAACCCGCCCCAGGCGGTGTAGACCTCGGCCAGGTCCTTGTCGTCGCGCCAGGTGCCCGCCTCGACGACCTGCAGGATGCCGGCTCCGTAGGAGCCCGGCTTGGAACCGAAAACCCTGGTGGTGGCGCGTCGCTCGTCACCGTGGTCGGCGAGATCGGTGCGCGCGTGGGCGGCCACGTAGTTGTCCTCGTCGGACTCGTCGAGCAGCGCCACCATCCGCACCGCGTCGTCGAGCATCGTCACCACGTGCGGAAAAGCGTCACGGAAGAAGCCGGAGATGCGGATCGTCACGTCGATGCGCGGGCGTCCGAGTTCGTCGAGCGGAATCACCTCCAGCCGGCTGACCCGCCGCGACGCCTCGTCCCACTCCGGCCGAACGCCCAGCAGCGCCAACACTTCCGCGATGTCGTCGCCAGAGGTGCGCATCGCGCTGGTGCCCCACACCGACAGCCCGACCGATTCGGGGTAGGTGGCGGTGTCGTCGAGGTAGCGCTGAAGTAGCGATTCGGCCATCGCCTGACCGGTCTGCCAGGCCAGTCGGGACGGCACTGCTCGCGGGTCGACGGTGTAGAAGTTGCGGCCGGTGGGCAGCACGTTGACCAGACCCCGCAGCGGTGAGCCGGACGGGCCGGGCCGCACGAAGCCACCTGCCAGAGCTTGCATGACGGCGTCCAACTCACCCGCCGTGCCCGACAGCCGCGGCACGACCTCGGTCGCGGCGAATCGCAGCGACGCCCGAACGTCCGGCGCCTCGTGTAGCGCGTCGACCGCGGCGGCGTCCCAGCCGGCGGCGTCCATCGCCTCGACCAAGGCGCGTGCGCGACTCTCGATCTCGTCGACCGCGGTGGTCTCGGCGCCGTCTTTCAGCCCGAGGGCGGTGCGCAAGCCGGGGACGGCATGGTCCTGGCCGCCCCAGACCTGGGCGGCCCGCAGGATGGCCAGCACCAGGTTGACCCGTGCGGGTCCGGTCGGCGCTTTGCCCAGTACGTGCAGCCCGTCGCGGATCTGGGCGTCCTTGATCTCGCACAGCCAGCCGTCGACGTGCAGCAGGAAGTCGTCGAACTCCTCGTCGTCGGGCCGGTCGTCGAGCCCGAGGTCGCGGTGCATCTCCGCGGCGCGCATCAGGTTCCAGATCTCGCCGCGGATGGCCGGCAGCTTGGCCGGGTCCATCGCCGCGATGTTGCCGTACTCGTCGAGCAACTGCTCGAGCCGGGCGATGTCGCCGTAGCTTTCGGCGCGGGCCATCGGCGGGATCAGATGGTCGACGATGGTGGCGTGCGCACGCCGCTTGGCCTGCGCGCCCTCGCCGGGATCGTTGACCAAAAACGGGTAGATCAGCGGCAGATTCCCCAGCACCGCATCGGTGGCGCAGGCCGCCGACAGCGCGGCGTTCTTGCCCGGCAGCCACTCCATCGAGCCGTGCTTGCCCAGATGCACCACCGCGTGCGCGCCGAAACCGTGTTCCAGCCACCGGTACGCCGCCAGGTAGTGATGGCTGGCCGGCAGGTCGGGGTCGTGGTAGATCGCCACCGGGTTTTCACCGAATCCGCGCGGCGGCTGGATCATCAGCACGACGTTGCCCGACCGCAGCGCGGCGATCACCAGATCGCCGGCGTCGTCGACGAACAACCGTCCCGGCGCCGGGCCCCACTTCTCGGCCATCGCATTGCGCAACTCGACGGGCAGGGCGGAAGTCCACTCGGCGTATTGCGCCGCCGTCACTTTCACCTGCGCGCCGTCGACCTGCCGGGTGGTCAGCCACTGCTCGTCCTGGCCGCCGGCGTCGATCAGCGTGTGCATCAGCCGGTCGCCGGCCTGCGTCTCGTCCTCGAGGCCCAGCACACCGAAGCCATCGCCGACGTCGTAGCCGTCCTGCCTGAGGCGCCGCAGCAGCCGGACCGCGGACGCGGGGGTGTCCAGGCCGACGGCGTTGCCGACCCGGGAATGCTTGGTGGGATAGGCCGACAGCACCAACGCGAGCTTCTTGTCCGCGTTGGGTATCCGCCGCAGTTTCGCGTGGTTGACCGCGATGGCGGCGACCCGCGCGCAGCGCTCCGCGTCGGCCACGTAGTGCGGGAGGCCGTCGTTGTCGATCTCCTTGAAGGAATACGGCGCGGTGATGATGCGCCCGTCGAACTCCGGGATCGCGATCTGTGTCGCCGAGTCGAGCGGGGTGACGCCCTCGTCGCCTGCCTCCCACTCCTCGCGGGACGACGTCAAGCACAGACCTTGCAGCACCGGGATGTTCATCGCGGCGATGCGCTCGATGTCCCATGAGGAGTCGTCTTCGCCCGCGCCGGCGGCGGCCGACTTCGACCCGCCGGCCGCCAACATGCTGACCACGACGGCATCCAGAGTGGCCAGCGCGCCGAACAATTCGTCGGGTGCATTGCGCAGCGAGGACGCGAAAATCGGGACGCCGACCGCGCTGCCGGTGGCATCGATCGCGTCGGCGAGCGCATGGGCGAAGCCGGAGTTGCCGCTGACCTCGTGGGCCCGGTAGTACAGCACGCCGACCCGCGCGCCGCCTGCAACGGTGGGCCGCTGGGCGTAGCCCCACTCGGGGATCACCACCGGCTCGTCGAATCCCTGGCCGGTCAGCAACACGGTGTCGCACAAAAACGCGTGGAGCGCAGCGAGATTGGCCGGTCCGCCTTCGGCAAGGTACGAGTGCGCTTGCGCCGCAAGCCCGATGGGGACCGTCGAGCATTCCATCAATTCGGCGCTGGGCGCGCGTTCGCCGCCGAGCACGATCAGCGGCAGACCGGTGGCCCGCAGGGCGGCGAGTTCTCCGGCCATCTCCGCCGAAGAGCCCAGCACCCGAAGCACCACCACCTCGGCGTCGCCGAGTGAGTCCTCGATGCTCTGACGCGCCGGGTTGCCCAGGTTGTAGGCGGCGAGCGACGCGCGCGCCGAGAGCAGGTCGGTGTCCGAGGTGGACAGCAACGCGATCCGATGATTCACGAGGTTCCGTTCCTGTTGCCACGACACGTGCGCGCATTAGCTTAGTGGCGATCGCAAGCGCAGCGGAGCTGCGTGCTGCGGGTCGTCGCGGATGAGCCCAGTGGCGATCGCAAGCGCAGCGGAGCTGCGTGCTGCGGGTCGTCGCGCATGAGCCCAGGCGAGCCGGTTGGAATCGCTGAGCGTGCCGAATAGGGTGAGCCCGATGAACGCGATCCTCAGCTGGTGGGACGGCGTCGAGCTGTGGCTGTCTGGCCTGGGGTTCGTCCTCCAGGCCATCGTGGTGATACCGGTGGTGCTGGCGTTGGCCTACGTGATCGCGGCGGGACTGGACGCGGCGTTGGGGCGCGGGATCACCCTGATGAAACGAGTGCGCCACAGCGAAGACGGGTCGGGATGAGCGCAAACACCGGAATGCCCCGATCGCGGGTCACCCTGATACTGGTTGCGCTGGTCGTATTGGTCCTCGTCGCCTGGTTGTTGACGCGCTGACCTGCATCGGCTTCGGCTGCTGGGGCACAGCATTCTGTTACGATGCGGCCATGCACGCAGCGTCCGGCAGTACCGAGTGCCACATCGTGGCACTGATTGCCGTGGGCGATTGCGCCGTCGCTGACGTGCATTGTTGTCGCTGACATTCTGCCCGCGCGCCGAAAATCACGTGATATTCGCAACGGGATCGCCGTCAGACGCCAAGCACACTTTCCGAAAGGTCGACCATTGTTCGACGACAACAACAAACCTCCTGCGTGGCGGCATGTTGTCGCGTTGACCCTCAGTGCTGGCCTGATCGTCGGGTGTCACGGAGGTGCCGGCGACGTCGTCGGCGGCGGCGGCACCGGTGCGAACACCAGCATCACGCTGGTCGCCTATTCGGTGCCCGAGCCCGGCTGGAGCAAGGTGATCCCGGCGTTCAACTCCTCGCCGGCAGGCAAGGACATCCAGGTGGTCGCCTCCTACGGCGCCGCAGGCGACCAGTCCCGCGGCGTTGTCGACGGCAAGCCGGCCGATATCGTCAACTTCTCGGTAGAACCCGACATCACCCGACTGGTCAAGGCGGGCAAGGTCGCCAAGGACTGGGACTCCGACGCAACTAAAGGAATCCCGTTCGGATCGGTCGTGACGCTGGTGGTGCGACCGGGAAACCCGAAGAACATCAAGGACTGGGACGACCTGCTACGGCCCGATGTCGATGTCGTCACGCCCAGCCCGCTGAGTTCCGGCTCGGCAAAGTGGAATCTGCTTGCGCCGTACGCCGTCAAAAGCGGCGGCGGCCGTGATCCGCAGGCAGGTCTCGACTTCGTCGACAAGCTGGTCAGCCGGCACGTCAAACTGCGCCCCGGGTCTGGACGCGAAGCCACCGACGTGTTCGTTCAGGGCAGCGGTGACGTGCTGATCAGTTACGAAAACGAGGCGATCACCGCCGAGCGGCAGGGAAAGCCGATCACCCACGTCAATCCGCCACAGACCATCAAGATCGAGAACCCGGTGGCCGTGGTGATCAGCAGCCAGCACCTGAATGCCGCTGTGGCATTCAAGAACTTCCAGTACACGGCGGACGCCCAAAAAATCTGGGCGGCCGCCGGCTTCCGACCGGTCGACCCCGCGGTTGCCGCCGACGTCCGCGATCAGTTCCCGGCACCGGAAAAGCTTTGGACCATCACCGATCTCGGCGGCTGGTCCTCGGTGGACGCGCAGCTGTTCGACAAGAAGACGGGCAGTATCACCAAGATCTACACGCAGGCCACCGGATGACGGCGGCGGTCATCGCCGGAACCGCCGGTCGCGGTAAACCGTTGGGCCGCAACAAACTTGTCAACAACGGCACGTCACTGCGGGTCGGGATTTCGGTGGTGTGGCTGTCGGTCATCGTGCTGCTGCCACTGGCTGCGATCTGTTGGCAGTCGGTCGGCGGCGGCTGGGACGCGTTCTGGCTGGCGGTCAGCTCGAACGCCGCCATCGAATCCTTCCGGGTGACGCTGACGATATCTGCGGGCGTCACCGTGCTGAACATGTTCTTCGGCCTGCTGATCGCCTGGGTCCTGGTGCGCGACGACTTTCCCGGAAAGCGGCTTGTCGACGTGATCATCGATCTGCCGTTCGCGTTGCCGACGATCGTGGCCAGCCTGGTGCTGTTGGCGCTCTATGGAAATCACAGTCCGGTCGGCCTGCATCTACAGCACACCGGATGGGGTGTGGGTGTGGCGTTGGCATTCGTGACGCTGCCGTTTGTGGTGCGGGCCGTGCAACCGGTGCTGCTCGAGATCGACCACGAGACCGAAGAAGCGGCCGCGTCACTGGGTGCCAACAACGCGACGATCTTCACCACCGTGGTGCTGCCGTCGCTGACACCGGTCCTGTTGACCGGTGCGGGGTTGACATTCGCGCGGGCTGTCGGCGAATTCGGCTCCGTCGTGCTGATCGGCGGCGCGGTGCCGGGTAAGACCGAAGTCTCCTCACAATGGATCCGTACCCTGATCGAAAACGACGACCGCACCGGCGCGGCTGCGATATCGCTTGTTCTGCTGTTGATCTCGTTTGTGGTCCTCTTCGTGCTGCGCACTTTTGGATCGCGTGCGGCCAAGCGTGAGGAGTTGTCGGCGTGAACCTCTCGCCCTCGGTTCGCTACCTGCTGCGGCTGCTGGCCCTTGCCTATGTGGCGGTGCTGCTGGTGGTTCCGGTCGGGCTGATCCTGTGGCGGACCTTCCAGCCCGGCATCGGCCAATTCTTCGACTGGATCAGCACGCCGGCGGCGGTATCGGCGCTGAACTTGTCTTTGCTGGTGGTGGCGATCGTAGTCCCGCTCAACGTGCTCTTCGGCATTCCGACCGCATTGATGCTGGCGCGCAACCGATTCCGCGGCAAGGGTGTGTTGCAGGCGATCATCGACCTGCCGTTCGCGGTGTCACCGGTGGTGGTCGGTGTGGCGTTGATCGTGTTGTGGGGATCGGCGGGACTATTCGGGTTCGTCGAAAAGGACTTCGGCTTCCGGATCATCTTCGGCTTGCCGGGCATCGTGCTGGCCAGCATTTTCGCGACGCTGCCGTTCGTCGTGCGCGAAGTCGAACCGGTGCTGCACGAGTTGGGTGACGACCAAGAGCAGGCCGCCGCGACGCTGGGTTCGAATTGGTGGCAGACGTTTTGGCGGATCACCCTGCCGTCGATCCGGTGGGGTCTGACCTACGGCGTCGTGTTGACGATCGCCCGCACGCTGGGCGAATACGGCGCGGTCATCATGGTGTCGTCGAACCTGCCGGGGCAATCGCAGACGCTGACGCTGCTGGTGGCCGACCGTTACAGCCGGGGCGCCGAGTACGGCGCGTACGCGCTTTCGACGCTGCTGATGATGGTTTCGGTATTGGTCCTGTTCGTTCAGGTGATTCTCGATGCTCGCCGCACCCGGACGGCCGAGCAGCCATGACAGGGGAGCAATGACTAACGCAATCACCGTGCGAGGCGCCAACAAACGCTACGGCGACTTCGTCGCACTGGACAACGTCGACTTCGACGTGCCGGCCGGCTCGTTGACCGCACTGCTCGGACCCAGCGGATCGGGTAAGTCGACCCTGCTGCGGGCCATAGCCGGACTCGATCAACCCGACAGCGGAACGGTCACGATCAACGGCCGCGACGTCACCGGGATCGCGCCGCAGCGCCGCGGAATCGGCTTTGTGTTCCAGCATTACGCCGCCTTCAAACACCTGAGCGTTCGCGACAACGTGGCCTTCGGGTTGAAGATCCGTCGTCGACCGAAGGCCGAGATTGCCGAGAAAGTCGACCATCTGCTCGAAGTGGTGGGGCTCAGCGGATTCCAAACCCGTTACCCCAGTCAGCTTTCCGGCGGTCAGCGCCAGCGGATGGCCCTGGCGCGCGCGCTGGCCGTCGACCCGCAGGTGCTGCTGCTCGACGAACCTTTCGGGGCCCTCGACGCAAAGGTTCGCGACGACCTGCGCGCCTGGTTGCGCCGGTTGCACGACGAGGTGCACGTCACCACCGTGCTGGTCACCCACGACCAGGCCGAGGCGCTGGATGTGGCGGACCGGATCGCGGTGCTCAAAGATGGACGCATCGAACAGATCGGATCGCCGCAGGCGGTGTACGACGCCCCGGCCAACGCGTTCGTGATGTCGTTTCTCGGTGCGGTCTCGTCGTTGAACGGCAGTCTTGTTCGACCGCACGACATCCGGGTGGGTCGCAGTCCGGATATGGCGATCGTGGCCGACGACGGCACGGCCGGATCCACCGGCGTCGTCCGGGCGACCATCGACCGGGTGGTGATGCTCGGCTTCGAGGTGCGGGTCGAGCTGACCAACGCCGCCACCGGAGGGCCGTTCACCGCTCAGATCACCCGTGGTGACGCCGAAGCGCTCGCTCTGAAGGACGGCGACACCGTCTACGTGCGTGCCACCCGGGTGCCGATCATCCCGGCAGATGCGTTGGCGCACAACAATGCCGAAGTTGACCAGATTACGGTGAGCTCCAGCTGAAAGCCGGTCGGAGTTTGATCGAGCCGACGCGGTCGGCAGTGAAGTGCGCCACTTCGTGCCCGGCGACCAGGCGTCCAGGTGTAACTGCGGGTCAGGCCGCGGCGCTCAGCGCGACCGCCGTGTCGAAGCGATCCAAAACCGCTTCCGCGACAAGGCGATGCCCACCGAGCGGCGCTGCCATCGGCATGCCTTCCGCCGCAGCGAACGCCGCGACCCGATCGGTCAGCCGGCCGTGCGCCAGGAACCACGGCGCGATGACCACCCGACGGGCGCCACGGCGGCGCAACTCTGCAGCAGCCTCGGCCGGTGTCGGCCCCTTCCCGGTAGCGAATGCCGTTGTCGCAGCAGCCCACTGAGTGCCCACAGCGAGCTTGTCTGCAACCGTCGCGGTCCGGGCGTTCGCCGCGGCGTGCGTCGAGCCGATCGCGACGACGGCCACACCCAACTCCGGGTCACACCTGTCGACGCCGAGTTCGGCAAGCCGCTCACGCAACACGGACACCAGACGGTCGTCCTCGCCGAGCACCTCGGCCTGCCGCACGGGCATACCGCAACTGGCGATCTGGTGCGGGATGTCGATCCGCGCGTGATGAGCATCGGCCAGCAGGAACGGCGTGACCACCGCGTCGGGGGTGAGCACGTCAGGCAGGCGAGGCGTGTTCAGGTCGCAGAACGCGACACGCACCCGCAGGCCGGGCCGCATGAAGCGGATCTGATTGGCCACGGCCCGCGCATTGGCGGCCGATCGCGGATCTGCGCTGCCATGCGCGGCCAGCACGAGGGTAGTCAGCGCCACTCCTCCTGCTCATTTCGGATCGCACTGCCCTGTCGATCGTCGCCGGCGCGGGTAGTCACGACGCGTGCAGCCCGCATTCGGTTTTCGCCAACCCCTGCCAACGCCCGCTACGCGGATCGGCGCCCTCGACCGGCTTGACCGTGCACGGCGCGCAACCGATCGACGGGTAACCCTCGTAGACAAGCGGATTGACCAGTACATCGTTGTCGTCGATGTAGGTCTGCACGTCGTCGTCAGACCAGGCGGCCAGCGGGTTGATCTTCACCAGCCCGAACGCCTCGTCGAAGCTGATCAACGGGGCGTTGGCCCGAGTCGGTGCCTCGACCCGCCGCAGACCGGTCACCCAGGCGGAGTAGCCGCGCAGCGCCTTACCCAGCGGCGCGACCTTGCGCATCCGGCAGCATTCGCTGGGCTTACGGGCGAACAGGTCTTTGCCGAACAAGTCGTCCTGCTCCGTCACGGAGTGCTCGGGCGTGACGTTGAGCACCCGGATGTCGTAAACCGCCTCCACCGCGTCGCGGGTGCCGATGGTCTCCACGAAGTGATATCCGGTGTCCAAGAACAGCACTGGCACCCCGGGACGGACCTTGGCCGCCAGGTCGACCAGCACGGCGTCCTGCATGTTGGAGGCCACCACGTAGTTGCAGGTGGCAGACGACCGGGGCCCGCCGACACCGCCGAAGTTCTCGTCAGTCCAGCGCAACAGATCGCGGGCGCTGGCGCCTTTCAGCTCTGCGGCCCCGTTTTCGGCCAGCTCGCGTAATTCTGCTTCGGTCGGGTTGGTCATCGCAGATCTGCCTCCTCGGCGCGCAGCGCCCAGTTCGCGAAACGCTCGTTACCGTCTCGTTGCTTGGCGAAGTTGCGCACCACGCGTTCGATATAGTCGCCCAGCTCGTCGCTGGTGACCTTGTGCTGCCGTAGTTTTCGCCCGAAACCACTGTCGAGCCCCAGGCTCCCGCCAAGATGAACCTGGAACCCCTCGACGGAATTCCCGTCGCCGTCGTCGACCATCTGGCCCTTGAATCCGATATCGGCAATCTGGATGCGAGCACACGAGTTCGGGCAGCCGTTGATGTTCACCGTGACCGGCACGTCGAGTTGCGCGTTGAGGTCTTCGAGTCGGTTCTCCAGTTCGGGCACCAGCGACTGAGAACGCACCCGGGTCTCGGCGAAAGATAGCTTGCAGTATTCGATTCCGGTGCAGGCCATCAAGTTTCGACGCCAGTGCGACGGCCGCGACGGCAACCCCAGCGCGTCCAGGCCGGCGATCAACGCGTCGAGCTTGTCGTCGGCGACATTGAGGACGATCAGCTTCTGGTACGGGGTGAAGCTCACCCGGTCCGATCCGGCCTGTTCGGCGAGGTCGGCGACCGCGGCCAGGATCGTGCCGGACACCCGGCCGGCGATCGGCGCGACGCCAACGGCGTTGAGCCCGTTCTTCAGTTTCTGCACGCCCACATGGTCGATCGGGCGGGCGAGCGGTTCAGGAGCTGGGCCGTCGATGAGTTTGCGCTTGAGGTATTCGGTTTCGAGCACTTCGCGGAATTTCTCGATGCCCCAGTCCTTGATCAGGAATTTGAGCCGCGCCTTGGCCCGTAGCCGTCGGTAACCGTAGTCACGGAACAGCGAGGTGACGGCCTCCCAGACATCGGGGACCTCGTCCAAGGGCACCCACGCGCCGACCCGTTGCGCCAGCATCGGATTCGTGGACAGGCCGCCGCCCACCCACAGGTCCAGTCCGGGACCATGCTCGGGATGGTTGACGCCGATGAAGGCAATGTCGTTGATCTCGTGTGCGACGTCCTGCAGGCCCGAGATCGCGGTCTTGTACTTGCGCGGCAGGTTCGAGAACTCCGGGTTGCCGATGTAACGGCGGACGATCTCGTCGACCGCCGGTGTCGGGTCGAGCACCTCGTCGAGCGACAGACCGGCCAGCGGCGAGCCCAACACCACCCGGGGGCAGTCGCCACATGCCTCGGTCGTCTGCAGTCCTACGGCGGCCAGCCGCTCCCAGATCGCGGGCACATCCTCGATTCGAATCCAGTGGTATTGCACGTTTTCCCGGTCGGAGATGTCGGCGGTGTCGCGGGCGAACTCGACCGAGATCTCGCCGAGGGTGCGCAGCGCCGCGGTCGAGATTGCCCCGCCGTCGCAACGCACCCGCATCATGAAGTACTTGGCCTCGAGCAGGTCGATGTTCTCGTCACCGGTGAAGCTGCCGTCGTACCCCTGCTCACGCTGGGTATAGAGCCCTGCCCACCGCATCCGCCCACGCAGATCGTTCTTGTCGATGCTGTCGAAGCCGGCTTCTGCGTAGTGGTTCACGATTCGGTCTCGCACATTGAGTGCGTCGTCGTCCTTCTTGAACTGCTCGTTGGAGTTGAGCGGTTCGCGCTCACCGAGCGCCCACTGCCCCTGGCTTTTGGTGGGACGGGGTGACGTCATGCGGCAGTCTCCTTGGACGGAGTAGGCGACACGGACTACGCAAACCACCGGTGGCTGTCCCGGCGGCGCAGATCCGGGAGCCAGCTGGAATCAGGTGGTCGGGTCTACGGAATCAAGCCAGACAGCGACAGCTGCAAACACGCTTGAAGTCGACGTGACGGCGCGCCACCAACGCGATACGGTTCTGTCGGAGGTGGGCAACGGTCACGCGCTCCATTGTGCCACGGATGTCGCTGGCCACAGCTAACAGGTGCGAATTTGACTCATACGTTCGACGCTACCGACCAAGCCTGAGTGTTGCCGCAATGCTTTCTCCGATTTTGCTGCACGGATCTCCGAGGCGGCCTGCCCTGGAGGTTGAACGCGAACTCCGGGATATTAGGAAGGCGTGACGCCATCCACTTCGCCGGTCGGTCTTCCCGATCTGCGGTTGACCACCGACGGGCCATTCGGCATCTATGTTCACGTGCCGTTCTGCTTTACCCGCTGCGGCTACTGCGACTTCAACACCTATACGCCGGCGGAGTTGGGCGGCGTCAACCCCGACGCGTGGTTGCAGGTGCTGGCCGCCGAGCTCGAGCTGGCCGCCGGGCGGCTCGACGGACCGACCGTGCAGACCGTCTTCATCGGCGGGGGGACACCGTCGCTGCTGGGCCCGCAGCGCCTGACCCAGTTGCTGCAGTCGGTGCGGGACAACTTCGAGCTGGCCACCGACGCGGAGGTGAGTACCGAGGCGAACCCCGAGTCGGCGTGGCCGGACTTTTTCGCGGCCGCCCGCGCGGCCGGCTGCACCAGGGTGTCGCTGGGCATGCAGTCGGTCGCGCCGCACGTGCTGGGCGTACTCGACCGGATCCACACGCCGAACCGGTCGGCGGCGGCGGCCCGCGAGGCGCTGGCCGAGGGATTCGAGCACGTCAGCCTCGACCTCATCTACGGCACGCCGGGGGAGACCGACGACGATCTGCTGCGCTCGGTCGACACTGCGATCGAGACCGGCGTCGATCATGTGTCTGCGTACGCCCTCGTCGTCGAAGACGGGACCGCGATGGCGCGCCGGGTACGCAGTGGCGAATTGGCCGCCCCGGATGACGACGTGCTCGCGCATCGCTACGAGCTGGCGGACGAGCGTCTCTCGAGGGCTGGGTTCGGGTGGTACGAGGTGTCGAACTGGAGTCGTCCCGGTGGGGAGTGCCGCCACAATCTGGGCTACTGGGACGGCGGGCAGTGGTGGGGCGCCGGCCCGGGCGCGCACAGCTTTGTCGGTGGCGCCCGCTGGTGGAATGTCAAGCACCCCAACGCATATGCGCAGCTTTTGGGCGATGCAACATTGCCGGTGGCTGGCTTCGAGCAACTGGACGCTGCCAGCCGGCACACCGAGGATGTGCTGCTGAGAATTCGGCTGCGTCAGGGACTGTCCACCGAATTGCTGGACGAGGCCGAGCGCGGGCGTGCGGACACCGCCATCCAGGACGGCTTGTTGGTGCGCGAAGGCGAGCGGTTGGTGCTCACCAATCGTGGGCGGCTGCTCGCCGACGGCGTCGTGCGTAATCTGCTCGGCTAGGTCGCATGCCGAGCTAGTGCGATACCAATGCGGGTTTCCATTTTGTTGATCGTGATCGTCGGGGCCCGCGGGGGTGCCGCCGACCGATATTGCGCACCGGATGGTGTACTGAATTGTGCTGTGTGCCTATGATTTTGGTCGGTATCTGGTACGACGCTCCAGCCATCGACCTGTTTGACGTAGTTGCATCGTTCGCACAGGCCCAGGCCGTTGCCGGCCGAGGTCTTCCCGCCATGAGCCCACGGTCGGGCGTGGTCGCGGTGGCGGATCGGTGCATCGCAGTAGGGCGTACGGCAGCGCTGATCGCGGAGCCCGATGAAGGCCGCCAACCCGCGAGGAAACAGCCGGGCTCGTGACTCCATCGCCACCAAGCCACCCGAAGCTGGATGGGTATAAAGCCGGCGCAGCGTGGCCCGGGATCGTGCGTCGGTGACGGCACCCGAGATCAGTCCGCGCGCGACGGCGGCCGGGATCGGGCCGTAGCCGCACATATCGCCGGGCTCAGTGCCGCCGCCCAGCAGCGTTTCGTCGGAGATCACCAGATTGACGGCGATCGGCGTCGGAGCCGCGGCGCTTCGCCCGGTAACGCGCTCGACCAGTGTGTCGGCCATTACCTGGCCCCGAGATCGCCCGTCGGCGCACCTATCGGCCTCCCGTCGCAGTGCCGCGTACACCGAGACACCCTGTGCTACCGGCAAAAGCGCAGTGAGGTAGGTCATCGTATCGGGCGCGGGCCGGATGCTCACCGTCCGTTCGTTTTCAGCTTTGGCGGCGCGGTCGACGACCGCGTGCGGATCGAGGCGGTAGGCGATGGCCTTGGCCGCCGCCGCCACCCGGGCATCGCCCATTCCGTCCAGGCCGGCTGGATCGCCGCATAATTCGGCGTCCAGTGACCGCCGGTCTTCGATGTCCAGGCCGGCGCTTTCGCGCACGATCAGGGTGGCCCGCCACTCCGACAGCTGACCTTGCTCCAAAGCGGCCAACGTATGTGGCATCTCATAGACCAGTGCCTTCGCGAAGCCGAGATGCCGACTGCCGCGGGCCGGCGAATCGCGTCGGGCCAGGGCGATTTCGCTGGCTACGCCGCGGCCCCGCTTCGCGGCCGGCACTCCGGCGCCAGTCTTAGCCGACATCGGCCTCGGGTGAGCGTTCGAGGTACTCGGCCAGAATCTTGCTGACCAACGACTCGATGGTCGTCTCGATCGACGACGCCAAGGTCGCGGTGACCGACGACACGGCCTGGGTCCGGAATCGCACCAACATCGTGATCAGCTCGGCGATTTCGGTGTCGGCCGGCAAGGCCTCCCCGGGTTTGATCCGGTCGGCGACGTGCTCGGCCCCGGCGCGCACCAGCATCTCGCTGATCTGGTCGATCAACGGTGAGATGTTCTCGTGCAGGTCGACGAGTGTCTCCATGGTCATGCCGTAGCCGCGGATCTCGTTGAACGCGTCGATCAGCTTCGGGCGGGTGATGGTGGCCTGCCCGTCGTCGACGTGGATCACCTGCAGAGTCACCAAACGGTCAAAGGCCTCGGTGTCGTTGATGAGTTGTTGCGCGTCGGCCAGCGGCATGGTCCGGGATTTTTGACTAGTCCAGTTTCCGACGATGGCTGTTTCCAGACCGAGGACATCGCCGAGATCCTTGCCCTCTTCCCACGCGCTGAGCATCTCCCGGACGTGAGCGATGGTGTAGCCGCGGTCGAGCATCGAGGTGATCAGCCGCAGCCGGGTCAGATGGGTGTCGTTGAACAGCGCGATCCGCCCGACCCGCAGCGGTGGCGGCAAGAGCCCGCGGTCGCGGTACACCCTGATGTTGCGGGTGGTGGTGCCGGCCAACCGGGCGAGATCTTCGATGCGATATTCCCGGGAACCGAGTGCACCGTGCGGGTAACGGACCGCCGCGTCGAACAACTGCGACACCGCATTTTCGACGACCTCCCGCGACTGGCGCCGGACGCGTTTGGGTGCGCGCCGCAGATTCGTCAAAATGCCGGCGATGGTGCCGGTTTCGGCGCGGGGTGGTCGGTCGGGGGCCATCGCGTCAGGCGGAGGAGCTCACGCGTACGGCGGTGCGCTCGACCGCGTCGTAGTCGGTGTACTGGAAATCGCGCATCTGTCGAAGATACTGGGTGGCGAATCCCGGGTACATCGACACGTTGCGTCCGTCCTTGGTCAAATACCAGCTGCTGCAACCCGACATCCAGGTCGTCTTGGTGAGCCGCTTCTGGATGCGTTCGTTGTAGCGCCGCTGCACGTCCTGGCGGACATCGAGGTAGCGCAGGTCGCTGTCCAAGATGGTTGTGATGCCGCGGACGACGTAGTCGAGTTGGCCTTCGATGAAGACCAGCAGCGAGTTGTGGCCGGGCCCCGAGTTCGGGCCGGTCATGAAGAACAGGTTCGGGTAGCCGTGCGCGCTGGCGCTCTTGTACGCCTGTGCGCCGTCGGTCCATTCGGCGCTCAGCGAGCGTCCACCCAGGCCGGTGACCGGGAACGGCGGGCCGGTCAGGTGCACGTCGTAACCGGTGGCGAACACCATGCAGTCCAGGTGATGCTCGATACCGTCGCTGGTGCGCAGGCCCACCGGGCTCATTGTCGCGATAGGCCAGTCGATCAGCTTGCAGTTCTCCCGCTGCAGGGCGGGGTAGTAGTCGCTGGACACCAGCATGCGCTTGCAGCCCGGGGTGAAGTCGGGGGTCAGCTGGCGGCGCAGCCACGGGTCTTTCACCTGCCGGCGCAGGTGCATCTTGCCCAGTCGGGCGACCACCGACGTCAGCGGCGTGTCCCACACCAGCGCGGTCGCGCTCGCCTCGTGTCCCCAGTACAGGGCCTGGCGCGCAAGCCGTTGTACCGCAGGCACTTTGGCGAAGACGGTCTGCACCGCGGGCGGCGTGGCGACGTCGAAGCGTGGCAGCACCCAACCCGGGGTGCGCTGGAACACCTTCACGAACTCGGCCTGCTTGACTAGTTCGGGGATGATCTGGACCGCGCTGGCACCGGTGCCGATGACACCGATCCGCTTGCCGGCGAAGTCGTAGTCGTTGTCCCATCGGGCGCTGTGAATCTTGTGGCCCTGGTAGGACTCGATGCCCCGGATGTCGGGGAAGCTCGAATCGGGCAGCGGCCCGGACGCCAGGATCACCGTGCGCGCGCGAAAACGCCTGGACCCGGCCGTGGTTGCAATCCACACCCCGGCGTCCTCGTCGAACGACAGTCCGGTGACTTCCTGGCCGAACTGAATGCGGCGACGAATGTCGAACCGGTCGGCCATCTCTTCGAGGTGGTCACGGATCTCGTGGGCCGGCGAGTAGGTCCGCGACCAGGTCGGGTTCCTGACGAACGAGAACGAGTACAGCAGTGACGGGATGTCGCAGCTGGCGCCGGGATAGCTGGTATCGCGCCAGGTTCCGCCGACGCGGTCGCTGCGCTCCAGGATGGCGACGTCGTCCGCCTTGTTGAGGCCGGCCTGGGCCAGCTTGATGGCGGCGCCGAGACCACTGAACCCGGCTCCGACGATCAGGGTCGCGTACGTGTGTGTTCTTGCCATGGTCACGCCGCCGGCTCGTGAGTGATTTCGCGAACCCAGGTGGGCACCGCGGGCAGCAGTGGACGCGGGTACCGGTCGGACAGCCACACCATCGAATTGGCCAGCAGGTGGTACGGGTGGCGCGGATTCGTCACCACTGCGGCGTAGCGCCGCAGGAACCGATACGTCGGTACCCGGCTGGTGTGTTTGCCGCGGTCGCCGAGCTCCTTGAATCGCTTGACGGCCTTATACAGCCGCTCAGGCTCCATGCCCATCGCGGTGATCTCGTTGGCGATCCGGTTGATCAGCGGTGCACCCATGATCGCGCCGATGATCACACCCGGGGTGGCGTGGTGGCCGACGAAGTCGATCAGCAACCGTCGGATCTTCGCCTGCCCGATCAGGTCGAGAACCTCGAAATCGACGACCAGATGCCGTGATTCGTCATTATTGATCTTCTCGAACACCTGGTGGCACACCGGGTCGTGCACCTCGTCGAGGAGGAACTTCAACAGGGCGCCGTCCAGCGCGACTTCGAGCATCGGGATGACGGTGCCGAGCAGCGACAGCGGCATGTCGTCGGCCCAGCGGTCCAGCCAGTCGATGGCCAGCCGGATGTTCACGTTCGGCTCGGGGACTTCACCGTCGTCGAGCATTCCCCAACGCTTCATCAGCGCCAGTTCGGCGTTGGCGTGGCGCTGCTCCTCGGCGTGGAAGTACCGGTAGATCTCACCGATGGTCGGGGTGGGCGCCTTCTTGGCCAGCGCCGCGAACCCGCGGGCACCGATGTTCTCGATCCAGCACAGGTCGGCCATGAACGCCTTGAGCTGTGGCCGCTGCTCGTCGGTGATCGTCTCGGCACCTGGTGCGTCCCAGTCGATGTCGGCCAGCGCCCATTGCCGGTCCTTGATCTTGGCCAGCATCGCTTCGAAATCGATACTCATCGGCGCCACTCCTCCTCATTGCTTTGCGCTGCATCGTCGTTGGCGCGACTCATTGCACATCCTCCTTGAGTTTGGTCTTGTCAGAGCGGGGCGACGCGGTTCAACAGACCGACCGCGCGGGTGTAGGTGCCGGGTGCGAGTCGCTTGATGTTCCAGCCGAACTTCGCTTCGAGCTGCGGCATGCAGTACAGGTCGCCGCGGTCATGGGCATCCAGGCAGGTCTTTGCGACCTTCTCCGCGGTGAATCCGGTCAACCCCATGACCCGGTTCGCGAGTTTGGTCGCGTTCGCCGACATGCGGCCCGATTCGATGATGTTGGTTTTGACGAAGGTCGGGCACAGCACGGTGACTTTGACTCCGCTGCCGGATAATTCGGCGGCGAGGGTTTCCGACAGCATCAGCACGCCCGCCTTGCTGACGTTGTAGGCGCCCATGCGGGGCGCCGCGCCGAACGCGGCTGCCGACGCGACGTTGATGATGCCCCGCGGCACATCGGAGTCGGCGGACCGCAGGATCGGCGCGAAGACGTGGCAACCGTGGATGGGACCCCACAGGTTGATGCCGAGCACCCACTGCCAGTCTTCAAGCGGCAGTTCACCGATCGGGGCGCCTCCGGAACCGACACCGGCGTTGTTGATCACCAGCGTGGGCGGGGCGCCGAACCACGATTGCGACTGGGTGGCCAGATCCTGGACTTCGCCGAAGTGGGTGACGTCGCAGGCGATTGCGACGGCATCACCGCCGCATTCACTGATCGCGGTGACGGTTCGCTTGGCGGCGGCCTCGTCGATGTCGCTGCAAACGATCCGGCTACCGCGCTTCGCGAGTTCGATTGCGAATGCGGCGCCGATGCCGCTGCCGGCGCCGGTGACGACCGCACG
This sequence comes from Mycobacterium sp., assembly GCF_039583785.1. Lineage (GTDB taxonomy): Bacteria > Actinomycetota > Actinomycetes > Mycobacteriales > Mycobacteriaceae > Mycobacterium. The sequence continues at coordinate 82,634 of NZ_JAVKSG010000003.1, forward strand.
CGCGTGGTGGCTCACCTTGGGTGATTTGCCGAACGGCCCGATCATGCTCAGCCCACCTTTCCAGTGAGGTTCTCGATGTTGTTGTCGCGCAGCGCGGTGCCGATGAATGTCGCGGCCTGTGCCATCGCCTTGGCGGCTTCCGGTGTCAGTCGCGGCAAAGCCTGAAAAACATGCACCTGGTCCGGCCATACCTGAAGCGTGCACCGGCCGCCGCCGGTGCGGATGTCGGCGGCCAGGTGGCGTGCGTCGGCGAGCAGCATTTCCGCGCCGCCGGCCTGGATCAGTGTGGGTGGCAGCGTCGGACCGCCGGCGACGTCGAGTGTCAGCCGCTCGTGCGCGGGGTCGACACCTCGGCTGTAGAGCCGGACCAAGCGCGCGGCGTCGGCAGATCGGATCGCCGGGTCGCGGCGCAAATCCTCACGCGCCCGGGCAAGTTCGAGTGTGAGATCGATCAGCGGGGATAACAGGACCAGCGCGGCCGGGCCGTGGGCGGCGACGTCGGATTGCAGCAGCATGTCCACCGACAGGTGGCCGCCGGCTGAATCTCCGGCAACCACAACGCGTTCCGCGGGCACCTGGCTGGTGAGCCAATCCCAGCCGGACCGCACGTCGTCGGCGGCGGTGGGGAAGCGGTAGCGCGGCGCCAACCGGTAGTCGACGGTGAACACCGGCAATCCGGTCAGTCGCGACAGCCACGCCGTCAGCCGACGGTGCGTCCGCGGTGAGCACAACGCGAAGCCGCTGCCGTGCACGAAGTAGATGGCCCCCCGGCTCGTCGAGACGCCGGGGCCGCGCACCCACTCACCGACAACGCGACGCCCATCGTGATGCACGTCGATGTGCTCGATGCGGGTCCCGGCCAATGCAGGTCCGAAGGCATCCATGATGCCGGCGATGATCCGTCGCGATGCCCACAAACCCCAGGCCCGCTCGGGCGGCAGCACCGCGCTGAGCTGCCGCACTGTCGCCATGCTCACCAGCGCCGCCGAACGGGATCGCAGCGATCCGCGAGTCGGCATTGACTCCCTCATGTGGGAGAGTCAACACCCAATGGTGACATTGGTCAATGGCAACGTTGCTACGGGCGTGTCGGCGGTGTTGGTGGATCCGACGCCGTGCCACGTCACACCTATGGACACGTCCAGCGGCTGCGGGCCGAGCGCAGCTAGTCGCCCAACATTTGCGTGCCGAAGACAATTGCCAGCGAGAGCTTCTCGGCGTCCTCGGTATCGGGCTCGGCCCGACACGGTCAGCGCCGATGCTCGCATCGATTGCAATTGATGACCGCTGGGCGCATCTGCACGGCGGCGCTGGTGCGGTCAAAGAGAATGAACAAGGAGTGAGGCTATCTGCCAGCGACCTGGCTCGCGAATCACCGCTGTGGGACGGTACCGCCGAACTACGCGACGTGGAACGCTAAGAGGCCGTCTCCAAGACTCATGCTGGACGGCGACGCCAACGCCGCTCCTGCGCCGAAGATCGCGGCTCCGGTGGCCAACACCGAGAGAGTGATCGACATGACTGACCGCTTCGCCTCAACACGACCGTTTGCCGCTGGAGACTTGCTGTCAATGTTTGCTGCCATGGTCTTGAGGTTAGTAGCGAAAGGTAAGCAATCTCTGTCTGAACTCGGTGAATTTGGCGGCGAATCTTAAGACTGTAATTGCCTGGCGATCGCCTTCTTGTCGACCTTGCCGACCGGCGTGGTCGGCAGCGACGTCATGGCGTTCAGCACATCGGGTCGCGCATGCCGGGCCAACCCTCGTTGGTTGAGGTAGGCGTGGAGAACGGTCTCGCCGCCGCGATGAAGAACGTCCTTGGCCCGACCGGTCCGCGAGAACGTGGCCGCCGGAGACCCGAGCGACGTTTCGACCAATTCTGCCGTCAGCAACGCGACGCCGGCGAGTGGCGGATCCAGGCCGGTTGAGCTTGCGGCCGGACACGCCCGAGTAGGGTCGCCACGGAATGCGCGATGACCAGCAGAATAATTGCGGTATCCGACTCGAAGGGACAACCATGACCATGAAATTCTTCGCCACCGGGGTGACCGCCGTCGCCACCATCGGAGCGGCTGCGGCCGGGGCGGCCGCACTGACCTTCGGCGCCGCGCCGCAGGTAGCGCCCGTCGTCCTCAACGCACCGCTCGACCCGCCGCCTGCTCCCGGCCAGCCCCCCCTGCCCAGCCCCGGACAGCTGGCCGACCTATGCAACCGCGTCACCGACCCCGGTGTGGGATATGAGACCAAAGTCGGCCTGGTGCAGAACGGCATCCCGTCAGGCGAGGGCCACGTGGCCGACCACGACCTGCGCAAGGCCTACCGCAACGGCAACTTCCCGGAGCAGTTCAACGTCACCAACATCCAGCCGGTTCCGGGCAACGGGGCCAAGGCCGACGTCGCCATCAGCGGCCCGAAGTTCGCCGGGCCGGTCGAAAAGACACTCGTGTTCATCGACCAGGGCGGCACCTGGATACTGCAGCACGACTCCGCGCTCGCGCTGATCCAGGCGGCCACGGCCGTCAACTGATCCGCACGGCGGGCTAGCCGGTCACCGCGCTCAAGTCGACCCGCGCGACCCGCTCAGGATCGGCTAGCACGTCGATCGCGGTGATCCGCCCACCGCGGATCACGAAGCCCATGATCGCGGTCGGCTGACCGGCGATGACGATCACTGCGCCGGCGGCGCCGTTGACGACGGCGGGTCGGACCCCGCGTTCCGGTGCGGCGTAGCCCCTGGCCAGTTCGGCGACGTCGGCTGCTCCGCGCACCGAACGCTGTCCACCGGGACCGAAGTCCCCGCGCAGCGACACATCGTTGTGCAGCACGGCAACCAGTCGACCGAGCCCAGCATGCGGTAGGCCACCGCGCCCAGATGCGGACGAGCGGCCTGGAATCGCACTGCCAGCTCTGAGTCAGCGATCATCGCTGGCCAGGGTCGGGCAACGCGCACACCTGGCCCTCGCTGAAACCGGAGGCCCCGATACCCAACGCGATGTTGAACCGGCCGCGAAGGTTGGCGAGTGTGATGATATGTGTCAGCCCGACCAGTTCGGCGTCATCAAAATGCATTCGCAGACGGTCGAATAGGTCGTCACTCACCTCGACCGGCGTGCGGCTGACCGCCGTGGCGCCTCTGCCAGTTCGAGGCGGCCATATGCGTTAAGCAGTTTGGGGATATACGCATACATCTTTAGCGGCTCAAGCATTGTCGCGGTTTCCAGCCCCGTCATCTGCTTGAAGCGCCGTTTGGTGAAGAAGTAGGCGATCTTGGCGCCAAGGCCGGCGTCATGGTCGGATAGTCCGGTGATTCGTGGCATGGTGGGCTCCTTCAAGCTTTGCGGCGGTCTACCTACCTCGACACCGAACCGGCCGGAAACGTGACCGAAAGCGCTACGCCTGGTCGGCGTGCTGGGTGACCGCGTCGAGGTCGAGTAACCGCGCGTGTAGAACGGTGCGATTACGCAGCGCCGCCCGCACCGCGCGGTGCAGGCCGTCTTCCAGGTAGATGACCCCTTTCCACAGCACAGCGTGCGGGAAGAGGTCGCCGTAAAATGTGGAATCCTCGGACAGCAGGCGATCCAGGGCCAGCACCGTCGTGGTGGTGACGATTTCGTCCAGCCGGATCTGGCGCGGCGGAATCCGTGACCAGTCCCGGTAGGACAGGTTGTGCTCCGGGTACGGCTTGCCGTCGCGCACGCCCTTGAAGATCATCCGGGGCTCGTCCCCGAGGCGCGCCTCCCCGATGCGGCCATGCAGGACAGGTTAGTCGCTGGTGGTCCCCGTAAACTGATCGAGGTTAGGAGGGTTGATCGGACATGGGAACTGCCGACGAGCGCCGGCTTGAGGTGCTGCGCGCGATCGTCGCCGACTTCGTCTCGACCAAGGAGCCGATCGGCTCGAAGTCACTGGTGGACCGGCACAACCTCGGCGTCTCGTCGGCGACCGTGCGTAACGACATGGCCGTGCTCGAAGCCGAGGGCTACATCACCCAGCCGCACACCAGTTCCGGCCGGGTGCCGACGGAGAAGGGTTACCGCGAATTCGTCGACCGGCTCGACGACGTCAAGCCGCTATCGGCGGCCGAGCGGCGCGCGATTCAAGGCTTTCTGGAGTCCGGGGTCGACCTCGACGACGTGCTGCGACGCGCGGTGCGGCTGTTGGCGCAGCTGACTCGTCAGGTGGCTATCGTGCAGTACCCGACGTTGTCGACGTCGACGGTGCGGCACCTGGAAGTGATCGCGCTGACCCCGGCCCGGTTGTTGATGGTGGTGATCACCGACACCGGCCGGGTAGACCAGCGCATCGTCGAACTCGGCGACGTGATCGACGACCACCAGCTCGCACAGCTACGCGAGATGCTCAGCCAGGCGCTGGACGGCAAGAAGCTGTCCGCGGCATCGGTCGCGGTCGCCGACCTGGCCGCCCATCTGGACGGCCGCGGCGGCCAGTCCAAGAGCCTCAGTGACGCGGTCGGCCGCTCGGCCACGGTGCTGCTGGAGTCGCTGGTCGAGCACACCGAGGAGCGGCTGCTGCTGGGCGGGACCGCCAACCTGACCCGCAACACCGCCGACTTCGGCGGCTCGCTGCGCTCCATCCTGGAAGCGCTCGAGGAGCAGGTCGTCGTGCTGAAGCTGCTGGCCGCTCAGCAGGAAGCCGGCAAGGTCACGGTCCGCATCGGGCACGAGACCGAGGCCGAGCAGATGATGGGCACGTCAGTCGTGTCGACCACCTATGGCACCCTCGACACCGTCTACGGCGGCATGGGTGTGCTCGGGCCCACCCGAATGGACTATCCGGGAACTATCGCTAGTGTCGCTGCGGTTGCTCTCTACATCGGCGAAGTGCTGGGTACACGGTGAGCCCGCATTCCAGGCACAATTCATAGACGGCCGTTTTCACACGGCGGAACTGGGCCCATGAGCCCAGGAAAGATCAGGAAGGTCAAGCGTGGCACGCGACTATTACGGTCTGCTCGGAGTGGGCAAGAACGCGAGCGATACCGAGCTCAAGCGCGCGTATCGCAAGCTCGCCCGCGAACTGCACCCCGACGTCAACCCCGATGAGGCCGCGCAGGCGAAGTTCAAGGAGATCAGCGTCGCCTACGAGGTGTTGACCGACCCGGAGAAGCGGCGCATCGTCGACCTGGGCGGTGACCCGCTGGCCAACGCGGCCGCCGGTGGCGGTGGCTTCGGTGGGTTCGGCGGCCTGGGCGATGTGTTCGAGGCGTTCTTCGGCGGCGGCGCGACCGCGCGCGGGCCGGTCGGACGGGTCCGGCCGGGGTCGGATTCGCTGCTGCGGATGCGGCTCGACCTGACCGAATGCGCGACCGGTGTGGGCAAGCAGGTCACCGTCGACACCGCGGTGCTGTGTGACCGGTGCCAGGGCCGTGGCACCAACGGCGACTCGCAGCCGGTGTCGTGTGACACCTGCGGCGGTCGCGGCGAAGTGCAAACCGTCCAGCGGTCGCTGCTGGGCCAGGTGATGACGGCGCGTCCATGCCCGACCTGTCGCGGCGTGGGCGAGGTCATCCCCGACCCGTGCCACCAGTGCGGCGGCGACGGACGGGTGCAGGCCCGCCGGGATATCACCGTGAAGATTCCGGCCGGTGTTGGCGACGGCATGCGGGTCCGGCTCGCCGCCCAAGGTGAAGTGGGGCCCGGTGGGGGACCGGCCGGTGACCTGTATGTCGAGATTCACGAACAGCCGCACGACATCTTCGTGCGCGACGGCGACGATCTGCACTGCACGATCTCGGTGCCGATGGTCGACGCGGCGCTGGGCACCACGGTGACCATCGACGCGATCCTCGACGGATTGACCGAGATCACCATCCCCGCCGGGACGCAGCCCAGTTCGGTGACCGTCCGTCGGGGCCACGGCATGCCGCACCTGCGTTCCGGTGCCCGCGGCGACCTGCACGTGCACGTCGAGGTGGTGGTGCCCGAGCGGCTCGACCATCAGGACGCCGATCTGCTGCGCGAGTTCAAGAGCCGACGCAGCCGCGACGTCACCGAGGTCCGCTCGACCCACGCGCCCGCGACCAACGGCGGGCTGTTCAGCCGGCTGCGTGAATCCTTTACCGGCCGCTAATTGGCCGGCCTGTTCTACATCGACACGCTGCCCGAAAACGGTGAGCCGGTCGTCGTCGAGGGTGACGAGGGGTTCCATGCCGCCACCGTGCGACGCCTTCGTGTCGGCGAGGAGCTGGATCTCGGAGACGGCGACGGCGGTGTGGCCCGCTGTGTCGTCGAGAAGAGCTCACGCGACGGGCTGCGGGCCAGGGTGGTCGACCGCCGACTGGTTGCGCCCGTCCATCCGCCGGTGACCGTGGTTCAGGCGCTGCCCAAATCCGAGCGCTCCGAGCTGGCCGTCGAATTGGCCACCGAAGCTGGCGCCGACGCGCTGGTGGCCTGGCAGGCGGCCCACTGCGTGGCCCGCTGGGACGGCTCCCGCGCCGACAAGGGCCTGCGGCGCTGGCGTGCGGTTGCGCGCGCCGCGGCGCAGCAGTCCCGACGCGCCTACATCCCGTCCGTCGACGGTCTCTGGTCCACCGCGACGCTGACCGCGCGGATCGTCGACGTGGTGGCCTCCGGTGGCATCGTTCTCGCGCTGGACGCAGCGGCCGACGTGCGGTTGACGGATCTGGCCCTGGCGCAGGCGAAGTCGGTGATGTTGGTGGTCGGCCCCGAGGGCGGGATCGCTGCCGACGAAGTAGCCGCGCTCGTCGAGGCCGGTGCGACGTCAGTCCGGCTGGGCCCGACCGTGCTGCGCACCTCGACCGCGGCGGCCGTCGCGCTCGGTGCGCTGGGGGTGCTGACACCGCGCTGGGATGTGTCCGACGGCGGCTGACCGTTGGGCCGGCCCCACCGAGCGGCGGTAGACTTTCACCCTAACTCGCTGGATACACCGCAGAAAGCAGGCTTTAGGACCCACGTGACGCCCCGCGAAACCAACGCTGCTGATCCGTCGGTATCCGCGGCTCGCAGCAGCATCGACGTTCCGCCCGACTTCGTCATGGGCCTGCTCGGCTCCGCCGACGAAAATCTCCGCGCGCTCGAACGACTCCTTGCCGCGGACCTGCACGTGCGTGGCAACGCGGTGACGCTGTCGGGGCAGCCCGCCGACGTCGCGCTCGCCGAGCGGGTGCTCGCCGAACTCGTCGCGATCGTCGCCGGTGGCCAGCCGCTCACCCCGGACGGCGTGCGGCACAGCGTCGCGATGCTGATCGGCGCCGGCAACGAGTCACCGGCCGAGGTGCTGACGCTGGACATCCTGTCCCGTCGCGGCAAGACGATTCGGCCCAAGACGCTCAACCAGAAGTGCTACGTGGATGCGATCGACAACCACACCATCGTGTTCGGGATCGGCCCGGCCGGCACCGGCAAGACCTACCTGGCCATGGCCAAGGCGGTCGACGCGCTGCAGACCAAGCAGGTCAATCGCATCATCTTGACCCGGCCGGCGGTGGAAGCCGGTGAGCGCCTTGGCTTTCTGCCGGGCACGCTGAGCGAGAAGATCGACCCGTACCTTCGTCCGCTCTACGACGCGCTGCACGACATGATGGATCCGGACCTGATCCCGAAGCTGATGTCGTCCGGCGTGATCGAGGTTGCGCCGCTGGCGTACATGCGGGGTCGCTCGTTGAACGACGCGTTCATCATCCTCGACGAGGCACAGAACACCACCGCCGAACAGATGAAGATGTTCCTCACCCGGTTGGGGTTCGGTTCCAAAATCGTTGTCACCGGCGACGTTACGCAGATCGATCTGGGGGGCAACAGCCGATCGGGCCTGCGCGCGGCGGTTGACATCCTGGACGGCATCGAGGACATCCACATCTCGGAGCTCACCAGCGCCGACGTGGTACGCCACCGGCTGGTCTCCGAAATCGTGGACGCCTACGCGCGACACGAGCAGCCCGGGCTGGCGATGAACCGGGCCGCTCGACGTGCCCCAGGCCGCCGGTGATTCGATCGTGACCATCGAGGTGGCCAACGAATCCGGATTCGACGTGGCGGAATCCGAATTGATCAGTGTCGCAAAGTTTGTCATCACCGAGATGGATGTCAACCCGGCCGCGGAGTTGTCGATGGTGTTACTGGACACCGCCGCCATGGCGGATCTGCACATGCGCTGGATGGATCTGCCCGGGCCGACCGACGTGATGAGCTTCCCGATGGACGAGCTCGAGCCCGGTGGCCGCCCCGACGCGCCCGAGCCCGGGCCGGCCATGCTCGGCGACATTGTGCTGTGCCCCGAGTTCGCCGCCGAGCAGGCCGCGGCGGCCGGGCATTCGCTGGGACACGAGTTGGCGCTGTTGACAATTCACGGTGTCCTGCACCTGCTCGGCTACGACCACGCCGAGCCGGACGAGGAAAAAGAGATGTTCGGCCTGCAGCGGCGCCTGCTCGAGGAGTGGGTTGCCGATCAGGTGGAGTTCTACCGCCAACAGCGTCAGCAGGATCGCGATCAGCGGTTGCTGGACAAATCAAGGCATTTCGACAATTGAACCACTCCGCTTCGCTACTCGGCGTGATCGTGCTGATTTTTCTGGGCAGCGTGTTCGCGGCCATCGACGCGGCGATCAGCACGGTGTCGATGGCGCGGGTGCAGGAAATGGTGCGCGACGAACGCCCTGGCGCGGTGCGGCTGGCGAAGGTCATGGCCGACCGGCCTCGATACATCAACCTGGTGGTGCTGTTGCGCATCGTCTGCGAGATCAGCGCGACGGTCCTACTGGCTCAGTTTTTCTACCGGGCGGTCAGCCGCGACTGGGGCCTGTTCATCGCGGCGGTCGTCATGGTGGTGGTCAGCTTCGTGGTCATCGGTGTCGGTCCGAGAACGCGCGGCCGCCAGAACGCCTACTCGATCGCTCTGGGTTCGGCGTTTGCGCTGCAAGCGATTTCGGTGCTGCTGACCCCGGTCAGCCGGGTGCTGGTGGTCTTGGGAAACCTACTGACGCCCGGTCGTGGTTTCCGCAACGGCCCGTTCGCCTCCGAGATCGAGTTGCGCGAAGTTGTCGATCTCGCGCAACAGCTCGGCGTGGTCGCCGACGACGAGCGGCGGATGATCCAGTCGGTGTTCGAACTCGGCGACACGCCGGCCCGCGAGGTGATGGTGCCGCGCACCGAGATGATCTGGATCGAGAGCGACGAGTCCGCGGCCGCGGCGATGTCGCTCGCTGTGCGCAGCGGGCACTCCCGCATTCCGGTCATTGGCGAGAACATGGACGATATTGTCGGGGTGGTCTACCTGAAAGACTGTGTGCAGCAAGAATATTACTCTTCGACGAACGGCCGGGAGATGCCCGTGGCCGAGCTCATGCGGCCCGCCGTATTCGTGCCCGACTCCAAACCCCTGGATGATCTGCTGCGCGAAATGCAACGCGATCGCAACCACATGACGCTGCTGGTCGACGAATACGGCGCGATCGCCGGACTGGTGACGATCGAGGACGTGCTGGAGGAGATCGTCGGGGAAATCGCCGACGAGTACGACGCCGCCGAGGTGGCGCCGGTGGAAGACCTGGGCGACAACCGGTTCCGGGTGTCGGCACGGCTGCCGATCGAAGCCGTCGGGGAGCTCTACGGCGTGGAATTCGAGGAGGATCTCGACGTCGACACCGTCGGCGGGCTGTTGGCGTTGGAGTTGGGCCGGGTGCCGCTGCCCGGCTCCGAGGCGGTGTCGCACGGTCTGCGGTTACACGCCGAGGGCGGTTCGGACCACCGCGGGCGGGTCCGGATCGGCACCGTGCTGCTCAGCCACGCTGAAGTGGTGAGTGCGAGCGATGACTGAATTCCATTCCGGCTTCGTCTGTTTCCTCGGGCGGCCGAACACCGGCAAGTCGACCCTGACCAATGCGCTGGTCGGCTCGAAGGTGGCGATCACGTCCAACCGCCCACAGACCACCCGGCACACGATCCGGGGCATCGTGCACCGTGACGACTTCCAGATCGTCCTGGTCGACACCCCGGGGCTGCACCGACCGCGCACGCTGCTGGGTAAGCGGCTCAACGACCTGGTCCGCGACACCTACAGCGAGGTCGACGCGATCGGCCTGTGCATCCCGGCCGACGAGGCGATCGGGGCGGGGGACAGGTGGATCGTCGAGCAGATTCGATCCACCGCGCCCAGAACGACTGTGGTGGCCATCGTCACCAAGATCGACACGGTGTCCAAGGACAAGCTGGCCGCGCAGCTGGTCGCGGTCAGCGAGCTGGTCGGTGACTCCGCCGATGTGGTCCCGGTCTCGGCCGCCACCGGCGAGCAGGTCGACGTGCTGATCGGCGTGCTGGCCGCTGCGCTACCGCCCGGCCCGCCGTACTATCCGGACGGCGAGCTGACCGACGAGCCCGAAGAAGTTCTGATCGCCGAGTTCATCCGGGAAGCCGCACTGGAAGGTGTGCGCGACGAGCTGCCACATTCGCTGGCGGTGGTGATCGACGAGGTCAACCCGCGCGAGGGCCGCGACGACCTGATCGATGTGCATGCGCTGCTTTACGTCGAACGGGACAGCCAGAAAGGCATCGTGATCGGCAAGGGTGGGGAGCGGTTACGCGAAGTGGGCACCGTCGCCCGCGGCCAGATCGAGAAGCTGCTCGGCACCAAGGTGTACCTCGACCTGCGGGTCAAGGTCGCCAAGAACTGGCAGCGCGATCCGAAACAACTTGGCCGACTAGGCTTCTGAGCTACGCACGGCGGATAAGCCAGAAATGAGGGTCGCGAATCGCCGGCGACCGCAGCCGTGGCTTCTGTTTCGTGGAACCTAGCTACTCACCGCTTCGGTTTCGGGGTTCCACCACACGGCCGGCTGCTTGGCGGCCCAGCCGCCCAGCGCCTCGAGTTCGGCGGCCAGCGACACCAGGAGCGGCTCGCTGTTGGCCGGTCCCATCAGTTGCACACCGATCGGCAAGCCCTCGGAGGTGAAGCCGGCCGGAACGTTGATCGACGGCCAGCCCAGCACGTTCCACGGCCAGGTCACCGGGCAAGCGGCGATCATCGCGCGATCGGTGGCCATACCGCTGAGCCCGTCGAAGGCCTCGGTAAGCGGCGGCGGCAGCGCGGTCGTCGGCGCCAGCACCACATCCACGATGCGGAAAATCGAGCCCACCCGACGCTGATCGGCAGCTTCGTGTGCGCGCGCGGCGCGCAGGATCTGCTGCGAGAGCACCCGTCCCATCCGCATGTTGGACAGCGTCCGGTGATCCCAGTCGACACCGTCACCCAGTCGCTCGGCCCAGTCCAGTAGCCCAGATGTTGAGCGCGACAAGAAGTTCCACGACAGCCGCAACCCGTAGTCGGGATTGCCCTCGATCACTGAGTGCCCCAGGAGTCGAAGCTGATCGCCCACGGAGTCGAGCGCCGCCTCGATTTCCGGGTCGAGTCGGGCCGCAAAGGCGGTGAACGGGAATCGGGTCGACAGCGCGATCCGCAGCGAACCGGGCGCGAGCCCGACGTGATCGGACACCGTCACCGGCGGCGGCTTGTGCAGGTCGCCGTCGACGTTGCCGGACGCCGCGTCGAGCACCAGGGCCGCATCGGCGACGGTGCGAGCCAGCACGCCGTTGACCGTGATCCCGTTGAACGCCTCGCGCAGCGGCCACGTCGAGATGCGGCCGCGCTGCGGCTTGATGCCGACCAGGTGAGTCCAGGCCGCCGGAATACGAACGCTGCCCGCTCCGTCGGAGCCGATCGCCGCGGTGACCAGACCGGCGGCCACCGCGGCCGCGCTGCCGCCCGACGAACCGCCCGGTGTGTGCCGGCGTGACCACGGGTTGCGGGTGTGCCCGAATGCGGGCCCGCTGGTGAACGGCCATTGGCCCAGCTCGCAGGTGTTGGTCTTGCCGACGATCACCGCGCCGGCGGCCTTGAGGCGGCGCACCACCTCGGCGTCCTGGGTGGCCGGCTGGACGTAGCCGGACGTGCCGAAGTAGCTGGGCTGGCCGGCGATGTCAGTGTCGTCCTTGACCGCGATCGGCACCCCCAGCAGTGGCGCCCGGTCGCCGTCGGCGCGGCGCCGGTCGGCTTCGGCGGCGTCGGCCAGCGCCGACTCGGTGAGCACTACCCGAAAGGCGTTCAGGGTGGACTGGCTGGCGTTGATCGCGTGCAGGGAGCGGCGCACCAGTGCGTCCGACGTCACGGCCCGGCCGGCCAACTGATAGAGCAGCTCAGTCAGAGTAGGCAGGAGTTGGCTGCCGGACCCGGATGCGGATCCGGCGCCGGACCTCGAAGCGCCAACCACGGGTTAGAAGACTATCGGCGCGGATACCCGCGATGTCGCGGTGGGGTTGTTAACCGTTGTCTGCCGGTTGTATCCGCGTGCGGCCGGGAATTCGTCCTCAGCCAGCCAGCCGGATGGGGAGGTACTTCAACGAGTTGTTCAGGTTCGAGCGGACCCGGACCGGCTCGCCGATCAGCTCGATGGCGGCAAACGCCCCTAGCAGTTCCTGGAAAAATATTCGGCCCTCCAGCCTGGCCAGATGCACCCCGAGGCAGAAGTGGCTGCCGAACCCAAAAGACAGATGAGGATTGGGGTGGCGGTGGATGTCGAAGGCCTGCGGGTCGTCGAAGACCGCTTCATCCCGGTTTGCCGACGTGTAGTACATGGCCACCTTGTCGCCGGCGGAGATGCGGGTGCCGGCGAGCTCGGTGTCGACGAGCGCGGTGCGCCGGAAATAGTGCAGCGGATTGTCGTAGCGGATGATCTCCTCGACGGCGCCGGGCAGCAGCGACGGGTCGGACCGCAGCTCGGCCAGCTGGTCCGGATGCCGCAGAAGCGTGAGCAGGCCGGCGGACAGCATGCCCTTCGTCGTGTCGAAACCTGCGGTGACGAGTTGCACGAAGAATCCGCCGAAGTCGAGATCGCTCATCGGCTGACCGCCGAAGTCCGCGTGCAGGATCGCACTGGTCAGATCATCGTCGGGAGGACGACGGCGACGGGCGGCCGCGAACTCGACGGCGTAGGCGGCCATCTCGACGCCGCCGGTGGCGTTGTCCGCCTCCGGGCCGCCCAAATCCGGATCCTGGCTGGACGTATTGCGCTCCGCCAGCGTTTGCAGGTAATCCCAATCGTGCTGCGGCAGGCCGAAATACTCGCCGATCACGTGCATGGGCAGGTTCGCTGCCACGTCGTGGACGAACTCGACGTCCCGCTCTTCGCGAGCCGCGGCCAGGATGTGGCGACATATGTCGCGCACCCGGCTTTCCAGGCGCGCGATCGCCCGCGGCCGAAAATGCGGTGACAACGGTGCGCGATGGGTCGTGTGCCGGGGCGGGTCCATGGCCAGCAGCATGCTGCGCATCCTCGCCAGGGTGTCCGGCGGCGGGTTTTCGACGACCACGCCTCCCCGGTGGGATGAGAAGATCTCGGGGTGGCGGGCGACACGGATGACGTCGGCGTGCCGCAATACCGCCCAGAAGCCTTCCTCGTGTTCCATCGGCTGCCAGTGCACGGGCTCGGTGTGCCGCAACTGCGCCAGCGCGTCATGCGGCACGCCACGGACAAAGGTGTCCGGGCTGGCCAGGTCGACGGCGCCGGCTGAGGTGCTGGTCATGAGTCAGTCGGTCAGGACGTTGGGCCGGGGCAGCCCGGCCGCCTCGCACAGCGCGAGATAGGTCGCCAGAACGCTGGACGCGTCGAGGACGCTGTCGATGTTGCCGTCCGCGTCGAGGTTGAGGTTCGCGCCGTAGATGTGGAACCACACATGCGTGTCGTCTTCGAGAACCTGCAGGGTGTGGACCGAGCCGGCCGGTTCGTACAGGAATGAGCCGGCGCGGTTGATGTAGCCGTACTCCTTGTACTTCCACGCTCCCGTCGTGGTGTACGCGTAGACCGGACCGGTGTGTTTGTGGCGCTGCACCTCGTAGCCGGCCCGGAACACGTTTTCCACGATCCAGAGACCCTCGGCCTCCTTCACCTGGATCACCTTCAGCTTCGAGCCGTCACCGAGGTCGACGAACGGCAGCTCGTCGGCGCCGATGTGCACGGCGCTCGGAACGTCGACCATCGTCATAGAGATGCCTTTCTCGCAGCGATCGAGCAAAACGCCCTCAGCCTAAGCATGCAGCACGATTCACGAAATACACAACACCTAATCGCCGGAAAGTCGACCAGGAGCGCAGCTTCGGGGTCGGGCCGGTCAGGGGATCGGATAGCCGCGCAGCTGTTCGATGATCGCCCGCGTGACCTCGGCGGGGCGTTCCTGCACCAGCCAATGCCCGGCGTCGAGGTCGACGCGCCGGTAATCGGCGATCGGGATCGCCTCGCCCAGAGCGACGGCCAACGGCCCGGCGTAGGGCTCGTCGCGGCCCATGATCAGCAGGGTGGGCACCGCCACCGGTTCCGCAGCGGCCGACAGCATCCGGCGGTGCCCGTCCGACGCCCGGTACCAGGCAAGCGCGGCCGACAACGCGCCCGGCTGGTCGAGCACCGCGACCAGCTGTTCGTGTTCCGCGGCGCTGTGATGGGTCAGCAGTGCGCGGAAAGCGGCCAGCTGATCTTGCCCGAGGACACGCTCGGCCGCCCCGTCCGGCGCCAGCACCAACCCGAGGAAGCGCCGGTAGTCCTCGACGTCGGGGTCCGTCCAGGTAGCTTCCGCGAAGGCGTGGTAGTGCGGAATCGACAAGACGGTCAACGACGCCAGCCGCGATGGCGCGGCGATTGCGACGAGCCAGGCGATCGCCGCGCCCCAGTCGTGGGCCACCAGGTGAAAGCGGCTGAAGCCCAATGCATCTGCGAGCGCCACGACGTCGCCGACCAGCTCCTCGTGCCGGTAGGCCTGCACCTCGCGCGGCCGCGCCCCGGGGCTGTAGCCCCGCTGGTCCGGGGCGGCGCACCGGTAGCCTTCGCCGACCAACGAGGCCATCACTGCGGACCACATGGCGGAGGTTTCCGGGAAGCCGTGCAGCAGCAGCACCGGCTCGCCGGCCTGTCCCGCCCGCCGGACGGTGAAGTCCATGCCCCGGGCACTGATGATTGACTGCGTCATGAATGTCCTGGGTGTGCGTGGGTTGCGCGCGGCGCCCGCGGTGTGAGGTCGGCCAACCGTACCGCTGTCGCGCATCCGATTGACGGCGACTCATCGCATTTGCTTGTATGCGAGCTATGGCAAACCTGTGCGCCGGACGACGCACCGCGGCCGATCTTGTCGCCATCGCCCGGCGGCTACGGCTGCATGCCGTCACCGCCGTGCGCGGCAAGGGGGAAGGGTACGTCGGCCAGGCGTTGCAGTCGGCGGAGCTGTTCGCGGTGTTGTATTTCCATGAGATGCACTGGTCGCCAGCCGCTCTCGACGACGAGGCCCGCGACAGGTTGCTGCTGTCTGTGGGCCACTACGCGCTGTCGCATTACTGCGCCATGGCCGAACACGGCCTGCTCTCACAGGCCCAGCTGGAGACGTACGGCGCCGACGGAAGTCCGCTGACGCTGGGCGCCGAACCGGGTGACGTGCCGGGTGTGGAGTTTGCCGGCGGATCGTTGGGGCAGGGCCTCGGGGTCGCCGGCGGACTCGCTTGGGGCCTGCGCCACATCGGCAACCCGGCGCGGGTGTTCAACTACATGTCGGACGGCGAAACGCAGGAGGGCGCCACCTGGGAAGCCGCGATGTTCGCCGGCGACCGGCTCCTGGCCAATCTCACCTGCGTCGTCGATGTCAACCGGACCCAGGCCGACGGTGAACTGGTGCTCGAGGTCGAACCACTCGCGGAGAAATTCCGCGCGTTCGGGTGGTGGGCCGCCGACGTCGACGGCAACGACATCGACGCGCTGCTGAACGTCTTCACCGAGGCCCGCAACGACGGCGGTGACCGGCCGCGCGCCGTCATCGCTCACACCCGCCTCGCGCACGGGGCGGCCAGCCTGCAAGCCCGCCGAAACGCACACTTCGTGCGGATCCCGGCTGACCAGTGGTCTGCGGTGCAGCGCGAGATCGAGGCGGGCTTGTGACCGCTGCGTCGACGGGCGCCGCCGCGGCCATGGGCATGCAGGTCAAGGCCGGACCCTGGGGCCGCGCGCTGGTGGACGTCGCCGCGTGCCGCTCCGACATCGTCGCGGTGTCGGCGGATTTGAAGAAGTACACCGACCTGTCGGCGTTCGCCGCCGCGTTTCCGGACCGCTACATCGCTGTGGGGATGGCCGAGCAGAACCTGATGCTGACCGCCGCCGGCCTGGCCCGCGCCGGGCTGACCGTGGTCGCCACCTCGTTCGCGGCGTTTCTGGGCCGGCGCGCCGCGGACTTCGCGATCATGCAGATCGCCCTGCCGCGGGCCAACGTCAAAATCGTCGGCGCCACACCGGGCATCTCTGCGACGTTCGGCCCGTCGCACACCTCGATCGACGACCTGGCCGTGTGGCGGGCGGTCCCGCATATGGTGGTACTCGACCCCGCCGATCCCGTTGAGGCCGCGCAGGCGCTGACCGTGGCGCTCGACTACGACGGGCCGGTCTACCTGCGTCAGCCGTTCGACCGCGCCGGTTCGAGCCGGACAACGGATCTGCCGCCGTTCGAACTCGGCAAGGCCGCGGTGCTGCGCGGCGGCCCGGACGTCGGCATCGTCGCCAGCGGAGACCGGGTGCCCGAAGCGCTGACGGCGGCCGACACGCTGGCCGGCGACGGCATCGACGCGACGGTGCTGCGGGTCAGCACCATCAAGCCGTTCGACGGTGACGCGGTAGCCGAAGTCGCGGCGCGCACCGGACGGCTGGTCACCGCGGAGAACCATTCGATCATCGGCGGGTTGTTCTCGGCCACCGCCGAGGCGCTGGCACGCCGCGGACTCGGGGTGCCGGTCACGCCGATCGGCGTACCAGACACATTTCCCCCGTTCGGATCACCGGATTTCACCGCGGAGCTGCTCGGAATGACCGCTGGGCACATCGCCGACGCGGCACGGGCGGCGGTGTCACGTGGATAGCACGAGGCATCGCGGACGCGTGGTCGTCGTCACCGGCGGCGGCCACGGGATCGGCGCGGCCACCGTACGTCGTTTCCTGGCCGAAGGCGCGTCGGTGCTGGCCGCCGACGTCAACCCTAAAGGGCTGCAACGCTTTTCCTCCGAACTCGATGACCGGCTCGTCACCCGGCTCACCGACGTCACCGACGAGGCCGCGGTGCGCGATCTCGTCGACCACGCGGTGGCGGCTTTCGGACGGCTGGACACCATGGTCAACAATGCCGGCACGATCACCATGGGCACCGTCGTCGACGTCGACCCTGCCGACTGGCGCCGCATCATGGCGGTGAACCTGGATGCGGTCTACTTCGGATCGCGGGCGGCCATCCCGCATCTGACCGCCACCGGCGGCAACATCGTCAACACCGCCTCCATCTCCGGGTTGGCCGGCAACTACGGCCTGGTCGCCTACTGCGCCGCCAAGGGCGCCGTGGTCAACCTGACCCGCAACATGGCCATCGACCATGCGCGGCAAGGCATTCGAGTGAACTCGGTCTGCCCGGGGCCGGTGAACACTCACCCCGGCGGGATGATGGACCATCCGAACATGAAACCGGTGTACGAGCGCAACATCCCGATGGGGCGTGTCGGTGAGCCCGAGGAGATCGCCAGCGTGATCGCATTTCTGGCATCCGATGACGCCAGCTTCATCACCGGCCACAACCTGGTCGCCGACGGCGGGCTGACCGCGCACACCGGCGAGCCCAACTTCACCGACCTCTACGCCGACGAGTACTGGGCGGCCCAGCGGGCCCGGCAGCAGCGGTCGTCGTGAACTTCCAGCACGCCGACGTGGCGGCCAACGGCGCTCAATTGGTACCGCAACATCAACGCGCTGCCGACGGTGTTGGCGCCGTTCGCCGGTGCGACGATCCGCGCGCCGGCCACTGGATTCAGCGGGAGCGCGCGTTCGACGTGAACGCCGCGCTGGTCGGCTTCCTGGAATCGCTGTAGGCGATCGGGTGATCACCGCTCGATCGAATGGCGGGGCAACAGGATCGTGCGTCCGGCTGCGCTGCTGCGCGTCGATGTGCGTTCGGACTGGCGACCCAGAGAAATTTCACTCAGTTAATAATTAATAATATGAAGCATATACCTGGCCTTCGCGGTAGGCTCAGGCTTTGATGGATTCGATCAGATCGTTGAGCGTGCCGGGCTGGATGCCGTGACGAGGGCCGATGCGGTTGCCCCTCGGCCGAGTCTGATCGATGCACGCGCCGATTATGGGGCGGACTCCCAACAGCCCAACCCCGACGCGATGTGTCGTCGACCGCGCCGGTATCGCTCGGGTAGTGCAAGCGAGCGAGAAAGTAGGAGGCAAGGATGCTGGGAGCGATCGCAAGAGTGACCAAACAGCTGATCGAAGCGGGCGAGTCGATCGTCGGCGTGCGGCACGGCACCGAGGAGCCCGCCTACACCGTCGAGCAGCGAACCGATGGTGTGGAGATTCGCCGCTACGGACCGCGGATCGCCGCCGAAACCACCGTCACCGCCGACGAAGAAGCCGCGCGCAGCAAGGGGTTTCGTCGGCTTGCCGGCTACATCTTCGGCGGCAACCACACCGACACGAAGATTGCGATGACCGCGCCCGTCGCCCAGCAGTCCGGCGCCGCACGCGGCGAGAAGATCGCCATGACGGCCCCGGTGGCCCAGCAAGCCGAGGGTGACGACGAATGGGTAATTCGGTTCTTCATGCCCGCCGGCAAGACGATGGAGTCGCTGCCGCAACCCGACAACCCGGCCGTGCGGTTGGTGGCCGTCCCGGGGGAGACCATCGCGGTGCGTCGGTTTACCGGCAGCCGTAGCCGAAGCGCGATCGCGGCACAGACCGCGGCCCTGATGCGCACGCTGGGTGGGCTGAGCGTCCAACCAGTCGGCGAACCGGTGGCGTGGTTCTACGATCCGCCGTGGACCGTTCCGATGTTGCGCCGCAACGAAGTCGCCGTCCCGGTCAAGCCCAACCACTGACTCAAAGGAATTACATGCGTACCTCCACAATGCTCGCCACCGCAGCGTCAGTCATCGTCACCTCGGCTGTCGGTGGCCTGGCCACCGGGCCGGCGGTCGACTCGACGTGGTACCGGCGGCTACGCAAGCCGTCCTATCAGCCGCCACGACAAGTGTTTCCGGTGGTGTGGCCGGCACTATTTGCCGACATTGCGGTGGTCTCCGCGTCCACCATCGACCAGCTCAACGATGGCCACGACGAGGAGCGGGCCCGCAAGTACCAGGCGGCGCTTGCTCTGAACCTTGTGCTCAACGCCAGCTGGTCGTGGTTTTTCTTCAATCGTCACCATCTGGTCACGTCAGCGGCCGTCGCGGCGGCACTGACTGCAAGCAGCGCCGACTTGACCCGCCGGGCGATCACGGTGCGCGGCGTACGCGGCGCACCGCTGGCCCTCTACCCGGCCTGGTGTGCGTTCGCCACCGCACTGTCCACGCACATCTGGCTGCTCAACCGCCGTCATCGGCGGTTGTGACCTGGGCGGTCGATCCAGCTTCCACCCGGCCTCGGGTGCGGGCCGGCCCAACCCCGCTCGGCAGGACGCCCGCGCGAGCGTGTCACCGAAACACATGTAGCGGCAACGATGCGAAACTGTTCAGATGCAGCTGTACCGAGACCGTGCGGTGGTGTTGCGCCAGCACAAGCTCGGCGAAGCCGACCGGATCGTCACCTTGCTCACCCGCGACCACGGGCTGGTTCGCGCGGTGGCCAAGGGTGTGCGCCGAACCCGCAGCAAGTTCGGCGCGCGGCTGGAGCCGTTCGCGCACATCGATGTCCAGCTGCACCCGGGCCGCAACCTCGACATCGTCACGCAGGTGGTCTCGCTTGATGCGTTCGCCACCGACATCGTCAGCGACTACGGCCGTTACACCAGCGCGTGCGCGATGCTGGAAACCGCCGAGCGCCTCGCCGGCGAGGAGCGGGCACCCGCGCCGGAACTGCACCGCCTCACGGTCAGTGCGCTGCGGGCGGTCGCCGACGGCACCCGGCCCCGCGAACTGGTGCTGGACGCGTATCTGCTGCGGGCCATGGGCATCGCCGGATGGGCTCCGGCGCTGACCGAGTGCGCGCGCTGCGGCACGCCCGGCCCGCACCGAGCGTTTCACGTCGGCGCGGGCGGCAGCGTGTGCACCTACTGTCGCCCCGCCGGTGCGACGACACCGCCGCTGGGCGTACTCGATCTGATGGCCGCACTGCGTGACGGCGATTGGGAAGCCGCGGAGGGCGTGGCGCAGTCAGCCCGCAGCCACGCCAGCGGTTTGGTGGCCGCTCACCTGCAATGGCATCTGGAGCGGCAGTTGCGCACCTTGCCGTTGGTCGAACGGATCCGTCGGGTCGACGTGGTCGATCAGAACCTGCTCGACCGCCGGGTCGCTCTGGTCAGGCAGGATGTGGCCCATGGAGACGAGCCGGGTGAGCCGCTCAGAGCGCAGCGCTGAGCGCAAGCGGAAGTCCGGCTTCCCGCAGCTCGCCCCGGCGCCTGACGACTATCCGGTCTTTCCGGACACCTCGACATGGCCCGCGATTTTTCCGCCGTTGCCGCCCTCGCCGGACGGCGGCCCTCGCCGCCCGCCGCAGCACATCTCCAAGGCGGCCGCCCCGCAGATTCCGGCGGAGCAGTTGCCCAATCACGTCGCGATCGTGATGGACGGCAACGGCCGCTGGGCCACCCAGCGCGGCCTGCCACGGGTCGAAGGTCACAAGATGGGCGAGGCGGTTGTCATCGATATCGTCTGCGGCGCAATCGAAATGGGCATCAGGTGGCTCAGCCTCTACGCGTTCTCCACCGAGAACTGGAAGCGCTCCGCCGACGAAGTGCGCTTCCTGATGGGGTTCAACCGCGACGTGGTGCGACGCCGCCGCGTCAACCTCAACGAAATGGGCGTCAAGATCCGTTGGGTGGGCTCGCGTCCACGGCTGTGGCGCAGCGTGATCCACGAGTTGGCGGTCGCCGAGGAGTTGACCCGCAGCAACGACGTGATCACCGTGAACTACTGCGTCAACTACGGCGGACGCACCGAAATCGCAGAAGCTGCACGGGATATCGCGCGTGCAGCGGCGGCGGGCAAGCTCAACCCCGAACGGGTCAACGAGGCGACCATCGCCCGGCATCTGCACCGCCCGGACATTCCCGACGTGGACCTGCTGCTGCGGACGTCGGGGGAGCAGCGGACTAGCAACTTCATGCTCTGGCAAGCGGCCTACGCCGAGTACATCTTTCAGGACACGCTCTGGCCCGACTACGACCGCCGCCACCTGTGGGCGGCCTGCGAGGAGTACGCATTGCGAAACCGACGGTTCGGGACGGCGTGATGGATAACCGGCGTCTCGACGTGAGCCACTTCCGTCACACGAGTATCCGCTTTGGAGCACATGTCCTTTTGCCCGCCTCTCAGCGAATTTCGCAAATTTTCGCTCAGAGGCGGGCACATCGGTGGTCCCCGCCGGTCGGTGACGTACGTGGCAGGTGTGACTGATGGCGTCGCTACCGGAACGCTTGTTCACCGTGCTGTCCGAGGTGCTGCCCGCCGACCTGGAATCCGACGGCGCGCTGACCGTTCACCATGACGGGACGATCGCCTCGCTGCGGGTGGTGTCGATCACCGAGGATCTCGACCTGGTGGCTCTGACGCAGATAGTGGCGTGGGATCTGTTGGTGAGCAAGAAGATTCGCGATAGCGTGGCCGGGCAGGCGCACTCCACGCTGCTCGGGTCGGTGACGCTGGTCGAGAAGGCAGGCAAGTCCGCGGACGTGATGTTGCGCTACAACTTCCCGGGCAACGGCCTGAGCGACGAAGCGCTGCGCACGCTGATTTTGATGGTGCTCGACAAGGGCGCCGAAATCCGCAGAGCGGTAATGACTTAACGGCAGTCCGCGCAGGTGCCGTAGATCTCGATGGTGTGGCTGACGTCGGAGAACCCATGTTTGGCCGCGACTTCCGCCGCCCACGCTTCGACCTCGTGATCGCCGACTTCGACGGTTGATCCACAGCCGCGACAGACCAGGTGGTGGTGATGATGGTCGGAGCAACGGCGATACACCGACTCGCCGGTGTCGTTGCGCAACGTGTCAAGCAGGCCGGCTGCGGCCATCGATTGCAGCGTCCGGTAGACGGTGGTGAGTCCGATGTTCTCGCCACGCTGCCGCAGCTCGTCGTGTAATTCCTGGGCGGAGCGAAACTCGTCGAGGGTGTCCAGCAGGCCCGCGATCGCGGCCCGCTGCCGGGTGGCCCGCACGCCGGTCTGGGCCGTCACGGCTTGTCCTCCCCGGCATGCGCGACGGCGTCGACCACGATGTGCGCCAAGTGCTGGTCGGCCAGCCGGTAGAGCACCTCGCGGCCGGACCGCTCACCGGCGACCACGCCCGCGGCCTTGAGGATCTTCAGGTGCTGACTCACCAGCGGCTGCGGCACACCGAGCGCGTCGACCAGTTCATGCACGCAGCGCGCAGCCTCGTTCAGCTGCAGCACGATGGCAATCCGCACCGGCGCGGCCAGTGCGCGTAGCAACTCGCCGGCGGCGTCGAGGATCTCCCGCGACGGTGGCGCCGGAAGTTCCGCGGAATGGCCGTGTCGGTGCTCGCCGACCAGCTCATCGCCGTCAGCTGCGGGGGAGGGTGAGGCAGACATGCTGCCTCCACTTTCACATTAGCAACCACGCATGTCAAAGAGCGCCAGATGGATCGCTACGATGACGGATCGTCCCGCCTTTTACAAGAACACCGTTTCAACGACAGGAGTCCTCACCCCGTGGCGTCCGTCATCGACACTGTTGTCAACCTCGCCAAACGACGTGGCCTGGTCTATCCCGCCGGCGAGATCTACGGCGGCACCAAATCGGCGTGGGACTACGGGCCATTGGGCGTCGAGCTCAAGGAGAACATCAAGCGGCAGTGGTGGCGCGCGGTGGTGACCGGCCGCGATGACGTTGTCGGCCTGGACTCGTCGATCATCCTGCCGCGCGAGGTGTGGGTGGCCTCGGGCCACGTCGAGGTCTTCAACGACCCGTTGGTCGAATGCCTGAACTGCCACAAGCGGCACCGCCAGGACCACATGCAGGAGGCCTACGCCCTCAAAAAGGGCAAGGGCGAGCCGGCCGTCGATCCAGACTCAGTGCCGATGAGCGAGATCGTCTGCCCGGATTGCGGCACCAAAGGCCAATGGACCGAGCCGCGCGAATTCAACATGATGCTCAAGACGTACCTCGGCCCGATCGAGAGCGAAGAGGGTCTGCACTATCTGCGTCCGGAGACCGCGCAGGGCATCTTCGTCAACTTCGCCAACGTGGTGACCACGTCGCGCCGCAAGCCGCCGTTCGGCATCGGCCAGATCGGTAAGAGCTTCCGCAACGAAATCACACCGGGCAACTTCATCTTCCGCACCCGCGAGTTCGAGCAGATGGAGATGGAGTTCTTCGTCGAGCCGTCGACCGCGCCG